>CALSBJ010000044.1:0-54189 GCA_943373155.1 Akkermansia muciniphila | reverse complement strand
TACTTCGGCCTGCTCTTCCTCACGCAAAAAGTCTTCAACACCGTCCCCGGCGGCTACATCCCCTCGCAGGACATGGGTTACGCCATCGTGCTCGTTCAGTTGCCCGATGCCGCCGCGTTTGAGCGCACCGACGCCGTCGTGCGCAAGATGGACCTCATGGCGCAGCAGATCCCCGGCATCGCGCACACCTTCGCCATCTCCGGTTACTCCTCCGTGTTGCAGGCGAACCAGCCCAACGTCGGCGCGGCCTTCCTCGTCTTCGATGATTTCGCCAAACGCACCTCGCCCGAGATGAAAGGCGATCGCCTGCTCGCCAGCATTCGCGAAAAATTCGCCACCATTCAGGAAGGCCGCGTGCTCGTGCTGCCACCGCCGCCACTGCGCGGTCTCGGCAATGCCGGCGGCTTCAAAATCCAGGTGCAGGACCT
Source organism: Akkermansia muciniphila (assembly GCA_943373155.1). GTDB lineage: Bacteria > Verrucomicrobiota > Verrucomicrobiia > Verrucomicrobiales > Verrucomicrobiaceae > Prosthecobacter. The sequence goes on along the minus strand of CALSBJ010000044.1, from coordinate 53,761 downwards.
CAACAACGCCGGCCTCGATGCCCTCGAAGCCGCCACACAGAAGCTCCTTGCTGCCGCGCAAAACGAACCCGGCCTCATCTCCCTCGTCACCGGCTTCCGTGCCCGCACACCGCAGTTCAAACTCGAGATCAACCGCGCCCAGGCCAAGACGATGGGCGTCTCGTTGGCCGACCTGAACGAGGCGCTGCAAGTCTATCTCGGCTCCGTCTATGTGAACGACTTCAATTTGTTCGGCCGCACTTATCAGGTCACCGCGCAGGCCGATCACGAATTCCGCAAAGACCCCGCCGACGTCTCTCGCATCAAGATCCGCAATCAAAACGGCGACATGGTGCCGCTCGGTGCCTTGGTAAAAGTCATCAAGACGGGCGGGGCCGACCGCGTGCAGCGCTACAACCTTTACTACTCCGCCGACATCAATGGCAACACGCTCCCCGGCATCAGCTCCAGCCAGATGATCGAAAAGATCGAGCGCCTCGCCAAAGATCACCTGCCCACTGGTTTTGCCATCGAGTGGACCGATCTCACCTACCAGCAGATTCTCTCGGGTGACACGCTGATGTACATTTTCCCGCTCTGCGTCATCTTCGTCTTCCTCGTGCTCGCCGCGCAGTATGAAAGCTGGAGCATGCCCATTGCCATCATTTTGATCGTACCTATGTGTCTGCTTTCCGCCATCGGTGGCGTGTGGCTGCGCGGGCTCGACAACAACATCTTCACCCAGATCGGTCTCGTCGTGCTCGTCGGTCTCGCGGCCAAAAACGCCATCCTCATCGTGGAATTCGCCAAGCAGCTCCAAGACGACGGCATGGACCGTATCAAAGCCGCTGTGGAAGCCAGCCGACTGCGTTTGCGCCCGATTTTGATGACCAGCTTCGCTTTCATCCTTGGCGTGCTCCCGCTCGTCCTCGCCACCGGAGCCGGTGCTGAAATGCGCCAGGCCCTCGGCACCGCCGTCTTCTACGGCATGATCGGCGTCACCGTCTTTGGTTTGCTCTTCACCCCCGTCTTCTACGTCATCCTTCGCGCCATCGTCGAACGCCGACTGGCCAAAACCCTACCTTCCGCCCATGCAGCTCATTAATCATTCAATGCTGAAGAATTCTCACGCAAAGGCGCAAAGGCGCAAAGGCCTGAGAATTTCAGATCTTTGCGCCTTTGCGCCTTTGCGTGAGACCTCATGGATAGTCGCAGGTCTCCTCATCACGCTGTCCAGCTGCACCGTCGGCCCGAAGTTTCTCCAGCCTCAGCCGAAGATGCCGTCGGATTATGCCTCAAAGGCTTCCAACAACCTCCGTGCCGCACCCACCTGGTGGCGCAAACTCAACGACAGCACGCTGAACCGCCTCATCGCGCAAGCTACCGAGCAAAACAAAAATCTCGCCGTCGCCAAATCGCGTTTGCTTGAAGCCCGTGCCTTGTGGCGCGAGGCGCAGTTCGACTTCGCGCCTACCGTCACCGCCAGCGGCTCTTACGAAACCACGCAGCTCGGTGCCTCCATGAACGCCGCCTTCCGTGGCCGCACTGTCGATACCTGGCGCACCGGTTTCGATGCCGATTACGAACTCGACCTCTTCGGACGCGTGCGAAACAGCGTGAAGGCCGCCAAAGCCACCAGCGCCGCCGCGGAAGCCAATGTGCAGGACCTTCTCATCACGCTCCAGGCCGAGGTCACCATCAACTACCTCGAACTTCGTGGTGCCCAGGCTCAACTCAACGTCGCGCAGGAAAACGCCGGCAATCAAAGCGAAGCCCTGCGCATCGCCGAAGCCTCGCTTAAAGGTGGACGTGGCACGCAGCTCGATGTCGCCCGTGCCAACGCCCTCTTGAATGCCACGCAGGCCCAAATCCCCACTTACGAGGAAAGCGTCGCCAAAGCCATTCATCGCATCGCCGTGCTTTGCGGTCGCCATCCCTCCGAACTGCGCTCACAGCTCCAAAAAGCTCTCAAACAGCCCTCCGTGCCCGCCAACGTCGCTATCGCCAAACCCGCTGAGTTGCTCCGGTTGCGCCCCGACATCCGCATCGCCGAAAACGCCCTCGCCGCTGCCACTGCGCGAATCGGCATCGCCACTGCCGATCTCTTCCCACGCGTCACCTTCGGTGGACGCCTCAATCTCGAAGGCCAGACCCTCGCCAGCCTCAATCAATACGGCTCACCGGCCTACAGCCTCGGTCCGCGCCTCAGTTGGGCCTTCTTGAACCTCGGTCGCGTGCGGCAGCAAATCAAAGCCGCCGGTCATCGTGCCGACGCCGCTCTCGCGACCTACGAACAGACCGTCCTCCTCGCCCTCGAAGAAGTCGAAAACGCCCTCACCAGCTACGACCGCGAGCGCCAGCGCCTCCGCCACCTCGAAGCCAGCGCCGCCAGCGCCCGCGAAGCCGCCACGCTTGCCCGACAGCGCTATCAAGACGGCGTCGCCGACTTCCTCACCGTTCTTGACGCTGAACGCGTCGCCCTCAGCGCCCAAAACGACATCGTTCTCAGTCGCACCCGCGCCACCGCTGCCTGGGTCCGCATCCACAAAGCCATGGGCGGTGGGAATTGAAGTATCGGGGCCATTCCTGGCCCAACTTTTTCACGGGGCAGGAATGCCCTGACTAGCCCAAAGCAGTCAACCAGCAAAAGGCAGCCGTCGCAATCTTACCCGGTTGTCTGAAATGGTGAGCAAGGCACCAGCGGACAAATCGGACTCAGCAAGCGCCAGAGCCGCGCAGACGTGATCCCGAGCTATGGCGTCGAATTCATTGTCCATCCGCAGCAGCACCACGCTGGGGCCGCTGTCTTTGGTCGTATAGAGCAACTGTGGGAAATCCAAGTCCTGAGTCAGCACCACATGCCCGTGCTCCCTCGCCCAGCGCATCAATTCCGTGTCTGGCGCGTTACACTCCCCGACGTTGGACCAATGCTGCGCTTCCCAGCCGTGAGATGCCAGTAGGGGAACCCAGTCTGGACTCAGGTTCATGTCCACCAGCAGCTTCATGCTGCTGAAAGCGCCAGCTCTTCATCATCCACCCGCAGCGCCGCATAGCCCAGGCAGGCATCAATGTCCGCCGACTCCAGATAGGGGTAAGCCTCCAAAATCTGCGGCACCGTGCGCTGGTTGGCGAGCTGTCGCAGCACGTTCGCCACGGTGACACGCATGCCACGAATGCAGGGCTTTCCGGACATGACAGTCGGATCAAGGGTGATGCGTTCCAAGTTCATGAGGCGGAGGTTAAGCACGGACCGGGCTTTTGCAATGCCGTGCTCGACGCCGAGCGCTTCACCCACGATGCCCCAAACGACATCGTTTAGTCATGGGCAGTGGGTCGTAGCCATCCTCATCGCGAGCCGAAGGCTCGCAAGATATTAGCCGGTGGTGAAACCACCGGACGCGATTTCACCCTTCGTATTCGTAAATGACGCACCCTGGATGGGCGCGAGAAGCCTGCGACAGGCCCGCATGCATTCGTTCTCTTCTCGCGCTCCCTTCGGGGCGCGGCGAATGGTGTGGTGAGACGCGAATGGCTCCGGTGGTTGCACCACCGGCTCATGTCTCCCGAGCCTCCGGCTCGAATGACGGCTTCCATCACTTCACACTCACGCAGACCATATCTCCCGCCGCATTTCGCGCGTAGATGCGTCCGTTCGCCAAAACCGGCATCGACCAGCAGCGACCACTCAAAATACTCGTGCGGGAGATCGGCTCAAACTTCGCCGGATCGGCCTTGGCGATGATCAATTCGCCTTTGGCGCTCAAAACGATCAATTTGCCGTCCGCCGCCATCAGCGAGCAAAAGCCCACATCCGCCGCACTCCACTTCTCGGTGCCGGTGGCGAAATCGATGCACTTAAATGTGTTGGGTTTGTCGTAGTCGCCGTCGCTGCCGTAAAGATGACCATTGATGAGCACGCAGGAGTTGAATTGGTTCTTCATCACACGGCTGCGCCAGACCTCAGAAGGCTCCGCGGAGGCCAGATCGAGCACCGCGCAGCCTTTGTTGTAGCCGGAGGAGATGAAGAGCTTTGTGCCGCTGAGGATGGGATCGGCTGCGTTCACGCCGTAGCTCGTGTTCCAGGTGTGCTCCCACAAAACCGTGCCGTTGGAGGGATCGACGCCTTTGTAAGCTCGCCGTGTGCTTAGCACGACCTGCTCCTTGCCATTCACGGTGATCAACTGCGGCGTCGAATAGCCCGCTGTGTCCGCCTCCGACTTCCACACCAGCTTTCCGGTGGCCTTTTCAAACGCCGCGCCGTTCTGACCGATGTTGAGGATCAAATTCGCGCCATGAATCAGCACCGAACCTGAGAAACCCCACTCCGGAATCTCCGCGCCGGTTTCTTCGAGGAAGTTCTTCTGCCAAAGCACCTTGCCCGTCGCCGCCTCGAAGCACATCAAATCACCCCAGCGGCTCACATGCCACGCCTTGTCGCCTTCGATCACCGGACCCGCCGAAGTGCCGCCTTCGTAGTATTTGTCGCCCAACTCGGCCTTGTAGCTGTGCTTCCACACTTCCTTTCCAGATGCCGCGTCGAAACAAAACACCGTGTCTTGGCCACCCGCATGCCCGGAGGTGAAAACGCGGCCATCCGCCACCGTGAACGACGCAAAGCCGATGCCGATTTGCGCCTTCCAAAGTGGCTTCACTTCCGTCCCGGCCAGTTTTTCCGACGAGATGCCCGTTTTGTCCGGCCCACGCCACACCGGCCAGTCAGCAGCGGGGAGAGAAGAGGCAAAGACAGCGAGAAAGAGAAGGGGGCATTTCATGACGCCACCCATTGGAGCGCGAATGACCGGCTCTTCAATCAGGGAAACGTGGTTCGTTGATTGCATTCGCCAAGCTGGGCCGTTTTGCCTGCCTCATGCGCCGTTTTTTTGCCCTTTTGCTTTTCCCATCGCTTCTCGCCGCCGAGGTCATCGAGACCGATCTGCTCATCGTCGGCGGCAATGAGTCCGCCTGCGCCGCCGCCATCCAGGCCGCGAGGCTCGGGGTGAAGCGCATCGTGCTCGTGAATGACATCGAGTGGCTCGGCGGGCAGTTCAGCGCCGAGGGCGTGGGCTGCCTGGATGAATGGATCGTGGTGAACGGCAAGCGCACGCACTTCCCCCGCAGCGGCCTGTTTCTCGAAATGATCCAGCGCATCCGCGCCCACAATTCCGCCACCTATGGCAAGGCCTGCCCCGGCAATGCCTATTGCGGCACCGAGACCATCGAGCCAAAAGCCGCCGCCGAGATTTTCGAGCAATGGCTCGGTCAATATGCCGGGCAGGTGCGACTCGTGCGTGGTTGGGAGCCATCGAAGGTCACGGTCCTGGATGGTGCCGTCACCGGCGTCCAATTCCATCGGACCGATCCGTCCGATCCTTCTAATCTCACCGTGAAAGCCACGCTCACCCTCGATTCCTCGGATTGGGGCGATGTGATCCGCCTCAGCGGGGCGAAATACGGCGCGGGACCCGATTTAAAGTCCCGCTTCGGCGAGGACAGCGCTCCGGCGGCTTTCGATGACGCGGGAGAGCAGGAGATGAACCCCATCTCCTACTGCGTCGTGCTTCGCGAGACGCTCGGAAAAGATGCCACCGTGCCGCGACCCGTCAGCTACCATCCACTTTCCTTCCAGTCACTCGACAAGCTGGCTCCGTGGGTGGACAGCGACATGAGCGCGGGCATTTACTCGCCCAGCGGAAACAGCCCCTACACGCACCGCCGCCTCGTGGATCGCTGGCACAATGGCTTCGCGTCCGGTACCGAGGCCACCTTCATCAACTACCCCGTGCAGGACTATCCACTCTGCCACCTTCCCCAGCGTGTCCTCGACGCTTTGGAGAACTCTGAACCCGGTGCCTCGAAGAAAAACATCGTCCACCTCACGCCCGCGCAGCGACGCCTCCTCTTCAACGATGCCAAGCAGCATGCGCTTGGTGTTTTGCATCATCTTCAAACGGCGGTGCATGACCGCGTGGGCGACTTCCCGCAATCCTTCCGCTACCTGAAGCTCACCGATGAATTCGGCACCGCCGATCATCTCCCGCCCAAACCTTACATTCGTGAGGGCTTGCGACTCGAAGCTCTCCGCATGCTGAGCGAGCAGGACATCCGCGCCACCACTCGCGAGCCGAAATGGGCTAAAGTGATGCTCTCTGACGCCGCCTTCGCGTTTCAGTTCAACATCGACTTCCATCCCACTCGGCGAAAATACCTCACCGAGGATCGAAACGGCCCCTGGCAGTTCATCCACACGAAAGACCGTGGCTGGCACACCGATACGGACCGCGCCACCTTTCCTCTCCGCGGCCTCGTTCCCGTCGAGATGGATGGTCTGCTCGGCTGCGGCAAAAACATCGGCGTCAGCAGCGTCGTGCAATCTGCCTTGCGTCTCCATGGGCAGATGATGCACGTCGGTCAGAGCGTGGCCACTCTCGCCGCGATGAGCTTGAGTGAGAAAAACCAGCCGCGAAATCTTGTCGCAAGCCTCAAGCATGTCCGAAACCTTCAATACACACTCGTCATAGGTCGTGGAGGCCCTGGTATGTTGCTGTGGCCATGGCAGGACCTCGTGCCAGATGACCTCCATTTTGAGGCGGTGAATATGCTTTCCGTTCGCGGCATCTGGCAGCCGCATCCTGAGGAGGTTCACTTCCATCCCTCGAAACCACTCATCCGCCGCGAACTCGCTCGTCTCGTCGCCCGCACCTGCCGCAGCCTTCCTCAGGCCCCAGACTGGCCCAAAACCATGTCGCCGCTCTATCGTGATGTGCCCGCCGATGATCCAGATCGTGCCTTCATCGAGGCCATGGTGAGCTGGGGAGACTTTGCCCCGCTTGCAGAGACTTTCTCACCCGATCAACCTGCCTCGTGGGCCACGCTGCACGCCTGGCTGAAGCGCCTTCACCTCCCCGTCACCGAGGGTCTCGTCGATGGAACCGACCACAGCCTCAAGCGTGCCGACTACCCACTCACCCGTGCCGAGGCCGCGATGCATCTCTGGCGTGTTTTGCGCCTCTTGGGTGAAGCCCACTCCGATCTCGCCACGCTCGACGTGAATGCCAACAACGTTCCCGATCATCTGGAGCCGAAGTAGTCGCATTTCGCACACTCTTTGTCGTGGCATGAAATCGAACGTGTTCGTTATGCTTGGCCACCATGAAAACCATCCAAACCGATGTTCTTGTCTGTGGCGGCGGCTGTGCGGGGATTGCTGCGGCGCTTTCCTCAGCACGCAATGGGGCGCAGACGCTCCTGATTGAACGTGCAGGCTTCTCCGGCGGCATCATCACCACCGTGGGGTTGCCTTACTTTGATGGGTTGATCGACAAGCCGAGCGGGCGCTTTGTCGTGAAAGGCATCGCGTTGGAGTTGCTGCAGCGGCTGGGCATCGCGAAACAGGGCGCAAAGTCGATCGACGACCTGCCGCCGGAGCTGGTGACGAAGTATTGGGGCAGCATGTGGATTCCGAATGTGGAGCACTTCAAGGTGCTCACAGATGAACTGATCCTCCAGCACTCGGAGAATCTGAAAGTGCTCTACCACAGCGTCGCCTGTGATGTGGAGGTGAAGGAAGGTCGCGTGGCGGCGGTGATCATCGCGAACAAGGACGGACTCACGCGGGTGGAGGCCAAACAGGTCATCGATTGCACCGGTGATGGCGACATCGCGCACTGGGCTGGCTGCCCGACGATCTCGTCGAAGCCGCTCATGCCTCTGACGATGCATTTCCGCATTGGAAACGTCGTGCCGACGCCGGAGACCAAGCCGGCGGCGAAGAAAGTGCTCATCGAGGCCCACAAGGAAGGCCGCCTCGTGAACTTCTACGGCCCCGGACTGATTTTCGCCTTCGCCAAGGACGAATGCTACGTCCACGCCACCCGCGTGCCCGCGGATGCGACAAACGCCGCCGATTTCACCCGCGCGGAGATCCAGGGCCGCAAGGACGCGTGGACGATCTTCAACGAGTGGAAGGCCAAAGTGCCCGGCTTTGAAAACAGCTACTACATCATGAGCGGCCCTTACATCGGCGTGCGCGACACGCGTCGCATCGTGGGGCTGAACGTGCTGACGCTCGAAGACCTGCAAAAGACCACGCGCCACGACGACGCCGTTGCCACGGGCTGCTGGTTCCTCGACATCCATCCGCCGGAAGTCTCCGTCGATAAGCCCTTCACCGGCTCCGGCTTCCAACCGAAGCCCTACGACATCTCGTATCGCACGCTCGTGCCTCAAAAAGTGAGCAACTTGCTCGTCGCTGGCCGCTGCCACAGCGCCAGCAGCGAAGCCAGCGCCTCCAGCCGCGTCACCGCCACCGCCATGGCCCTCGGCGAAGCCGCCGGAACCGCCGCCGCGCTCGCGATGAAGGCGAAGAGTGAAGTCGGCACGCTGGATGGCGTGAAAGTGCGGGAAACGCTCGCAAAACAAAATGGAGGGCCCTTTTCCGATGCTTGATATGAAAACCGAAATCGAATCCCTGATGCTCAACCGGCGCTCGGCCGGGCAAGTCGTGCTCGGCACCATCGCCAGCCTGGCCTTGCCGGCGCTTTCGACCGGTGAAGAAGCAAAAGCCGTCGAAGAAGTCTACTTTGTGCCTGAGAATGATTATCCCTATTTTGGTTACGAACCCGAATCACACTCTTAACATGCGACTCGACAACAAAGTCATCCTCATCACCGGCAGCGTCACCGGTATCGGCAAAGCCATCGCGAAGCGTTGTGTCGCCGAGGGCGCACGCGTGCTCATCCACGGCCTGGAGGCCGATCTGGGCCAGGAAACGCTCGCGGAGCTCGGCGCGGACAAGGCGGTGCTCGTGCTCAAAGACCTCGCGGAGGAAGATGCGCCGCAATTGCTCGTCGAGAAAGCCGTGAGCGCCTTTGGCCAGCTCGACGCCGTGGTGAACAACGCCGCGCAGGTCGGACTGGGCAACATTCACGACACGGATGCCAAATGGTTCCGCCGCATGCTCGAGATCAACTGCGTGGTGCCTTATCTCCTCATCCGCGCCGCCTTGCCGCATCTCCGCGAATCACGCGGCAGCGTCATCAACATCGGCAGCGTCAACGCGTGGAGCGGCGAGCCCAATTTGATGCCCTACAGCGTCTCCAAAGGCGCTCTCATGACCCTCACCCGCAATCTGGGCGACACGCTGATGCGCGAGGACGGCGTGCGCGTGAATCAAATCAACCCCGGCTGGGTGCTCACCGAAAACGAAGCCAAACGAAAGCGCTCGCACGGCCTCAAAGACGACTGGTATGCCGATCTGCCGAAGGTCTATGCCCCCGCCGGCCGAATCCTCTGGCCCGACGAGATCGCTGCCTGCGCCGCCTGGCTCCTCGCCGACGAATGCGGCCCCATCAGCGGCCAGGTCTTCGATTTGGAGCAGCATCCCTTCATCGGTCGCAATCCGCCGAAGGATGCGAGCACGATTCCGGTGAAGTGAGGTCGCCAGCGGAATGGTTGTCAGACGAGTCTGACGCTACCTCTTCGGTGCTTCGGCCACTGGCTCGTTGATCGTGACCCACACACGATCCTTGGTCTCAAACCATCGCCCCAGCGGTGGGGTGAGTATCTTGGGGCTGGGTGATGGCATGCAGACTCGTCTTAAGCATCTCGAAGGTTGACTCAAATTTTTCGCAGGCGTTTCAGCTTCTCCCCGACGCGGACGATGGACTCGATGGCGGGCTTCAATTCGCAACCGATGCTGCTGAGCGAGTATTCGACGGTCGGCGGTGAGCTCGGCTGTTCCTGTCGCTCCACGACGCCAATCTCGACGAGATGCCGCAGACGCTGAGTGAGCATCTTGGCGGATACGCCGGAAAGATCGTGCTTCAGCTCGCTGAATCGGCGAGGACCGCCGCTGAGATACCAGATGATGTTCGGCGTCCAGGCGCCGCCGAGGAAGCTCATGCAAAGCTTCAGCGGACAGGTGGCAGGTGGCGGGGCGACTTTGCTTTTGCGGCGAGGGACCATGGAAAGCGGCGTGGTGGTTACTGATTGGATACCGGATTCATCGCCAGCAGCAAGGCTCATGGTTTACAAAAGTAACCTTCAGTCTGAAATCCCGGCCTCACCTCATGAATATCCTCGAAGCCATCGAAACCCGACGTTCCATCAAGCACTACGATTCCACCCACGTCATGCCAGAGGCGGATGTGGACAGGCTGATGGAGCTTGCACGGCTCGCTCCGTCCTCCTTTAACATGCAGAACTACCGTTTTGTGCTCGTGCGCGATCCCGAGCTGCGCCGACAGATTCGCGCCGTGGCCTGGGATCAGGCACAGGTGACGGATGCCTCGCTGTTGGTGGTGATGTGCGCGGATTTGAAGGCGCATGAGCATCAGCCGGAGCGCTACTGGAGCCATGCGCCGCAGCCTGTGCAGGACATTCTGGTGCCCGCTTTGAAGGGCTTCTATGCAGGCAAGGAGCAACTCACCCGCGATGAGGCCATGCGCTCCACCGCACTGGGAGGCATGACGCTGATGCTCGCTGCGCGTGGACTGGGCTACGAAACCTGTCCGATGGTGGGATTTGACCCCGAGGCGGTCTCCAAGATCATCCGTTTGCCTGCGGACCATGTGATCAGCTTCATGATCGCGATTGGCAAAAGCCTGCAGGAGCCGTGGCCGCGTGGGGATCGTCTCGACATGAGCGAGACCGTGATCACCAACCAATTCCCTGAGTGAGCATGAACGCATTCACCTCCCGCTTGGGCATCGAGCATCCGATCATTCAGGGGCCGTTCGGCGGCGGGCTGTCGTCCGTGCGTCTCGCGGCGGCGGTGTCGAATGCGGGCGGTCTCGGCTCGTTCGGAGCGCATCATTTGTCTCCCGGGCAAATGCGGGAGGTGATTGGCGATCTGCAAAGGGCCACCGCGAAGCCCTTCAACATCAACCTCTGGGTTTCGCGACATGATCCTGGAGCGGAGGTGATGACATTCGAGCATCATGAGCGCGGGTTGCGGCAGTTTGGGACCATTTATGAGCGTCTCAGCATTGAAGCACCGCCCATCGAGCCACCGGACGATTTCACGTTTGAGCAGCAGGTGGAGGTGATTCTCGAACTGAGGCCCAAAGTGTTCAGTTTCGTGTTTGGCATTCCGAATGCCGAGATCCTGCGCGAATGCAGCCGACGCGGCATTTTGACCGTGGGAGCCGCCACGACGCTGGAAGAAGCCGCCGCGCTCGATGAGGCCGGTGTGGACATAATCGTTGCGACGGGTGCGGAGGCTGGAGGACATCGACCGAGTTTTTTGAGGCCTGCCGAGCAGTCTCTCACTGGCACGCTCGCTCTGGTGCCGCAGGTGCGAAAGGTCACGCGCAAGCCCGTGATTGCCGCTGGAGGCATCGCCGAGGCTCGCGGTATCCGGGCGGCCTTTGAACTGGGTGCGGACGCGGTGCAGATCGGCACGGCTTTTCTGGCCTGCGACGAATCGAACTGCCCGGCGCTGCATCGCGAGGCCTTGTTCACTCCGGCAGCAGCTCGCACGCGGCTGAGCCGACGCTTCACCGGAAGGCTCGCTCGCTTCGCGAGCACGCCGTTGCTGGATGAACTCGAAAGCAGCGCCGAACCGGCCTTGCCCTTCCCGCTGCAAGCCGACTTCAACCGTCCCGTGAAAGTGGAAGGAGTGAGGCTCGCTGAAGCTGGCTTGCTGCCGCTTTATGCCGGACAGGCTGCTCCGCTGATTGAGCATCGGCAGGTGGCTGGACTTATGCGGGAGCTGATTGGTGGGCTGAGCCGGTGAGATGTGGGTGAGGCTTTCAGGGACGGGCTAAAGCCCCCTGCCCGCAGGGCTTCGCTCAGCGATGCAGGCGGGGAACTACGAATGCTGAGGGGGGCGGTTGGTCGCAAATCGCACACACTTTGTCGTGGCGAATGGGCGGTGGCGTTCGTTATGATCGGATATCATGCCCCAACTCGCCGCCTTCCCGAAAGCCTTCATGGTCGCCCTTTGCAAAGAAGGGACGATGACCGTCTCCGAATGGATCCAGCTCGCCTCCACGCTCGATGTGCAGGGTCTGGAGTGGTATGCGGGCTTCCTGGAGATGGCCGATGAGAAAAACTGGCCGCGCTTTCGCCAGGAGGTCGAGGACACCGGCAAGGTCATCCCCATGATGTGCTGCTCGCCTGACTTCACGCACCCCGATGCCGCCTTCCGCGACAAGGAGATCGCCAAGCAGAAGCGCTGGATCGACATGACGCACACGCTCGGCGGCAGCTACTGCCGTGTGCTCAGCGGTCAGCGCCGGCCGGAATTGACGTTGGATGAAGGCGTGAAACTCGCCGCTGACTCCATCCAGGCCTGCCTGCCTTATGCGCAGGAGCGCGGGATCACGCTGATCATTGAGAATCACTACAAGGATGACTTCTGGGAGTATCCCGAGTTCGCACAGAAGATGGATGTCTTCTGCAAGCTCGTGGATGCGGTGAACCACCCCAACTTCGGCGTGAACTACGATCCCTCAAACACCTACCTCGCCGGTGAAGATCCCATCGAACTGCTGAAGCGTGTCTCCCACCGCGTTGTCACCATGCACGCCAGCGACCGTTACCTCGCCGAGGGCACCATCGAAGACCTTCGCAAAGAAGAAGGTGGCGCGCAAGGCTACGCCAAGCGCCTCCGCCACGGCGAGATCGGCAAAGGCCTCAACGACTACGATGCCATCTTCACCGAGCTGAAGAGCAAGGGCTTCAACGGTTGGATCAGCATCGAAGACGGCGTCGATGGCATGGAGCAGCTCGCGAGGAGCGTGGAGTTCTTGAAGCGGAAGATCGCGCAGCACTGGGGTGTTTAGTCTTCACTCACCTATCCATGAAACACCTCCTTTTCCTCTCTCTGCTCACCACATCATTGCTCGCCCAAGAGGCGGAACGCATCCGCGATGTCATTTACACGAAGCACGATGGCGTGGCGCTGACGATGGATGTCTTCAAACCGTCGGAGCCAAACGGCGCGGGCATCATCAAGATCGTGAGCGGCGGATGGAAATCGAACCACAAAGGCATCAGCGACGGCGGCTGGCCGAAGGCGGGCTACACGACCTTCGTCGTCGTGCATGGCACGCAGCCGAGGTTTCAGGTGGAGGAGATCGTGGCCGATCTGAATCGTGCGGTGCGTTTTGTGCGTGCGAATGCCGCAGCGTATGGCGTGGACCCGCAGAAGCTCGGAGTCACGGGCAGCAGTGCGGGCGGTCACCTCAGCCTGATGCTCGCGACTCGTGGCGGGCCAGGCGATGCGAAGGCGGCTGACGCGATTGATCGCGAAAGCAGCGCGGTAAATGCCGTGGCATGCTTTTACCCGCCTACCGATTACCTGAACTGGTTCGAGCCTGGCGACAACGCTGTCGGCATCGGCAAGCTGGAGGCCTACGCGGCTGCGTTTGGCCCGAAAGCAGCGACGCCGGAAGGTCGCGAGGCACTCGGACGGGAGTTGTCCTCGATCTACTGGGTTCATAAGCAGCAGCCACCTGTCTTCATCGTCCATGGCGATGCGGATCCACAGGTCTCCATCACGCAGTCCGAACGCTTTTTGAAGCGCTGCCATGACGTCGGCACCGTGTGTGAACTCGTCATCCGACAAGGCGCAGGCCACGGTGGCTGGCAGGAGATGCCGGAGGACACTGAGCGCATGGTGGAGTGGTTTGATCTGCAACTGCTCGGCAAACAGCCTGCGAAGCCGTTTACGCTGAATGTCTCCTCGCTACCGAGCACACCGGTGGTGAAGAAGTAAGCGGACAGGATGATCATCCGCCAGACGGAGTGCCACATCAGCCTGTTAACCTCATGCGAGGTCCCTGACGCTAGTCAAAGCAGCGGGATGAAGAGCCGGGCGAAGCCGTTGCGGAGCTGGTGTAGCATGGGAGCGGCTTCGAGGGATTCGCGGGTGACTTCGCGGCTTTGGGAGCGTTTGTGTTGAACAAGCTCACGGAGTCGGGTGGCGAGGTGATGGTCGTAGAAGCCGACATTGAACTCGAAATTGAGGCGCAGGCTGCGTGGGTCCCAGTTCGTGGAGCCGATGAAGCTCCACACGCCGTCGATGAGGAAGATCTTCGTATGATCAAAGGGCGGCGGGGATTCGAAAATGCGGCAGCCGGTTTGCAAGAGCTGCGGGTAGAGCGTCTGCGAGGCCCAGGAGACGAAAGGGATGTTGTTTTGAGCGGGGGTTACGATGCGCACCTTCACGCCGCGGATGGCGGCGAGTCGCAGCGCGGCGATGAGCACGGGGGTGGGTAGGAAATAGGGAGTGGCGATGAGGATTTCGTGCTTCGCGGCATTGATGGCGGCAAAGAAGGCGGCCGGCATGACCTCCATGTCCTCGTCCGGGCCATCCACGATGCCGAGGGCGCTTGCGGTGCCATCTTCATCGAGGTGGGGAAACCATTTCGAACCTTCCAACGTCTCGCCAGCGCAGAAGGCCCAGTCTTCCGCAAAGACGCGTTGAATCTGTGCCACGATGGGGCCTTTGATTTCAAAGTGAAGATCCTGCACGGGATGATCCGGATTTTGCTGGAGCATGTTTCCTTGTCGGACGTTCATACCGCCGGTGAAGGCGGTGGAGCCATCCACGACCATGATTTTGCGGTGGTTACGCAGGTTCATGGTGATGAGGCGCAGAAGGAAACGATTCGGCATGAAGCGCCGTGCATTGACGCCCATTTGCTGGAGGGCCTCGATCACGGGCGGCCAGGAGTAGCGGGTGCCGGCATCATCCACCATCACACGCACCTCCACGCCGCGCTTCACGGCGGCGGTGAGTTCGGTGGTGAACTGCGTGCCGATGCCGAGTGCCTCAAAAATGTAGCTGGCGAGCGAGATGCTCTCCTTGGCTCCACGAATGGCCTCCAGCATGCGCGGCATGGCCTCCTCACCATTGATGAGTGGGGTGACGCGGTTTCCATTCGTGAAGCAGAAGCGGGAGATCTTATCGAGCGTGACGGCGAGGTGCTGATGATCGCGGGCGTCGTCGCTATCCGGTGGAAAGGGCAGGGGATTCTTCGGCACGGGGTCATGCCATGGCTCGTGGTGCTCGCGGCGGTAGTGACGCCCACGCCGGCGGAGGATATTGATGCCAAAGAAGAGATACAGCAGCGGGGCGAGCACGGGGGAGAGCACGACGAGTGCTGCCCAGAAGGACGCGGAGCGGTAGTCCCGATGCCGTAGCAGGATGTGCGAAAGCGCAGCGATGCCGCCAAGGATCGAAACGGCGGCCACGAGCCAGCCCCAGTGAATGATAAGCGCGAACATGCTGCACCTTGGCCTCATCCGCCGCTTTGCCAAGCCTCATGGCGCTCCGGTATAACTTCACTGAGCCTCTCCCCAGTTAGTGCCTCCTAGCCCTTCAAAAATCAGCAATCATCCATCAGCAATCGACATTCCCGGTTTCGCCAATGGCGCGACTCCCAAACCGCAGATTGATGCGCTTCGCTTCCCTTCGGGCTGCCTGCGGCAGTCTGTCTCGCTGCGCTCGGCTGATGAACTCCGATTGCTGATTTTTGAAGTTTCTCCCTCTTCCACACTCACAGCGCGGCTAATTTCAGGCGCTCTGCGGCATGCCTCACGCTGCGGCCGCCGCCGCTTGCTGGCCACGCCAGGCGGCGATGTTGTTTGGCTCGGTGGCAGGCATGGCGAGATTTTGCGTGGTGAATTCCACGGGTAGCAGCACCTCGGTGTTGGAGCTAAAGCTGAGCTGACCGAGGAAATGGATCTCCACCCGCTCGGCGGATTCGCACAGCCAGGCAAAGGCGTGATGATAGAGCTCAAGAAACGCATCCACATACGGCGCGATGCAATCGGAGGCACCCGAGGCCATCGTGAGCGCCGTGGTCTTCAGGCTGGTGGCATCGACGGACTCGACGGAGACGCCCGGCATCTGGGGGAGTGGCTTGGGCAGTAGGTGATCATTCAGCGGCACCGGATACCCGCTTTTGGTGAAGGGAAAGATGGCTCCATCCATGGTGGCGATGATCTGACGTACGAGATTGAGCATCTTCGGCACCACGGTTTGCAGCGCGGCGAGGAGGGCGCTGGGATCATCCACATTGGCAAATTTGGCCCCGAGGGTCTGAAAGGCGAAAAAGGTGGTCAGCAGCTCACGGAAGGAGGGCAGGGCACCCGACATGGCCTCGTAAACGCCCACCCAGCCGGGAAGATCACGACGGCGGAACTGGAGGAACTCATCGAGCTGCTCCTGCTCGGACCACCACAACAGGCCGAGCGCGGCGGAGAAGCGTGCTTCCAGGCGCATCTCTTTTTCGACAAGCGGGCCCTCCATGTGCTCCATCACCATGCGCTGCCGAGCGGCCTCCGCCCGCAGCGAGCCGGGAGAGACATCCTCCAGCCCGAACTGAACGCGAGAGACGGTGAAGCCTGCCAAGCTGAGCACAGCGGCGGCTTCCAGATCCCGGCGGCGCTGCCAGGCGATGTTCCATTCTTGAAGGGCTGCTTTGAGTTGGGTACCCCACTGGCAGAGTTCATCACGCACATCGAGAATGGTGCGTTGTAGCTCGAGGCGGCCGGGGGAGGTGGCTGGGGTGGCACCGAGGCCGCACAGGCTGCGCTCGGGATGCGCCAGGCCTTGGAAGTAGCGGCGGATGGCCACGAGGGAGGGATCCTCTCGGCGGTTTTGATGGATCACCTCTTCATCGGCCACGAGGCGGTGCTCGATGAGGTTGAGACCCATCTCATGCTGATAGTAAAAGTAGGTTACCTGCCGGGAGAGATCGACAAATTGCCTCAGCACCACCGCTGCGGGCTGCGAACTCGGGAGCTGGGCCACGATGGACTCGCCTCGCGGACGCGTGCTGTTTTCCACTGGCGGCTCGACCTCTGGCGTGTGGGGTGAGGCGGCTTTTTGGGCGTTTTTTTCGCTCACCGTCTTCGCCACATGGCGAGAGACGAGAAGGGAGAGATTCTCTGGCAGGCGGTGCTGCACCACGCCGCGGCGGATTTCCATTGAGGCGGCGGCCCAGGCTTTGTCTAGGTGGGAGAGCTTCCGCTTCAGGCGTGCCAGCTCTTTATCGCCAATCACGTTGGAGGCCACTTGGTCGGCGGCGCGGTTCATGGCCCACACGGCCAGCAGATTCACCCCATGGGCAGCGAGGGCGATGAGCATGAAGGGGACTTTGGCCAGCCACATCCAGCCGCGGACGAGTCTGCGACCCCACAGGTGCCAGGATTTTTCCCGCTTGGGGGTCTTTTGAAGATCCATCTCCCACGGATCACGCTCCATCGCGGCGCGGTAGAACCACAGATTCATCTCCCGCACGGTATGAACGAAAAGCGTTCCCAGCCCTCCGGCACCATAGCCCAGCTCGCGAGCCAGCAGGCCGCCCAACTCGCGGGCCGTCACCACGGAGATCACCGGCATGCCAATATGCAGCACCGTATCACCTGTGAGGATGCCGTTGAGGCCGTTTTTCATCGTCGAGCGCATCGAGATCGTCGTATCCAGCCATACCTGCGCAGGCGGTGGCATCTTGAGATGCCAGCACAGCGTGTGGATGATCTCAAAAAGCTGCGGCTGAGTGCCATGCGTGACTTGGAGAGCCACGCGGGTGCCGCTGGGACGTGGGCGCAGCGGGCGCAGCATGAAGACCCACGTCACCCCAAGGCCCAGAAACATCATCCAGTCCTGGATGAGGTTCCAATGCAGCAGGCCATTGATGGCCATTGTCTTGGTGATGGCGTGCAACTCCACGCAGATCCACACAAAGGTCATCGCCGCCAGCAGGACATAGGACAGCAACAGGCTCACCGCGATGGTGGCGGAGGAGATCAGCACCAGGAAATGCACCGGTCCCCGCCACGGCGCGATGCGCAGGCGTTCGAGGGGAGCTTCAGACTGGGAAACAGGGGATGACATCAAAAACGAAGGCTGTTCACGCCAAGCGAAGGTGTGAACGGGCTTAAAGGTAAGGCTCTGTTTATGGAAATTCTAATTAATTGTTTAATTTTCAATGAAAATCAGCCCTTCGAGGGTGGCAATAGCCGTTCGCCACGGGCGTTTTCACTGCCATGCGCCTGCTTTTTGCCCTCCTTAGCCTGCTTTTCGCCTCCATCGCCTCCGCCAAGCCGGTGAACCTCGTCTTCATCCTGACCGATAACCAAGGTGCCTGGACCCTCGGCTGCTACGGGAACCCGGATATCCGCACCCCGCACATCGACCGGATGGCCGCCGAGGGCATCCGCTTCACCCGCGCCCTGAGCAGCAATCCCGTCTGCTCCCCCACCCGCGCCACCTTTCTCACCGGCCTCATCCCCTCCCAGCACGGTGTTCACTCCTTCCTCGACCCGAAGTTCATGATGGGACCGGAGGCCTACAACACCCTCCAGGAGTTCACCTCCCTCGGCGAGGTCCTCCGCGATGCCGGCTACACCTGCGGCCTCAGCGGCAAATGGCACCTCGGGGCCAACATGACGCCGAGTGAGGGCTTCACCACCTGGAGCACCAAACCGGACGGCAGCACGCAAGAGTTCTACGATCAAAAAGTCATCGAAAACGGCCAGCTCCGCGTCGAGCACGGCTATACGACTGATTTCTGGACCCGCAAAGGCATCGAATTCATCCAGCAGAACAAGGCGGGGCCCTTCTTCCTCTACCTCGCCTACAACGGCCCCTACTCCCTCGGCAAGCTCATGACCCAGCCCGCCCGCAACCGGCATGCCGAATACTACGCCGACAAGCCCCTGCACTCCTTTCCCCGCGATGCCATGCATCCCTGGCAGCAGGCGAATAAACAATTCCACAACACCGATGCCGCCCGTCGCCGCATGGCCGCCGAATGCAGCGGTGTCGATGACGGTGTCGGCGAGATCCTGGCCGCGCTCAAAGCCAACGGACTCGATGAAAACACCCTCGTCGTCTATTCCAGCGATCAGGGCTGGATGGGCGGCCAAAACGGCATGTGGGGCATGGGCGATCACTTTGTGCCCACCGCCGCTCACGAGCTCATGATGCAGATCCCGCTCATCTTCCGCCATCCTGGCCAGATCCCCGCCGCGCAGACCTGCGATGCCCTCGTGAGTAATTACGACTTCATGCCCAGCGTGCTCGCCTACCTCGGCCAACCCATGCCGCAGGCTCCAAAATCACCAGGTCGCGACTTCTCCGCCGCTCTGCGAGGTCAAAAGCTCCCAAACTGGGAGAATACCGTCTTCTACGAAATGGAAACCACCCGCGCCATCCGCACCGAACGCTGGAAATACGTCTCCCGTCATCCCGACGGCCCCTTCGAACTCTACGACATGCAGGCCGACCCTCAGGAACGCTTCAACCAATACGCCCAACCCGGCACCGCCGCCATCCAGGCCGATCTCGCCAAGCAACTCGACACCTTCTTCCACCGCCACGTCGATCCCAAATACGACATCTGGAAAGGCGGCGGCTCGAAGGCGAAGCGGCATACGCGTTGAACCATCTGGCCGCCTTGTCTAGCCTTGGCTGCCATCAGCGACCGCGCTTCCTCCAGCAGCAGGCGGCCCGCTTTGAAGGCGCTGAGCGTCGGATCGAGCGGCGAGAGGCCGCGGGCGATTGGATGCCGGACATCCCAGTCCGGCCCCCCTTCGGGCTGATCTTCGATCAGTCTGTCTCAAGCCTTCCCAAGGCTTTCGGCGCATCCGCGTTCAAAAACCGCATCAGGCCGAGGCGCGGCAGCAGTTCGCGGGCGAGCGTGGTCTTTCCCGCGCCGTTGCAGCCGCCGAGGATGCAAAGTGTTGGCGTCATGCTGGCAAGGATGTCGAGATTGGGGCGTTGATCCATTGCTATTCAAGCCCTCGGCTGCCGCTGTGATGCCGAGTTGCCACGCCCGGTGTTTCAGAATACCTTCACCCATGTCCTCCGCGCCCAAGCCTGAAGATACCATGCCCGCCTTCGTGTCCACGGAGGAGGCGCGGCTGCTCATGGCGGTGAAGCTGTATGAGATGCACCGCGTCACCCTCGGTCAGGCAGCACAGATGATCGGCTACTCGAAGCGTGGCTTTATGGATGTGCTCGGCGGCTTGGGAGTGAGTGTGGCGGATTACCCCGCTGAGGAACTCGCCGCCGAGGTCGCATGGTAAAGGAGCCAGCCATCCTGGACAGCGCCTGCCTCATCGGCTTGGAACGCATCGGCCGGCTGGACTTGCTACCCGCTTTGCTCGATCCGGTTTGCGCCCCAAATGCTGTGGAAGCTGAGTTTGGCTCCCGCTCCGAATGGCTGACTATCGAAACACCGCAGGATAGAGGCATGATCGCCGCTTTGCGCTTGGTGGTCGATCCGGGCGAGGCAGAAGCCATTACCCTCGCCTATGAAAAAGGGTGGCGGCTCATATTGGATGACCAAAAGGCACGCGAGGCCGCCATGCGGCTCGGAATTAAAATCACCGGCACGGTCGGCCTTCTACTCCGGGCGAAACAATCCGGCCTTCTCCCTGCAATCCGTCCGCTCCTTGATGCGTTGGATGCGAAAAGCTTCCGCATCTCCTCGGCGCTTCGTGCGGAGGCGCTTCACTTAGCGGGAGAATAGAGATGACCATGCACTCCCTCACTCGCCGCCAGATTTTGCAACAAGCCGGAGCCGGTTTCGGCTCGGTCGCTTTGCAATCGCTGATGGGGGCGGAGGGTCTGCTGTCCGCGACGAACCCACTGGCTCCGAAAGCACCGCATTTCGCGCCGAAGGCGAAGTCGGTCATCTTCCTCTTCATGTATGGCGGGCCGTCACACATCGACCTCTTTGATCCGAAGCCGGAGCTGGAGAAATGGCATGGCAAGGCCATCCCGGTGTGGAAGAAGGATGACGCCTTCATGGGCGGGAAGACCAAAAACGTCGCCATGAAGAGCTACTACCGCTTTGCGAAGCACGGCCAGGCCGGCATCGACATGGCGGAGACCTTTCCGAATCTCGCGCGGCATGCCGATGACCTCTGCGTGATCCGCAGCATGCACGCGGAGAGCAACAACCACGGCCCCGCCATCTTCCAGATGAACACCGGCTTCATCCTGCCCGGTCGTCCTTGCATGGGCTCGTGGGCCACCTATGGCCTCGGCAGCGAAAGCGAAAATTTGCCCTCCTTTGTCGTGCTGCTCGATCATCAGGGTGCGCCGGTGAATGGCGCTCTCAATTGGTCGAACGGCTTCATGCCCGCTACCTATCAGGGCGTGCCCTTCCGCAGCAGTGGCGAGCCCATCGCCTACCTCACGCCGCCGAAAAACGTCTCGCGGTCGCAGCAGCGAGCACGATTGGACCTGCTCAAGCAATGGAACACCGAGTTCGCTGCCGCGAATCCCGCCGAGTCCCAGCTCGCCGCCCGCATCAACACCTACGAGCTGGCCTTCCGCATGCAGATGAGCGCCAGCGAGTGCACCGACCTCAGTCGCGAGCCGGAGAGCGTGCGGAAGATGTACGGCCTCGACAACGCGGTGACGGCTCACTTTGGCAAAAACTGCCTGCTGGCACGTCGCCTCGTCGAGCGTGGCGTGCGCTTCGTGCAGCTCTACAGCGGCGGCAATGAAGGCCCGAAGGCCTGGGACGCCCACGACGACCTCAAAAAGAACCACGACCTCCACTGCGCCGAGACCGACGGCCCCATCGCCGCGCTGCTCGATGATCTCAAAATCACGGGCCTGCTCGATACCACCCTCGTCGTGTGGGGCGGCGAGTTCGGCCGCTCGCCCGTTGCCGAGAACGGCAAGGGCCGAGACCATCATCCCAAAGGTTTCACCATGTGGATGGCCGGTGCCGGCGTGAAAGGCGGCCAGATGTATGGCTCCACCGATGAGTTCGGCTACGCCGCCGTCGAAAACCGCGTCTCCGTCCCCGATCTGCACGCGACGATGCTCCACCTGCTCGGCTTCGATCACGAACAACTCACCTACCGCTTCCAAGGCCGCGACTTCCGGCTCACCGATGTCAGCGGGGAGGTGGTGCGGGCGGTGCTTGCCTGACCATTCTTCTCTTCCTCCTACTCCGACTCTTCCTCCCAGCCATGTGATGAGGCGAGCAGCATGAACTCGATCTTGAAAATCACCCGCTCGAAACGAAACTCCGCACCATGACCGCCACCCTGAACACTCTCCACGCCGATGGACGCATCGTCTTCTCCTTCCCGGAAGAGGCGCTGCCTCACAGCGAGCAGGTCAGCTTCGTCGCATTTGTCAAAGCCGAGTGGGCGGCCCGTCAGAGCCGCTTCACCCAGCAAGACGCGGACCGTCTCGCCAACGAGGTGGACGTCTCCTGGTGGTCAAAGAACAAGCAGCGCATCCTCTCCCAGATCGCGGCGGCATGAGCCCATGCGTCGTCATTGATGCGAACCGCATCTTTTCGGAGCTGATCGCAGCGAATCATCAGCTCCGCCGGGCCTTCACCTCGTTGCCGAAGACCCGTTTTATCTGCCCGAAGTATGTCTTCGTCGAAATCTTCAAGCACAAGGAACGCATCGCCGTTGCCAGCGGTCTCGCCGAGCCGGAGATGCTCTCCCTGCTGCACAGTATTCTCGAGCGGATCGAGTTCATCGACGAGGACAGCATTCGTCTGGGGAGCTGGACGGAGGCATGGCGGCTTTGCCGGGATGTGGACGAGAACGACACCCCTGACGTCGCGCTCGCCCTCGACCAAGACGCTGGGCTTTGGACCGGAGATCGAGTGCTTGAGGCCGGCTTGCGCAAAAAAGGCTTTACCCGCTTCTTCGTGCCGCCGCCTTGAGGCGGAGCCATGGCGGACACAGGTGCGGAAAAAGTCGGGGATCTAGCCGTGGCGGCTTTGGACATTGATTTTCGGCACGAATCACGAAAAGATGCCCGCATGAGCACTGCCGCTTTGACCCAAACTCTTTTCTCGTTGCCGGTCGGCGAACGAATCGCACTCGCCGATCAGTTGTATGCCAGCGTGCCTGCCGAGTGGCAGAAGTCGGTGGATCAAGCGTGGCTGGAAGAGGTGGAACGGCGGTCAGCGGAGATGGATGAGGCTCCCGGCATGATTTTGACGCATGAGGAATTTCTGGCGGGCATCCAATTCCAGAGCCGGAAGGCATGAGACGGTTGAGTTTCCACCTTCGAGTGCAGCGGGAGGTCAATGAAGCCATGCGCTGGTATGAAGACCGTCGTGACGGTCTAGGAGACGAGTTTTTCATCCAGGTGCAGGATGCGCTCAACCAAATGGCCGCTCACGCGGAGCGATTTTCCTTTTGGCTCGGCTCCCACAGGATTCGACGGGTGAAGCTGAAGCGCTTTCCTCATGACGTGCTGTTTGAAATTCGCTCTGAGGATGAGGTCCGCGTGCTGTGCGTCCGTCATGAAAAGCACCATCCGCAGTTTGGTTTGGGACGCCAGTGAGACCGCTCTTACGCAGCCTCACTCGCCGAACTCCAGCTCGCCTTCCTTCCTCAGCAGCCGTTTCAGCATGCGTTTGTGATCGTGCATGAAGGTCCGCGTGATCTGAAAGTGCTCCGTATCCTCGTAGACGATGCGCTGGATGCCTTCGGGGCCGAATTGATAAATCCAGGCATCCGGGTAGGCGAGCAGGAGCGGAGAGTGCGTGGCGATGATGAACTGGGAGAAGTCATCCACGAGATCATGAAGCCGCACGAGCATGGAAAGCTGCCGTTGGGGCGAGAGAGCGGCCTCCGGCTCGTCGAAAAGGTAGATGCCGTGCCCGTCGATGCGGTTGGTCATGGTGGCCATGAACGACTCGCCGTGCGACTGCGCGTGCAGGCTCTTTCCACCGTAGCTCCAGGTGCCGTAGCCTTCTTCGTCGAGCAGCGTGGCGAAGTTGTAGAAGCTCTCAGCCCTCAGAAAGAAGCCGTCCATCGGTCGCACGGAGGTGCGGCTGATCCGCAGGCAGCTGGTGAGTGGAGAAGTGTATTCACCGATCGCCATGTTCGTGTTCTTGGTGCCGCCTTCGATGTTGAACCCCAGCTTTTCCGCGATGGCCTCCAGCAGGGTCGATTTCCCCGATCCATTCTCGCCGACGAAAAATGTGACCTTTGGGTGCAGTTCGAGCGTTTGGAGCTTTTGAATCGCCGGCACCGAAAAGGGGTGCTCGCTCCAGTCTGGCACCGACTCGCGAAGCAAGGTGATGGAATGGAGAAAGTGGCGTGTCATGATTTGGCGAGTGCTCGAAGATGCTCCAACTGCCTCTCTGGCGGCGCTTTATCGGCGTGGCAGGGCAAAACGCCGTCCAGTGGCAGGTCGAGGGCACGGTGGAGGCTGCGGTGGGCAGCGAGGGTGTCTTGGTTGAGAACTTTCGGGGAGATGTGAGGGCCAAAGGGGGCGGTGGCGAAGAGATCGCCGCTGAAGAGGAGGCGGTGTTGGGCGGAGTAGAAGCCGCAGTGGCCGTGGGTGTGGCCGGGCAGAGCCACGACGCGAAGGCCGCCCCAGATGGGAAGCTCGTCGCCATCGTGGAGGAACTGGTCGGGACGAAAGGTGGGCATGCGAAGCAGACGTCGGCCGATCCATTCGGAGACGCCGGCGACGCGGCCCCAGCCGGTGTAGCGGGCGCGGTTCTCGAAGTGTTCGAGGTCGCCCTCCGGTCCGGCGATCCAGGCGTGGTGCTCGCGGACGAGGGCGGGCGCATTCAGGACGTGATCGAGGTGCCCATGCGTGAGCAGGATGCCACGAATGGGCAAATGATCCCAGCCGCGAGCTTTGAGAGCTGTTTTCAATGCGGCGCGTCCTCCGAGGAAGCCGGTGTCGATTAAGAACAACGCGTCACCGTCCCGCAGGACGAAGAACTGCACGATGAAGGTGCGGACGATGAGGAGATCGGGCGAGGGAGGGGACAGGATTGACGATTGCTGAATCACGATTGCTGATTTTTGAAGTGAGTCACGTTCGCGAGCGAGTCTGAAATCGAAAATCAACCATCGGTTGATCGACAATCGTCAGTCCTGTCGGGTGGCAGGCAGGAGTGCCTGCCTCACTTGAAGGGAGGAAAAATGATGGACGGCATAATGATAGGACTCTGAAAATCATTTTGCCATCCATCATTCTGCTAGCTGGCAAGACGCCGCTAGTGACGCAGAAAGTGGAACGGGTTTTCAACCTGTTCAGGCAGCGGTTTCGGGCTGGCTGCCTTCAAAGACCGGGCTGTAGGGGCTCACAACCTTTTTCAGTCCGTGATGGCGTTTCGCTTCGACCGCACAGGTTGAAAACCTGTGCCACTTTCTGTCTAGTGCCTTCACCTGGATCATCATTTTGCCATTCAGGATTCTGCCAAAAATGGATCGTGGTGCTTTGTGAGGTCGTGGCGATGGCATGCCGATGTCATTCGCGTGGGTCTTGACGATGGCGGATGGGCTTGATAGGCAGGTGGGCATTTTTCTCCCATGAACGAGCCTGCCGCACCGCCCGCCCTTTCGCCTCTCGATGCTTTTGAAGGTCGCATGGAGCCAACGAGGACCTCATGGCTTTATCAGGCAGGGCTGGGCGTGGTGGCGCTGGCGATGGTGCTGCTGCCGGTGATCTACATCGGCCTGATCGTGGCGATGGGCTGGGCGGTGTGGTGGCATGTGCAGCATGATGTGGTGATCTTTGAGCATGTGCGTGGCCGGGCGATCATCCTGGCGGCGGTGATGTATGCGGCTCCGGCGGTGGCGGGGGCGGTGTTTGTGCTGTTCCTGATCAAGCCGCTGTTTTCCCGTGGAGTAAAACCGCCGCCGCCGTTCAAGCTTTCGGAGAAGGACGAGCCGCTGCTGTTTGGCTTTGTGCGGAAAATCTGTGATCAGGTGGGGGCTCCGGTGCCGCGGGAAATTCATCTGGATACGCAGGTGAATGCGGCGGCGGGCTTTCGCCGTGGTTT
Organism: Akkermansia muciniphila; assembly: GCA_943373155.1. Taxonomy (GTDB): domain Bacteria; phylum Verrucomicrobiota; class Verrucomicrobiia; order Verrucomicrobiales; family Verrucomicrobiaceae; genus Prosthecobacter. Next base: position 28,021 of record CALSBJ010000044.1, on the reverse strand, counting down.
GTGGAGTTTCTTTGGCCGCGATCTGGTGCTGGTGATCGGCACGCCGCTGGTGGCGGGCATGACGATGCGTCAGGTGGCCGGCGTGCTGGCGCATGAGTTTGGCCATTTCGCGCAAGGAGCAGGGATGCGCTTCAGCTACATCATCCGCCGGGTGAACGCGTGGTTTGCCCGTGTGGTGTTCGAGCGGGATGCGTGGGATGACCGGCTGGAGCTGTGGGCGCAGTCGGAGGAATGGTATCTGAAGATCATCTTCATGCTGGCGAAGGGCGGCGTGTGGCTGGGGCGGAAGATTTTGTGGTGCCTGATGCACGCGGGGCATGCGATCAGTTGCTTCATGTCCCGCCAGATGGAGTTCGATGCGGACAGCTATGAGGCGAAGCTGGCCGGCAGCTCGGAGTTTGCCCGCACGGCGGCGCGGTTGCGGTTTCTCGGCGTGTCTCGCGCGGCGGCGATGAGTGATGCCTACCAGACCTTTCAAACGCGGGAACTTCCGGATGATCTGGCGGCAATGGTGCTCTGGCGTGAGCAGGTGATGCCCGGTGAGGTGCGCTCGAAGCTGGATCAAAGCGTGAACGAGAGCACCACGAGTTGGAATGACACGCATCCGGCCGATCCGGACCGCGTGAAGGCAGCGCTGGCCCTGAATGCGCCGGGTGTGTTTCACCTGGAGGCACCGGCGGAGCAGTTGTTCCGTGATTTCACCGCCACCAGTCGCGCGGTGACGCGGCATGCCTACGAGCACGAGTTCGGTCTGGCGATGGACAAGGTGCGGCTGAAAGACGCCTCCAGCATGAGCGAGGACCGTCAGGCCGCGGACAGCTCGGACAAGGCGCTGGATGCCTTCTTCGGCAAATCGTTCCACTTCATGCGGCTGAGCCCGCTGGAGTGGCCGGTGCCTGCGCCCGTGCCGGTCTCCATGCCTTCCACGATGCCACCGCCTTCTGTGGTGGCATTGCCGATGCCGAGCGCGGCATCATCAGCACCGCCGCCCGTGCCGGGCATGACGGAAGAGGAGTATTTGAAGCTGCTCGGGCAGTATGTGGAGCATCAAGGTGACATTTTGAGTCAAACCATCGCCCGGGATTTGATCGAGGCGGACTTCACTCTGCCGAATCCAGCCGAGTTTTCGATCAGTGCGAGCACGAAGAGCGCCGCGGAATCCGCTTTGACGGCGAGCAAACAGCGTCTGCAGGACGTGGCGGCACGAATGGAGAGCTACGAGGCCGCTCTGGCCAAACGCCTCCGCGATGGCCTGGATCGCTGGCGTGCGCAGCATCCCGAGCCGGAGCTCGTGGCAGGGCTGGATCGACTGCTGGCCGCGCAGCGTGTGCTCGCACGATTGATCGGGAACATCCTCCAGGCGTCACGGGCCAAGCGGTCGCTGGAGCTGCTTTATGCCAATGCGAAGAACCATCGCGATGGTTTTACGCTGGATCGTCAGACCCGCGCGGTGGCGCAGCGCATCGAAGTGGCGGCGAACCACTGCGTGGCCACGCTCGGCAGCGTGCCGCATCCTTACCAGGAAGGTCATCCACCTCTCGCCGAGGTGCTGCGCCTGCCGGACAAGGGGGACAACGACTTCGCCCGCGCCGCGCAGCTCGCCGATGTCTGCACGGAGGCGCTCGTGCCGCTCCTCGTGCGTGTCATGGGCGATCTCGCGGCGATGGCGAAGAAGGGAGAATGACGAATGATGAATGCGGAAGGACGAATGAAGCCGATCGCTCATTTGGCGATCTTGAGAAGCACATGAGAGGCTTCATTGCGTTTCCAATGTTCCAGCAATCCATGACTCCAACTGTTGTTTTCACCAGTTGTGGTGATGCGAGGCATCTCATCCGCCGACGGGATCGAGTTCCAGCAGCGGGCCTTCGATGAGCGGGATGCCTTCTTTTTCAGCCTGACGGGTGAGTTCGGCGGTGAAGCCGGATTTGGAGAAGAGCATGAAGTGCTTTCTCCACTTTTTGAGGCGTGGGAAGTCATCGGCGCGGGCTTTGAGGTCGCCGAGCACGGCGACGTCCATCTTGCGGGAGGTCCAGCGGCATTCGGCAAAGAGGGCGCTCTGGCTATGGCGGTCGATGGCAAAGACATCCACCTCGCTGCGGGGTGTCCAGGCCCGGCCGACGAGGGCGGGGGTGAAGGGCAGCTTTCCAGCGGCCCCGAGGGTCTCGATGTGGCGGCGGGCCAGCTCTTCGTGGCCGTTTTTTCCAAAGTAGGCATCGAGCCGCGGCGTGATGTGCCGTGCCATGTGCTCCTCCACGAGACCCCGCTCGACGAGGGTGGTGTGCGGATGGATGAACTCAAAATGGAAGCGTAGGAAGGGATCGCGGATCTCGTAGCGGCTGAGGCGCGTCTGCCGCTCGTCCGGGGCCTCGGCGGACTGCACGCGGCGCACGAGGCGCAGGGCGATGAGGTGGTGCAGATACTTTCCCACATGGGTGATGGGCAGGCCGGTGATTTTCGCGATGCTGACGGGTGCCCGCAGGCCGCCGCCGATGGCCTCCAGCAGGGCGAGGTAGGTGCGTGGCTCGGCGATCTCGTCGTGGATGAGAAAGAGGGCCTCGTGGCGAAAGAGTGTGGAGGGGGAGAGCAGCAGATCGCGGATGTTTTGGGCCACGGGAGAGCCGTCGTCCCACATTTCGAGGTATTTGGGCACGCCGCCGATGACGCTGTAGGTCTCCACGATTTGAATGGGGCTGTAGCGGGGCAAAAACAGGCTGAGCTGCGAGGGGGCCACCTCATCGAGGAGCATGGAGGCGGTGGCACGGCCGTAGAGGGGCTGCCTTGGTGTGAAGAACTCCGCGTGCATCATGTGATACTGCGAGCCGCAGAGCACGAGGCGGATCTGAGAGCCGGCCTTTTGAGCGTCCCACACTTTTTGCAGCAGGGATGCCAGCCCTGGCACACTGTCGAGCAGGTAGGGAAATTCGTCGATGGTGGCGATGAGCGGTCGCGTCCGGGCGAGGGCGAACATTTGCCGGAAAGCATCCTCCCAAGTGGCAAAGCTGAGGCTGGCGGCCACCTCGTCCTCCAGGCAGGAGGCCAGCGCCTCGGAAAAGCTGCGCAGCAGAATCTCCGGCGTGCTGCGATGCGCCACCCAGTAAAAGCCACGATGCCTTTTCTCCTCCCGACCAGAAATCCAGTGCATGAGCAGGGAAGTCTTGCCGATGCGGCGGCGGCCATAAACGACCAAAAACTGGGCACCAGGCTTGCCGTGAAAGGCATCCAGCGTGGCGAGCTCGTCCACCCGGTTGATGAAGGGCGGAAGGCGAGCTGGAGGGATGGGTTCAGTTTCTAATGGCACAGTTGGTAATATACCGATAGTGTCATTTATTCAAGATTGGATCCTCCTTTGTTTGAAGAAAAGACAGCATTCGTAATATACCAATGATGTCACTTAATGGAGTGATGAAAAATGGTAGCAATGCCCGCTCCCCTTCGTTCATGCATGCTCATGACACTGCTCCGCGCTCTTTTCCTGCTCCTCGCTTCCTGCGCCATGCTCCAGGCGGCTCCGCCGAACATCGTTTACATTCTCGTCGATGACCTCGGGTATGGAGACCTGGGCTGCTACGGGCAGAAGGTGATCAAGACGCCGCACATCGACCGCATGGCGGCGGAGGGGATGAAATTCACGCGGCATTACTCGGGCAGCACGGTGTGTGCGCCCTCGCGTTGCGTGCTGATGACGGGGCTGCACACCGGGCACTGCCGCGTGCGTGGGAATGACCCTTGGATCATTCCGGATGGCGATGTGACGGTGCCGAACTTCCTCCAAACCGCCGGCTACCACACCGCGTGCATCGGCAAATACGGACTCGGCAAGCCGCTGCCGCTCAACGACCCGGAGAAGAAGGGCTTTGACGAATTTTATGGCTACGTGGGCACCAGCCACGCACACAATTTCTACACGAAGGCCATCATCATCAACGGTCGCGTGCAGGCGCTGCCGAACACGGTGATCGAGGGCTCGTTTAAAAACGCGGCGGACTATGTCGATGCGGAGTTCACCGGCACCGGCGTGGCACCGCTGGACGGGCGGAAGCAGTGGGTGCCGCAGCTTTGCTCGAACGAAGTGCGCCGTCATCTGGTCGAGCGCTCGCGGGACAAGGGGAAGCCCTTCTTCCTCTATTACGCGATGAACATCCCGCACGCGAACAACGAGGCAGGCAAGGACTCGCCGCTCGGTCATGGCATGGAGTGCCCGAACTACGGCGAGTTCTTGAAGAAGGACTGGCCGGACGCGGAGAAGGGCTTTGCGCAGCTCGTGCGCTTCCTCGACGATGAAGTCGGCGGCATCATGGCGGAGCTCAAACGACTCGGCCTCTACGAGAACACGCTCGTCATGTTCTCCAGCGACAACGGCCCGCACCACGAGGGCGGTCACGACAGCGACTTCTTCAACAGCAACGGTGACTTCAAAGGCACGAAGCGCGACATGACCGATGGCGGCATCCGCGTGCCCTTCATCGCCTGGTGGCCCGGCACGATCAAGGCGGGCTCGGTGAGCGAGCATGTGAGCGGATTCCAGGACCTGCTGCCCACCGTGGCCGAGCTGAGCGGTGTGAAGCTCCACGCGGAAACCGATGGCATCTCCTTCGCCCCCACACTGCTGGGCAAAGAAGGTCAAAAGCAGCACTCGCATCTGTTTTGGGACTTCAACGAGCAAGGCGGCAAACGCGCCGTGCTGAAGTGGCCCTGGAAACTCATCCACCTGAACACTGGCGGCGTTCCGGCGGATGCCAAAGCGAAAGCCAAAGGCAAGGCCGCGAAGCCCAAGCCGCTCGAAAAGCTGCTCTACAACCTCGAAACGGACATCGGCGAGGAAACGAACCTCGCGGCGGAGAAGCCGGAGATCGTCGCGGAACTCGAAAAGCTCATGCAGGAATCTTATCGGGCACCGAAATGAGCCTCAAAACCCCGGAGGGGTTCGCCATGAATAGCCGGAGGTGAAACCTCCGGTCACCGATGCGATCACGGTCGCAACCCCGGAGGGGTTGGCCAATGTGCCCAGCAGCCTCCGATGTCCCTGCCAGCATGGGCGAACCCCATCCGGGGTTCATGATGCGGTGCTACGATCACCCAGGGGTTGAAACCCCTGGCTATTCATGGGTAAACCCCTCCGGGGTTGCAGGAATCAGCGCAGCGATGCGTAACTCCGCCATCAAGTCCTCTTTATCCCATGCGCTCCCTTCTCTTCCTCCTGCTCACCACGCCGCTGCTGGCGGACAAGCTGCTCGTGCTCGACACGCGGGTGATCGAGAGCGCGGAGAATGCCCGGCTGATGCCGGGAACGGTGACGAAGCATGCGGGCAACCCGCTTTTCCAGGCGGACAAGCCGTGGGAGAACTCGATGAACAATCTGTATCCGAATGTCATCTGGGACGAGCAGGATGGGGTCTTCAAGATGTGGTATAAATGCGTGCTGGCGGACAAGGAGGCCATCGCGCAGATGGACGGGCCGAGCACGGTTCATGATGTGGGCTGGTATCTGCTCTACGCGACGTCGAAGGATGGCCTCACTTGGGAAAAGCCCGAGCTGGGTCTGCATGCCTTTGGCGGCACGAAGGCCACGAACATCGTGGCGCGTGACTGCCCGAACGTGGGTGTTTTTAAAGACCTGCACGACGCCGATCCATCACGTCGCTACAAGATGGTGAGTGATGTGGGCCTGGGGAAGCCGCAGGTGCGCTTCTCCGCCGATGGCATCCATTGGGGCGAGGCGATCAAGGCGGAAGGTTTTGGAGCGCAGAATGGGGACACGCACAACAATGCCTTCTGGGATGAGGGCAGCGGGAAGTATGTGTGGTTCACGAAGCTCTACCTGGGTGAGCGGCTGGTGGCACGGCTGGAGAGCGATGATTTCATCCACTGGCGGAACAACGGCCTCATGCTGCGAAGCAGCGTGAGAGAAGGTCGCGGCAGCCAGACCTACTGCATGCCAGTGTTTCGTCATGCGGGGCTCTACCTCGGCTACTTGATGATGTACAACGTGAGCAAGGGCCGCACGGTGGACTGCGAGCTGGTGTGGAGTCCCGATGGTCTGAAATGGCAGCGCGTGGCTCCTGGCGTGCCGTTGATCCCACGCGGACCGAAGGGCAGCTACGACAGCGAATGCATCTACGCGATGGCCGGACCGCCGGTGATTCGCGATGGCCGGCATCTGATCTTTTACGGCGGCGATGATTTTCCGCACACCGGCTGGAAACGACACTGCCTGCCTTGTGTGGCGACGCTGCGCGAGGATGGCTTTGCAGGCTACGAACCTATCGAGGATGGCAAAACGGCCGTTTTGACCACGCGGCTGCTTCGCGTGACCTCGGAGCCTTTTCGCGTGATCGCCGATGGCGACGCAGTGGAGGTCTCGGCGATGGATGAAAGCGGTCAGAAGGTCGAAAAAGGCTCGTGGGCAGGTAAAACGCTGCGTTTCAAGCTTTCGATGCCCCACGGCAAAATCTACGGGATCGAAGGCGTGGCGTTGGTGGATCGGAATCTGCCCGCGGAGGTCAATCCGCTGAAAAGCGCGGATTGGAAGCCGCAGCCGCTGAAGTCACATGGCTTCGATTTCGCCAAGGATGAGCAGTTTTGGAAGGGGGTGGACAAGGTGACGGCTCACGATGGCTTCATCACGGCCTCGCGAGAAGGCAGAAACCTGCCGATCGCGTTTTCATCGGTCAAAGCGGGAGAGTCACCGCTGATCGGAGATTGGATGCAGGTCATCGGTGGTCGTGGCGCTCGTATCTCATGCCATGTGCGCAGTGCGAAGCCGGGTGGTCGCGTGATGATCGAGGTGTTTGCGAGTGATGTTGGCGCGTGGCAGTTCGAGACGAAGACGAGTTTTGACACGGACTGGCAGGAGGCCACCGCCGAGCTGCGCTATGATTGGAGCGATGACGAAGCCCGTGCCGCAGGCTGGAAGCGTGCCGCGAACGGCTTCTCCTGGCGCGAGACGATTCAAAACATCGGCAAACTCGTCATCGTGCCGAGTGCCGCGGGAGCGCAATCGAGTTTCGATCTCGACGAGGTGCGGGTGAGCGGGGTGGAGTGAGGGACGAAAGGGACTGAAGCGACGGAAGGGACTGTCCGCATTAGGGTGTAACCGCAGCGTCCTTTTGAGCAGTCTCGTAGCGGGTCCAGAGAGACGGCTCGACGAACATGACGAGGTTCTCATTGGGCCGCAGGCCGTAGAAGCCTTGGTTGTGGTAGGGGCGGGCGCCGAGCTTGGCCTGCACGGCGGGGACAAGATCCATATCGCACAGGATGATGGAGGCGGTGAATTCGGTTTCGGGCACGCTGCGCTCATAGCGGGCATTGGTGTTCGTGCGCCAGTGCCAGCGCATGGGCCAGCCAGCGTCTTTGTTGATGACGAGGATGCTCAACGGAGAGGGCTCAATGCGCTGAATCTCACCGACCTGATGCAGGAGGCGCGGAAAAGCTTGTACGGTGTGGGAATAGACCCAGGGGTTTCGAGCATCGGCGGAGTAGCGGTGGATAGCGAGGTTGGTCTGGTAGCAGAGGTGATACAACCCGAGGCCGAAGGCGATGCGATAGCCGATGCGCAGGATGCCTTTGGCGAAGACGCTGGCGAGCACGCGGGTGCCGTAACCGGCGAGCAGAATGAGCGCATGCTGGGCGCTGAGGATTGACCATGGGGTCTTGTAAGCGAGCACGGAGTAGCCGCCGAGGAGCAGAAGGGCATACAGGCTTAAAAAGACGATGAAGGCCTGCCGCGGGCCATTTTTCTGATGATTGCCGATGAGGCCGTGCCCCATGCCAATGAGGGCAAGGCCGACGATCATGAGTTCCGTCCAGGTAAGGCCGCCATCGCTGCGCCAGGTGAGGAGGGTGAGGTAGTAATGCCAGGGCTTTTCATGGCCAGCGCCGCCGGAGCGTTCCAGATAGTTCGCATAGGTGGTGAAGCTGTTTTGGACGGCGTCCCAGTCGTGAAACCCACCCGAGTACATCGCTACACTGACGAGGGAGGCCGGGATGAGCACCCACAGGAGCGGTTTGCTTGGTCGCTGCTTCGACGAACCCATGGAGAACCCGCTGCGACGAGGCTCGAAGGGGCCGAAAAGCTGCTTCGCCACGATCCAAGCCACGAATCCCGCAACGACGTTGAGGATGAAGGTTTCCTTGGTGGCGTGCTGCAAGCCGGTGGCGATGCCGCCGAGCAGCAGCCAAAGCCGCCCGCCGCCCTGCGAGTAGCGCCAGAAGGAGACGAGTGCGATCATGACGAGCAGCACGAGGGGTGTCTCCATGATGTAGTAGCGTGAATAATACACCTGCATCGGCGAGACGGCGGCGAGCAGCATGGCGGCGGTGACGCCGTTGCGCCCGAGCACATCCGTGAGCAGCAGGGTGGAGAGGATGAGCAGCAGGCCGCAGAGAGCGGTGACCGTGCGAAGTTGATCGCCACGCCAAGAATCTGGAGCACCCCAAAAGGCAAATTTGGACCAGAGGATGGCCGCGTAATGCAGGCCGGGACCGTGGTAGTCCTTCGGGTCGTATTCGAAATGGCCAGTAGATTGAAACTGGGTCGTTTTGTAGGCCAGGATGGCTTCATCGGTGTGCATCGGGCGCTCATCGAGCAGCGGCAGCCGGTAAAACGCCGCCGCCGCCATCGCGATGATCGCGAGGAGGATGAAGGCGGTCATGGAGAGGGCGGGAGCCTTGGACGGATACATGAGAGGGAGGGGCTCTAGCCCAGCATGTCGCGGCGTTCCACCATCAACCGCATGTTGCGGTAGCGGCGGAGGTAAAATTCCTCCCGCACGGGCGGGGCGGTATCACTGCCGCCGTGCTCGATTTCGACGGTGACGGCCTGAGAGGTGGCGCGGAGCTTCAAAAAGCGGAAGCGCGGCATTTCACGGGCTCGGAAGAAGACATGGAGCGGCACATGCGGGTGGGTGGCATTCCACAGCCAGCGGGAGGGAGGGAAGCTCTCCTCATCAGCGAGGGCGAACAAAATCTCTCTCACGAGGGCCTCCCCATGCCCGCCGGACCAGCGGGCAGCCTCGCGGCGGTTAAAGAGCTGGTGCATCCAGGCCATGAGGGGATTTTTCTTTGCCTGCTCCATCTCCTCAATGAGCTCGCGGGCATGCACGGCCATGAGCCGATGAAAATCCTCCCGAGAGATGCTCCCGGCATCCCAGAGGCGGAAGAGCTTGTGCGGGCTGGGGACGGGCTCGGGGGGGGATGACATGGGGGGGGAGCGGAGCTGGTGAGCTGTGGTTGGCCTGGAAAAGGGCATTATCAACTGGCGGGTTGCGGATGTCTTTGTTTTGCTGTTTAGAAAAATTTTCCGACCGCCCCATGACCAACAACCAGAGCATTTTTCTCGCAGGCCACCGAGGCATGGTAGGCAGGGCTATTGAACGCCACCTACGCAGCCTAGGCCATGGGCAAATCCTGACCCGCACGAGACAGGAACTCGACCTGCTCGATCAAAAAGCCGTCTTCGAATACCTGCAGCATGCCAAACCTCACACGGTGATCCTCGCCGCCGCCCGCGTGGGAGGCATCGAGGCCAATCGGGCTGAGCCAGCGCAGTTCTTGTATGAGAATCTGGCGATTCAGAACCACATCATTCATGGCAGCATGCTGGCCGGAGTGAAGCGGATGGTCTTTTTGGGGAGTTCGTGCATTTACCCCCGTGAATGCCCGCAGCCGATGAAAGAGGAGCACCTGCTTTCCGGTCCGCTGGAGCCCACGAATGAAGGTTATGCGCTGGCGAAGATCGCGGGCCTGCGCATGACGCAGTATTACCACAAGCAGTACGGCATGCAGGGGCTCTGCCCGATGCCGTGCAATCTCTACGGCACCGGGGATAGCTTTGATCCGCAGCGTTCGCATGTGCTCTCCGCTCTCGTACGGCGCTTTGTGGACGCGGCTGAATCGGGTGCGGAGAAAGTGGTGATGTGGGGAACCGGATCGGCGAAGCGTGAATTTCTCCATGTGGATGACCTCGCACGCGCCGTGCTGCTGATGATGGAAAAGGTCGATTCGCCGGAGATCTTCAATGTGGGCTGCGGAGAGGACATCAGTATCCGCGAGCTGGCGGAGAAGGTTGCGGCGGCCGCAGGCTATCAAGGGCGGTTGGAGTGGGACAGCTCGAAGCCTGACGGCATGCCGAGAAAGTGCCTCGATGTGAGCAAGATCAAAGCCATCGGATTTGAGCCGCAAATTTCCCTGGATGAGGGTATCCGCCTAACCATGGAAGAATACCGTCAGGTCAAGCAATCCCAGCCCCAAGGCTAATTCATGCGCAACATTCCCAATATCGACAAGCTCGCGGGTGTTCTCGAAATCTTTCTGGAGAACCACAGCCGCACCAATCAAGCCAAGGACACTCGCTACTGGTATCCGCTGAGCATCGCCACCTATGATGTGCAGGAGATCCTCCAGGCGCTGGATTCGCTGTGCAGCTTTCGCACCACGATGTGGGAGAAGACGCTGGAATTCGAGCGCCGCTACTCTGTCTACCAGGGCTGCGGCCATTCGGTGATGGTGAACAGCGGCTCGTCCGCCGATCTGCTTGCCTGCCACCTGCTGGCAAACCCCGTGGCACCCATTCTGAAGCCAGGGGATGAAATCCTTGTGCCTGTGGTGACGTGGCCCACGCAGATTTGGTCCGCCATGATGGCCGGGCTCAAGGTGCGTCTGGTGGATGTCTCCCCCCGCACGCTGAATGTGGATGTGGAAGAGCTGGAGCGGGCGATCACGCCAGCCACGAAGGCGATCTTCCTGGTGCATCTCATGGGCAATCCATGTGACATGGGTGCCATCACCGCCTTGGCCCAAAAGCACAACCTCGTGATCATTGAAGACTGCTGCGAAGCATTGGGGGCAGAGTTCAAAGGGGTGAAGGTCGGAAACTTTGGTGTGGCCGGCACTTTCAGCTTCTTTTTTGCTCATCATCTGGTCACGATGGAGGGCGGGATGATCGTCTGCCAGACGGAGCAGCATGCCCGTGATCTAAAAATCCTCCGCGCCCATGGTTGGGTGCGCAATGTGGATGGTCAGGAGGGCAAGGAAGAGCTGGCGCAGCGCGGCATTGATCCACGTTACGCGTTCTACAACTGGGGCTTCAACGTGCGCCCCACGGATGTGCAGGCCGGCTTTGGCCTGTGCCAGCTCGAAAAGATCGAGGCCTTCAACCAGCAGCGGAACAAGCTGGCGGCCCAGTTCTTCGAATTCATCGACACGCAGAAGTGGCTGTCACGCCCGGAGGTGCATCCTGACGCCGCCCCGTGCTGGTTTGCCCTGCCGCTGATGGTGGCGAAGGATGCGCCCTTCACTCGATCGGACATCACGCGTCATCTGGAACTCGCAGGCGTGGAGACTCGCCCGGTGGTGGCAGGTAACATCGCCCGCCACCCGGTTTCCGAGGTGTTTCCAGCCTTCAAGGAACGCGCCTTCCCTGGAGCCGATGAGATCCACGAGCGCGGCTTCTACATTGGCCTTTCCCCGCTCTACACGGAGGCGGAGATCAGCCGCCTGATTTCTGTCTTCACCGCGTTTTTATCTCCCTCTTGAACACGATCCTCGTCAGACTCATCGGCGGCCTGGGCAATCAGATGTTCCAATACGCCGCAGGCAAGCGGATGGCCCTTTTGAATGGCGCGTCCCTCGTTTTGGATACTTCCGCCTTTCGTTCCTACAAGCTGCACCGTTTTAGCCTCCAACATTTCGAACTGGAGGCTCCCGAGGCGAGAGACTGGGAGATGCGGTGCATCCGCGGAGAGGGGGGCATGCGTCGTCTTTTGGCACGACTTGGAGATTGGCGCGATCCTGTGATCCAGACACCGCTTTCCAGCCTTCAAAAGGTGGTGGAAAGCGGCTTTGAGTATGATGAGAAGGTGCTCGGCATGCGTGGATCTCTCTACCTGGATGGTTACTGGCAGAGTCCGCGTTACTTTGAGCCTATCGCCGAGGAGATACGGAAAGACTTTCGCGTGAAGACCGCGCCCGGTCCAGGTAACAAGGAGATGGCGGAGCGCATCCTTTCCACGAATGCCGTATCTCTGCATGTGCGCCGTGGGGATTACACGGCCAATGCCAAGACCCAGAGCATTCATGGTGGCTGTTCGACGGCCTATTATGAAGCGGCGGTGCGCCGCGTTGGCGAGCTGGAGGGAGATGTGTGCTTCTTTGTGTTTTCAGACGAAATCGAATGGGCTCGGCAGCACCTGAGCCTGCCAGGAAAGCCTGTGTTTGTGGATCTGAACTCGGCGCTCAACAATTACGATGACCTTCGACTGATGAGCCTGTGCCGACATCACATCATCGCCAACAGCAGCTTTAGCTGGTGGGGAGCGTGGTTGGGGCGGCCTGATGGCATCACGATCGCCCCGTCACGATGGATGAATGACAGCGCGAAGGGGCCATCCGCCGAGGGCATCCTGCCGCCGCCGTGGATCAAAATCTCACCTGAGGGCGTCGCATGAGTAAAACGGCTGGAATATTGATGCCATGCCGTGGCCATCTGCCACATGTGCAGTTGGCTGTGCAGAGCATTCTGAGCCAGACGCATCGTGACTTCGATTTTCTTATCATCAATGATGGCTCTGAGCCTGTGGTGCGGGAGTACCTCGAGAACATTCAGGATAGCCGCGTGCGGGTGATCCATCATGAGACCTCCATCGGAGTCTCCAGATCGTTGAACAAAGGTTTGCGAGAGTTGCAGACGGAAATCGTCATCCGCATGGATAGTGATGACATCGCCCACCCGGGCAGACTGGCTTTGCAATGCCAGTATCTCACCGCGCATCCCGAGATCACGGTGCTGGGCGGGCAGGTGCAAAATATGGATGGGCAGGGCAAATCTCCTCGCGTGCCGGTGACTCATCCCGATATTGGTTACCGGCTCAATTGGTCCAACGCGCTGAACCATCCCACGGTGGCCTATCGCCGGCAGGCGATTCTGGATTTTGGCGGCTATGACGAGAGTCTCGGACCGCTGGAGGAGGATTTGGAATTATGGACGAGGCTCTTTTTTCAGACTCGCTTGGCCAATCTGGCCGAGGTCATCCTTGATTATCGTGTTCATCCCAATCAGACGAGCAAGGTCCACTGGGCTGCGACGGAGACGGTCCGTTCCCGCATCCGCCAGACATTTAGGCAGAAGCTCACCGGGTGCACTGTGGCACCGGTTTTTGACTATCAGGACCGGTGGAAGCCTGAATATCGCCCTACCCAGGAGGAATGGGAGGGCTGGACAGGCTACCTCAATCGACTCCGAGAGGTTATGCGCGATTTTCCAGGTTCTTCCGGTGATCCGGGCAGGGACCTAGCCCGGCGCTTCTACCACAGTGCCGCCCGTTTCAAGGGTGCGGGAGGCGATCCCGGAGATGTGAGATCGAAGACCAAAAAACTCAGCCGATGGTATGCCCTGACGAAGGGCATCTTGTGACAGCCTCGTAGGTATGCATAATGACAGCCCACAACTAACATGAACGAATGAAAGTGATCCTGCTATGCGGAGGGATGGGAACTCGTCTCCGGGAAGAAACCGAATACCGCCCCAAGCCCATGGTGCCCGTCGGCAGCCAGCCGATCCTTTGGCACATCATGAAGACTTATGCCCACCACGGGTTCAGAGACTTTGTCATCTGCCTGGGATACAAGGGGGAGATCATCAAGGATTACTTCCGTAACTATCTTTGGAACCGCAGTGATGTGACCCTGAAACTGGGGCGTAACCCGCAGATCACCTATCACAACGCCCACGATGAGGAGGACTGGACCGTCACCTTGCTCGAAACAGGGATGCATTCCATGACTGGCGGGCGTCTTGCCCGTGCCATGCGGCATATCGGAGATGAAGACGTGCTTCTGACCTACGGAGATGGGGTAACGGATGCCAACATCGCCGAATCGGTGCGCTTTCACTATGCGCAAAAAGCCCTCGTGACCCTCACTGCGGTGCGGCCAGCCGGGCGTTTCGGGGAGTTGGATATCAACGAATCCTCGATCTCGTCCTTCAACGAAAAGCCTGAGCAGGAGGCCGGCTACATCAATGGCGGTTACATGGTGCTCGATAAATCCGTGCGTGATTACCTCGCTGGCGATGATTGCATCTTTGAACGCGAGCCCCTGCAAAACATGGCCCAAACCGGCCGACTGAAGGCTTTCTGCCATGACGGCTTCTGGCAGTGCATGGATACCTACCGCGAGTTTGAAATGCTCAACAAAATGTGGGACAGCGGCAGCGCTCCCTGGAAGGTCTGGTGATGTTCGGCTCTATCTATCAAGGCAAACGCGTGCTTGTGACCGGCCACACCGGCTTCAAAGGCTCGTGGCTCACGCTTTGGCTGCATGCCCTGGGGGCCAACGTGAGTGGCTATGCTCTCTCGCCGCTTCACGCGGAGGATTTAAGCCATCTCATTCCACCCGATGTGCTGGAGCACGAGTGGATCGCCGATCTCCGAGATAAGGAAAAGCTCGCCCAGGCCATCGAGACCGCCAAGCCGGATCTCATCATGCACCTCGCCGCGCAGCCGCTCGTGCGTCTTTCCTATGCCGAGCCGTTGGAGACCTTCTCCGTGAACGCTTGGGGCACGGCGGTGCTGCTGGAGGCGGTGCGTGCGACGGGCTGCGCCGCGCCGGTGATCGTCGTTACAAGTGACAAATGCTACCTCAACCAAAATCTCGGACGCCCGTTTTCCGAGGAAGATCCGCTCGGCGGGCATGATGTGTATTCGATGAGCAAAGCGGCCACTGAAATGGTGGTGGCGGCCTGGCATGCCTCGTTCTTCTCGCGTGAGCAGGGCAGGGGACGCCTCGCCTCCGTGCGGGCGGGAAATGTCATCGGCGGTGGGGACTATGCGGCGGATCGCATCCTGCCGGATTGTGTGCGTGCCCAGGTGGCGGGCGAGCCAGTGATCCTGCGAAACCCAGCGGCGACGCGGCCTTGGCAGCATGTTTTGGAGTGCCTGAGCGGCTATTTGAACGTGGGACAGCTCTTGTTTGCTGAACCGGCCTCAAAGGAGCTGCTAAATCTGAATTTTGGCCCTGATCCTGAATCCGAGCGCAGCGTGGGCGAGGTCGTGAAGGCCTTCTTTGAAGCCTGGCCTGGCCTGTGGGAGGCGCGGCCTGATCCGAATGCTGTCCCTGAGGCCACGCGGTTGACTTTGAGTCATGCAAAGGCATCGAAAGTGCTCGGCTGGCATCCCGTGTGGGATTTCCAAAAGGCCACGCAGACCACGGCGGAGTGGTATCGCATCCGCCACACGCAAAAAGACGCTGACATGCTGGCTTTCACCCGCCATCAAATCATGGAATATGCCTCTGAGGCCCGTGCTGCCGGGCTACCGTGGACCAACTAACTCAAACCATGTCCGAAGCTCATTGCTGCCGCTCCTGTGGCTCCACCCATTCCCTGCCCGTCATCGACCTCGGCCTCCAGCCGCTGGCGAACAATCTGCTGCGTCCCGAAGACATCGGCAAGCCGGAGCCACGTTTCCCCCTCGCGGTGTTTGTCTGCTCCGATTGCTGGCTGATGCAGATCACGAATACCGTGCCGCCGGTCGATCTGTTCAGTGACTACATTTACTTTTCCTCCTTCTCCGATGCCATGCTGCGGCATGCAAAGGCCGCTGTGCAAAAACACATTGCGGAAAAGAAGCTCGGTAAGGAGAGCTTCGTCATCGAGATCGCCAGCAATGATGGTTACCTGCTGAAGAACTTCGTCGATGCCGGTGTGCCCTGTCTTGGTTTCGAGCCTGCGGTGAACATCGCCGAAGTGGCGCGAAACAACGGCGTGGAGACCCACTGCGAGTTTTTTGGTCAGAAGACGGCGGCGGCGCTGCGAGACCAAAAAGGCCGGGCTGATCTCATCCTCGGCAACAACGTCTTCGCGCATGCTCCAGACACGAACGACTTCGTCGCCGGCGTGGCGGAACTGCTCAAGCCGGACGGCTGGGTGGTTTTCGAATTCCCCTACGGCGTGGAGATGATCGAGAAGGTGGAGTTTGATACGATCTACCACGAGCACGTCTATTTCTTTACGCTCACGCCGCTCGTTTCGCTCTTTGCCCGGCATGGCATGGAGGTCTTCCATGTGGAGCGCCTGCCGATTCACGGCGGCTCTTTGAGGCTTTATGCCTGCCAAAAAGGTGCCGAGGCCATTCGTGCCACGGTGACGGAGACGCTCAATGCCGAAACACGGCTCGGTGTCACCGGTGCAGCCTATTATGAACGCTTCAGCGAACAGGCAGCGAAGGTGAAGGCGGATTTGATCACTTTCCTCGCGGAGCAAAAAGCGGCTGGGAAACGTGTCGCAGCCTATGGAGCCTCCGCGAAGGGCAGTACGCTTCTCAATTACATCGGTGAGGCGGCCGGCTCGTTGGAGTTCATCGCGGACCGCAGCACCTACAAGCAAGGCCGCCTGAGTCCTGGGCTACACATTCCCGTGGTGCCTGCCGAGGAGCTCGCGGCTCGTGCGCCTGACTACGCGGTGCTGCTGGTCTGGAACTTCGCCGAGGAGGTGATGGCCCAGCAACAGGACTTCCGGGCCAAGGGCGGTCGTTTCGTCATCCCACTGCCCAAGCTGACGGTGGCATGAAGTTTATATCCACCAGTATCTCCGGGGTCTGGATCATCCAGCCTGAGCGTCATGAGGATGATCGCGGGTGGTTTGCACGCACTTGGTGTGAGAAGGAATTTGCTGCCCACGGCCTTCCGACTCGCTTTTCGCAGTGCAATGCCTCTTTCAACAAGCACCGTGGCACCCTTCGTGGCATGCATTTCCAGGAGGCACCGCATCAGGAGGCCAAGCTGGTGCGCTGCACGCGGGGTTCGCTCTTTGATGTGGCTCTCGATCTGCGGCCTGGGTCTCCCACTTTTGGAAAATGGGAAGGCATCGAGCTCACCGAGGAGAATGGAGTCGGGTTTTTTATCCCGGAAGGCTGCGCTCACGGCTTTCAGACGCTGGAGGACGCCACGGAGGTGTTTTATTCCATCACGACACCCTACCACCCGGAGTCTCTCCGTGGCGCAAGATGGGATGATCCCAGATTTTCGATCCAGTGGCCGTTGGCATCGGAGGCGAGGCTCAATGAGCGGGATGCCAGCTACCCTCATTTTGTTCCTTCCGGGGCTTGATGTCCGCCTGTTCCTCGCGTCATAGGGAGGCCGCCTTTCCGTCGCTCCTGACCACGCCGGGGGCGTTTTCCAGGTTTCCCGACTGCCCTCGTCCTCCAATGATTCCCGTTTTCAAACCTCACATTGACGCCGACACCATGAAGGCGGCTGTTGACGCGTTGCACCTCGGCTGGCTCGGCATGGGCAGCTATGTGAGAGATTTTGAGGAAAAGCTGGCAGTCGCCTTCGAACTGCCGCCGGAGCGCCGATTGGTGGCGGTCAATACCTGCACCTCGGCTCTTCATCTGGCGCTGCTGAACGCAGGTGTGGGGCCTGGGGATGAGGTCATCACACCCGCCCTCAATAACATTGGGGATTTCCAGGCAATCGGTATGTGCGGAGCACGACCGGTCTTTGTGGATATCAACGAGGATGATCTCTCCATCAATCCTGAGCTGGTGGAGCCGCTCATCAGCCCAAAAACGAAGGCGATCATCGTGCTGCACTACACGGGCACCGCCGCACGCGTTCACCAGATCCTTGAGATCGCCCGCAAGCATGGTCTTCGCGTCATTGAGGATGCCGCTCACGCCACCGGCACTCGCGTGGATGGCCGCCCCATCGGAAGCTATGGGGACATGGCCTGCTTTAGTTTTGATGCCATCAAGACGCTCACTTGCATTGACGGCGGGGCGGTGGTCGTTCCAAATGCCGAGGAAGCTGAGCAGCTCTATCCGGCCCGTTTGCTGGGCATGACCCAACCCAACGAACGCCTCTATGGCAATAGCCGGGCGTATCAGTTCGATGTGTTCAAGCAGGGCTTCCGCTACCATCTGGCGAATCTGCACGCCGCAATCGGCTTGTCCCAGCTCGCCAGTCTGAACGAGTTCACGTCCAACCGTCGCAAATACTGCCGCCTGTATAACGAACTGCTCAAAGACGTGCCAGGCGTGGTGATACCGGCGGATCGTTTCGACGGAGCTAGTATCTTCCATTACTGCTTGCGCGTGCCGGGTGGCAATCGCCCGCTTTTGCAGGCTCACATGAAGGAAAAAGGCGTGGACACGGGCATTCACTGGATGCCCGGCAATCGTTTCACCTGGTTGAAAGACTGCCGCGGTGCCAACGATCTGCCTGTGACGGATCGTGTGGGCGATGAAATCCTCACCCTGCCTCTCTGGTCCTACATGACGGAAGAAGTCATCCATGCCGTGGCTGCCTCCATCCGATCCTTTTTCCGTCTTCCCTCTCTCAAATGACACCGCTGACTAATCTGACCATCGATATTGAGCAGGGCATGGTGAGTTGGACCCATGACGGAGTGACTGAGTCGCTCCCGATGGGCCATCCACGCGCCTTTGAAATGGCCTCACATGCTTGGATGCGCTGCGGCTGGGATGTGAAGCATGTGCACTCATTCACCTGGATGGGGCGCCCGATCATTCAACTCCCCGAGGACGTCGTTCGCCTGCAGGAGCTCATCTACATGACGAAGCCGGATGTGGTTCTCGAGTGTGGTATCGCCCACGGAGGTTCTTTAGTGTTTCATGCCTCACTTCTTCAGGCAATGGGGCGCGGCCGCGTCATCGGCGTGGACGTGGAAATTCGCCCCCATAACCGGAAGGCTCTCGAAGAGCATGAAATGTTTCCCCACATTACCTTAGTGGAAGGTAGTTCCATCGCCCCGGAGACGGTGGCAAAGGTCAAATCACTCGTGAAGCCTGGTGAGAAGGTTCTGTTGATCCTCGATTCGAATCATTCCCGGGATCATGTGCTGGGCGAAATGCGTGCTTACCACGATCTGGTGCCACCCGGCTCGTACATCGTCTCGTGTGATGGAATCATGGAAGAGGTCTGCGGAGGTCCGCGAACCCAGCCAGACTGGTCTTGGAATAATCCCATCACGGCAGCCAAGGAGTTCGCCGCTGAGAATCCTGATTTCGTCATCCAGTATCCACCTTTCCTGTTCAACGAAGGAGTGGTGGCACGCCCGGTCACCTATTTCCCGGACGGCTATCTTCTTCGCGTTCGCTGATCCTTTCCCATGCAAGCTAGCCCTGTCACCGGAAAACATGTCCAAGAGAGCTTGCTCACCCGTGACCGCGTGGTGGCCATGCACAACCGCCTCCATGATAGCGGCCAAGCGGCTCGCTCAATCCCGTGGGGAAAGCTCGAACTGCGAGTCTGCCCAGATTCAGGTCTGATCTTCAACGCGGCATTCGATCCGTCCTTGGTGGAGTACGATGCCACTTATGACAGCACCGTGCCCTCTGCGGCCAGTGAAGCCTACTGCCGTGAGCTTGCGAGCTTCCTTCTGCGGGAGTTTACCTTGCCTGTGGGATCCCTCGTCATCGAGGCTGGTTGCGGTAAAGGGGAGTTCCTTGAGATGCTGCTGGCGGCGGCACCATCATTGCGCGGACTCGGTATGGATCCGAGCTGTCCGGCTGAAAGGAAGGAAGGACGGCTGCATCTGATTCCAGACTACTTTAAGCCTGAAAAGGTGCCCTCTGGAGCGGCCCTCGTGATTTGCCGTCATGTGATGGATCAGATGACCGATCCACTGGTCTTTGTTCGACAGGTGGCTGCTCTCGCGGAGAGCAATCCTGGTTGTCAGATCTTCATCGAAGTGCGTGATTTTTGCGGCATGCTGGCCGCCGGAGCCTTCTGGGACCTCTGCTACGAGAACCATTGCTATTTCACGGAGGAAGCGTTGTCGCATCTCCTTGGTGCGGCAGGTTTTGAGATCGTCTGTAAGGGGCGTGGCCTAGAAGGTCAATACCTCTGGATGGGCGCCAAACTGGGATTTCGCGTCTCTCGCACGGAGGGGGCAGATGTTGCACGCAACGCGGCGGATCTCACCGAATTCGCCCGGCGCGAAAAAGAAAGTATCGAAGCCATCCGCGTGGAGATGAGAAAGCTCAAAGCATCTGGCCGAAAAATCATCGTCTGGGGAGCGGCCACGAAGGGGGTGAACTACATGACGAATGTGGACCCGGATGCCGTTTTGATCGATTTTGCCACGGACATCAATGCTCGCAGGCATGGCAGTTATGTGGCCGGCAGTGGGCACGAGGTCATTGCACCGCAGGAGATCGCCTCCCGCGCTGGAGACTGCCCGGCCATCGTGGTAATGAACCCAAGCTACATGGACGAGATTTTCGAGCAATGCATGCAGATGGGCCTCCGCCCGCTGATGCTGGATGCGCTGATGAACGCCAAGGCCCTTCCCAACACATGAGCCAAGGCCCTTTTTTCAGCGTCATCATCCCGACGAAAAATCGCGGGCACATCATTGAGGAGTCCATCCTGGCGCTGCTGCGGCAGACCTTTACGGATTGGGAGCTGATCCTCGTGGACAATGACGACACCGATGAGACGAAGCTGGCTTTTGAAAAGTTTGACGATCCGCGTCTGCGCCGCCTGAAAACCGGCGGTTTCAGCATGGTGGACAACTGGCAGCACGGTATCCCCCACGCTCGCGGCAATTACATCCTCGTTCAGGAGGACAAGACTCTCCTGCGCCAGCGAGCCTTGGAAAAGGCCCGCGCGGTGATTGAGGCTCATAACCCGGATTTCCTCGGCTGGCGCATCGATTGCATCATCGATAACGAAACGCCGCCAAGAATAGCGAAATCAAACACCACCGGCGAGATCATCCGGCATGATTCTCGTGAACTGATCGAGCTTTTTGTCGCCGGCCTCTGCCGTAGTGGTTACCGACCTTCGCCCAATTATGGCTGCATCCGTCGTGAGTTGGTGGAGCGCATCATGGCCGGTAAAGCGGGCAGGCTTTGTCTGGGGGTAGATCCCGCCTTCAGCGCCGCCGTGCAGATCCTTGCTGGCACCGAAGCGGTGCATCTCTTTGACGAGTCTCTCTTCGTGCATGGGAACAATCAGCTCAGCACGGGCAAAAACTTCGAGGCCAAGACTGGGAACTATCACACCTTCACGAAGGACAACGGCGGTGGTGAGTCCATCTACTACAACTTCGTGCCGTTGAAGCTCGTCTCCGTGGTGAACCAGACCTTTAACGAGTACTGCCGCGTCCGCTCGCTGCTCGGTGAGGAGGTGCTTCCTCCCATCGACATGGTCACCTACTTTGTGCGTAACTACGCCCACTTCTGGCGCATGAAAGACACCGGTATCGACACGGCGGACTACGTCCGGCAGTGGAATGACGAGCTTGCGAAGCAACCCGAGGCGGTGCACCAGGAGGTGGCCGCCGAGATTAAAAAGGCCGGTGGTGCGATGAAGATGGGGAGCTCCAGCCTGGGGAGGCGTCTGCGCCGTCGCCTGGGCATCGACAAGGCTGAGGGTGCCATCAAAAGACTTTTCCGTCGCAAGTCAGCGCGTTCCTGGCCTTTCAAAAGCCCACTCGAATATGTGATCTGGGAGGATGAGCAGGAGGCGATGGCCGCCGCCTCAGCCCGATCCGCAGCAGAATAACTCCACACTCCCCGTTTCCGATGTCACTCGCACGCTTGAAGACCTCCATCGCCTGGAAAGTTTTTCCTTGGACGAATTTCAATTTCAAGCTCGCCTCCGGCCTGCGCTTATGCCTGAGAAACAGAGGGGATTTCCCCATCCTTCAGGAGATCTTCATGGAGCAGAGCTATGCTCCGTTTATTCGCGATATGGCACCCGTGAGACGCTGGGTGGATCTGGGATGTAACTGCGGCCTGTTCTCCCTCTACCTGGAGGATTGGGCACGCCAGCACGGCTGGAAGGACGAACGCCGCGCCTGCCTCGTCGATGCGAACCGACTAGCGCTTGCCTCCACGCGTGACTCCATCGCCAGAAACGACCTTGGTAACCAGTTTCATGTTGTCGAAGGGCTGGTGGGCGTGAAAACGGGCACGATGGGATTTTTCGAATCGAAATCGACCTACAAATCCTCTGTCTTCGAGCTCAAGAGCAAAGAGAAAAGCAGGCAGGTACCCGTCGTGGACCTTGCCTCTTTGCATGAGAAGCTTGGGGGCCCTCCTGATCTGGTGAAAGCCGACATTGAGGGAGCTGAA
Source organism: Akkermansia muciniphila (assembly GCA_943373155.1). GTDB lineage: Bacteria > Verrucomicrobiota > Verrucomicrobiia > Verrucomicrobiales > Verrucomicrobiaceae > Prosthecobacter. Next base: position 5,921 of record CALSBJ010000044.1, on the reverse strand, counting down.
AAGTTGCTCTTTGAGCATTGGCCTGAGTGGCTCCAGACATCCCGTTACCTGCTCGTCGAATGGCACGAACCGCACATGAAAGGTCGTGACTTAGATGCCATCTGCTCCCGCCTAGGCTTCCGATTGGTGGCGGCTCATCCACCCGCTTATCTCCAGAATGACAGCCGTCCCGCGCTCGATCTCCCGATCGGGTCCGCGCTTTGGGAGCGGCAGTAAATACAGAGCCCCATGAGTTCCTCCGGCCGTCGGCTGCGCATCAAGCTCAGCACCAGCTTTCCTGAATGGCCCGTCGAGCAGCAATTGCCAAGCGGTGGGATCTGGGAAAATGCCGAGTTTTTCATCAATCAGCCGGTGGCTGAATGTGACGCATGGTTCGTCTATGAAGGACTTACCACGGAGGATGCCACGATCTGTCCGGCAGGTAGCGTCACCTTCCTCACGGCGGAGCCCTCGAGCTTCAAGCGTTACCACAGGGGCTGGCTGCGAGGTTTTGACCGCGTCATCACCAGTCAGCATGATCTTCGCCATCCGGCCGTGACCCACACGCAGACAGGTCTGCCTTGGCTATTGCGCCGCAGCTTTGATGAACTGCTGCCTTTTCCATCTGGAGCCAAGACAGGGGATCTTTCGGTCATCTCCAGCACCAAGACCACGACGCGAGGCCACCGCCAGCGGCTGGCCTTTGTGCGTGAGCTAGCCCGGCAGGTGCCGGTGGAGGTCTTTGGCCGTGGATTCCGCTCACTCGAAGACAAATGGGAAGGACTCGCTCCCTTTCGTTTCTCAATCGCCATCGAGAACAGTCGGCATGAGCATTACTGGACCGAAAAGTTTGCCGATTGTGTGCTGACGGGGACCGTTCCGGTTTATCACGGCTGCCCGAACATCCAGGACTACTTTTCCCCTGACGCCTACATCAGGCTGGACATCCACGACGTGCCCGCCGCCATCCAGACCGTGAAAAACCTCCTTGTCGATGCCCCGATGGAGTATGACCGGCGACTTCCAGCCTTGGTGGAGGCTCGGCGACTCGTCCTGCATGAGTACAATTTATTTAATCTGATCACCCACATGGTTACAGCCAATGCGACAGCTCCGCGGGCGAAAGAAAAACGCACTCTCAAGCCGGAGCCACAGCCTGGATGGCTGAAGAAGAGATGGACGCGGGCCTGCCGGAAGTGGTTCTGAGATCGGAAAAACGCTTTGCGCCTCAAGGTCCTGTCGGTAAGCAAAGGGTGAAATTTCCCCAAGCCGCCATGCATTTGAAATCAGCCATCCGCCGTTCGTTCAAGAAGCTTCGTGAGTCGGTCATGCCGGCACACGCCAAGATGCTTCCTCTTCACCTCGGTGCTCCGAGCTATGTGGGAGATGCGCTGTGCAGTTGGAACAAGAACATGGCTTGGATGAATGAACCGCGTTTCAAGAAAGCCTATGACTTGGGCATGGATACCGGCCACCGTTTCAGCGGATCGACCATGACGGGGCACGACATTCATCTTGAATGGCGGGTGCATACCTGCTGCTGGGCGGCCTCTCATGCGCTGCAGCTCGAAGGAGACTTGGTGGAATGCGGGGTGAACACCGGCATCATGTCTCGCGCGATCTGTGACTACATCGATTTCAACAGCACGGGTCGGGACTTTTACCTTTTCGATACCTATCTAGGCATCCCTGAGGAGCAGATGAACAAGGCCGAAATCGAATCCGGCCGAGGCAAACAGAACGCCAAGCACTACGGTGATTGCTTCGAGATCGCGAAGAAGAACTTCAGCGCCTATCCACGTGCTCATCTGGTCCGTGGTAAAGTGCCTGAAACCCTCACTGAGGTGAAGATCGAGAAGGTGGCCTACCTTTGCATCGATATGAACATCGTGTACCCCGAAATCGCGGCCATGGAGTTCTTCTGGGACAAGCTCGTTCCCGGTGCCTTGATCGTGCTCGATGATTATGGCTGGATTGGCCATTACCTTCAAAAGGAGGCTATTGACGAGTTTCTGGCACCTCGGAACGTCAAAGCACTGACGCTCCCTACCGGTCAGGGTTTGATCATCAAGCCTTGATCCGGCGCCAGTTTTCCCAGACGAAGTAAAACTCGTATGTCAGCTCGTGGGTGAGTCGCAGGCTGCTACGCAGAGCGCGGCGGCGGCTCGGCGCATTCGGCACAAAGCGGTGAAACTGAACCTGGAGATTCCCGATCATGGGCATGTTTCCCTTCACGATCATGTGATCGAGCAGATCGAATTCGGCTCCCTCGATGTTCACCTTCATCAGGTCCACTTTTTGGATGCCTTCCCGCTGGATGAAATCAGAGAAGGAGACGATCTCCGCTTTGGTGGTGCCCTCGGAGGTATCGCCATCCTTCACATGGGAGGAGCTATTAGCCTCCAAATTCATCGTAACCGTCTCCGTGCGGCCACCGAGGCCGAATGGATGAATGATGACTCGGTCGTTCCCCACAAAGCGTTTACGAAGGATCTCAAAGAAGGCCTCCACCGGCTCGAATACATGCACCGTGCAGCCGTAACGCTCGTGGATGGCGGCAGCAAAATCTCCCTCGTAACCGCCCACGTCAAACACCACGGAAGATGAGTCCAACGGGTAGTCGAGACGCAGAGTCTCGTCCCCTTTGAGGGAGAACCAGCGCCGGATAGCGCGGCGGAACCTTTTGCGCCCCAGCCAGTCTTTGAATGCTTCAATCATGCCTTTTTACATTGGGCACTCCATCAGCCAGCGCCAGTACTTCCTTGCTCGCGCTTCCCAGGTAAAGCTGCCACATCTCTCCAAGGCCGCGTTGGTGAGGCGGTTACCTTCCTCAGGAGAGTTCAGGAGTGTTTTGGCGCAGCGGACGATGCCATCTAGATCCATCGGTTCGAAAACCAGCGCCTCGACATCCGGTCGCATGATCTCGGTGATCGAGGGGAGGCTGGATGTGATGACTGGCCGCTGGTAAGCCAGATAGTCATAGGCCTTGGTGATGGCCACAAAGGGCATTCGCCCAGTCGCTGCAGAGGGGATGATCAGGGCGTGGATGCTCGCCAGAAACGAGGATATCCCGCTCGGATGGATATGGCCTACAAATTCAATGCCGCTCGCTCCCGAGGTTTCCGCGATCATGCGCATTTTTCCGATTTGAATCTCGCTGCCGCCTCCGATCACCAGTTTGGCAGGAACGCCCAGACGTTGACGAATGGTGGCCCAGTTCTCGACCAGCCACTCCACGCCCTGACCACCATAAAGTGAGCCCAGGTAGCCGAGAGTGAAGGTCTCATTGGCGGAAGGAGGCGGTGGGATGTTCGCAGGCGGTTGACCGCATGCTAGGCCTAGATTGACCCGGCGAATGGCGGGAAACCCTTCCTCCAGCATGCCTGCCAGCGAGCCCGTGGTCGTCACAAAACCCTGCGCCAGCGCCAGCGCCTCAGCCTCCCTTTGGTCACGAGCACTGCCAGCACCAAAATCCAGCTTGGCGAGTTGATGAACTTCATAGATCCAGCGCAAATGCGTTCGAAGACGCTCGGTTGAAGCGAATGCCTTAAGCAGCTTGGGGAAGCTCGCTGTGATGAACACATCCCCCTCCTTGGCGGAGGTGCGTAAATGCCGCCGGGCGTGGGAGGTGAACCAAAAGTTCAAAGTCAGTCCGCGAGCATGTTTTTTGCGCCGCCAAGCTGGCAGTGCCGTCACTTTCAACGAGGACTCACCCAGGCGAAAATGCTCCTCCGCGTGCCTGGTTTCGTCACGGTGGGTCCAACGACTCTCGCCTGGGAAGATCAGCTCCACGCGGAGACCCACCGGTGCCGTGGTGGCAAGCCACCAGCAGTTTCGGTAGCAATACAAGGCATGGGCGGAGCCATCAAAAAGGTCTTGGTTGATGACAAAATGGATTTTCATCAGGCATGTCCTCCCAAAAGACGCTGACAGGCATCCCACACATCAGATACCTCGATGCGGTCCGTCTTGCGCAGTCGCACATCCAGCCTGCCATCAGACCTTGTGAACTCCTTTTCCTCCATTTGCGGTAGCACGAGTTCATGCCGGCATTGCCACGGCCTCCAGGCGATCTCCACGGAGGGGCCGAAGAGCGCCACCAGCGGCGTCTGGCATGCTGCCGCTAAATGCATCGCCGCTGTGTCGACACCTACAAAGAGGCGGGCAGCCATCATCAGCCCCGCCATGCCAGACCAGTCTAGGCATCCGTCCGTCAGCAGCATTGGCACTCCAGCTGCCTTCTGGATTTCTCGGCACATGGCCAGCTCCTCAGGAACTGGGCCAGCGCTCAAAACGAGTCGGTAGCCGCTTTCGGCTAGGCGGCGGCAGACCACTGCCCAGCGGTCCACCGGCCACATTTTCCGCTTCCAACGGGTAGCCGGGTGGATCACGACGCAGCCGCCGAGGCCGTGTTGATCGACGAACTTAAAATTCGCCCGCTCACGAGCAAACTGAAGCGGCGGAGCCTGCTCGGGAAGATCGAGCACCTCCCTTGCGAGATAGTAATCATGCAAAACGCGGTGTGACGCGCACATGTGACGCGGGCGGCATAGATCAAACAAAGCCGGCCAAGGGGCAGGAATCAAATCCGTGGAGGCACAGGCACGGAAGCGGGCGCCGGAAGCCAGCGCCAAGCTGCGCCCGCGAGAGCTTTCACTGAGGTCGAAGACAAGATCGAGCTTCTCCTGTCGGAGTGTGGCAAGGTTCGATATGTCTTTAAAAACACTGCCCAGCCCGCGGTGTTTGGCTCCCGGCGGGGAGGAGAGCAGTAGATGATCGATCTCCCGGCAGCCATGAAGGATGCCTTCCGTCCCGGAGCGCACCCACACCCATGTCTCGGCCTCGGGGTAGCGTTGCTTCACCGCCTTGATCGTCGGCGTGAGCAGCATCGCGTCACCGATGTTCTTGAGCTTGATGAAAAGGACTTTCACGGCGCGGTGGCGGGCGGGGGAAGAAGATCACGCAGGCGCAGCATCTCCTCACGGAACCTTTCCGGCGGATAGCTCCAGCATCGCTGCTCATCGGCTCCGGTCCCGCTGACGAGACGCAGGGAGGAGACTCCGAGCATGATACCTGTGTCACAAAAAGCCCTGCACCAGCCGAGTGGGCGGAATCTGTCCCCGTGCTCCATGACCACCAGGGCCCCCTGCCTCATGAATAGCACCACGCTCAAGCCCTGGCCTTGCGGACCGATGACCAGACGTGCCTGAGAGCTGCGCCGGATCTGCTCGTCCAGCGGCAGTTTTCCGAGCATCACCACCTCGACTTTGCCAAAGACCTCTTCGCAGATGCCGATGATCTCGGCTTCGTTCGTCAGCCTCCTATCCGGAGCGTCCTTTCGAGAGATAAAGAGGACTTCGCCATCCCCGCTGGCGGTGGCTTTTCCGCCGCAGAACCCATCCCGCATCTCGCGGTAGAGGCGCGGGTTGCAGATGTAGCTGCTGCCATACGGAAGGGGCACATAAATCAGCCTCTCCACGCGGGTGGTGCCTGCGGAGAGTTCGACGATGCGATCCCCGCTGATCCCGAAATAGGCCAGATAGCGTGTCTGCCATTTTTTGTGCCCCGGGGCCACCAGCACTTTGAAGGTATCACCATGCTCCCGCAGTTGCTCACGAGCCGCTAGGAGGCGCGGTAGGTGCTGGAAGAGAAAATGACCATGGTTCTCGTGGTCCACCCCCGTGAGGTGAAAGCAAACACCTTCGATTCTGCGGCTCAGAAGGCTGATTGGCCGTCTCAACTTCCTTATCGGCAGACGTTTCAAACTAGGGCAGATCGAGAGGAAGGTGCCGTCTTCGAGAAAGACCTGTCCCTGATCACCCGCCACGAAAGCTTCCTGCAACTCCACCAGCCACAAATCCGGCCAGGTGAACCCCGCAGCGATGTCGATTCCGTGAAAACCACTTTCAAAGCCATTTTCCACCGTGATGCCATCTGCCGGA
>CALSBJ010000043.1:0-54731 GCA_943373155.1 Akkermansia muciniphila | reverse complement strand
TACATCGAACACTACAACACTCAACGCACCCACTCCGCCCTCAAATACAACACCCCACGCCAAACCTACCTCACCCTATGCAAACCACCCCATCAACAAGCCGCCTGAACAATACTGGCACTTGTCCAACTTTGAGGGGAGCACTACAGACGCTCACGCTGCGCAATAACACCGATCAGGCCGTGAACTGGACACTCGGTATGGACAACCTCTTGGCGAGCCGCTGGCTGAACTCGAACACGGGTGGCCCCTCTTATACTTGGGAGGAGATCAGCACGACAGGAACACTGCTGATGCCGATCTCCAACATGAGCGGCGGCACGCAGTCGGTGACTCTCGGCCAATTCTCTTTTCCATTCTTCGGGACGAGCTACTCCAGTCTCCAGGTGCATACTGAGGGCTACATCGACTTTACGACCTACCTCTCCGACCACCGCAACACGGCCTTCCCGGCCGCGAACCGTCCGCCCTCGATAATCGCAGCTTTTTGGGACGACCTAGATCCTTACACCAGCGGGGACATTTATTTCCAAGAGTTCAGCGACCATTGCGTGATTGAATTCAAGAATGTGACTCGCTCAGGTTTCCCCGGCACGTTGACTTTCCAGACAGTGCTCCATGCCTCGGGGGTCTTTGAATTCCGCTATCACAACCTCACCGCGATCGTAAACTCCTGCACCGTAGGCTACCAAAACCAGGACTACACCATCGCCGAGACCTTGGTGCACAATCAGAACTTCCTCACCAGCAACATGCGCCTTCGCTGGGAACGCCTGCCGTTTCTGAGCGCCAGTGCCACCTCTGGCACGGTGGCAGCCCATTCCACCGTGAACGTGACGCTGACTTACGATGCCACCAACACGGAGGCGGGCAGCGTCCATTACCCAGCCATCACGCTTAGCCACAGCGGGACCGGAGGCAGCCCTCGCCGCCTATCTGCCTCACTCACCGTGACCGGTGTCGATGGTGATAACGACGGCCTGCCGAACTACTACGAGAACGCCTTTGGCCTCGATCCAGCCTTGAACGATGCGGGTCTCGACCGTGATCTCGACGGCCTCACCAACTATCAAGAATACCTGCTGGGCACCGTGCCCAACCAGCCGGATAGCGATTACGATGAAATGAACGACGGCTGGGAGCAGCTCTACGGTTTCCCGCCACTGGTGAACAACGCCACCGATGCCGATCCCACTAACGACCTCACCGCCGATCCTGATAGCGATGGGCTTCTCAATACCCAAGAAGAGCAAATCGGCACCAACCCGCGCTCCTCCGATACCGATGGCGATACCTATTCTGACGCGGCTGAAAACACTGGAGCCAGCAACGCCACCGGCTTTGCCAGTACACCTCCCAATCCGGGCGGGAATTCAAGTGGCCCGCCCGCCAACCCACTGCCGCCGACCGTCGAGGTCAGCGTGCAGATTGGTGACCACAGCGTAAGCAACTCAGAGAAGTACAAGGTGGTTCTGGAACCGCTGGAAGGAGACCTCAACACGCAAAAGCGAACACGCAGCAACAGCGCCTATGGCGAAGCACAAACCCGCACATTTAGTCTCCCCGCTGGCGCAAAGTACAAAGTCACTTTGGAGCACGCAGGCACCGACCCAAAATACAAAGGCACGCCCCGGCCAGATTACGACTACACCCTGAGCTTTAGCTACACAGGAGCCTCTGGGCCGGTAAACGTCGTCACCCAAGATCCACAACTCATGCTCGGCGCACATGATGAAGGCGATGACTTCTACGCCACCAATCGAAGCGCCACACTCAACGTGGCTTGGCTCACCTCGCAAACGGTGGCAACGGTGCCAAGCGACCGGAAGAGAACGAAGCTAGGCGTGGGGGAGAAAGTGGACCTTAAAGTCCTTCCATCCGGCCTAACTGTTAGCTCTTGGGATTTACTCGGCAATCCAGGTACATCGGCTTTTACTACGCAGGGCTCCAACCCACGGGAACTAACCGTCGGAGAACGAGCATGCTCTCCTCAAGCCAAAGCCACGATTAGTGGAAAGAGTCTGACACGTGATTTCAATGTGATCGAACCTAACGGGGTGGAAATTCTACCTGAACCAGGAACTGGGGTATGGCATGTGCAGGGGAAAGCGTCTGTAGGATTCATAGGGAGAGCTTATGTTTTGCCGACAGATGTATCATTTCAGTTTATCGAAATGCGTGAGGAAGCATGCGCAGGTGCCGGGACAGGCTATTTTGAGGGAGACACCTCAACCCACCCACAAGGGCAGTGGATACGAGTCATATCAGGCGATGCCTCTCGCCCATCGAAAGACGGCGCCAATGATCAGATTAAAAGCAACGCAAACAATCCTCCGTTCTCAATAGGCACCTTTGAATGGTCAATTCCCTGGCAATTTAGAGTCAACGGAGGTGCTGAAAAAACTTTCAGCACGGTGGCTCACAAAGAGAAAATGAGCGCATCCGGCGGAATGACGATCTCCAAAGGCGGACATTCCGTAACCCGTGCTGCCAATGATCCTTCTTCGAGTTTTTAACCTTCATTTTCATATGAAATTCCAAACAACCATTTTTTTAGTGTGCAGCTTGCTTCTAGCGGGGCAGGAGCGTGAAAAAGAAACTCAAACCGCTCCATATGGAATCATCAAACAGGGCAAAGATTTCAGGGAAGAGCTGACAAAGAAGGAAATAACCGCTTCAAACAGGGTTTGTATTGCTTTGAAGTATCTTTTCATCGCAGAAAACTATCTCATCAACAACAGACCGCCATCAAAAGACCCTCAGCGAAATGTTGCACCACCGAATGGAGGCCGAGCTGGCGTTGATCCTTCAACGATTCAGAATCCTGAAGACCGGCGGAAATATGAAGAGGCCATAGCCGCCAACATAGTATTGATCGAAACTCATAATGCTTGGCATGAAGCATCGAAGATAAAAAATGACGCCATTTCCTTAATTTCGGGGGAACTACAGCATGATTCCAATATTCTTCTTGAGGATGGAAATCAGCAGCTTTGGAAGCAGCTGCCCGAAACCGTTCGCCAAGAAATTGAGGCGAAGCGCTTAAATAAATGAAGCGGTGCCATGACTTTATCGTGCCTGTAGAAGCGCCCCCCTTTTCACGGTGTGCCATGAGGGCATCCATCTTCATCTGCCTCGGTTGCGGTAGCTCATCGGCTCACCTGCGGCTATTCCTCATTTCGCCTCCTCCAGCTTGTTGAAGTAAGCATCGAGGCCTGTCTTGAACTCCTCCGGCAGTTCACGCCCGGCTTTGCCGGTCGATTGACCCACCGGGCGTGCTTCGACATTCGTCGCGGCGTCATCGCCTTCACCGAGATCCGCGAGCGCGGCGAGGCCGGTGGAGGCGGCGCTGCCACCGCCACCGGGATTGCTGCCGCCACCGCCGCCGCCTTTGGGGTTCGGGCGCTTGGCTTGGAGGAGGAGTTCGATGGCTTCCGTCTCGGCCGCGATGGCGGGAGCGCCGGTGTCTGGCTTGTCGAGAAGGCTGCCGGCCTCGTCCATCACCTGCATGACGGCATCGAGCAGCTTCAGCTCCTTGCCGAACTTCTCGTTGGCCGAAGGTAGGTGCGAAATATCATCAAAAGCGCCACGCACATTCAGGCGGATGCCGAACTGCTTCGAGGCGAGGTCGTTGGATTGCTTCGTGTAAACCTTCGCTTCAAGCGCGAGCTTGGCGTTCTCGGCCTCGCGGGTTTCATCGCGCAGCTTCATCTCATCGCGCAGGGCCTTCATTACTTTGAGCACGATCTCCGGCGGAAGGCTGTCGGCGCTGCAGGAGCTGCACGCTTTGCACTCGCTGGCGGCGACCATTTCCTCCGCCCAGCGGTCGAGGGTGTCGGCCCAAAACTCCACGCCGGCCATGCTGCTGCCGCTGAGATTCACCGCCGCTTGATCACCGAGCGTGTGGAGTGCCTTCACGACCTGCGTTTCCTTCATCTGACCGATGACCGTCTTGAAATGCATCTCCGGCTTGCGGGCGTAGTAGGCTTCGAGATCGCTTTGAATGAGGCGCACGACCTCGCTCTGCCCTTTTTCATGCTCGGCGATGCCTGCTGCTTCCTTCACGGGCTGTTTTTCCAAACCAAAGGCGCTGAGCGTCTTCGTGTTCAAATCCTTCGCGGCCACCATTTGATCGCGTGAGGCCTTTTTGAGCCGTTTCACGAAGGTGCTGGCCTCCAAACTGGCCAAAACGGCCGCCAGCTCGTCGGAGACCTTCGCGAACTCGGCGAGCAGCAATTCCTGCTCCTCGATCGCTTCGTCCATTTTTTGCTGCGCAGGCGTTTGCGGCTGTTCCTCGTCCTTTTTGCCTTCTTTCGGCGGCGCGGCGGCCATCTGTGTCGTTGGCAGCTTCATCGCACTCGGTTTTGGTGGCGCGGGCTTGGCATTCGGATCGTTTTTCGCCTCCACCGGCTTGCTCATCGAAGCTTCACGATCGGTGAGGCTGGGCAGGTTGGGCTTCTTGGGCGCTTCCTCACTCGGTTTGCCCTGCGAACCGCTTTTGGGTGATGGTTCGCCCTTGGCGAGCTGTGGAGCGGAGGGTTTTTGACTTGGTTGACCGGTTGTACTGGGCTGACTTTTCGCTCCGGCGCTTTGTTTGAGCAAATCCGCGACACTGGGCATTTTCTTGGATGCGATGTCTTGAAGTGATTTCAGCATGGTGGCCCACGATTCGAGGCGTTTGGCATCAAACTCATCGTTCCGCGTGGCTTGCTCGACGAGACTGCGACCGCTTTGGTTCAGTGCACCGAGTCGCGCGGCATTCGCGGTCTCTGAACTGGCTTGCTGGGCGATCTTGCGGCGGTTCTCGGGTCGGTCGAGCTCGGCGGCGTTCATCTGGCGCAACTCGCGATTCGTGGCGTGGAGCTGCTGCTCGCGTTCGTAAGTCTCGCGGGCGGATTCGAGCCATTTGCCGAACTGCTCCGTGAGCCACAGCGCGTGATCCGTTTTGTTGAGAATTTGAAGCTGGAAGGCAGCGGAGTAAGCGCGTTTGCGGCCGGGCAGGTAATCTTCCGCCCAAGCACGAACTTCGAGCGTCTGCGGTGCCACGCCATCGCGGATGGCGGAGAACGTGGCCTTCGCATTGAGCGTCTTTTTCTCCGGTTCACCGGCGGCGGCGATCTTGTCGCCTTTCGTGGAGTCATCATTCACGCTGCGCCATTCGAGGCCGACGCGTTGAATGCCGAAGTCATCCTGCGCATCGACTTCAAAGGCGACGACTTCGGTATCGAGCACGACCTGCTCCGTCGATTCACGACGTGCGGCCAGCCTCGGTGCCTCGTCTTCCACGGCTTGCAGACGCAGCACGAGCGGCTCACGAGGCTCCAGGCCATCTCGATCCTTCCACGTCATGGTTTTCTCCGCGTCGGTGGCGAGTTCGCTGAAGGTCGTGGTCATCTTGTCGCCAGAAACCGTCTGCGCTTTGCCATCGAGCGTGGCGCTGGCGAGTTCGCGACTCGCGGTGGCTTCGATGGAGGCCAAAGCGCCTTTCAGCACGCTCACCGATCCGCCGCGCACCTCGATCACGGGCTGCGTTTGGTATTTCAGATACGCCGGTAGCTTGGTGCGCACGGCGAGCGTCGTGAGCTCCGGTCGCGCCCGCGGCAGCACAGCGATTTCTTCACGCACATCGCCCAGCGAAAGCTTCAGGGTGGCGTCATCCTTCTGCGGCGGCAGGGCGAGCACATACGCGCCGTCTTTGAGCGTGCTTTGAATCGGTGGCTGGCCTTCGAGGCTCGCCTTCGCGGCCTGCGGTGACCAGCGTGTGGCCTTGTCGAGCTTCACGGTGAGCTTCACGGGTTCCGCGAGCGGCACGACGAGCTTTTCAGGCAGTGCTTCGATGCGGGCAAAGGTGAAGCGCTCGATGTTCTTCCAAGGCATGGACCAGCGTTGCGCGGCATTCCACGCGGCCTCCGGCACGCCGAAAGCGGCGGCGATGGTCAGCAATGCTGCGCCAGCCAGTGCCCAGCTCCAGCGAGCATGCCGCGCCTCCGGCACCGCGTTGGTAAAATCCTTGTCCTTCACCGCGTCCGCCGCCTGCGCCATGGCCGCCTGAACAAGCCGCTCGCTGCGGCTGGCGTCTTCATGCCGTGAAAGCTCGACGATGCCGAGCAATTGATCTCCAAGGCGGGGAAAGGTGCGCTTCAACAAGCGTGCCGCATCTTCCAACTGCCGCTGCCGCCACACCCAGCGATGCCATTTGAGCGGCAGCCCAAGCCCCAGCACGGCCGAACCGCCGAGCATCAGTGTCCAGCGCATCCACACGGGCGTTTCGATGAAGCGATCCAAAACGAAGAGCACCAGCCACGAGCCGAGCAAGCCCACCAGACCGGCGAGGATGCCTTCCAAAACCTTCACCACCCAAACGCGGCGGCGAAAGTCCGCGAGCTTGGACTCCAGGATCGGAGGAAGGGCCGTTTTCATGGGCGGAATTGTGCGCGGAGAAGCACGCCGGTGCCAGAGATAAAATTGAGCGTCTTGCTTACCGAGGTGGTTGACGGCCTTGGCTCAAGGCAGTGCGGTGATTTGATCATGGATGCTGACCCACACGCGGTCGGCGGGTTCGCGGCGGATGATTCGGAGGCCGGTGAAATCGCCGAAAGCAGGCAGGATGAGGGCACCGCGACGCTGCCAAAAGCAGGGGAGCTTCACTTTGCGCTGCCTTGCGGCTCCGAACGCGATGCCGGGATGGAGATGACCGCACAGCGTCGGCTCCACGGGCTCAACCTGCTCCGCTGGGGGGAAGTGACGCACTCGCCAGGGGCCGATGAGAGCGCCTTCTTCGAGGATTTCGGCACCGGGGAGCCATTCGGACCAAGGCACCTGCCGATCGTGATTGCCGGGCACGATGAGCCAGGGAACCTCGCGGCGAAGGTGGGCGAGTTTTTCCACGACCAGCTGCGTGCCGGGGGATTTGGCGTGAAACACATCCCCGAGCACGACGAGGCTCTTCGCCTTCGTTTTGGCGATCAAATCGGTCAAACGACTCAACATGCGCTCATCAGGGCCTTCCGGCAAAGGGAGGCCGGCGTCACGAAAGACCGCCGTTTTGCCCAAATGAAGATCGCTGACGAAAAGGAGGCCGCGTGCCGCATCGAAGGCGGCTCCTTCGGGGAGGAGCTGGAGATCGTTTTGGCCGAAAGTGATCGTCATGGCTTCGCGGCGGCGGTTTCGAGTTCTTGCAGCATCCTGGCGAGCACTTCGGCAGGATCGTCTTTGCCGACGGCGTGGGAGATGCGGTCCGCCCACAGCGGAAAGGCGAGCGGCGTGAGGCGGGGGCATTCACGCAGGATGATCTGGCGGTTTTGCAGGCGGCGCAGGGTGTCGGCGAGGCGGTGGAAGTCCATCTGGCGCTCCAGCACCTCTCTTTGCGATTGGGCGAGGAGCAGATTGGCGGGATCGTATTGGGAGAAGACATCCCACAGCAGGCCGCTGCTGGTTTGCAGGCTCTTTAAAGTGGGCGGTGAGCCGGGCGTGCCGCTGAGGATGAGGCCGGCCACTCTCGCGATCTCGCGAAAGTGATGCCGGCCCAGTTCCGCGGCGTTCACGGAGGCTAGCACGTCGGCCAGGAGGTCATCCGGGGAGAGCAGTTCACGCCAGCGGGCCTCATCGCATTCAAAGGGCGTGCTGCTGAAAAGCTCCACGCCGTAGTCATTCGGCGTGACGCGGAGAGAGAGCGGCCTCTCACGGCCCAAACGATAGCCGATGAGTGTGCCAAGGGCACCATTGACGAGCCTTCCCGCAAAGGGATAAACATACGCGTGATGACCATCACGCGTGACGGTGGTTTCGATGAGCAGCTCATCGGGATTCGGCACGATGGACCACTTCGTCTGGATGGCGAGGATGGGGGCGACTTTACGCATCTCCGGCGTGTCATCACGCTCGCCAGCACGGTAACGGCGTAGCTTTTCCGCCACGGCGGCGCTCAGTTCGGAGGACAGCGGGCTTTTACCGCCCTGCCAGCTCGGAATCTCGCCCCGCGCCTGCTTTTTCGTGGGGACCTGCACCGTCGCTACGAGTGCCTGCACGCGGACGAGTTCCCACATGCGACCGCCAAACACAAAACACTTCCCCGGCCGAATGCCCGCAATGAACCACTCCTCCACACTGCCGAGGCGGCGGCCATTCTTCAACCGCAGGGAGACCGAGGCGGAGGCCACGATGGTGCCGATGCTGAGGCGATGGATGCGAGCCATCTTGGGATCGGTGAGACGGAGCAGGCCGTTTTCATCCAGGTGAAGTTTTTGATATTGCGGGTAGGCCTTCAAGACGCCGCCGGTGGTCACAAAGGTGAGCGTCCACTGCCATTCCTCGTCGGTGAGCGGCGAGAAGGCATGCGTGCCACGCACCTCGGCGAGCATTTCCTCCGCTCGAAAGCCGCCGCCGAGGCCGATGGTGATGAGATGCTGCGCGAGGAGATCGAGCGGCTTCAAAACAGGCCGCCGCTGCTCAATGCGCCGCGCCAGCATGGCCTCCCGAGCGGCGGAGAATTCGATGATCTCCAGTGCATTCGTGGGCACGCCGAGCACGCGACTGGTCTCGCCGGGACGATGGCCGCTGCGGCCCGCACGCTGCAAAAGCCGTGCGATCCCCTTCGGACTGCCCACCTGGATGACCTGTTCCACGGGGGAGAAATCCACGCCGAGATCGAGCGAGGAGGTGCAGACGACGCACTTCACCGCCCCGTCCCGTAGCCGCTGCTCCACGATCTCCCGCTCCTCACGATCGATGCTGCTGTGATGCATGGCGAGCTGCTCACTCCAGTCCGGCCGCGCCTCGAGCAGCTCTTGAAACCAGATTTCCGTCTGCGCCCGCGTGTTGGTGAAGAGGAGCGTCGTCGTGACGGCCTGGATGCGCTCCACCACGGTCTTCAGCAGCTTCACGCCGAGGTGGCCGCTCCATGGAAAGGTCTCCACCTCCTGCGGCATCAGCGTCTCCACCTCGATGCGCTTGCGATCCTGGCCATGAATGAGCACGCCGTCTGGCGCGGCACGGCCGAGTAGCACGCGTTGTGCCTCATCGAGATTCCCAATCGTGGCCGAAAGGCCCCACACGCGGAGTTGGGGGTTCAGTGACCGCAAGCGAGCAAGGCAGAGCTCCGTCTGCACGCCACGCTTCGATCCCATGAGTTCATGCCATTCATCCACGATGACGGCACGGAGGCCGCTGAGGTTGGCTTTTTGCGCTTCATCGGTCAAAAGCAGCGAAAGACTCTCTGGCGTGGTGACCAGCGCAAAGGGCGGCTTCGTCTTCTGCCTTGCCCGCACGCTGCTCGAGGTATCTCCGGTGCGTGCCTCCACCTTTTGCGTGCCATCGACGACCTCCTGCAAGCTGCGCACCGTATCCGCCGCCAGTGCCCGCAGCGGCGTGATCCAGAGCACCCGCAGGCCGCTCTCCTCTCCGTGCGCCATCACCGGCCCCAACCAAGCGGCCAGCGTCTTGCCCAAGCCCGTCGGTGCATGGATCAAACCGCTCTTTCCTGCCGCGTAGGCCTGCCAGGCCTCCTTTTGAAACGGCAGAGGCTTCCATCCACGCTGCTCAAACCAGTGCCGAAGCATCGGGGTGAGTTTGCAAGGACGCTGGGCGGGCATGGGCTGCGTTTTTCAGTCCACCATGCACGACAGAGGTCAGCGGAAGAACTTCTTGGCCTTCTCGAAGAAGGACTCCTCCATGGGCGAGGTGGTCTCCCCGAGGGATTTGGCGTAGTCTTCGAGTTTCGTCCGCTGCTCGGCACTGAGTTTCGTCGGCACGGCGATCTGGACGTGGACGTAGAGATCGCCGTGGTGATCGGAGCCTAGGGTTTTCATGCCTTTGCCGCGAAGGCGGAAGGTGGTGCCGTTTTGCGTGCCTGCGGGCACTTTGACGGTGGCCTTCGCTCCCATCGTGGGAACGATGATTTCACCGCCGAGGGCGGCTGAGGTGAAGGAGAGCGGCATCTGGCAGTGAAGGTCATCACCTTCACGCTCGAAGATCTCATGCTGCTTCACTTGGATGACGACGTAGAGATCGCCCGCGGGACCATTTTTGAGGCCGGCATTGCCATTGCCGCTGGAGCGAAGGCGGGAGCCGTCCTCGATGCCAGCGGGAATGTTGATGCGGACGCGGGCGGATTCTTTGCCCATGCCGGTGCCGCGGCAGTCGCGGCAGGGATCGGTGACGGTCTCGCCCGCACCGTGGCAATCCGGGCAGGCCTGCTGGACCTGGAAAATGCCGCGTGACATGATGACCTGGCCGACGCCGCCGCAGGTGCGGCAGGATTTTTTGCCGGAGCCGCTGCTGGAGCCGGAACCACGGCAGGTTTTGCAACCGACCTGGCGTTCGTAATCAATCTCTCGTTGAGCGCCATGAGCGGCTTCTTCGAGGGAAATTTCGAGGCCGTAGCGGAGATCAGCCCCGCGTTGCGGGCCATCGGCACGGCGGGAGCGGCCGCCGCCACCTCCGCCGAAGAAGGTTTCGAAGATGCCGCCGCCACCACCGCCACCGAAGACTTCGTTGAAGATGTCGAAGGGGTTGTGGAAGCCGCCACCGCCACCTGCGGGGCCGCCCATGCCACCGGCAAAGGCGGCGTGGCCGTAGCGGTCGTAGGCGGCGCGTTTGTCGGCATCGTTGAGGATGTCGTAGGCTTCGCTGACCTCTTTGAATTTGTCTTCAGCGGTCTTATCACCCGGGTTTTTGTCCGGGTGAAACTTCACGGCGAGTTTGCGGTAGGCTTTTTTGAGGTCGTCTGGCGTGGCGTCACGCGAGACGCCGAGGACTTCGTAGTAGTCGCGTTTGTCGGCCATGGGATGAGAGAAGGGGGATCAGGGATGGGGATCAGGCGGCAGGCGCCACGGGGCCGGCGACGATGACGCTGGTGGGGCGGAGGAGGCGGTCTTTGAGCCGGAAACCGCGGCGGGTGACGCGAAGGATGGTGCCTTCGGCGTGCTCAGCGGTGGCTTCGGTGGAGACGGCGTCGTGGAGATTTGGATCAAAGGCTTTGCCGAGGGACTCGACCTCGGTGACGCCCATGTCGCGGAGGAAATCGGCGATCTGGCGCTGGACCATGCTCATGCCCATGAAGATCATGGACTTCTCGGATTCGGCGCGGGCGGCTTCGAGACCCATTTCGAAATTGTCCATGATGGGCAGGAGGGCGCGGAGGAGATCGGCATTGGCGTAGGCGCGGGTTTCCTGGGCCTCGCGGGCGCTGCGCTTGCGGAAGTTGTCGAGCTCGGCCTGGGAGCGGTAGGCGAGGTCTTTCCATTTATCGACCTCGGCCGTGAGGAGGGCGATGGGGTCCTGCGGAGCCTCGGGGGCGGTTTCGGGAGGCATTTCGGTGGCAGGAGGTGCTTCAGCGTTGGTTTCGACAGCTGGAGCGGGGGATTCAGAGGTGGGCTGGGTCGCGGGGTCGGGACTCTGCTCGGTCATGGCGGCTTTTTTGGGGGTTAGGGGGCCGCGACTATGACGTCTTCTGCAGGGCAATCAAGGTGATGTCATCGTGAGAGCGTTTGCCACCGGTGAAGGTGGTGACTTCTTCGAGGATGCCATCGATGATGGTGCGGGGAGCGGCGGTGGAGGCGAGGGCGAGGCGGGCGAGGGCGTTTTGGACGCGTTCATCACCAAACTCCTCGCCCTGGGCATTTTCGGCCTCGTTGACGCCATCGGTGTAGAGGAGGAGGAAATCACCGGGCTGCATGTCGAAGGCGGTGTCCTTCGTGACACGCTCGAAAACGGTGCCGGTATCAATGCCGACGCCGAGGCCGGGTGGGTGGATGGCCTCGATTTTGCCAGTGGCGGCCCGCCAGAGGAGAGCGGCGTTGTGCCCGGCGCGGGCGAGGGTAATGGAACTGGTGCCGGGACGCAGCGTGAGGTAGGTCATGGTGATGAACATGTCCTCTTTGATATCCGGGGCGATGGCGCGGTTCACCACGCCGAGGGCGGCACTGGGGCTGGCTCCCGTGGGTGCTGCGGAACGAAGCAGCGAGCGGCACATGACAGTGATGAGTGCGGCTGGCATGCCTTTGCAAGAAACATCGGCGATAACGGCTCCGAATCGGCCATCCGGCAGCGGGATGAAGTCAAAGTAATCGCCACTGAGACGGCGAGCGGGGATGTTTTTGCCCGCAATGGAGAAGCCTTCGAGCTGCGGATCGCGATCGGGGAGGAGAATCTTTTGGATTTCGCCGGCGGTATCGATCTCCCGCTGATCGGCTCGGGCACGAGCAGCCTCCTGCTGGGCGAGGGCATTGGCGAGGGCGACGGCGGACTGCTCGGCGATGGAGGAGAAGACCTCGAAATCGTTCGCGTTGAAACTGCGTGCTTCTTTCGGCACGGT
Source organism: Akkermansia muciniphila (assembly GCA_943373155.1). GTDB lineage: Bacteria > Verrucomicrobiota > Verrucomicrobiia > Verrucomicrobiales > Verrucomicrobiaceae > Prosthecobacter. The sequence goes on along the minus strand of CALSBJ010000043.1, from coordinate 42,418 downwards.
GAGGACGAGCAGCCCGAGACGGCGCGAACCAAAGCTGAGCGGGCCAACGAGGGCGGTGGTGCCATCACTGGAATCGAGATCAGTGACGAGTTCGCTTTTCTGTGCGGAGAAGATGCGGCCGAGGGTGCCATCGACGGGAGAAATATCCGCCCGGCGGAAGAAGCTCAGGATGGCGCCGGGATTTTCCCTGGCCTGCAGATTCACATGCTCCGGCACGGTGTGCAGGTGGGCACAAAACTCACTGAAATGACGCGGGACGAGACGCTTGGTGGGGACATCAAAGGTATAAATAGCTCCACCAGTGCTCTGGGTGACACGCATGGCACCCTCCACGATCAGCCGGTGCATGGTAAGCTGCTGATCCTCCCGCCAGATAGCCTCGCCCAACTCGTGCAAGAATCCGAAAAGACGGCGCTCCTCGGCGACGATGGCCTCCTCCTCGGCACGAAGATCCGTGAGCTGGCGCTTTTGACTACGCGAGAGGCGACCGAGGTAAAAAACCGCCGCCGCCATAAGCAGCACGAGGAAGATGAGAAGGAAGGTGGTCATGGGGCGTGCGGCGCGGCCCGGCACCTCCGGGCAGGCACCATCAGGCAGGCACGGGAGCGGAATCCGCTGTTTGTGCCTGGAGCTCCTTTTCGAGGAACTCGATGACATCGTGGAAGCGGACTTCATTCTCCGCGTTGATGCCGGAAAGGGTCTTGTGAGCATCGAGGATGTGCATCGTCTGCACTTCCTTCTGGCAGGGCTGGGCGTCTGCGCATTGCTGAAGGGCGGCGCAGGCACGTTCACGCTCGGCAGCCCACATTTTGCCGTCGATGTCGAGGCTGAGGATGTTATCGAGGCCCAGGCTGGTGAGGAGCTGCACGTTGCGCTGGTTGGCATTCACCACGCTGAGGCCTTCATCTTCGAGAGGCGCTGGCGTGGCGGTCTTCACACTGAGGGCGGCCCCTGTCAGCATGCCGAGAAAGGTGGAATCCATCATCGGGCAGCGGTCGAGATCGACGACGAGCCTGCGTACACCGCGTGCCATGATGCCCTGAAAGGCTGTCTTGGCCTGGAGGCTGTTTTGGAAGGTGCCTTTGCCTTCCACGCGCATCCAAAACACACGGCCAATCATGCCGACGAGGATGCGAGAAGCGGGGGTATTCATGAATGCGATGTCAGAGTTCCGGGCGTGAGCAGGATTAGTTCCAGAGGTAGGATTGCTGGCTGACGAGTTCCTCTTTGCCACGCAGAAGGGTGACCTTCCACATCGTAATGCGGCCGTTGTTGCGATACTCGGAACCATTGACCTCGAAACGAGAGAGGTTGGAGCGGCCAATGTCGTCCACGACTTGTTCCTGCACGAAGTCCCTGAGGCCAGTCTTTGCCAGGCGATATTGAAAACGCACGGTGACGGGACCCGTGCGGTCATCGAGCTTCCAGGAGAAGGCATAGTAATAGCCGAAGCGGTCATTGATCTCCTGAGCGGTGATGGCGCCATAGAAGATGTGCTCGCGCTCGAAGCTGAGCGTGCGCTGCTGAGCCTGGCGGAGATCACCGGGCTGAAGGTGGAAGTATTTCACCTGGGTGATCTTGCCACCAGGGCCGGTCACCGAAGAGGAACAGGCACCGAGCGTCAACGCCGCTAGAACAGCCAACGTGAGTCGAAAAAAAGCGGGGAAAGACGCCGGAATCATGAGGCCGCATATATTGAAGCGATGCGCTCACTGTCAACGTCGCCTTCACATGAGCTTCAAAGCCATTTGGCGAAGGAAAACTCAGCGCAGACGCACCGGCTGCGGCCGCTGATACACGATGGCATCCATCGCCGCCTCCAAATCGAGGCCTCCGAGCACCGGTTCGAGGTCTGGATGGCGGGCCGCCTCCTCCACCTGCTTCAGCTGCATCAGCCCGGCAAAGTCCTGCTTTTCGATGAGCTTGCGCACATTCGGATCACTGCCGAGTTCGACGATACGCGGATGGTTCAGCGCGGCGGCCGTCTTCGGACTCTGGGCCGCGAGCCGTTCCCACATCGTGCCTTCCGGCCACAAAATGAGCAGGCGAGAAAGGTTGGCAGTGGCTTTGAGGTCGTAGGGATCAAATTTTTGCGCTACGGCCCCAAGAAAGCTGTTATCCAGCTTCTGGCTGAGACTCGTCCAGATGGAGCGGGCTTGCGTTTGCACGTCCACGCCCTTCTTCGCCACTTCAGCCGCGCTTTCCATGCCATCGATGCTACCGAGAAGCCGCAGCGCCATCGTGGCCACCCACATGAGGAAGCTGGAGGGCAAAGCGCTCAGCAGCACGCCCTTCCAGCCATTGAGGCCACCGAGCAGATTGATAAAGCCAAAGGCCGTCATCAAATAAACACCGGCTTTGCACAGGAAATAGGTCAGAAGCCCCGCCGCAGCCGAAAGAAACAGCAGCCGGTCCGTGCTCATGCCAGTGGCTGAGGCTCCGAAGATCTCCAGCCGATGCCGGAAGACATACCAGCTCACACCCACGGACACCGCCAACGTAAACATCCCCACGAGCTGACGCACCACGCCGCGTGAAAAGGCCAGCCCGGCGGCGAAGGCAATGAAGCCCACGCCGCCTGCGGTGACCCAAAGGCTGGGATGCACCTTTTGGAGAGTCTCGATGACTTCGCTGGGATTGGGAAGAGGCACGACAGGCTTAAATTAACACATGTTAAGCATCTTTGCCAAGCCAGACCTTTCGCCGCGAGTCATGAGCAGCACAAAGCCCCGGGCCGCACGAGGCGGTCACGGGGCTTTGAAAAGGTCTCGAAAAGACAGGCGAAGACGCGGCTTAAGCCACCTTCTTGTGATACTGCTGCTGGTAGATGCTGTCGTTGAGCTTCAGCTTCGCACGAGCGGCATCCACGGCGGTAGGAGCGCCTTCGCAGTGGAAATTGATGAAGGTGCCGGCCTCAACGTGGCGCGGGTTGAAGGGGAACTTGCGTTTCCCGAGGTTGTCGATCTGCGTGATCTTCAGGCCAGCGGCTTCGAGATCTTTGCTGACGGTGCTGACGAGCTGCTCGACAGACTCTTCTTTGCCTTTCGTATCGAGGACGATGAGGGCTTCGTATTGGCGTTTCATGTTCTTGGGTGTGGTTTGGGGTTAAATCGCGGGTTGCTGCTGATTGAAAACGTTCATCGCCTGCTCGAGGCCTCGTTGCAAGGTCATCGACACGGCGTCAGCCGCACGCTGGATCATGTCCTGGAGCGTGGACTGCTCATCGGGGCGGAATTTACCGAGCACATGGCCCACCATGCGTTCCCCCGTGGGGCGCCCTTCCTGCGGAGCGATGCCCACCTTGAGACGAGGGAAATCCTGCGTGCCCAGATGGCTGATGAGTGAGCGGAGACCATTGTGGCCAGCGGCGCTGCCATTGCCGCGAAAGCGCAGGCGGCCCAGCGGGAGATCCACATCGTCATACACGATGAGTGTGCGTGATGCGGAGGCTTTGAAAAAATGTCCCACCGCCTGCACGGAACGCCCACTTTCATTCATGAACGTCAGCGGCTTGAGTAGGTACCCACCATCGAACTTCGCGAGCAAGCCACTCCAACGCTTTTCCTCACGGAAAGTGGTTTTGAGGCGTTTGGCGAGTTCGTCCAGCACCATAAATCCGACGTTGTGACGTGTGTCGCGGTAGGTTTCTCCGGGGTTGCCGAGTCCGACGATAAGCAGGGGCGGGAGGTTTAGGCCACGGCCCGCGCTATCGACAGTCTCGGCCACATCTCAGGGAGGTGCGGGTTACTTCTTGGCCGGGGCGGCAGCAGGCTTAGCCGCAGCGGCGCCAGCGGCAGGCTTCGCGGCACCGGCAGCAGGAGCGGCGGCAGCAGCGGCCTTAGGCTCTGGCTCAGCCTCGACCTTTGGCTCGCTGCAATGCACAACGACAACGTCGGCGGCGAGGCGGGTGCGGACACCTTCAGGAAGCTTGATTTCACCCACATGGATGGATTCGTTGAGCTGGAGAGCCGACACATCAATCGAGATGGACTCAGGCAAATCCTTCGGCAGGCAGCGCACTTCCAGATCGTGATGAATGACTTCCACCAGACCACCGAATTTGACGCCAGCAGCATCACCGATGGTGACGACAGGCACATGAGCGTGAATTTCTTCGTCATGAGCCACCGCGTGGAAGTCGATGTGAAGGATGCCACCTTTGAGGTAATCATGCTGCACTTCCTGCACGAGGGCGAGCTGGTCAGCGGCACCTCCAGCGATCTTCAGAGAGACGAGGATGTTGTCCGAGGCAGAGCTTTCGAGGAGCTTCGAGAAGGTCTTCGCATGCACCTGGAGCTGTGCCGGGGCAGTTTTGCGGCCGTAAAGAGCAGCGGGAACGTTGCCAGCCTTGCGCAGGCGGTTGACGGCACGATAACCGGCGGCTGTGCGGGGTTCGGCGTTGAGATCGAGGATTTTGGCCATGACTGAAGTCTCCGGGTAGGTGGGGTTCTGGAAAAAGGGCGCGGAGACTACCCGCCTAGCCCCGGATGTCAAACAGCGATGTCACAGACTCATTGCCGTGGATGCGCCGGATGGCATCCGCGAGCAGCGGAGCGATGTCCAAAGCGGTCACTTTCTCCCCCGTCGCCTGCGGCGTGGAATTCGTCGCCAGCAGCTCTTCAATCGGCGATGCCGCAATGCGGGCGCGACCCTTTTCCCCCAGCACACCATGGGTGACACCGGCGTAGATTTTCTTCGCGCCGTGTTCCAGGAGCAGCTTCGCGGCGGCGGTGAGGGTGCCAGCGGTCTCGGTCAAATCGTCCACGAGGAGCACATTTTTGCCTTTCACATCGCCGATCACGCTGTGAGCCTCCACTTCCTCGGCGCTGACACGGTTTTTCGCCACGATGGCCATCGGAGCCTTCAGCGCCTTGGCAAAGGCATGCGTCATCTTGATGCCGCCCACGTCCGGGGAGACCACCACGAGGTCCTGATCGATCCCACGCTCGCGGATGGCCTTCATCAGCACCGGCGCGGCATAAAGATGATCCACGGGAATATCAAAGAAGCCCTGAATCTGACCCGCATGAAGATCCACGGTCAGCACGCGGTTCACGCCAGCGGCGACGAGGAGGTTCGCCACCAGTTTCGCCGTGATCGGCACCCGCGGGCGGTCTTTGCGATCCTGGCGTGCATAGCCAAAAAAGGGCAAAACCGCCGTGATACGGGCCGCGCTGGCACGACGCACGGCGTCCACCATGATGAGGAGTTCCATCAGATTTTGATTCGTCGGTGGGCAGGTCGGCTGGACGATGAAAATATCGCTCCCGCGGATGTTCTCGTGGATTTGAACAAACGTCTCGCCGTCCGGGAAGGTCGTCAGTTCGGCGGCGCAGAGCTCGGTACCGAGGTTTTGGGCGATCAGGCGTGCGAGCGTGGGGTGCGCGGAGCCACTGAGAATCTTCAGGCTTTCAATCATGGGGCGGCGAGTTAGACGAGTCCGTCACATAAATCAACCCGCCCGGCTTTTTGGCTGCCTTTTTGCCAATTCGGGCCTCAATCCAGCCACTCCATCTCGTTCGAGAGCATCGTATCATCATCGAAGGTGAACCTCCCGATGAAGTGACGCCGCCCCACGAGCATGTCCTCCAGCCAGAAACGGTCATCCGCCCACATTTCGTCCAGCGGCAGCTCCGTCAGCGGCGTCCAAAGCGGGATCGCCTCGTCTGTTTCGATGGCCGTACCTTCGTGGGCTGTGGCCAAAAAGACATCGACATGCAGGCTCAGCCCGTCAACAAACTGAAACCACAGTTCACCGTGCTTCACCGGGGAAATCGCCGTCACGCCCAGTTCCTCCTGCGTCTCGCGAATGGCGCATTGCTCGGAGGTCTCGCCCGGATCGATCTTGCCGCCCGGCCCGTTGATCTTCCCCGCCCCCAGCCCGCGCTTCTTGCGAATCAAGAGCACCTCACCACGCGCCTCGTCGATGATGAACATCAGCGTCGCCAGCATCGAGGGCTTCCAGGTTTTCCAATCGGTCATGAGGCCGCGAGCCTAGCAGCCGCTGCCGGGGCGTCAAACCGAGGTCTTGCCACAAAGATCTCGATTTGGTAAAATCACGTCATGAGATGGAGCCAGATCACTTCAAAGCTGTTCACGTTGCTTGCTTTCAGCATTGGAGCGGCTGTGGTTTGGCATTCGTCCGGCTTGCTTCCTGTGCAGGAGGTCAATGCGTTCCAATTGCATACCGAGAGCAGCCCTCCTCTCACAAAGGATGTGCCGTCGGACCATTCAGATGCCTACCAGCGGGCTATGGCGGAAGCCACGGGCTCTCGCGATGAGATGCTCCGTATTGTGAGTGAAACCAGAATTCAGAATCGGTGGAAGGAGTACGAGGTGTCTCAGGTGCTTCAAGGCTCGATCGAGTTTACTCCAGCCATAGATCTAGGGGCAAAGTTGCCGCGGACACTCCTCGATCCTGATGAAGTCTGGCACCGGCAGATGAAAGCCGCCGCTGCCATTCTTCACGAACAGATCATGCCTTGGCGTTAACTACCTCATCATCTCATGAAGACCTTCCTGCCCTCCTTCCTCGCCGTCGCGTCTTTGATGGCCGCTGCCTACCTCGGCATCCGTTGGCAGCAAAGTTTGGCTGCATTGGATCAAAAGGAGGCCGAGCTTCAAAAGCAGGCTCGTGAGATTCAAGAACTCAAAAACATTCAGGCTGCTAGTGAAGCGACCAACGACTTGCTGGTCAGGCGCCTGGGTCAGCTCTCTGCAAGTCCTTTCAAAGGCACCGTCCTGAACGAACTCGACGCCGCCGAGCGTCGTCAGCGCATTCCCGTAGGTGCCACCGATCCCGACAAAGTGTGGAAGGGCCAGATGAAGGCGGCCCGCGATACCATCGAGGCCGCTGGCATACCGGTCTCACGTTGAGGCAAAAATAAATACCAATTCATCTTCGCTCCGGCCTTCCTGTAAACCCACGCGGTTTGTATGCAGGTAGCCATGAGCCACCTCCCTTCTTCTACCCTTTCTCGCCAGAGCGGGCGCATGGTTTCGGCTTCGATGCCTTCAACTACCTGCGTCGATGATGTCCTGCGTGGCTTCGGCCAGATGCTTGTCTGCAACCATCGCGGCACAGGTCTCTGCGTGCTTATCGGGCTGATCCTTTTCTCGCCTCAAGCGGCACTGCTGGCTCTGCTAGGCGCTGGCGTGATGTCGTGGACGGCCAGGAGGCTGACAAAAGAGGCGGCGATTTTGAAGACGGGACTCCTCAGCCTCAACGGAGCCTTGCTCGGCCTCGTATGGATCCACTTTCCGCAGATGATGCTTTGGGCGCAAATCAGCGCGACGGTCCTCGGATCGGTTCTCATGGCGAAGGTCTTCGTGCCGATGGCGGAGCGAATGCATCAAAAACGCTATCCCTATGTGCTTTTCAGTTTGCCGTATGTCGCCGCCGCTTGGGTGGCGATTTTGACGCTGATGGCGGCGGGCGTGCATGACGCAGAGCTGACGCGTGGATGGCGGGCGCTGCTCGCGAACGATCTCGACAAGGCTGAGCGGCACTTTTTGCAGACCGAAGTGCACACCGACGAGGCGGAGGCCTCCCGCTGCGCGGGGCTTGGCTGGAGTCTGTTTCGTCGCGGCGATCAAATCGGGGCCCAGCAAGCTTTCTCACGCGTGCTCATGCTGGAGACCGGCGTGGCCGATGCCTACGACGGACTCGGTTGGAGCCGTTTTCGCGAAAACCGCCTTGAGGATGCCGAGATGGCGTTTCGCCGCGCCGTGGCGCTCGACGGCTTTTTTGCCGATTCGTGGGATGGACTGGGCTGGTGCGCTTTGGCGACGCAAAAGCCTGCCGAAGCTCGAAGGCACTTCACGATGGCCATCTTGTGTGCACCGCTGTTTGCCGATGCGTGGCAAGGTCTGGCGATGACTTTCGACGATGGCACTCCGAAGCAGTCGGCAATGGGGGTGAGCGGCTTCTTGAGTCGCCAACTCTCCCTTTCGGCACAGTTCACCTCGTCACGCATGCTGCTCTGCTGGCTGTGGTTCTTGCTCGGCATCCTTTGGCATTCACGCACCAGCGCCGCGATGGCGCTGGTGGGCGTTTTGATGTGCTTGGTGGGTTCGAAGTGGCTTCCTGGCTTTGGCGATGCCTCGCTGGCGGTGAATCTCGTGGCGGTGTTCGTGGCGCTGGGCGGTCATTACCTCCGTCTGAACCTTCGCAGCATGGTGTGGATGCTGTTGCTCGCGGTGGCGATGGCCTGGGCGCATCCGTGGCTGAGTGATCAACTGCTGAAAACCGGCCTGCTGCCGCTTTGCCTGCCGTTTTATACGGCACTGCTTCTGAGCCTCGCGGTGATGCGCAGGGACCGCGTGCCCATCGAGTGGGCGGCGTGCTCGCCAGCGGAGATTCGTGTCTTTTTTGCCCAGAAGGAGGTCGCTGAGGCCTGCTGGGTGAAATTGCGGAAATCAGATGTGGAGAAAACCTCCGTGCAACGGCCCGCCGCCTGCTCATCATGGCAGCCCAATCATGACTTCCGTCCCACGACCCGGAACGCTTGAAAAAGCGCTCAAAATCAACCTCTCAAAACAGATCTACGGCACCTTCGCGGAAATCGGCGCCGGTCAGGAGATCGCAAATTGGTTCTTCCGCGCTGGTGGAGCCTCCGGCACTGTCGCCAAGACGATGAGCGCCTATGACATGGTGATCAGCGACGAGATCTATGGCAAGGCCACGCGCTACGTCTCCCGCCAGCGCATGTGCTCGATGATGGAACACGAGTATCCGATGCTGATCCAACGCCTCGCTGGCAAGCGTGGCGAGACGACGAGCTTCTTCACCATGGCGGACACGATCCGCGCCCGCGCCTACAGTGATACCAATCAAGAGTGCCACGGCTGGATTGGTCTGCGTTTTCAAACCGAACCCGGCGCCCCGAGCAACGACATCCAGCTCCACGTGCGCCTTTTTGACGATGCGAACGCCCGCCAATCCGAAGCGGTGGGTATCCTCGGCGTGAATTTGCTCTACGCCGCCTTCCACTTTCGCGATTCGATCGACGAATTCCTCGCCAGCCTGCTCGATGGCCTCACGCGGAAACGCGTGGAGATCGACATGATCGACTTCAGCGGCCCTGCCTTTGCCTCGCTCGACTATCAAGACCGCCTCGTGGCGCTGAAACTCGTGCGCCTCGGCCTTGCCGATGCGGCGCTCTTTGGTGCGAATGGCGAAATCTGGCAGGCCAGTGATGTGCTCTATAAGAAACCCGTCTTCCTCAAACGCGGTAGCTTTGACCCGATCACCAATCTAAACCTCGACATGATCGCCCGCGGTCAAGCCGCCTTCCTCGCTGACTTCGGCGATCAGGCCCGCGACAACGTGGAGATCCTCGAACTGACCATGCACAACCTGCTCGCCTCCGGCTGCGAGGTGCCTGACAGCGAGTTTTTGGCGCGAGCGGATGTGCTCCAAGCGCTGGGCAAAAACGTGCTCATCTCGAAGTATCCCGAGTTCCACCGCGTCAGCGCCTTCCTCGCCCGCCACACGCAGATGCCCATCGCCATCGTGCTGGGCCAGCCGCTCTTCCAGGAGCTCTTCAACGAACGCTGGTGCGCCGACCTCGAAGGCGGCCTCCTGGAGTCTTTTGGCCGTCTTTTCAAAAATCAGGTCCGCGTCTATGTCTATCCCATGGGCGATCCGATGACCGGCAAGGTGCTTGGAGCCGACGACGCGAAGCTCAGCCCCGAAAAGCTCCACCTTTTGCGTTACCTGCTGGATACGAACAGCGTCCGCCCGCTGGATGATCCACATGCGGACTACATCTTCCATACCAGCGCCGAAGTGCGCAAAATGATCGAGGCTGGCGATGAACGCTGGCGTTCCCTCGTGCCGGACATCGTGCTCCACCAAGGCCCTTGGAAAGAGCTGGCGAGACCAGCGATGTAACCACCGAGGGTGACGTTCCTAATCAGGGCAGCAGCCCAATTCTAGATCATCTCGATAGGCAATATAGATTTATCTGGCCTCACGGCTTGCTTTCCCTCCAAAATCGGCGACTCTCGCCCCCTTTTCACCCCCATTCCTATGTCCAAAGCCTCCGTCGAAGATATCAAGCTGGCCTCCGCCGGCCTCCGTGGCCAGCTCGCCGAGCTTTTCGCTGATACCAGCACCCCCAGCATCCCGGAGGACAGCAACATCCTCATGAAGCACCACGGCTCCTACCAGCAGGATGACCGCGACCTGCGTGCCCAGCTTTCCAAGGAGAAGAAGGACAAGGCCTGGAGCTTCATGATCCGCAGCAAAATGCCCGGCGGCCGCATCACCGCCGAGCAGTGGATGATCCACGACGCCCTTTGCACCAAAGCCATGGGCAACATGCGCCTCACGAACCGCCAAGGCATCCAGCTTCACGGCGTGCTCAAAGGCGGCGTGAAGGAAGTCATCAGCAATGTCTGCCACAGTGGCCTCTCGACGATGGGCGCCTGCGGCGATGTCGTCCGCAACACCATGGGCCCTGCCGCGCCGATCAAGGACGCCGTGCATGCCGACACACAAAAACTCACCGAGGAGATCAGCCAGCGCTTCCTCTGGCGCTCCACCGCCTATGCCGACATCTGGCTCGACGGCGAAAAGATCGACCCGAACTGGATCAAGGACCCCGAGGTCAATCCTGCCGTCCGCGAGCAGACGAAAGCGGTCGAAGGCGACGATCCCATCTACGGCAAACTTTACCTCCCCCGCAAATTTAAGATCGGCGTGGCCATCCAGCCGCTCAATGACGCGGACATCTACTCGCAAGACGTCGGCCTCGTGCCGCACGTCGTGAATGGTGAAGTCGAAGGCTACACCATCACCGTCGGCGGCGGCTTCGGCATGAGCCACGGCCAGTTGAATACGCGTCCTTTCCTCGGCCAGCCGCTGCTTTACGCGAAGCGTGCGAACGTCGTCGATGCCATCGAAGCCATCGTCACCACCCAGCGCGACCACGGCAACCGCACCGAGCGTAAAAACGCCCGACTCAAATACACCGTGCAAACGATGGGCCTCGACGGCTTCCGCGCCGAAGTCGTCCGCCGCCTTCCTGGCATCGAAACCTCCCCGCCGAAGCCGCTCAGCTTTGACACCGTCGAAGACAACATGGGCTGGCACGAGCAGGGCGACGGCAAACTCTACTGCTGCGTTTACGTCAACATGGGCCGCGTCGTCGATCGCGAAAACGGCCCGAAGTATCGCTCCTGCTTCGCCGAGATCGCCACCACGCTGAACCTCCCGCTCATCGTCACCGCGAACACGAACCTCATCATTGCCGAAGTCGCACCGGACCAAAAAGCCGCCGTCGATGCCATCCTCGCCAAACACGGCGTCGTGCATGCCGATGAGGCCGGATTTACCCGCGCCCGCAAGGTCGCCCACGCCTGCGTCGCCCTGCCCACCTGCGGTTTGAGCCTCAGCGAGTCCGAACGCGCCCTCCCCGGCATCCTCGACAAAATCGACCCCATCCTGAAAGAGCTCGGCCTCGAACAAGAGCCCATCCTCTTCCGCATGACCGGCTGTCCGAACGGCTGCGGCCGCCCCTACAACGCCGATTTCGGCTTCGTGGGCCGTGCGCCGAACAAATACGCCATGTTCGTCGGCGGCAGCATCCGCGGCAACGCCCTCGCCGGCCTCGAATTCAAATCCGTCCTCGGCGATGACATCCCCGCCAAGGTCCGCACCTTCCTCGAAGCCTTCAAAGCCGAGCGTCAGCCCGGCGAAATCTTCGCCGACTGGTTCGCCCGCACCCGTACCAAAGGTGAGGCTCCGACCCCCGAGCAATTCCACATCGAACTCGCCGAACGCGCCGCCAAGCTCGCCGGAGAGAAGGTGGAAGCAGCGGGTTAAACTCCGCCTTGGCACTTTTCCAATCTCAGGCATCCTTTCGGCATGAGCAATGCTGCGATGGATGACTGGGAGGTTCTTGCGGAGGCTGAGCGCCGCGATGCTGAACTGAATGCCAATCCAAGTTTTGCCTTGGATTATGATGAAACCATCGAAGCGATCCGAGATCGCCGAAGGAATGCCACCATGCAACCCGGCCGCAACATCGCTATGAAAGTGCCTGCTGCCGATTTTGCGGCCACGGTGGCTTTCTATGAAGCGACCCTTGGTTTCCGCGTGGTGAGCCGTGAGGCCTCGAGCGTTCGCTTTGACCATGGCGGCGGCCATTTTCTCTGGATCGACCGTGTCGAAGGTCTCGCGAAGGCCGAGGTCTGGCTCGAAATCCGCACCACTGACCTTCAAGCCGCCGAGGAAAAGCTGAAGGAAGCCGGCATCCATCGATGTGATGAGGTTGAGGCCCTTCCTGAGGGCATGAAGGCCTTTTGGATCAAGAATCCGGCCGGTGTGGTGCATCTGGTCACGGCGGAGTAAATGATTGCCGCCCGGCTTTTGTCCGTTACCTTGGACTCATGCCCGCCGTCGCGACCATGCCCGCATGGAGTCCTCCAGTTCAACCTCAGACCGCTTTGAAGAAGGCAGCCTCCATCAAAGGCTCCTCCAAAGTGGTCGTGGAGACTTCCTCCGCGCCGCCTACGATGGGCTTCGAGGAGCTGTGGGGCATGGTGGAGAAGAACATGGGCGCTCCTTTGATTCAGACGAACTTAGGCGGCAAGTAGCTGCGCTTTGCGAATGGGCCACGGAGGCTGATTTGCTGATTCCAGCGGAGAATCTGCCCCGGATCGTCAAAGGGGGCCGGGAGCACGATTTGGTGCAGACACGCGAATATCTCGACCGCATCGTCAAAGTCACCATCGGGCCGGAATTTGGCTTTTATCCGGCTTGTCTGCCGAAGTCGCGGTATCGCGATGTCTGCCACTGGTTCACGACGGTGGAAGGAATGCCGCTGCAATACCTGCGGCGGCTTTTGCTGCTCAATGAACTGTTTCCACGCTGCCACACACGCCTCGCGGGCTTCATCGCGACGAAGAATCGGCTGCATGCCGTCACGGCGCAGCTCATTGCCCAAGGACGACCCGCGAGTCTCGCTGAAATCAGCACCTGGATGCTCGCAAACGGCTTCCGCTTCATCAGCGCATGGACCTGGTTCCGCCCAGCGGATGGCGTGGCGCTGTTTGATGTACTGGAGAAGAACGTGATGCACTGCGACGACGGCGAGATCGTACCTTTTGATGTCATTCCGATTCGCTGTGAAGGCGTATTCTTGGAGATGATGCATGCCGCCGCCGAACGAATGCTCTAAACAGACACAAAAAACCGCCGGATCGAGGTGATCCGGCGGTGGTGAAGTGCGAGGAGCTTTACGCGCCGAACTTGATCAGCGGGAACGGATTCGCCTGGGGTTCCATGGCGTATTCGCGGTCCTTGAACTGGCCGGCTTTCGGGAAGGGGTAGTTGCCGTCTTTGTCGGCGATGATGGGCGGTGGGCCGTCCATCGTGAGATTTTCCACGCCGGGGGAGAACTCGAAGGGGCTGTTGATGTAGTCCTCGTAGGTGATCCGCTGGCCGGTGTGAGCAGCCCAGCGGCCCATGGCGGTGGTCACGCTCGATTTGATGCCGCGTTCGACTTCGTTGTATTCCTTGTCGTCGCTGATGGCCTTCACGAGGTCTTCCCACTCGAGGTCGTAGGGGTTTGGCTCCGGCTGCTTGCCGCGCCAGAGGAGGTTTTCACGCTTGGTGAAGTCCTGGCCGCTGAAGGACATGGCCTTCGAGGGGAAGTGACCGGCGGTGGAGACGATGGCGCAGCCTTTGGTGCCATGCACCTGGGTGGCGAACTGCGTGTGGACGTTCAGCGCGGTGCGGCCTTCGAGGAAGAGCTTCGCGCCGTCTTTGAAAGTGTACTCGCAGGAGTAGTGGTCGAAGTTCTGGTCCACATTGTCGCCGCGATCGGTACGACCGCCGCTGGCCTGCACTTCGACGGGCCAGTCGTTTTTCATCCAGCAGGCTTCGTCGATGTTGTGGATGTTGAAGTCGCTGAAGCCACCACCCGAGGCCCAGAGGAAGCTGTGGAAGTTTTTGATCTGCCAGAGCAGTTCGTTCGGATGTGCTTTCGGGTCACGGCGCGGCGTGAAGACGCTGCCGATGATGCCCTGCATGCGGTAGGCACGCAGCATGAAGAGATCGCCGATCTCGCCGCCCTGGATGCGCTCAAAGAGCTCGCCACGGACGCGGCAGTGACGGCACATGAGACCGACGCCGACCTTCAGGTTCTTCTTTTTGGCCTCCTCGTTCAAAGCGAGCAAGCGGCGGGCGGTGGGGCCGTCCGTGCAGATCGGCTTTTCCATGAAAACGTTCACGCCCTTGTCGATGGCATACTTGTAATGCACCCAGCGGAAGGCCACCGGCGTGGTGAAAATGGCCACGTCACCTTTGCGCAGGCTGTCGATGGCATGCTTGTAAGCATCAAAGCCGATGAATTTCGCGTCTTCGGAGACCGACATGCGGTCCGGGTGCTTCTTCGTGAGGTTTTCAAAGCTGCCGTCGAGGCGTTCCTTCGACACATCCGCCATCGCCACGAGGCGCGGCATGCGCTGCTTCACCGTCATGGCATTGCTGGCCGCGCCTGTGCCGCGCCCCCCGCAGCCGATGAGCGCCGCTTTGATCTCGTCACTGCCCGCCGCATGCACATAGGGCAGGGAGATGCCGGAGAGCACCGAAAGGCCGGCGGTGGCCTTGCTGGCAGTTTTCAAAAAGTCACGACGGGAGGCGTTTTCGACGATGGATGAGTTCATGGGCTGGGATTAACGGAATGGGAGACGCGGAGTTTACGCGGGATGGGGCGACGTGGTCAAGGATTCGTCAAAACGGCCAAGCGGTGGTCAAAAGGCCGCAAGCGCGGTCCACGCACAAAAAAACGCGGACCGTTTCCGGTCCGCGCCTTGCTTGACTCTTTGACGATGCTTGACCGTCTTGACCTCGCTTACGAGTAGCTGGCCTGGGCGCCTTTGATGTCGCGCTTCTTGATCCAGGGCATGAGGCCGCGGAGACGAGCACCGGTTTTCTCGATGGGGTGCTTCTCGCCTGCTTTGAGCAGCTTGTTGAACTTCTTGTAGCCGGTTTCGGTCTCCTTGATCCATTCCTTGGCGAACTTGCCGGTCTGGATGTCTTTGAGAGCTTTCTTCATGCGAACCTTCACCGACTTGTCGATGATCTGCGGTCCGACTTTGACGTCGCCCCACTTGGCGGTTTCGGAGATGGAGAAGCGCATGCCGGCGATGCCGGACTCGTTCATGAGGTCCACGATGAGCTTCAGCTCATGCAAGCACTCGAAGTAGGCCATCTCAGGGCTGTAGCCAGCCTCGGTGAGCACTTCAAAGCCGGCCTGGACGAGGGCGCTGGCGCCGCCGCAAAGCACGGTCTGCTCGCCGAAGAGATCGGTTTCGGTTTCTTCCTTGAAGGTGGTTTCGAGCACGCCGCCGCGGGTGCCGCCGATGCCGTGCGCCCAGGCGAGGGCGATCTTCTTGGCCTGCTTGTCCGCGTTCTGATAGATGGCGATGAGGGCAGGGACGCCTTTGCCTTCGGTGTACTGGCGGCGGACGATGTGACCTGGGCCTTTCGGGGCCACCATGATGACGTTCACGTCCTTCGGCGGGACGACGGTCTTGTAGAGAATGGCGAAGCCGTGGGAGAAAAGGAGGGTTTTGCCCTTGGTGAGGTTCGGGGCGATGTCCTTCTTGTACACGCCGCCGATCTTGGTGTCCGGCACAGCGACGAAGATGACGTCGGCGGCCTTCACGGCCTCGGCAGTGTCCATGACCTTCAGGCCCTTTTCCTGGGCCACTTCGCGGCTCTTGGAGCCGGGATAAAGGCCGATGATGACTTTGACGCCGCTCTCCTTGAGATTCAGGGCGTGGGCGTGGCCTTGGGAGCCGAAGCCGATGACAGCGCAAGTCTTGCCTTTAAGGGGGGCGAGGCTCGCGTCTTTTTCAGTGTAGATTTTGGCGGGCATTAGTTTGGTCTGGTTTAAGGGGCGGCGATACTGGTTCATAGCCCCCGAGGGGTCAACCGGCTTTTTCCCAGCCCTCCGAGGTGCACAAAGCGAGTTTGTGCCTTTGGATAGCGGCCAATTCGCCTTGCCCTCATCCCGTGCGAGAGAGGGCAATACACCCTACGCAGCCCGCGTTTTGAAAGCATGCGTCCGTTCCTTTTGTCGTGTCTTCTAGGCCTTCCATGGCTTTCCCTCGTGGCCTTGGATTTTCCCTCCACACCTCCCGTCGAGCCGCAAAACGCCGCGAAGACCTTCCACGTGCTGGATGGCTTCGAGATGCAGCTCATCGCCGCGGAGCCGCTCGTCACCGATCCGGTCGCCATCACCTACGATGCCGATGGCCGCGCCTACGTGTGCGAGATGAACGATTACCCCTACACCGACAAGGCCGCGCACAAGCCCAGCCAGGAAAACCCCACCGATGCGCCCATCGGCAAGGTGCGCCTGCTCACCGACACCGATGGCGACGGCACCTTCGACAAAGCCACCATCTTCGCCGAAGGCCTCTCGTGGCCCACCGGGGCCGCGTGCTGGAAAGGCGGCATCTTCGTCACCGCCACGCCGGACGTTTGGTATCTCAAGGACACGAATGACGACGGCGTGGCCGATGTTCGGCAACGCGTCTTCACCGGCTTCAAAAAGCTCAACGTGCAGGCCGTCATGAACAACCCCATCTGGGGCCTCGACCACCGCATCTACATCGCCGGTGGCTCGAACGGCGGCGAAATCCAGCGCGTGCCCGGCAGCGAGAGCGTCATGCCAATTCCAAAAGACTTCAAACCGCTGCCCATCAAGCGAAACGACTTCTCCTTCGATCCCAGCACCGGCGATGTGCGCCTCGAAAGCGGCGGCGCACGCTTTGGCAACACGTTTGACGATTGGGGCAACCGCTTCCTCTGCAACATCCGCAATCCCTGCCAGCACGTCGTCCTGCCCTATCGCTACCTCGCGCGGAATCCGTTTCTCGTCGTCCCCAGCGCCCTGAACGATTGCGCCGAGGCCGGCGACCAGCTCCCCGTCTATCGCACCAGCCCGCCCGAGCCCTGGCGCGAGTTCCGCGCCAAGCGCTGGGTGCAGGAAGGCAGCCACCTGCCGAAAAGCGAGCTCGTCGGCGCCGGCGTCGTCACTTCATCGAGCGGCATCACCGTTTATCGCGGCGATGCGTATCCGAAAGAGTATCGCGACTTCGCCTTCGTCGCCGACGTGGCCGGCAATCTCTTCTACCGCATGAAGCTCGTCCCCGACGGCGTCACCTTCAAAGCCGTGCAGGTCGATGGAAACAAAAACTTCTGCACCAGCGACGACCTCTGGTTCCGCCCCGTCAATTTCGTCAACGCCCCCGACGGCTACCTCCACGTCTGCGACATGTATCGCGAGGTGATTGAGCACCCCTGGAGCATCCCCGACGACATCCACACCGCCGTCGATTTGTTGCGCGGAAGGGATCGCGGAAGGATTTGGCGCTTAGCGCCAAAAAGTGGTGCAGCCGTCCCGGCTGCTTCATCGCAGACCAGAGGCCTGCACCACACTCCCAAGCTCAGCGCGGCCACCACCACCGACCTCGTCGCCCTCCTCGACCACCCCAACGCCTGGCACCGAGAAACCGCACAACGCTTGCTGTTTGAACAGGGACACCCTACGGAAACAACAATCCGACACCCTTTGCTTCAAGATGCTTTTGAACTCGTCGAAAAGGCCAAAGAACTGCCTGCGCCCGAAACTCTGGCGTTGATGAGCAAGGCCAGCCATGACCCGTGGCTGGGTGCGGCAGTGCTCAGCATGGACCCCTTACATTTGCTGGAGGTCTGCCGTCGTGTAATCAAATCGGACCTTGTGGAGGGGCAGGATTGGAACCCAGACTTTTTGCGCCGCCTAGCCTCAATGGCCCTCGCGGCTTCAAAAACAAAAGAGGAAGCAGCCGAACGAATGTCCTTTTTGCTGTCACCGGAAGTCTTCAAGATCGTGAAGCCCTCTCCGCTAGGTGACAAAGGATTGTATGTGCAAGAGCACAAATGGTCAGTTTGGACTCGATATGGAGAGCATATCATTTTGGGCATGCAGGATGGATTGAGGCCCAAAGGGCTTCATTTCGGCCAGACGAGTCATCAGGGGCATTTTGAATACATGGCTCAAAACCGCTTGAGGATGTTTCACTCGGGCGCTCTTCCGAAAAACCAGCTCGCACATGAGCTGCAACTCCTCGCTGCCTTGCTGCCAGCCGACAAAATGATGGAACTCCTCAAGCCGATGCTGTCTCCCCAGCGAGAGCTTTGGGAGCAAGAGACGGCTTTAAAAGTGCTCGCCTCCTTGATGAGCGAAAAGGTTGGCGATTGGATCGTGGAGGCGTTGCCAGGCCTGACGCCCGTCGTGCGTGAACAGGCAGTCACAGCTCTGCTATCGCGCACGGACCGCATCGCTCAACTCCTGGATGCCATCGAGGCGAAAAAGATCACGCCCGCGCAGCTCAGCGTCGCCGCGAAGGCGACGCTCGGGCGGCAGAAAACGCCCGCGCTGGCCGAGCGCATCGCCAAACTCATCGGCGACGGCTCATCGCCGAACCGGAAGGCGGTCATCGAGACGTATCTGACGGCGATGGGGATCAAGGAGCGGGACTTGCCAAGTCCCGGCGGGGCTAAGCTAGCCCCTCTCCTTGCTGGAGACGCCGCCCGCGGCTCCAAAGTCTATGAAATGGCCTGCATGGTCTGTCACAAGTTCGCGGACAAGGGCAACGACGTCGGCCCGCATCTCGGGACGATCAAGGCGTGGACCGCCGAGCAGCTCGTCACGAACATTCTCGACCCGAACCGCGAGGTCTCGCCGAACTTCAGCCTCTACCTCGTCGAAACCAACGACGGCCGCACCTTGAGCGGCCTCATCGCCAGCGAGACGGCGGGCAATCTCACCCTCAAACGCGCCGACGGCGGCACGGACACCGTCTTGCGTAGCGAGATCAAATCCCTCACCAGCCCCGGCATCTCCCTCATGCCCGAAGGCCTCGAAGCCGCGATCACGCCGCAGCAGATGGCGGATCTCATCGCGTATCTGAAAGCACCGTAGGCCGGATGTGTTTGGCGGAGCTGGAGGCGTATCGTCTTTGATGCCCTTCGCCAAACTATCCGGCTGTTTTGACGGCCGCTGCTCCCAGGTTCCCAAACCAGCCGGATAGTTCGGCGAAGCACACCGTTGGTGTTGGCGACACACATCGCGCCGAACACATCCGGCCTACAATTTTGCGGTCCTTGCGATCTTTTGCGGCCATTCCTTCCCTTGAGAAACCTCCCAGAGCATGTTCTTCCTTCCCGCATGATCCGCCTCGTCCTCTCGCTCTGCCTTCTCACGCTTTCCTGCGCGGCGCAGGGACTGCCGCCGGTGTTTGAAAAGTGGGCCGCCGATCAAAAGACGGTGGGAAACATCCACGTGACCTTCCAGCAGGTGCGCACCACACCCGCGCTGAAGGAGCCCGCCAAGAGCGAGGGCCGCTTTTGGAAGATGCAGGATGGTCGTTTCCGCTGGGAGCTGGGCTCGCCACCCACCACGATCATGATCTTCAATGGCGAAAAAGGCTTCCTGAAAGAAGGCAAAGACGCCGCCTGGCAAGAACTGAACCCCGACGACCGCCGCGCCCGCACCTGGATGAAATTCCTCAGCGGCCGCGAAATGGACACCGCCTCCCTCACGGCGAATTTCAGCGTCAAAGTCACCCAGCAAGAGGCCAAGTTTGCCACCATCACTCTCGTCCCGAAGCCGCTGCTGGTGAAAAAGCATCTCAAGCAGATCGACATGCAAATCGAGCCCGGCGGCAAACGCATGTACCTTATCCGCATCATCCAGGGAGACGGCTCCACCCTTTCGATGACCTTTGGCGAGCCGAAACCCGCGAAGGCGGCTGATGCGGTCTTTATCACGAAGTAGGCACGCTCACTTCAGAAGACTGGAGATGAGAAAAAACAGCAGAAACGCCGTGCCGAGTCCTCCGGTGATCAGGGCGAAGACCACGCGGCCCATGCCATGCAGTGGCTCCGCCGTGCCTCGGCTGCGGCGGATGTCACGCCAGCCGATGATGCCGAGGATCAAGGCGACCGGTGCCGGCAAGATCATAAGGGCAAAAAGCCCGGCATAACCCGCCGCGATGGCCCAGCCGGAGCGGCCCACGGGCAACAGCAGGCGCATCCCCACATCATCACCGAGCTTTTTAGCCTGTGGCATGGGCGGAGGATTCGCCGGGACAAAAACGGGCACGGGTGGCGGGATCGGCGGCGGGGAGGTCTCCATGGGAAATAGACTACCCGCGAGCCGGAAGACCCGTCAACCTGGCTTTCATCCGCCGCTCCGCCGCTAGACAATCCGCGGCGCTGGCGTTAAACCTCGCCCGCACTTCAACCATCCATGAAACCGCTCCACACCTTCGCCGCCCTCCTCGCCCTCACCTTGACCGCCGCCGCTGGCGAGGTGGAAATCTTCAACGGCAAAGACCTCACTGGCTGGGAAGGCAACAAAGACCTCTGGAGCGTGAAGGATGGCACCATCACCGGCATCACGCCGCCTGACCCCGCCGATCCAAAGAAGGGCATCATCAAGCACAATACCTTCCTCGTCTGGAAAGGCGGCAAAGTGGCCGATTTCGAACTCTCCTTCCAATACCGCATCGAAAAGGGAAATTCCGGCGTGCAGTATCGCAGCAAGGAACTCGACCCCGGAGCCTTTGGTCCCATCATCAGCGGCTACCAGGCCGATTTCGAAGCGGGCGATAAATACAGCGGCATCCTCTATGAGGAGCGCGGTCGCGGTATCCTGGCCCTTCGTGGCGAGAAAAACACCATCAAGACCGGTGCCGATGCCAAGAAGCCCAGTGTCGAGAAAAACGGCACCGTGGGCGACAACGCCGCCATCCAGGCCGCCATCAAAAAGGAAGACTGGAACGAATATCGCATCGTCGCCAAGGGCAACCATGTGCAGCATTTCATCAACGGCATGCAGACCATCGACGTGACCGATGAAGATGCCGCCAACGCCCCCAAGGAAGGTCTCCTGGCCCTCCAGATCCACCAGGGTCCGCCGATGGTGGTTCAGTTCAAGAACTTCAAGCTCGTCGAAACCAAGTAATCCCCTGCCCTGCCATGCGTCTCCGGCTTCTCCTCGCTCTTCTCGCGGCCTCCATCACCTCCGCCGTCGCCGATACGGAATACATCGTCGTCAGCGGCGGCCCGGCGGTGCGGACCTTCGAGGACCTGCGGAAGCCGGCGGAGCAGCACGACCGCTGGTGGGGAAACTTCATCCGCACCGCCCGCGTGCGCATGCAGGAGATTCACAAGACCGCCCCGGCTGGCACGCACATCACCTGGCTGGTGTATCGCGATGGTTACGTCCGCCGTGGTGCCTCCGAGCGCCAGCCGCTCACGCAAAACGTGGAATCCGTGCCCAAGGCCTACCCCTTCATCAAGCTGGTATGGTTTCGCAGCACCGACGAGCTCATCCGCTACATCAATGGCGGCATGAGCCGCTGGAGCACCAAAATCTCCGGCTTCGAGTACTTCGGCCACTCGAACAAATTCAGCTTCATGTTCGATTACAGCTCGGATGTGTATGCGAACTCCGTCTGCTGGCTCCACCAGGCGGACCTCGGACGCATCAGCGGCAGTGCCTTCGCCAAAAATGCCTACTGCAAGAGCTGGGGCTGCCACAGCGCCGAAAGCATGAGCCGCGAATGGAAGCGCCACACCGGCGTCTGGCTCATCGGAGCCCAGGGAAAAACCGACTACAGCTACATGCACGAGCGAAATTGGCAGGTGGGGCTCTCGTCGGGTTCACGCTGGGTGAACCGGTGAGAGCATGGATTGACGATTGCAGAGTGCCGATGGCTTATTTTTTGAAGTGCGGCGCTTCGCGGAGGTCTGAACTTCAACAATCAGCAATCCTTGTTCATCAATCGTCAATCCGTCGAATTCTTGCCCCTCACCGCATTCTGGCGAATGCGCCTACAACGCGCCTCGTAGGCTCGTTCGCCAGAACGAGGGTTTGGTGTGTTTTGCAAGACGCTCCTTCATGCGTCATTCCCATCACACTTCCCCCGCCGCCACCGCACGGATGAGATAGCCGCTATCACCTTTCTTCTCCAGCTTCACCAGGTCATGCGCCTGCACGGCCTCCAGCAAGGTGCTGAAGCTGCGGAAGCCGTAAAAGCGCTCTTCAAACTGCGGCTGAAGGCGGCGGATGGCCTGCTTCACATGACTGGCCCAGACGGCGTCTTTATCTCCACGAGCGAGCAGGGCATCGATGGTCTCCATCACGAGTCGAATCGCCTCCTCAGGATCACCAGCGGGCTTCTCAGGCTGCTTTTTGTCATTCGAGGCCGGTTTCGCGGCGGCAGGAGCCGCGGCCTGCTTGGCCTGCGTCACGCGGGCTTTCACGTTCTCCTCCTCGCGGACGAGGTCGTCGTAGAAGATGAACTCATCGCAGTTGCCGATGAACAGGCTACTCGTGCTCTGCTTCACGCCGACGCCGATGACGGTCTTGTTATTCTCACGTAGCTTGCTCACCAGCGGTGAGAAGTCGGAGTCACCGCTCACGATGGCAAAGGTATCCACATGGCCTTTCATGTAGCAGAGATCGAGCGCATCCACCACCATGCGGATGTCGGCCGAGTTTTTGCCGCTTTTGCTCACATGCGGAATGTCGATCATTTCAAAGGCCGCCTCGTGCATCGTAGCCTTGAAGCCTTTGTAGCGTTCCCAGTCGCAGTAGGCCTTTTTCACCACGACGCTGCCCTTGAGCAGCAGGCGGTCGAGCACCTTCGTCATGTCAAAGCGGTCGTATTTGGCCTCGCGGGCACCGATGGCTAGGTTTTCGAAATCGCAGAAGACGGCGATGATGTGAGGACGGTCGCTCGGAGTAGCCATGCGGGATGACTACGCCCGCCGCCTGGATTGTGCGAGCGGCAAAAACGACCCCGGAGCATGGCTTGCCGAGCCGCTGAATCTCGCCAAGCATGCCGCCCGCCTCTCCCGCATGCCTCCGCCGAAAAAAGCCAGCCCCACCGCCGCCATCCATGTTTTCATGGGCAGCGATGAGGCACGTGTGAAGGAGGCCGCGCTGCTCACCGTGCGCCAGCTCACCCCACCGGACGCAGGTGATTTCTCCAACGACATCATCGACGGCACTGCGGACAACGCCGAGCACGCCGGCACCATCTGCTCAAATGTGTGCATGGCCCTGCAGACGCTGCCCTTCTTTGGCGGCACGAAAGTGGTGTGGCTTAAATACGCCAACTTCCTCGGCGATACGCAAACAGGCCGTTCGCAGGCCGCCGTGGATGGATTCGAGCGCATCTTGAATGTGGTCGAAAGCGGCCTCGGCAGCGATGTGAAGTTCGTCATCAGCACCAGCGGCATCGACAAGCGCCGCAATGCCTACAAACGCATCTCGAAGCTCGCGAACATTGAGGTCTTCGACAAGCCGGACACCTCGCGGGCAGGCTGGGAAGGTCCGGTGCTCGCCATGGCCACGCAGCGGGCCAGGGACCTCGGCATCACCTTTGAATCCGGCGCCCTCGAATTGCTTGTGCAAATGGCCGGCGACGACACCCGCCAGCTCGAGAACGAACTCATCAAAATCGACCTCTATCTCGGCGAGCGACGCCGAGCCGGGCTGAAGACCGTTCAAACGCTCGTCTCCATGAGCCGTGCGGGAGTACTGTGGGATCTCGGCAATGCCATCGGCAAGCGTGACCTCCAGCGAGCTCTCGATCTGCTCGGCACGCTCATGTACCAGGGTCAGAACGCCATCGGCCTGCTGCTCGCCGCCATCGTGCCCCGCGTGCGCAGCCTCCTTCTCATCAAAGACCTGGGCAGCCGCTACAAGCTGAACAAGTTCAACTACAACGGCTTCTGCGCCTCGCTCGACGGCCTACCATCCTCCGCCACCGCGCATCTGCCGCGAAAGAAGGACGGCACCGGCTTCAACGCTTACCCGATGTTCCTCGCCCTGCCTGAAACAGGGAATTTCACGCTCGATGAGCTGCACGCGGCCTTCAAAGCCTGCCTCGATGCGAATGTGAAGCTCGTCACCTCCTCGCTGGATTCCAAGCTCGTGCTCGAAAGGCTGCTCATCGGCATCCTCGCCCGCAAGCCGCGGTAAGGACGAGGCCATTCAGCCAGTTGATGCGAGGATTGTGAAATTCAATTCGCCTCACCTGCCAGCCTCGGCTTCCATCCGGCCTTTATGAACGCCTCTCACCATCGCTGGCTGCACGATCAACTCCCACAATGGGAACGCGACGGCCTCCTCACCGCCGAAAACGCCGCGTCCCTGCGCCAGCGGCATCCCTTTGATGATTCGCAGCCAGGCGTGGCCCAGCTCGTCATGGGGGCACTCGGGGCGCTGCTCATCGGCACCGGCCTTATCGCCATCATTGGTTACAACTGGGACGACTTCACCCGGCCGGTGCGGCTGCTGTTTGCCTTCCTGCCGCTGCTTGGTTCGCAGGTTTTCAGCTTCCTCGTGCTGCGCAAAGGCGATGCCGCCGCCGCGTGGGTGCGTGAGACCGCCGCCATGCTGCAAACCATGGCCACCGGAGCCTGCATCGCCCTCGTCTCGCAGATCTACAATCTGGGCGGTGCCTGGCCGGACTTCCTCTTCGCGTGGTTCCTCCTCAGCCTGCCGCTCGTGTGGGTGATGCGCTCCACCTCCGTGGCCATCTTTTACCTCCTCGCCATCGCCGAGTGGTCCATCCACCAGTGTGACCTCGGCAAGGTCTGGTATCAAAGCGCCCTCCTCTATCCGCTGCTCCTGCTCGGCCTCTTCCCCTTCTGGCCCGGCTTCCGATTGGAAAAATCTCTCTCCGTCACCCTGCGCTGGATCATGGCTCTGAGCGCCTCCTTCGGCCTCGCGGCCGCGGCTTATTGTGCCACCCAGCAGCACTTCGGTCGCAGTTGGGGCGATGGCGATACCTTCTTCTCGCTGTGGGCCTTCACCGCTGCCGCGATGGCCCTGCTCCCGCTGAATCAAATCGGCCTCGACGCTCCGGCGCGGCACAAACCGCAGATTGTGCTCGGTTTTCTCTTCCTGCTCATCTTCGGCGTCGCCAGCACCTTCCAGGACGCCGGTGAGGAGATCGTGAAAAGCTACACCACCGCGGCGAAGATCCCATGGACCTGGGTTTTGCTTCTCACGACCGGCTTGTTCGCCTTCCACGCCATCCGCACCAGTCGCTGGGCCGTGCTCGCCGTGACCTCGATCATTCTCACCCCGCTCTTTGGACTCATTTTCGGCTCCTCGGCGGCTGCCGCCGTACCCTGGCTGATGACGCTGCACCTGCTCGTCCTCGGCATCACGCTCATTGTACTCGAATTCAGCGGTCGCCGTGGTGCTCCGCGACTCGGAGCCGCGCTGCTTTGTGTGCTGCTCATTGCCCGCATGTTTGAGAGCGAGCTATCCCTGCTCGCCAAGGGCCTCGCCTTCATCGTCATCGGCGTGGCCTTCCTCGCCTTCAACATCAGCATGGGCCGCCTCAAAGCCCGCCTCACCACCTCCCAGCCATGAAATCACTCCCGCTCATCCTTTTTGCCGTGGTCTCGCTGGCCCAGTGGGCCGCGCCGCTCTCGCAGATCTTCAAATACGAACGCACGCTGGCCCACGGCACGCTCATCCGGCTCAAATGCACCGCCCCCGATCCCTACGATCCCCTGCGCGGCCGCTACCTCGCCGTGCGCCCCGATCAGGACGAGGCCCCCATCGCGAAAGGCACGAAACTGCTCGAAGGCCAATACGCCTACGCAACGCTGCAAACCGGCCCCGACGGCCTCACCGCTCTCCAAGAAGTCAGCGCCGAACCGCCTTCCTCCGGCGACTACGTCCGCGTCACCTACAATTGGGAGTCCGAGAGCAAAGCAAACGTCGATTGGCCTTTTGACCGCTTCTACCTCAACGAAGCCCTCGCCCCTGAAGCCGATAAATGGTTCGCCGAATCCATCCGCGATGCCAAAGGCATCATCGCCGAAGTCCGCGTCCACCAAGGCCTCGCCGTCCTCGAAAACCTCACCTTCGACGGCAAATCCCTCCGCGACGTCCTGAAGGAACGCGTGAAGCCTGCCTCCCCGTGATATGCCTTCCCTCTCCTGATGAGCTCCATCATGGTCGATATCGAATCCGATGGCTCCATCCCAGGAGATGACTCGATGATCTGCTTCGGTGCTTTCATCGTGGAGCTAGCGCTGGAGCGGACATGATAGGTTCCGTTGCGTCTCATCTCGGAAGATGTGATTCCCGAAACGTAGCCATCAGTCTGTGGCCGATAGATGGTTTTGACGTCTTCAAGCTGTTGAAGACGAATCAACCAAGGAGTCGCTCTTTGGCTGCACACAGATCACCATTTATCTCTTTTAAAAAGACAAATAAGTGGATAATTGTCTCTCAATAAAAGACAAATGACCGCCACCCAAACTGCCGCCCTCCAGGAAAAGCTCGCGCTCGGCACGAGCCAGGAGCTGCCTCTGCTCACACGGCGACAGGTGCCGATGACCTTGCTGCCTGGCAAGGCACAGGCGGTGATTGGCATGCGCCGGGCGGGAAAGACCTGCTTTCTCTTCCAGCAAATTCAGGAGCGTCTGGAGCAAGGCATCCCGCGTGAGCGGCTCGTCTATCTGAACTTCGAGGACGAGCGCCTGCCCGGCTTGGAGGCCGATGCTCTGACATTTTTGCTCGATGAATACTACCGCACCCATCCCGGTGTTCGCGGACGGGATAAGGTCATGCTGTGTCTGGACGAAGTGCAACTCGTCAAAGGCTGGGAGTCCTTCGTGCGCCGAATCCTCGACTCAGAGAAGGTGGAGGTCTTCCTCAGCGGTTCTTCGGCGAAAATGCTCAGCCAAGAGGTCGCCACCTCCATGCGTGGCAGGGCTTTGGAGATCATCATTCATCCATTCAGCTTCCGCGAGCTGCTGGCGCATCAAAGCGTTCCCGTGCCGGAGGATGTCACCGCGCTAACGCCCGCCAAACGCTCTCGCATCGAAAAGGCGCTGGCCGATTATCTCAGCGGCGGCGGTTTTCCTGAAACACTCGGCCTGCCTACGGACGCTCGCTCACGCCTGCTGCAAAGCTACGTCGATGTCGCCATGCTACGCGATGTCGTGGAGCGCCATCAAGTGGCGAACGTCACCGCGCTGCGTTTCCTCGTGCGCCACTTGCTCGCCCATGCCGGCAGCCCGTTCAGCGTGCAGAAGATCCACAACTTCCTCACCTCGAAGGGCATGCCCGTGGCAAAAAACACGCTGCATGAGCTCCTCGCCCATCTGGAGGATGCCTTCCTCGTGCGCACCGTCTGGATGGAGTCCAGCTCCGAGCGCCAGCGTATGGTGAACCCTCGCAAAGCCTATCCCATCGACACCGCGCTCATTGCCCTCTACGACCGCACCGGTCGTGCGAACCTCGGTCACGCCCTGGAGACGCTCGTGCTGCTCGAACTCGAACGCCGCCGCTCCACCACCACCTGGGTCCGCACGCCCACAGGTTACGAGATCGACTTCCTCGCCCGCCACGCCGATGGCCGCCACGAGCTCATCCAAGTCTGCGCCGACGCCAGCGACCCCGAAACCGCCAAACGCGAACTCCGCGCCCTGGCCGATGCCGCCTCTGTTTCCCCAAAAGCCACCTGCACGCTCATCACCCTGCATCAAAACGGCTTTCCCAAGCTGGCGCTGCCCGCGAAGACGAGAGTGGTGACGGCGTGGCAGTGGTTGTTGGAGTGAACCAAATAAAGCATTCTCGTTTTTAAATCCGCTGTGCCTTAAATCTTGAGAGCCCTCCTAATTCAATCCTCCTCTTGAGTTACTTTGTGCTCTGAATACAATTCGTTCATGAGCTACGCTGATATCGCATCCCAAGCATCCATGCTGCCCCTCGCGGAACGGATCGAACTGACCCGCTATTTGACCGCGCTGGAGACGGAGGATGAGTTGCGGGGGCTTCTTTCCCAGCGCATGCGTTCGATGGACACTGGGCGATCCGTTTCGCTGGAGGCATTCAAGGAGAAACACGAGCAGCTCGAATCCGAAGGTCGCTGAGTGAATCCTCACAAGGTCATCCTCGACAGTGACCTCGCCGAGTCCCTCTGGCGGCTGCCATCGCGTTCCCGGCGCGAGATCCTCGCCATTTTCGAAAAGCTGGCCGACTACCCGCTGACGGGTGTGGAAGATCAGATCCGCGCTACAGACGGGCGCATGATCCAGCGCGCGAGATTCAACAAGTGGCGAGTTTGCTTCTGGATTGATGGCCCTGTGGATGAAGTGCGAATCGTGGAAGTGTCTCGTGCGAAGTGATAGCTTGAGCCCGAACGTCAGAACAGCTTCCATCTGCGTTTTCCTATGGGGCATCACCTCAACAATCCACTCGCTTAGAGCTTCCTGTCTGTTCATCTTGTCGGCTATGAGTCCTCCTGCCATTCGTCTTCTGGAACCCGATGCCAACAAACGTGGCGATCTTTTCACTACGTTGGCGTCTGACCTTTTCCTTTGCCTCGGCTATGAGAATCCCAGGCTCAATATCCATAAAGGTGGCTACGAGCTGGATGTGAAAGCGGATCACGCAGCGGACAAATCTCTCGCCGTAGCCGAGTGCAAAGCGACGACTGATCTGCCCGGCGGCAGCGACCTGAACAAGTTTTACGGCGTGCTGGATGGCGAGAAGCGCAAGGCCGGTGAACGCCATGTCGCGGGCTATTTCGTTTCGCTCTTTGGCTTCAAGGAAAGCGGTGTGGAGATGGAGCAACAGAATGCGTCGCGCTTCACCCTATTGGATGGCCCGAAGGTGGTGGAGCATCTCATGCGGGGGCAACGCTTGTGCGACTTCTCAGTGGCAACGGATCAGGCAGGGCGCTGCATGGGCAGGATGCCGGACCTCAAGTTGGACGACACACGCATCGTCCTATCGCACTCGAACGGCTTGTTCTGGGCCGTGTGTTACACGCGCGGGGCGGTGCGCAGTCATGTTGTTCTGATTGCAGCCGATGGCACGCCCGCTCAGGCAGAGCTGGCACGGAGTCTCATCGCTGCGGATCAGAACTGTGGTGGCGATTTGCACGACCTCATCTGCCTTAATCCCAATGTCCAGCTTGGCAAATTCAGCCAGGAGCAGGTGCTGGTCACACGAGAGGCCTGGCGCAGGTATCTTGAGCACGAGTGCGGCTTCATTAGCATCGAAGGCATTCCCAGCGACGAAGCCGTGGCCTCTCGGCGCTTTCGCTTGGAGGACTTGTTTGTGCCACAGCAGCTGAATATCAAAGGCGAGGACGACAAAATGATAGAGACGTCCGTTGCCGAGGCGCTTACAACCCATCATCGCCTCGCCATCCTCGCTGCACCCGGCGGAGGAAAGAGCACCTTGCTAAAACGTCTTGCCGTCGCCTATGCCGATCCGCAACGGCGCACGCTGGCCACCGATCAACTCCCGGATCGCGAGTGGTTCCCTATATTCCTGCGCTGCCGTGAACTGCGGGAGCTGGCACGACGTCCCCTGGGGGATCTTTTACAGGATCTGGCGCGGAAAGATCATCTGAGTCATCACAGCGAGGTCTTCCTCGCCCTCGCTCACGATGCGCTCCAGCGTGGAACTGCGCTGCTGCTGGTGGACGGGTTGGATGAAATCAGCGATGACGCTGCGCGTACCGCCTTGGTTTGCACCCTCCGAGCCGCATTGGATGTGTGGCCACAGACCAGTCTGGTGCTCACCAGCCGCGAGGCGGGCTTTCGCCACGTCGCGCCGCACCTCGCGCCATTCTGTCAGCAAACGTTTCTTGCCACGCTTGGCGAAGACGACATCCGCACGCTGTCCGAGCGCTGGCATGTGCAGGTGGATGGCGACAGCGCCGAGGTGCGTGAGAGCGCACGGCAGCTTGCCGACCGCATCATAGGCAATGATCGTGTCGTCCAGCTCGCGGGAAATCCGTTGCTGCTCACCACACTCTTCCTGGTGAAGCGCCAGACTGGCGATCTACCTACGGGCCGGGCCAAGCTTTACGCCGAGGCGGTGAAAGTACTGCTCTGGAGCTGGAACGTGGAAGGCCATGACCGCATCTCCTTAGACGATGCGGAGCCACGTCTCGCCTGGGTGGCCTATGACATGATGATGGCCGGGGTGCAGCGCATCAGCCGCACTAGGCTGCGCGTTAGCCTCACGGCGGCGAACACGGTGCTGGAGGACACCTTCGGACTCAGTCGGCTGGATCCCGGCACCTTCATCGACCGCGTGGAATACCGCAGTAGCCTGCTCATGATCACAGGTAAGGATGTGGAGGAGGGCCGCATCGAGGACTTTTATGAATTCCGCCACCTCACCTTCCAGGAATATCTCACCGCCCGCGCCTGTGTTGAGAGCTGGCACGCCGGACGAACGGATTGCGATACCCTGGCCGATGTCCTCCAGCCGCATCTGGAACAGGAGAAATGGAAGGAAGTGATCCCGCTGGCAGCCGTCCTCGGGGGGCGCCAAACAGCCGCCTTGTTGACACTGATGATCGAGGCCCTGAGGGTTGCCGATCCCAACTCAAAAGCACGCGCTCCTGAAAAGCAGCTCTTGGTGCTGCTGCTCCAGTGCCTCGCCGATGAAGCGCCTGCTTCACCAACTTTGATTGAGCAAGCGGCTCATTGTCTCCTAGTGCATGCAAGATCGCTGGAATCGGCTCCATGTATCGGACAATTCTGGTCAGGACGACACGGACCGCCTGTGCGGCAATTTGCGGTGACTCAACTGGACTCAGCCGATTGGGCTGTGCCTGCGGTTCATGTGCTCGCAGGATCAATCCAAAGTCAGCTCCAAGCTGGAAAACTCGGCGCGATTGAAGAAGCGTTTCGTCACGTCAACTCGACTTTCTTGAAGAAGGAAGCGCACGAGGAACCAAGCACACTATTACGAGAGCGGGTCGAAGCAACACTGCTGGCGCTGCTCAATGCCTTCCTCCTTCAGCGTCAGAAGAATGACGCAAAGGACGTGCCCCCATCTGGTGCCATGCAAGCATGCCACGATCAGCTTTGCGAATTCCTGTGGTCGGAACATCTGGCCGAGCAGCATAGTGCTGTGTGGGCCTTCGCTTGGCTAGGCACCTGCGGCAGCGTGCCCACTCGGCTCTTTCAGTGGCGGGAGGCAGGCGCAACAACACCATTGCCCAAGCACACGGATATCATAGGGCGCCTCGCAGGACTGGCTTTGCGCGCTTCTCACCCATGGACACGTGAATACGCAGGATGGGCGATAGCAACACAGCCGCTGATGGCCCAAGGCCGTGGACGGTTCTGTGCGAACCTAAGGGAGCAAGACGAGATCAGCATGCAAACCCTTGAACAACGTTTGGACGAACAGCAACGGAGACTGGCCAGCTTGATCGTTGGCTTCTATCGGCAACGGCCCCACACCGACGTAGAACTGTGCCAGTCGGCGGCGGAATCGCTGTCAAAGACTCACCTATGGAGCTGCAAACTCCGCCTCCGGGAACTTCTGCGACTGCTCGGTGCGGAACTCGAGGCAGAGGTCTGAGCTTGCGGTTTTTGCCCGTATGTCTACAGCCGACTCACCGCGACCGAAACACCTCGCTCATCAAACACTCGACCATTAGCGTTTTCAGGCCGAGGCCTTGTTTCTTCACTTTTTCGTGGAGTTGGTCGAGGGGGAGGTCGTCAGCGATTTCCATGGTGCGGCCGGTGGTGTAGGTGAGGAGCTGGCGGACGAAGTGACGGCTGAAGAGGTCGGCGCGGGTGTCGCGGATGACGTGTTTGAAGCCAGTGAAGTCGGCGTAGGTCTCGCCGGAGGGGAATTCGCCGGTGGTGTCGATCTTGGGGGCGTCTTTGGCTTTTTTGGGCTTCGGATAGGTTTTGCGCCAGCGGCCAACGGGATCGTAGGCTTCGAGGCTGAAGCCGAGCGGGTCGATTTTGCGATGGCACTCGGCGCAGGCGGCATCGGCGCGGTGTTTGGCGAGTCGGTCGCGAATGGTGGTGGCGCCGCTGACATCGGGATCAATGGCGGGCACGACATCCGGCGGCGGTGGCGGCGGGACGCCGAGGAAATTCTCCGTGACCCATACGCCACGCGTGACAGGCGAGGTCTCGACGCCGTTCGCGCTCACGGTGAGCACCGCTGCCATGCCGAGCAGGCCGCCGCGATGATTGTTGCCCTTGAGGCTGACTTTTTGGAAGCCATCGGCGAGGCGCAATTTGTCCTTCTCCGGCAGTTCGTAGAGTTTCGCGAGTTTCTTGTCCACGAAGGTGTGCTCGCAGTCGATGAACTGCGCCACAGAGCCGTTGTTTTGGAGCAGGTCGCGGAAAAACAGACGCGCCTCGGTTTTCATCGAGCTGGGCAGGTCCTCGGCGTAGTAGGCGCGGTTCGTTTCACGCGGCGGCGGCTGGCTGCCGAGATCGCGGAGATTGAGCCAACTGTCGATGAAACCATTCACGAAGCCGTTGATGCGTTCATCGGCGATCATGCGCTGGATCTGCTTTTTGAGCTCGGCGTCGTCGGTGAGCTTGCCGGACTTCGCAGCGGCCAAAAGCGCGTCATCCGGCGGTGCGGACCAAAGTCCATACGAGAGGCGCGAGGCGAGGTCGTAGGGCTTGAGACGCTTTTCCGACTCGTCGGTGATCTCGCTGAGGTAAAGGAAGCTCGGCGAGCAAAGGATCAACTTGAGCGCATCGAGCGCGGCCTGACGTGGCGCGGCTTTTTCGGCGATTCGCTTGTCGTAAAGCGCACGAATCGGCTTTTTGTCCTCCTCGGTGAGCGGACGGCGATAGGCCTTCTCGGCGAAGGCATTCAATTGATCGAGCGCCTTGGCCTCCTGGAAGCCTTCTTTGCCAAAAACGGCCGCTTCTTCGACGCTGGCAGGCGTTTCCGGCACGGGACCGTGGATGGCGATCTCGCTGATGCGGATGTGAGGGAGTTTGCCCTCCTTCAAAATGTGCGCACGACCGACTCCCGATGAGCCGACATCGCTTTTGAACTCATCTTTGTACTTTTTGTTGATCGTGACGACGGCGGCGCGGGATTCATACGGGCCGTTCGGGAAGATGAAGCGTGGCGTTTGGCCCGCTTCGAGCCACACGCGGAATTTCAGCCGCTTCGGCTCATTGTCCGGCACCACGGCGCTGGCGAGCAGCGGCTCGATGGGCTGCGGATAATGAATATGGCCTTTCGTCACATCACCGGGCACGACGCCGAGGACGAAGGGCTCCGAAAAGTCGATGCCGAAGATGGTGGGATCGTAATGCGTGTCTCGATGCATCGCGGTGGCCTCGACTTCGAGGTCGTAGAGACCGGAGACGGGCACGCCCTTGAGGAAATCCTCGATGTGGCCGTAACCGCCCTGGCGCGTGTCGCTGTTCGGCTGCTCGTAGAGATTGAGGTAGCGGTAGTTGAAGGCGCTTTTGTGCGAGCCTTGCAGTTCCTCGTATTGCACGAAGTGGCCGTTGAACTTCCAATCCTTCGGCGGCGTGGCCGGTTTGCCGAGCCGCGTCTCGACGAGGCGGTTCGCGGATTGAAAATACTGATCGACGAGGAATCCGGAGGTCACGAGCGACTTGCCGATCGTGTCCATGTGCTCGGTGGTCTTCTCCTTCGGAAAATCCGCCGTGAGGCCCAAAGTGTCCACGCGACGGCCAAACAGCACCGCCAGTGTGTTCTCATACTCGCGGCTCGAAAGGCGGCGCATCACCGTGCGACTGCCGGTGCTCTCAAGTTTGCCATAAGCAGCCACGGTGCCGTCTCGCAGCGCCCGGATCATCGCAATGCGCTCCTCGTCATTCGGCTGGTCCGCCTTCTTCGGCGGCATCTCCTTCAGCGTGAGCTGGTCGATGATGTCTCGCGCCTCAATGAGGTCCGCGGTGCCTTTCAGCGGCAGCTCGAACGTCTCAAACGAGCGATCCCCCTTCTGCACATCCGCGTCGTGGCATTCGAGGCAGTATTTGCTGAGGAATTGCTGCACGACCTTCGGCTGCGCTTCGGCGGCATGCGTGAACGTGGCCGCAAACGCGAAGCAAAGTAGCCCTCTCGCTCCGCGAGAGGAGCGTGGGGCGTTGAGAGGGGATTTCGTCATCGAAGAGGAGGTTTGAGAGGCTTTCTGGATTAATTTTTGACGCCAATAATTAAAGAGTTACTTTGACTTCAAGTTGGGGTGGAAATATCCGCCCGGCGCTAGGCTCTTGGAAATATCCGAGGGCCTTTCGCATTTCAGGGGATGGTGATCAATCCATAGCCCTCCGGTTCATCGTTTCCAACACGATCCAATTTGGCCTGGATGATGTCATAAGCCCGGTTGAGTTGCTGGGGTCGGATGTGTTTAATCCCGATGGGCCGGGCAACTAGGTCGGCCAGTTGCAGACCGGCAGAATTGGAAGTTTTGGGGATCATGACCAAATCAAAGGGCAACGGGCGATTGTGGCCTTTCCCAGAATCGCAAAACCGTCGGAAAGCGAGTTCGAGCTCTTTGTCCTCTTTTCGTCCACGACACTCTACCACCACGGGTGTTTTCGCGTCAGAGTTGTCGTGCCGTTGCAGAAAGGAAAAGATCGCATTGATCCCAATCTCCATGGCATAGTCATAGACACCCTCGGGAGAGGCATGGGCGGAGAGGAAGGCCGTCTTATCAATCACCACAGCCACGACGGTCGCGGGAAGCTCTTCCATGATGACTGTCAGTTCTCGCATGAACTTTTCTCGCAGTGGCTTGATTTGAAGGAAGGAAAAGGCGTCTTGTGGCTTCCTGATCTCGTGTTCATGCAGAACCACCTCATCATGGCCCCAGTAGCGCATTTTGAATTCCTGGAAGGCCGGGCATACCTGCCGCACATAATCTGTCTTTTTGATGATGACGAAAGCCAGCACGAACACGGGATGCTGCGGATTGATGCTCGTGAGACTGTGATCGCCGCTCTCGTCCACAAAGACAAGATAGTCACCGAAAGGAATGGCGGGCGGGCTGTTCATGAATTTTCGCAAGCAGCGACCTTGGTCATGGCGTCGGCGTGACCGCGCTATCGAAACCGCTCGGCATCAAGCGAAGCGTCCCGTGCTGCTGCCAAACGAATCGGTCTCGACGCCCATCTTCTGGGCTATATCGACGAAGAGATTGCACAGCGGCACCTTGTTGATGCCTTCACGCGGGACTTCGCGGAATTCGCCGTGCTTGTAGCCGCCGCCGGCGAGGAGGATGGGGAGATCGGAGTTCTTGTGCACGTTGCCGTCACCCATGCCGCTGCCGAAAAGCACGGTGGTGGAGTCGAGCAGCGTGCGCTCGCCGTCGTTCATCTTCGAGAGTCGTGCGACGAACTTGCCGAAATGATCGATCTGATACTTCTCCAGTGTGATGAGGTCGGCGATGGCCTCGGCGTCGTTGCCGTGGTGCGAGAGGCCGTGCCAGTCTTTCTTGATGCCGAGATGCTGCGGCATGAAGTCGCCGCCGATTTCCAGCGTGGCGATGCGCGTGCTGTCCGACTGCAAGGCGAGCGCGATCATCTCATACAGCAACGGCAAATCTTCCACGGCGTTGCGGTTCGCAGGCTTGTCGAAGGGCGCTTTCGGCTTCGGCTGGTTCGTCCAGCGCTGGCGCAGTTCGAGGCGCTTCTCCACATCGCGCACGGACGTGAGGTATTCGTCGAGCTTGTCCTTGTCCTCCTTGTTCACCTTCTTGGAAAGGCGGTTCGCCTCCTCCAGCACGGAATCGAGGATGGACGCCTGCACCTGATTCTCCTGCGCCCGACGAGCCTGACGCTCCTTCGAGTCGGTGACGAAAAGCTTCTCAAACAACTCCGCCGGATTCGTCACCGGCGGCACGCGCACGCCCGACTTTGTCCACGCGATCTGGCAGCCACCATGAATGCCACCTTCGGAACCCACGGTGAGCGATGGAAAACGCGTCTCAAAGCCCACTTCGTCCGCGAGGAACTGATCGATGGTCACATTTCCAGCCGGGCGATTTTGCGCCTCGGAATGCAGCACGCCGGAAAGGAACGAATGCACCGCAAAATGCCCGCCTTTGACGCCGTGATCGAGCCCGCGGAGGACCGTCATCTTGTCGCGAATGTCCCACAAAGGCTCCAGCAACGTCGTTTTCTCGTAATTCCGGCCGGTTGTCGTCGGAAACAGGCTCTTCGTCTGGTAGCCAAGCAGGTTGCCGATCGCCACAAAGCGCCGTGCGCCCATGCCCGCGCCTTTTGCCGCCTGCACGGAGCCGCCCGTGGCCCCTTTGGCCAAAAGCGAAGACATGCTCGGCAAGGCCAGCGTGGTGCCAATCGAACTGAGAAGAAAATGACGACGATTCATGAGGGGTTTTGGGGGTTCCAAGGGAACGAGCAGGAAGGCCCGATTGTTGCAGCAGAGAGCGGGCCAGAGCCAGCGGTGAGTAAAAAGCCGCAACATTCGCCCCAACCAACCAGTTCAGAGGCCTCTCCGATCATGAAACGCCTTTTGTTCTTCCTCGCTCTTTGCCCTCTGCTGTCCGTTTTCGCGGCCCAGCCCAACATCGTCGTTTTCATCTCGGATGATCACAGCCAGCTCGATTCGCAGGCCTATGGCTCCACCGAGGTCCGCACGCCGAACATGAAACGGCTCGCGGAGGAAGGATTGAAGTTCACGCACGCCTTTGTCGCCTCGCCTGCCTGCGGACCGAGCCGCACGGCGATGCTGACGGGTCTTTGGTCCGCTCGCAATGGTGCGGAGGCCAATCACAACGCCAAAAGGCCCGAGGTTCCATCGTTGCCCACCGTGCTTCGAAGCATTGGTTACGAGGTCGCCATCATCGGCAAGGTCGCGCACGGCGACTGGGCCAAGTTCTACGATTTCGATACCGTGATCGGGCCACCCGTGGGCATCTCGGACACGGCCGAAGTAGCGAAGTTCCTCAGCGAACGCACGTCGAAGAAGCCGCTCTGTCTTTTCGTCGGCACACGCCATCCGCATGTGCCGTGGAGCGAAGAACGCAGCTATGATCCGACGAAGGTCACGATCCCGCCCACGCATATGGACACCGCCGTCACACGAGAGCAGCGGGCGAGCTACCTCACCGACATCACCAAGGCCGACACGCTGCTCGGCGAGGTCCGCACCCTTGCTCGTGAGAAAATCGCTGGCGACACGCTCTTCATCTACACCGCCGATCACGGCGGCCAGTGGCCCTTTGGCAAATGGAACCTCTACGATGCCGGCATCCGCATTCCGCTCATCATCGCCTGGCCCGGCACGCTGAAACCCGCCACCACCAGCGATGCGATGGTCTGCTGGCCCGATTTGCTTCCCACCTTCATCGAACTCGGCGGCGGGAAAGTGCCGGACGACATCGACGGCAAATCCTTCGCCGGAATCCTGCGCGGCACCACCACCAGGCATCGCGATCGGATCTTCGCCACCCACAGCGGCGACGGCGACTTCAACGTTTATCCCATCCGCAGCGTCCGCACGCAGGACTGGAAATACATCCGCAATCTCCATCCCGAGTTTCAGCATCACTCGCACATCTCACGCTCCTCCGGCCCCAGCGGCCTCGCGTATTGGAAAACATGGCTCACCGCCGCCGAGAATGATCCCGCTGCCGCCGCCAAGGTGAAGCGCTTCACCACACGCCCCTCCGAAGAACTCTACGACCTCGCCAACGACCCGAACGAACTTCACAACCTCGCGGCCGAGCCGAAACAAGCTGAGCGACTTGCCGCGATGCGCAGCGATCTCGATGCCTGGATGAAGCAGCAAGGCGACACTCAAACCGTTTTTGGCAAACCACTTCTGCAAGGCGAACCCGTCACACTCATCGACCCAGGTGCCGCAAAGAAAGCCAACGCGAAAAAAAAGAAACAACCATGAAACCGTTGATTGCCGCTCTTGTCCTCACCACGGCCCGCCTAGGCGCAGCGGGTCTTTTCGATGAAACGAAAGCGACCACGCTGTTCCCCTTCGACAACATCTCGATTCCGCACACGCAGAATTTGAGGCTCGAAATGCGGCAGCCGGAGCGGTTTGAAGGCAATCCCGTGGTGACGCGTGGAGCACCGGGCACGGTGGATGCGCATGGGGTGCAGTTTTATGGTTCGATCATCCAAGACGGTGGCAAATACCGGATGTGGTATGTGGCCTTTGATGATGCGGGAAAGGGCGCGGTGGCCTCCGAGCGTTGGCGGGCGGCTTATGCGGAGAGCGTGGATGGGGTAAACTGGGTGAAGCCGGAACTGGGGCTGGTTGAGTATCGCGGTAGCAAGAAGAACAACCTCGTGGATGTCGGCGGTGCGTGGGGCTTTGTGAACTTGAAGGTGATCAAGGACGAGGTCGATCCCGATGCCTCGCGTCGCTACAAGATGGTCACGCATGTGTATTTTCGACACAAGACGCGGCTCGGGACACTGCTGCCGTTTGTGAGCCCGGACGGGCTGACGTGGCGGCCAACGAAGGACGTGAAGCCGGTGAAGGGCGAGTTGCGGAAACAAGACCTGCTCGTGCCCGGGTTTCATCTGGAGCCAGCTTGCGGGCTGTATCAGTGGGACGGGCAGTATTTCCTCACGGCGCAGAATGCGATGCCTCACACGCATCATTACCAAGGCCGTGTGGTGCGGCTGCATCGCAGCGCGGACTTTGTGAACTGGTCCGCCACGAGCACGCTGGCCTTTGTGCGCACGGCGCAGCACGAGTATCTTGGTGCGGGGAAGAGTCGCGAGGGTGAACAGAACCACGAAGGCATCGCGGTGTGGCCTCGCGGGAATGTGTTGCTCGGTGTGTGTGGCCGCTGGCATGGTGCGGCGGCGTGGAAGGATGTGTCGGTCGATCTGGGCTTCGTGATGTCGAACGACGGTCAGACCTTTCGCGAGCCGAAGCACGAGTGGACGCTGCTGGAGCGTGGCAAGAATGGCGAGTGGGATCAAGGCGGCATCATCCAAGGTCAAGGCTTCGAGAACATCGGCGAGAAGACCTTTCTCTACTACGGAGCCTGGGATCCCCGCGCGACAGGCGGGCCGGAAGTGAAGCGTGGAGGCGTCGGAATCGCGGCTTGGCCTCGCGATCGGATGGGCGACCTGGTGTTTGATGCGAGTGGCGAGGGGCCGGGCGATTATCAGATGCCGAAGGTGACGGCGGAACTCGTCACGGCGGCCGTTTCGAGGCCAAAAGAGGGCTTTTTCGTGAATGTGGATGGCTTGGGCGACGAGTCCGTTTTGCGCGTGGAAGTGCTCGATGAGGTTGAGAGGCCGCTGGAGACCATCTCCACCGCCGTGGTGAAGCAGAACGGCTTTCAGGTGCCGGTGCGTTTTGCCTCGAAAGAAGCGCTGCCGGAGAAGGTGCGGCTGCGCGTCGTTTTCGAAGGCGCGAAGAGAGCGGCGATCCGGCTGAGCGCGGTGTATGTGAGGTGACAGTTTGTAGTTCGGGCTTCAGCCCGGGATTGGAAGTTCCCAGAACGGGCTAAAGCCCGAACTACGAACGAACTACAAACCCGCCTCATCCCATCCGGCGCCGTAGTTGAGCACCGGGAAAGCCTTCCAGATTCTCGCGGCCTCGTCGGCTCCCTGTTTCGCCAGGTATTCCCTCGCGCTCGACCAGGGCCATTCCTGCCATTTGGAGACGTAGCCGTGGCGCACGGGGTTGTGGTGGAGGTAGTTCAGGGTGGCCCAGCCGTGGGCTTCGTTGCGGATCTGCCGGTCAGAGACGCTATGCCAGACATGGCGGCCGCGTTGGTTGTCTTCGCCGTTCCAAATAAAAGACGCACGACCATGCAACTTGCCCAGAGCAACCAATGTCTGCTTCAGGTCTGTCGTCTCGAGATAAAGGTGGTAATGATTGGGCAGCAGGCACCATGCGTGAATCTGGCAGTCCTCCACAGCAGCCAGCAAATCCTCTGCAAACGCATCCATCCGTTCGGGCGTTTGGCCGATGATCGGCTGATGCTCATAACACGCTGCCGTGAGATGGAACTCACCTGCTCCTCCAAGAGGATGCGGCGGTGAATGCCACGGGCGGCTGCGGAGTTTCCGCCATTGGAGGACGTTCTCCCGCTGTTCGTGAGTCATTCGCCGCCACGCATACATGCAGCGAGTTTGTCGTTCGGCCTTTAGGCCGTCAAGGTTCGACGTTTGTAGTTCGGGCTTCAGCCCGTTCTTTGAGGTCACAAACCACCCAGAACGGCCTGAAGGCCGAACTACAAACACAGAGGCGGGCTAAAGCCCGAACTACGAGCAGAGCTTCCGAGCCTCGGCGAGAGCCGCATCGACCTTCGACACATCTTTGCCGCCGCCGCGGGCGAAGTCGGGCTTACCGCCGCCTTTGCCGCCGACGAGGGGGGCGATGGTTTGGATGATTTTGCCGGCTTGGACCTTGGCTTGGTGGTCTTTGCCGACGTTGGCCATCAAGGTGACGTTTCCACCGCCGGTGGCGGCGAGGACGATGATGCCGGTGAATTGGCTTTTGAGCGCATCATTCAGCGCCATGGCGTAGTCGGCATCCACGTCGCCGAGGTTGGCGATGATGAGGTGGCCTTCGGCGGTGGCGAGGAGGTCTTTGGCTTTGCCGCTGGCCTCGCGCTGCTGGGCGGATTTGAGGGCTTTTTCGAGCTCTTTTTGCTGCGTGAGGATTTGATCGAGCTTCTTCTCGAGGTCGGCGGCACCTTGGGCGCTGACTTTGCCGGCGAGGAGCTTCAGGAGGTCGGCATCGGCCTTGGCGGCGTTGTAGGCCTCCATCCCGGCGATGGCTTCGATGCGGCGCACGCCGGCGGCGACGGCTCCTTCGGCGACGAGGCGGAAAAGGCCGATCTCGCCGGTGTGGCGGGTGTGGGTGCCGCCGCAGAGTTCCATGCTCCAACCATCGAGCGCATGCGCTTTGCCGCCGATCTGCACGACGCGGACGTTCTCGGGGTATTTTTCGCCAAAGAGCTGCATGATGCCGCTGTTCGCCTTCGCCTCGGTGTAGGGCACCTCAGTCCAGGAAACGACGCCGTTGGCGACGATGCGCTCGTTGACGAGTTTTTCGATGTCGGCGAGCTGCGCAGCGGTCAAAGCGGCGCTGTTGAAGTCAAAGGTGAGCTTGTCCGGCGTGACGTTGCTGCCTTTCTGCGTGGCGTCCTGGCTGACGACCTCGTGCAACGCCCAATGCAGGATGTGCGTGACGGTGTGGTGTCGCTCGATGGCGTGACGACGTGTGGCATCGACGGCCACGCGAACCTGCGAGCCGACGGCGGGTGCGTCCTCGCCTTCGATGAAGTGCAGCCAAGTGTTGCCGACTTTCGTCGTGCTGGCGATGGGGAAGGCGTTTGCGCCGAGAATGATTTGGCCGCTGTCGCCGATCTGGCCGCCCATTTCGGCGTAGCAAACGCTGGAGTCGAGCACCACCGCCGTCTTGTCCTTCATGGCGACGACTTCGAGCACCTTGGCATCGGCTTCGAGCGTGTCGTAGCCGATGAACTTGGTGGCGTCCTTGGTTTCGATCTCGCTGACCGAGACGACGTTTTTCTTCATGGCGGCACGGGCACGGGCACGCTGCTCTTCCATGAGCTTTTCGAAGCCAGCGCTGTCCACGGTGAGGCCGCGTTCGCGAGCAAGGAGCTCCGTGAGGTCGATGGGGAAGCCGAAAGTGTCGTAAAGTTGGAACGCGAAAGCGGCATTCAGAGATCGGTCTGATCCGACCGATCCGACCTCTTCTTCAAAAAGCGCCACGCCACGATCCAGCGTCCGGTTAAACGCCTCCTCTTCCAGCTTCAGCACGGCTTTGACCTGCTCTTTCTTCACACGCAGCTCAGGGAACACGTCACCCATGTGCGCGGCGAGGACATCGACGAGCTTGTAGAAGAAGGGTTCTTTGAACTCGAGCGTGCGGCCATACTTCACGGCGCGGCGCAGAATGCGGCGGAGGGTGTAGTTGCGGTCGCTGTTGCCAGGCTGGATGCCGTCGGCGATGGAGAAGCTGAGGGTGCGAAGGTGATCGGCGATGACGCGGAAGGCGACGTCGATCTTTTCCTGCTCGGTGACGGGGATGACGTGGCCCTGCTCGTTCGCCTTTGGCAGCGTGCTTTGGTAGTGCTTGCCGCTGAGCTTGGTCAGTTCGTCGAAGATGGGTTTGAAGACATCGGTGTCGTAGTTGCTGATCTTCGCGTTTTCGAAGTCGGTGAAGTTTTTCGTGCCCTGGATGATGCTGGTGAGGCGCTCGAAGCCCATGCCGGTATCGACATGCTGCGCGGGCAGCGGGGTGAAGGTACCGTCGGGGTTGGCGTTGTATTGGATGAAGACGTTGTTCCAGATCTCGATGCAACTGGCGTCGCTGCCATTGACGAGCTTGGCGCCTTCGCGTTGGCGGTCCTCGGGCAGCTCGATGGGACCGGGGGTGAGGTCGATGTGGATCTCGGTGCAGGGGCCGCAGGGGCCGGTGTCGGCCATCATCCAGAAGTTGTCCTTCTTGTTGCCGTTGACGATGTGGATGTCGGGATCGAGGCCGACGGAGCGGAATTTTTCGGCCCAGAGGTTCCAGCTTTCTTCGTCACGCTCGGCGGGGTCGCCTTT
>CALSBJ010000042.1:0-55435 GCA_943373155.1 Akkermansia muciniphila | reverse complement strand
TCAGTTCACGCCGGATTTGATGCCCTCCGATGTCACCGGCCACACGCTCTTCGACCTCAGCAGCCAGACCTTCCGCGTGCGTCGCGGCCCCGTTTTCGCCAATCTCCTCCTCGCCGATGAGATCAACCGTGCCCCAGCCAAGACCCAATCCGCCCTGCTCGAAGTCATGCAGGAAGCTCAAGTGACCATCGACGGTGAAAGCCACGCTTTGCAGCCGCCTTTCATGACTTTCGCCACACAAAACCCCATCGAGCAAGAAGGCACCTATCCCCTGCCCGAGGCCCAGCTCGACCGTTTTCTGCTCAAGGTGCTCATCGACTACCCCGAGAGCCAGCACGAGGCCTGGATCGTCAAAGCCGTGGCCTCCAAAGCCGGTGGCAGCGGCCTTTCCGCAGGTGACGTGCACCAAGTCTGCACGCCCGAGGACATCCTCAACGCTCAGGCCGAAGCCGCCGCTGTGCAGGCCGTGGAGCCAGTGGTCGATTACGCCGTGAACATCGTCCGCGCCACGCGACAGCACAGCGCCATCAGCCTCGGGGCTGGCACGCGTGGAGCCATCAGCCTCGTCCGCGTCGCCAAATCCTACGCCCTCCTCGAAGGCCGTGGCTACATCACCCCCGGCGATGTGAAACGCGCCGTCCTGCCCGTCCTCCGCCATCGCGTGCAGCTTTCTCCTGAGATCGCCATCACCGGTCAAACCGTGGATGACATGCTCAATGCCGTCGTGCGCACGGTGGAGGCACCGCGTGGGTAAGCGTTTTGGCTTTGAACAACCGAACGCCTCGGTGCTGAGTGTGGCTTGATGCGCCACCTTGGGCAAACTGACGTTTGCCGCTACGAAATCATTGGAAGCGAGCTCGTCGTGGAAGTCGTCAGACTTCACCGCGACACACCAAGTTCGTCCATGATTCCTTAGCGGCAATCTCTCAAGCCATCGCTTCGGCCACCGACTTGAACATGTAGTAGCCCCAGCCGTGATCGG
The DNA here is from genome assembly GCA_943373155.1 of Akkermansia muciniphila. Classification (GTDB taxonomy): domain Bacteria; phylum Verrucomicrobiota; class Verrucomicrobiia; order Verrucomicrobiales; family Verrucomicrobiaceae; genus Prosthecobacter. Next base: position 54,453 of record CALSBJ010000042.1, on the reverse strand, counting down.
CATCACCCTTCCAATCGGGATCGTAGTGCTGGCCACGGAAGAGGAAGCGCTCGGGATGCGGCATGAGGCCAAAGACGCGGCCGGTGTCGTCTTGAAGACCAGCGATGCCCTGGGTGGAGCCGTTGACGTTGGTCGAGTACAGCAGCGCAGCGTGACCGGACTTCACATACTTCACGGCGTCATCACCTTCCGTGACGAGACGACCTTCGGCATGGGCGATGGGCAGCTCAAACTGCTCGGGAAGCTTGGAGAGATAGGGGCTGGGCTTGGCACTGGTCTTCTTCAAGCCCACCCACTGGCACATGAAGCGGCCGCTGGTGTTGTGGATGAGGCTGCCTTTGGGCAAAAGCTCGAGCTGGGTGAGGATCTGGAAACCGTTGCAGATGCCCATGGCATAGCCGCCACTGGCGACGAAGGACTTCAATCGATCTCCAAGCTTCGATTTGGTGATGAGCTGGGCGATGCGACCGGACATCACATAATCCCCGTAGCTGAAACCGCCGGAGAAAACGACCATCTGGGCCTGATCGAGCGAGCCAGCCTCCAGCAGCGCCACGGGGAGCACCTCGGTGGTAAACCCGGCAGCCTCAAGGGCGCGGGAGGTTTCGGCGTCGCAGTTCGTTCCGGGAAATTTGATCAGCAGGGCGTGGGGCATGGGAAAGGGCGGGCTTCCTTTATGGCGATGCTGGCGGGAGGGTCAAGGAGGGGCCTTTAAACTTCAACAAACAGAAATCGGCGTTCAGCCATCGACATTCCGGACCCTGCGAACCGCAGATTGATGAATGTCGATTGCTGATTGATACGCTTCGCTTCCCTTCGGGCTGCCTGCGGCAGTCTGTCTCGCTGCGCTCGGCTGCTGAAGGTTTAAAGACATCCAGACAAACCAAAAACCCCGCCGCGAGGTTCGCGGACGGGGTTTTGGGAAAAGAGGGAGATCGTGAGGCCGATCCGACTCGGAATTATTGCTCGCCAGCGACCTTGCTGATGACCTGACGGCCACGGTAGTAACCGCAGGACGGGCAGGCGACGTGTCCGGGGACGGTGCTGCCGCACTCAGGGCAAGATTTGAGGGTGGGCGCTTTCCAGCGGCTGGCGCCTTGACGCTTGCGTTGGCGGCTCTTGGATTGTCTGCGCTTCGGATTGGCCATGGGGGAGGATTCGGAGGTTTAATTGAGTTGGTTCAGAGCATCCCAGGCGGCGCGGGCCGCGTTTTCATTCTCCACCGCGACTGTTTCAGGCGCGGGTTCAAACTTTCCTTCGGCGGGGCACTGGCGGGGACGGACGTTTCCGTCCTCGCAGCGGGGGTAGCTCGGAAGGGCGACGAGAGTATCTTCCCGGATGGTATCCGTCAAGTTGATCATTCCATTCGTCTCAAGAGGAATCTCGGCGAGGTAGTTTTCCATCACCAGACGGAACTCGAAGGGCTCTAGGCAGCAGCCGCACTCCAGTCGGAAGAGGGCCTCCAGGCGGCCGGTGATGATAATATCCTCCGCGTCCTTCTCCAGATGAAGCTGATAGGTGAGGGGCGAGAGGGGCTGGACGGTGTCTTCGGGCGAAAGGTCGAAGAACGAGGACGGCTCGGAGCCGGAGATGTCCTTGCCTTCCGCAGGGAGGTTTCGCAGGTCGATGTGAAACGGATGGTGCATGGCGGGATGATAGCGCGGGAGCAGCCCGGCTGGCAATCACGGATCAGCGATCCAAGACGATGCCGCTGTGAAAATTGGCGTTGGCCAGGGTTCTGAAGTCTCGGTCGATCACCGAGGGGGCCGTGAAGGCCAGGGCAGCCTGAGCGTGCTTTTCATTGCCATCCGGCGTGCAGTCCACATGCTGGATGACGCCTGCGGCATCCAGCACGATGAAGATGTAGCCGTATTCACGGGCCCCATCGCGATAGTTCGTGCCTTGAAAGTAGGAGAGGCGCACCTCAGGCGTCGTCTGCTCGAATTTGCCCTGCGCCCGTAGATTCACCTCCCACTCCAGCTTTTGCATGACGTAGAGGCGGTCGTCACTTCCGGAGGCGGCCTCTTTGCCGAGAGTGATCATGACGGCCTTCGCCCCGGTGAGTTCACGCTTCACCTCGCGGCTCTGGAGGGTGATGTTGTAGGCGATATCGATGGTGCGATAGCCGCCGTCTGCACCTCCGCGGCTGCTTTTGGCGCTGCGGATGCTGCTGTTGAGCGAAAACTTCGGGCCACCGGTGACGGGAGCGGCAGGTGCGGGGGCCGCCGGTGCCTGAGCGGCCATCTCGGGGTGGGCGGCGGCCCAGAAGTCGATGTAATCCTGATCCTCCCGGCAAAGCGTGGCTCGGGGCACGTTGAGCAGGCTGGCATCGTCTTTTTTGCGCAAGACCACGATGGGACCGTTCACCGCGGTGAGTTCCGCCTCCAGCAGCGTGCCTGCGGTGCTCACAAAGAAACGCGTCTCCGCCCGGCCAACAGCGGCCAGCAGGAAGAACGTGAGCAATGGAACAAAACGAAAACGCATGGTCAAACTACGCCATGAGCAGGCGGCTGTTGCAAGCCTTCATCATGCCTCCCGCAGGAGGATGGCATCCACATTCACCCCATCGTAAAGGGCATCACTGAGGATCACGAGGGGATCGCCCGGCTTGATGAAGTTATCCCGGCGGAGGATATCGAGGGCCTCGCGGATGCTCTTTTCGGGGTTTCCCTCTTCAAAGGAGAGCACAAACGGATGTACACCACGGGCGGTCACCAAGGTGCGGGAGACGTGCAGGTTCGGCGTGAAGGCAAAAATCGGCGCAAACTCCGGCCGCTGATGCGCCAGCAGATGCGCCATCACGCCGCGAAGCGTGAAAACAAGCAGCTTGGAGCCTTCGATGCTATTGGCGAGGGCGATGGCGGCCTTCACTGTCTTGTGCTTGTTCGTCTTCAGCGGGGCATCACTGGCGAAACGCCCCGAGGGATACTTTTTCTCAATGCGGCTGATCACCGTGTGGAGCACCTCCACGCACTTCGTGGCATAGCGTCCCACGCTTGTCTCCCCGCTGAGCATCACGCAGTCCACCTGCTCGATGACCGCATTGAAAATATCCGTCACCTCGGCGCGGGTAGGCACCGGGTTCTCGATCATGCTTTCGAGCATCTGCGTGGCCACGATGACCTTCCGGCCATGATAAGAGCAGCGCTCCACGATCTGGCGCTGGATCAAAGGCAGATCCTCAATGGGCATCTCACTGCCCAGATCACCTCGGGCGATCATGATGCCGCCGCTGGATTCCACCAGGGCATCGATGTTGTCGAGCGCCTGCTTGTTTTCGATCTTGGCGATGACGCGGGCCTTGCTGCGCTTCTGCTCGATGAGCAACTGAAGGTGCTGAATGTGCCCCGGCTCACGGGCAAAGCTCAGCGCGAAGTAGTCCACCCCCAGCTCCACGCCGAGATCGAGGTCCGCGTAGTCCTTCTGCGTGAGCGGCGGCAGGCGCACCGGAATGCCGGGCAGATTGATATGGCGGCGGGATTTCATCTCCCCTTTCGTCAGCACCGTGCCGGTCACATGCTTCTGCGTCACCTCCGTGGCCTTGATCTGGATCATGCCACCATCGACCATGATGACGTCCCCGGCCTTCAAATCCTTGCCGAGATCCGGGTAGTTCACCGTCACGGAATACGGCGTGCTCGGCGAGGCCTCGGGACGGCAGCGAAACTCCACCACATCTCCCACCTGGAGTTGCCAGGGCTGCTCCACATCGCCAGTGCGAATACTGGGGCCGGTGAGATCCATCAGCACGGCGATTTCACGCTTCGAAGCTGCTGCGGCCTCCCGCACGCGGGCATACACCATACGCACCCAATCGTGCGAGGCGTGACTCATGTTCAGGCGCATCACATCGGCTCCCTTGGCGATCAATTCCGCGATGACTTCAGGGCTTTCTGTGGCGGGACCGAGGGTACAAAGGATTTTGGTTTTGCGCATGGGGTGGGGTTGGAGGTGCTGCCAAGCGCTTGAAGCATGGAGCGGGCCGGTTCAAGCACCCAAATCGTCAAAAAGCCGCCGGTAATTCCCCTCCACCACCTTTTCAGCCTCTTCGCGGCGGATTCCGTGCTGCGCCGCGATGAGATCGTAGCTCACGCTGAGATTCAAAGGGTGATTCACGTCCGCCGATGGCAGCGGATGCGGATTCAGCTCCAAAGGCGGCCACATATCCGGCGCATCTGTTTCCGCCAGCAGACGGTCCAGCGGGATTTTGGCAAAGGTGGCAAGCTGAGCGGCCTTGCGCGGATGGGCAAAGTAGGGGCTCACCGAAAAGTAGCCGCCCAACCGCACCAACCCCGGCACCATCTCCACCGGGCCACCATACGAATGCAGCAGAAAACCCCGCCTCGGCAGCTTCATCGACCTCAAAACCTCCTCCAGAAGCCCAAACGCACGCAAACAATGAATCGTGATCGACCGGTCCAATTCGACCGCGAGAGCCACCTGAGCACGAAAACAAGCTACCTGAGCCTCCACATCGGGATTTTCGATCCAGCGATCCAGCCCCGTCTCGCCCACCACCGCCCTCGGATGCGCCACGAGATGCTCGCGAAGCTTTTCGAGCCACTCGGAGCCTCGCTCCTTCACATACCAGGGATGCAAACCAAATGCCGGACGCACCCAGGCATGCTTGTTCGCCAAGTCTGCCACCTGCGGCCAATCTTCCTCGCAGGAGCCATTCACGATCATCTCGCCAATGCCAGAGTCGGCCATCCCGGCCACAATCTCTGCCCGCCACGGATCAAGCCGCTCGTCCTGAAGATGATTGTGAGCGTCAAAAAGCATGAACGCGGCAAATTAGGTCACCTCCACCACCACCGCGCTTGAGTTGTCGCGGCCGGATTCGGCCACGGCATGCTCGACGAAGGTCTTCGCATCGCCACCCGCGATCAGCATGTCCTCCAAAGCATGGTCCCAGATGCCGTCGATGACGCCATCGGTGCAAAAGAGGAAGCGATCGCCGCTCTCGCAGCCGACGGAGCCGGTCTGCGGCTCTAGGAACTGCTGATTGGCGCCGAGTACCTGGCTGAGGATGCTTTTACGAGGATGCCTGCGAGCCTCTCGCTCATTGATCTGCCCCTGACGACGCAGCCAGCCGACGTGCGAGTGATCCTCCGTGATCTGGCGCAGCTTGCCGCCCTTGGGCAGCCAGTAAATGCGGCTGTCACCGATGTGGGCAAAGTGCATCCAGCCCGGTGTGAACCAGCCCAGACTGAGCGTGGCTCCCATGCCACGGCATTCCTCGTAGTAGCGACCGAGTTTCAGCAACTCCTCATGGATGCGGTGAATCAATTCGATGAGCACATCGCCACGACCAGCCTCCATTTGATTCGCGGTCTGCTTAAAACTCTGCGGCAGCAACCGCGTGATCTTTTCCGCCGCGATCTTGCTGGCAAACTCGCCCGATTTGGCCCCGCCCATGCCATCACTCACCGCGAAAACGAAATCGCCCGTGTCGAGCGAGGCCTCGCCGATTTTGCCTAGGTAGCGCAGCTCGCGGGAGTCAAAGTTGAGGCATAGAAAGGTGTCCTCGTTGTTGGCACGGACCTTCCCCGGATGCGTCATGCCTGACCATCGAAGGTGGTTGGGTGGTTGGGGCGGGTTGGGTTCGCTCATGAAGCGGGTTTTGCGGGCAGGTCGAGGATGGTGGCGAGTTCGAAATCAATGATGCAAAACCTCCCATCGCTGGCGCGGTAGGTGATGTTTCGGTCAAAGGGATCATCGTGACGGATGCCGAACTCTTTCTCCAGCTCATCAAAGAGCGATTTCACCTTGCCCTCACTGATGCGCTCGACACGTGCCCCGCAATTCGTTGTGATGAGGTAAAGCTGATCCTCATGGGCCTCGATCACGCGTGGCACATAGTCGCACCGGCGCTCTTCTAGCACCTTGAGGACGCGGACTTCATTGGCGAAACGCTCCGCCGCATTCGGACCACGAAAATGCTTATGGACGCGTCCGTCGTAACCGATTCGGACCAGAGCGCGTTGGGTGTTTTTGGCTTCGTGCATGGGGGTGACGCGAACTTCCCGAGCACCGGCACTCCGCGCAAGGCAGGAGATGTGGCGGATTTTGCCGGGCGATGCTATGCAAGGCGTCATGAACCATGGTTTCCCTCTCGAAAACTGCCGCGCCCTCATCACCGGAGCCTCCGCCGGCCTTGGAGCAGAGTTTGCACGTCAACTCGCCCCGCATGCCGCGGAGCTCATCCTCGTGGCTCGTCGTGGCGACGTGCTCGAAGAGGTCAAAACAAGCCTTGCCGGTCAAAAAGCTCGCGTCACCTGCCTCGCTGCCGATCTCGGCAGCGAGGCCGGAAGAGTCTCCGTCATGGCTTTTCTCGATCAAAACGGCCTCAAGCCCAATTTGCTCATCAACAACGCCGGTCTCGGTGACTACGGCCCCTTCGCCACCTCGCCCACCGACAAGACCCGACTCCAAATCGACCTCAACATCACGGCTCTCACCATGCTCACGCATGCCCTCCTGCCCAAAATGGAAGGTCGCGGAGGTATTTTGAATGTCAGCTCGCTCGCCAGCACGCTGCCGATGCCGGAACTGGCCGTTTATGCGGCCTCGAAAAGCTACGTGACGAGCTTTTCCGAAGCCCTTGCCATCGAGCTGGCCCCACGCGGCATCACCGTCACCTGCGTCTGCCCCGGCCCCACGCCCACCAACTTCAGCCAGACGGCCAAACGCCACGATGGCACCGATACGAATCGCGATGGCCAGGCCCTCCTGCGTATTCAGCCCTCGCAAGTCGTCAGTGAAGCGCTGACTGCGTTACAAAGCGGCCAATCCTGCGTGTTTCCCGGCATGGGCGTAAAAGTGGCTGGCAGCCTCTTCCGCCTCATGCCGCGCTTTCTCATGCGCTGGATTCTGCAGAGAAGAATGGGAGCCGCCTGATTCCACCACGCTGGGGAACCCATGGCTTGTGAGATTGACACAGGCCTGCCGAGAGCTTCGATGGCCGCATGAACGACTTCGAGCAGGAACTCGCCTCTCAGCCGCATGATGCCTTCGCCCGCTGCATGTTGTCAGAGCCGGCCCATGCCGCCGCCTTCTTCCAAGGCCACCTGCCAAAGGACATCGTCGCCGCTGCGGACTGGAGCACCCTCGCCTTACAACCCGCCTCCTTTGTCCGCCAAAACCTCCAGCAATCCCACACCGATCTACTCTACCGTGTGCAGGTAGCCGGGCATGATGTGCTGCTGCACCTGCTACTGGAGCACCAGACCAGCGTGGACCCACTAATGCCCCTGCGCCTCATCAGCTATGTGGTGGAGGTGCTGAGGCATCACGCCGAGACGCACGGCCTGCCACTACCGCCGGTGCTCCCCTTTGTGCTCCATCAGGGGCCGGAGCGGTGGACGGTGAGTACGCAGTTTCGTGATCTCTTTGCGCTGCCGGAATACCTCGCCGGGCTGTTGGGCGGATTCCTGCCCGATTTTCAGCATGCCCTGTTGGATCTCACCCGCTTCGATCCCGAGAAGGAAGAATCCCAGCCGCAGATGCAGGTCATCCTGTGCCTGATGAAAGCCGCACGGGAGAAGCGGATCATCGAATTCTTCGAGTGGCTCGCCAAAGGCAGCGTGGAGGTGACGCTGCTGCTGCGGGAGGATTTCTTCCGCCGCTGCCTGCTCTACGCGGTGCATATCGACATCAACCTTGACGCGGAAAGCATCTCCCGTAGCCTTTCCGCGTCACCCAAACTGCAACACGAAGCCATGTCCCTCGCCCAAAAACTCCGTCAAGAAGGTCGTGTCGAAGGCATCGAATTGGGACAGATGCGGGGCGAGTGGGCGGGCAAGATTCAGATGCTGGAAAAGTTCCTTGGCTTGTCAGTGACTCTTTCCACAACTCTAGCAACGCTGGACATCGCCACGTTGGAGGCCCGCTACCAAGAGTTGGAGCAGCAGTATAACCTGCGCTTCAAGAAGTAAGTTCTAGGAGCCATCAAGGCTCCAAGTAGCCCATCGAGAGCATCCACTCGATCACACGATTCGGCCACTCGTTGACCGGCTGGCCGTTTTTGCGCATGCCAAAGCCGTGACCGCCCTTCGCGTAGATGTGCAGTTCGGCGGGCAGATTCTTCTTTTTGTATTCAAGATAGAGCAAGGCGCTGCCGGAGGCCGGCCAGGGATCGTCGTGGGCATGCACAAAGCACATCGGCGGGGATTTCTCCTTCACCTCAAAGCCCGGCAGCAGTTTCGTCGGGTCCTCCTTGCTCACGAGATAGGCGGGATAAACAGGGATCGCGAAATTCGGCGTGGCGTCGTCCACATCGAGCGCGGGATCGACCGTGTAGGTGCGGTCATTCGCATGCAGTGCGGTCATCACCGTGAGGTGACCGCCTGCCGAGAAGCCGAGAATGCCCACGCGGTCCTTTTTGATCCCCCATTCGGCAGCGTGATGGCGGATGAGGCCGATGGCACGCTGCGTGTCCTGCAAAGGTTCGCGGCTTGGATCATTCGGATCACGCTTCGGCACGCGATACTTCAAAAGCACGCCGGTGACACCGTGCTGGTTCAAGAACTCACACACCTGCGAGCCCTCATGCTCATACGCCAGGATGCCATAGCCGCCACCGGGGCACACGAGCACCGCCGCGCCATTCGGTCTCTCGGGTTGGAAGACGGTGATCATCGGCTCCGTCACGTTGGTGAGGCGCAATACATCGTTCTCGCTCTTTTTCGGCACTTCCTTCTCGGCCTCCATTTTGAAGCCGGGCTTCTCGGGAGCGCCTTGCGGCCAGAGTTTCATCTGAATGGGTTCCGCGGCAAACAGGCTGCCGCAGGCGAGGAAGAGGGCGGGCGTAAACTTCATGGTGGTCCGCCATTGGAGCGGAAATCACCGCGCGATGCAAGGCAGCATCATCGCATCCCGCATGCCGTGGAGGATTTTTTTGTCCGAAGGGCATACCGTGGCCAGCACCCCACCAAGCACCGGCTCGTCCACGGCCGAAGCCCCGAAGTAATATGGGCACAACCGCACCCGGCTGGGCATCTGCCGCGTGCTTTGCGTCTCCTCCACCCAGGCCGGATGGGTCACCACTCGGGCTCGATGAAACTCCTGCAGCACAAATGGGTTCGTCGAAAAGCTCGCCAGCGCCTCATCAATCGCCGCGCCCCATTGCTCCTGCGAGAGATCGTGGCCGATGAAGACCCCTCGCGAGCCCCAGCCGCGCTCCGAGAAGCCGCTGATCTTCAAAACGAGTTCCCGCTTCTTGCCGCCAAAGGTTTTCATCTCGCTCCAACTTTGGATGTCGAGCTTGGGAAACACCGCGAAAGGCGGCAGCGGAGCAGGATCGACCACCCAACCGAAGGGAATGCACTTTTGGAGAAGTTCGTGGTGCTTGGTTCCTAGTTCTTGGTTCCAGTAGTCTTCGAGGGCGGGTGACCAAAAGAGAGCCAACCAGAGTTTTTCTTCGAGGAAAGCTTTCAATGGCGGCGTGAAGCTCAACTCACCCTTTTCGGCCATTCGCAGCATCGCGTCGGCATTTTCCACGTTCGCGAGATCGAAGAGTTCAAAGAAGCGGTAGATCGCCGCGCCGCTCAATTCATACGGCTGGACCTCCCAAGGCCGTAAAACACGACGCCCGAGCTTCTCCGCCAGCCATTCCATCTCCGGCACATAGTCGCCTGACTCCCGTGAGACGAGGATGTCCTCCGCTGGAAACGTCTGCGCAAAGGCCTCCAGCATGCCCGATTCACCACCGATCACCTGCTGGCCCATCTGGGCGTAGGTTTCATTCAGCCACGCCGTCAGCCCGATGCCACCGGGCAGCGAATCCAGCTCCGAAATCGTCACGCCATCCTCCGTCAGCACGAGGTCGGGGCGCAGCACCGCGGGCAGTTCATTCCGCCAGCGAGCTAGCCGACCGAGCTTCACCACCCGCTCCGGCTTGCCCTGATCCAGCAATCGAGCCACCCAGGCATGCCGCTCGTCGAAGTACAGCGCATTGCAAGCCCGCTGAAATGCCCGCAGCGCCGGGCCAAGCTGCCGAATCAAGCTCACCGTCCGCTCATCGAGTCCAAAGGCCTCCGGAGAGAGCACCCACTCCTTCTCCGCAAAGAACCCCTGCGCCGGAAACGCGGCACGCAGTCGGGCAATGGCATCAGCAGCAGTCATGAGTTCGCTGTCCATGCAGGAACTTCGCCCGATGGGAAACGAAAAAAATCTTCGCGTGACTCCGCCGCAGCCGTGCCCATGCATTCGACCTCATGTCCATCACCACCCGCAAAGGCGACGACGGCTCCACCGACCTTCTCTTCGGCGTCCGCGCCGCCAAATCCCATCCTCGCATCCACGCCCTCGGCAGTGTGGATGAATTAAACGCCGCGCTCGGCCCCCTCCGCATCACCGCCACGAAGGAGGAGACGCGTGAATTCCTCCCGCAGGTGCAGCGTTGGCTCATCAGCCTCATGGGCGAACTAGCCACCCCGCCGGGCCTGGAGGCCAAATATGCCGCCACGCATAAAGACCTCATCTCCGCCGAACAGATTACCCAGCTCGACGCCCTCGCCGCGAAGCTGGAGGCCTCTGGGGCGCTTCAGTTCAAAGGCTGGGCGCTCCCCGGTGAGGCCGGTGTGATGAGCGGTGCCCATGCCGATCTCGCCCGCGTGGCCTGCCGCCGGGCCGAACGCTGTGTGATCGACCTCCACGACACCCCCGAAGCCGTGCCAAACCCCGAGATCGCCCGCTTTTTAAACCGCCTCTCCGATGTCCTCTGGCTGCTGGCCCGCTGGGAGGAGCGGGCGGCATGATCGAGTCTTTGCGACAGTTCTGAACCTACCTTTGGCTTGCCGATTGTGAAGGCGACCCGTAGCGTACTCGCTTTCACGTCCCTTTTTGACCCCTCATGCTCATTCAATCGAAAGCCTTCGCCCGCGCCGGCCTTGTCGGAAATCCCTCCGACGGCTACTTCGGCAAGACGATCTCCTTCATCATCCGAAATTTCCATGCCGAGGTCACCCTCTATGAGACGCCTGAGCTACGCATCGAGCCTGCGGATCGCGATTTGAGCGTCTTCGGCAGCATCGAGGAGCTCGTCCGCACCGTGCGGCAGTTTGGCTACTACGGCGGCATGCGCCTGCTCAAAGCCTGCGTGAAGCGCTTCTTCGAATACTGCTCCAAGCACGGCATCGACCTCCACGGCCGGAATTTCACCCTGCGCTACTCCAGCAATGTGCCGCCGCAGGTCGGCATGGCCGGCAGCAGTGCCATCATCACCGCCTGCTGGCGGGCCTTGATGGAGTTTTATCGCGTCGAAATCCCGAGACACCTCGTGCCCAGCCTCGTCCTCAGCGTCGAGAATGACGAGCTCGGCATCCCAGCCGGCCTCCAGGACCGCGTCATCCAGACCTACGAAGGCGTTGTTTTCATGGACTTCAACCGGGCCAGCGTGGAAAAACTTGGCTATGGCATCTACGAGGAGATTGATCCCGCCTTGCTCCCTCCCGTGTACGTCGCTTACACCACGCAGCTCAGCGAAGGCACGGAAGTCTTCCACAACGACATCCGCGGCCGCTGGAATCGCGGCGAACGCGAAGTCGTCAGCGCCATGTATCAATGGGCCGGGCTGGCTCATCGGGTGAAGGACATGATCCTCGAAGGCCGTGGCCGCGAGATCGGCCCGCTGCTCAATGAGAACTTCGACCTGCGCCGTCGCCTCTACAAAATCAGCCAGGGAAACATCGACATGGTCGAGGCCGCCCGCGAAGTGGGTGCCAGCGCCAAATTCACCGGCTCCGGCGGTGCCATCGTCGGCACCTATGAAGATGACGCCATGTTTGAGAAGCTACGCGCCGTGCTCGAACCCATGAAAGTGGCCGTCATCAAGCCGCAGATCCTGCTGGAAGCATGACACTCACGGCTTTGGCAGATCGCCGATGCGCTGCATCACCTCATCGGCGAGGGCTTGGTAGAGTTCCTTGCCCGTCTTGCCGTAACTAGCGAGATCAGGCCGCCAAAGATCCCCCACCGAAAGCGTCACATGGGATGGCCGCGGAAAGCAGGCCCCACGCGGAAAGCACTCCCGACTGCCAAAGATGCGCATGGGCAGCACCGGCACCTCCGACTTCGCGATGAACAGGCCCACACCCGCCTCGGCAGGCATGAGGTTGTCATCGGGGCTGCGGGTGCCCTCCGGGAAAATGAGAACCTTCTTCCCTTCCTTCAGCAGACGGATGGTGAGCTTCAGGGAGGAAGCATCCGGCTTATCGCGATCAATCGGGATGGCCTGCCAGCGACGCAGGATCCAGCCAGCCACCGGATGATTGAACAGCGTCTTCCGGGCGAAGTAATGAATCGGCTCATCGAAGGTCTGGCCCACAAAAGGTGGGTCAACGAAGCTGGCGTGGTTGCAGGCGATGAGAGCCGGGCCGTCAATGCGCAGCTTCTCCGCGCCGATGATGCGAAAATCGGCCAATCCATGCGCCAGCTCGCTGAAGATGTGCCATCCAAGCTTATAAACAGGGTCCATTCGGGAGAAAGTGAGAGCCGAGGCTAGCAAGTCGCCACCAAAACACAAACGGAGCCTACTTCTTCAACGTCAGCGTCACACGGCGCACCTCGGCCACGGTCTTGCCGGGGATATCGAGAGCCTTCAGCGTGAGCAGACCACGGCCCGCAGACAACTTCATCGTGCCGAGGCTCAGCGTTTTGAAGTCACGCATGTAGCTCTCGCCGCCGCGTGAGGCACGGTCCTGATCATCCAGCAGACGCGGATACCAGCCGGGGGTGACTTTGCCGGTCGTTTTCGAGTCGCCGAGGCTCAGTTCGATGGTGGAGCCTGCATCAGCCTCGGGGCAGACGTAGTCAATCGTCACGTCGAAATTGCCCGCGGTATGCACATCGATGTCCCAGGTCATGAAATCGTCCTTCGTTGTCCAGTTCACGAAGTAGGAGCAGTTCGGCGCACCAGAACTGCGCTTCACGCCGCCATGCGGCAGGCCATCGCGAGCCGGAAGCATCGTGATGGGGAACTCGGTGTAACCCACGGGATAAGGGCGATCATCGGCTGGCTTCACGCCGCCTTTGCCCTTCTTTTTGCCCTCGGCGGGAGCGTAAGGACGACCAAAGACCTCCTGATGCCACTTCGAGCCTGCGGTGGCCAGTTGGGCGGCGACATCGGCTTTCTCGGCGGCGATGTTTTTCGTCTGATTTGGATCTGCCACCATGTCAAACAGGCCACCAGCAGCATCGAGACGGTATTGCTGGCTTCGCACGCTGAGGCGACCATTGAAGAAGTTCATGAGTTCACGAGCCTGCGCCTCCCATTTGGCCCCCAGAAGCAATGAATCGAAACTGATGCCATCCAGCGGCTTCGTGCTCACCGATTTCACGCCCGCCAACGCCGTGAGTGTCGGCAGCAAATCAATCGCTCCGGCGATGTGCGGCACGGTCATGCCTTCACTCACCTTCCCCGGCCAGCGCAGGTAGCACACGCTGCGCACGCCGCCCTCGTCGGTGGCGCCTTTTTTGCCTTTCATGCCGCCATTCCAGCGCGTCGTGTTCGGGCCGTTGTCGCTAAAATAGACCACGATGGTGTTTTCAGCGATTTGGAGCTCATCCAGCTTTGTGAGCACGCGACCCACATTTTCGTCGATGTTGTCCATCATCGCCAAAACCGTGCGGGTGACATTGATGTCCTCCTTTTCGCCATCATGGCCTCGCTGCGTCACTGGTGAGTCTTTGAACTTGTTCCAATGCTTATCCGGCACGCTGAACGGCGAATGCGGCGTCGTCAGCGGGATGTAGCAAAAGAAGGGCTTTTCGCGATTCTTCTCGATGAACTCCACCGCCCGCCCCACCAGCACATCCACGATGAAACCCTTCGCGCGGAACATCTTGCCGTTCTCCTCCAGCGGCGGGTCAAAATACTCACCCCAATGCCCGCTGGTGTAGCCCACATACTCCTCGAAGCCGCGAGCATTCGGGTGATACGGCCACTGGCTGCCGTTGTGCCATTTGCCAAACGCACCGGTCTTGTAGCCCGCCGCTTTGAAACTGTCCGCGATGGTCTTTTCATCGGTGTTCAGCCTTTCAAGACCTTCCGAAACACTGATCACCCCGCCACGCGAATGATAACGACCCGTGAGAAACTCCGCCCGCGTGGGCGCACACACCGGGCACACGAAAAAGCGATCAAAACTCGCTCCGCCCTTCGCCAGCTTGTCGATGTGGGGCGTTTGGAGGTTCGTGTTCCCATTGATCGAGTAGTCACCCCAGCCTGAATCATCGGCGAGAAGGACGATGACATTCGGCGGAGCTGCGTGCAGCAGCGTGGCAAGGCAGAGAAACAGAGCGATTCGGATCATGGCCGCGCACTAACGATGCCCATCGTGCCGAATTATCATCCCTCATCTCCCGCGCAGCACGAGCCGCAGGCGATGTAGCACTCATCGCAGATCCATTCCTCACCCAGCAGCCATGCCTCCAGCTTCCCGCAGCGATCGCAGGCAGCTTGAGGTTGCTCCACCGCAGGCGTGGCGGCATAGGCGGGAGTTTCGTCCATGCGTTACCTTTTCATCACCCTCCTCCTTGCGCAATCCGCCCTCGCGCAAAATTCCGATCCCTTCCCCACCCCGCCGAATGTGAAAGGCCTCCAGGTGCAGATGGTGGATGATGCGCTGAAGCTCGGCATCCACCACGCTGGCGTGAACATCAATCTCACCGCGCTCTACACCGCGAAATCCAAGCCCGAGAAGAGCGAATTCGTCTGGAACGAATCCTACCTCAAGTCTCTCGACCGGCAGATCAAGCCACTCTCCGACAAGGGCATCCTCGTCTATCTCATCGTGCTGACTTACCCATCGAAGAATCCTGCCATCGATGCCATCACGCTCCATCCCGGCCATCGCAAGGATTACAAATTCAGCGTCGGAGCACCGAACACGACGAACGCCTTCTTCCCCGCCGTGATGAACCTCATCGCCGAACGCTGGAGCGGTGCGCATCCCGAACACGGCCGCATTTGGGGCTGGATCATCGGCAACGAGGTGAACTCCCACTGGCTCTGGAACAACATGGGTCTCGCCCCGCTCGAAACCGCCGTCTCCGAACACGAGAAAGCCGTGCGCATCGCCCACAGCGCCATCCGACGGCATTCGCAAAACGCCCGCGTCTATCTCTCCTTCGATCATCATTGGTCCATCGGCATGAACGGCATCAGCCCGCAGGAAGCCGCGCCTGGCCGCGACTTCCTCGATGCCTTTGCCCGTCTTGCCCGCGAGCGGGGAGACTTCGATTGGAACGTCGCCTGGCATCCTTATCCCGAGGACCTCGGCAATCCGCGTGCCTGGGCGGATAAAAACGTCACCCACGCCGATGACACCATCAAAGTGACCTTCAAGAACCTCGACGTGCTTCCCAAGCATCTCGAAACGCCCGAACTGCTCTTTGGTGGCAAGCCGCGCCGCGTCATCTTGAGCGAGCAGGGCTTTCAAACGCTGCTCAAGCCCGAGGGCGAAGAACTGCAAGCCGCCGCCTATGCCTACGCCTGGGAAAAAATCGCCACACTGCCCACTGTCGATGCCTTCATCTACCACCGCCACGTCGATCACGCTCACGAAGGCGGCCTACGCCTCGGCCTCTGGCGCAATGCCCCACACTCTGTGGCTGATCCACACTCGAAGAAGCTCCTTTACGACCTCTTCCAAAAAGCCGGCACCCCTGAATGGCGTGCAGCCGCAGACAAGCTGCTACCCGTGACAGGCTTGAAGTCGTGGACAGATTGATCCGTCATTCGCGTCATTCGCGTCAATCAGGTCAACAAAGTCACTCCGGCAGTTCCTCACCACTCGTTTCCGGCAAAAAAGCCAGGAACACGAGCCCAAGCAAAAAGAAGCCACCGAGGCAGGTGATGGCCAGCCTGAGGTCGAGCGTGGATTTCATCCAGGCAGAGAGCCAGATGAGCACGGGAGCGGCGAGAAGGCGGCCCGTATTGAAACAAAAGCCTGATCCCGTGGCACGCAGATGAGTGGGAAAGAGAGCGGGAAAATAGGCGGCATAACCTGCATGGATACCCTGGGCACAAAATCCAAACAAAGGCAGCAGCACGAGCAGCAGTGTATAGCTGCCAAAGTGCGAAGGAAGCCAGCAGATCACTGGCGTCATTGCCAACGCAGCCAGATGCATGATGACGAAGGTCTTCTTGCAACCCCATCGCGCACTCAGCGGACCAAAAGCCAGCATCCCAGCCCCGGCGCCTGCCGTTTGGATGAAACCAAAAGCGATCTTCGATTTGCTAGCCCAATCGGGATCATTCGTGCGCTTCAAAAAATCCGCCGCGATGTCCTGCCCGGCCACCACCACGCCCCAAAAAGTCGCCAGGCCCACCATCGCCAGCAGCGCACCAAAAACCGCTCGTGAGCGCCAGCGTGCCTCGCCGAGCAATTCGCTGAAACTGCCCATGCGCTTCGTCTTCGACTCACGCGCAGCCTTCCATGATTCCGGCTCCTTGATGCTCATGCGCACCCACAGCACCAGCAAAGCTGGGGCGACGCCCAGCAGATACGCCGTGCGCCATTCGGTGCCCACCCAAAGGCCCGCCGCCGCCGCCAGCCATAGGCCGCAAACACTCGTCGCGTGAAAAATACCACCCGCTCGCTCACGGGCCTCTTTGGGAAACACCTCTGCCACCAACGCGGCACCCACCGCCCACTCGCCGCCCACGCCCATCGCCACGAGGAAGCGCAGCACACCCACCTGCCAGATCTCATCCGCAAACGCCGTGATGCCGGAAAACACCGAGTAAAACAAGATCGTCAGCGCCATCACGGGATTCCGCCCCCACTTATCCGCCAACGAACTGAACAACAACCCGCCAAAGGTGCCGCCGAGAAGGAAGATGCCGAGAAACCTCTCCCCCCACACCTTCACCAGCGGATCATCGGCCTTCACATCCAGCAGATCAGGCAGCATGTCCGCCCGCGTGAGATTGTAGATCTGCCCTTCAAACGCATCGAACACCCATCCAAGCGAAGCGACGATCAAAACGAGCCACTGATAACGGGTGACAGCGGAGTACCATTTGGTCGGGGTGGAAGACATGAGAGACAAACTAGAGCAGTTGGTGAAAAAAATGATCAGCAAAAATTCAGAGGCACCTTTTCTGCCCCCATTTGCTGTCAGCCAATCATACGAGTGAGGGTGAACAAATTCGGATGGCTTGCTTCAGTGATCCGAGCTTGTCAGGGCGGGTCGGGCTGAACTCTTGGCCGAGGAAGTCGCGGTAGCCGGTTTCGAGGATGGCTCGCACGACGGCGGGGTAATGGATCTCCTGGGTGTCGTCGATCTCATGGCGTCCGGGCACGCCGGCGGTGTGGTAATGCGCGAACCACTTGTGATGGGCTTTGATCGTCGCGCAGAGATTGCCCTCCATGATCTGCATGTGGTAGATGTCGTAAAGGATGCGGAAGCGTGGGTGATCGAGCTTCTCGCAGAGGCCGATGCCAAAGGGGGTATTGTCGCCTTGGTAGTCGGCGTGGTTCACTTTGCTGTTCAGCAGTTCCATGACCATCGTGACGCCGAGCTTGTCGCACAGCGGCATGAGCTTCGAGAGGCCCGCCGCGCAGTTTTCGATGCCAGCCGCGTCGCTGAGGCCTTTGCGCAGGCCGGAGAAGCAGATCACCTTCTTGAAGCCGGCGTCGGCGGTCTTTTGAATGAGCTCGGTGTAGCCTTCGATGAGCACGGGATGGTATTCGGGATTGTTCCAGCCGCAGTTGATGTGCGTGTCAGGGAGTCTTTTCGTGGTGAAACGGCCCACGGCACATTCCAGGCCGTGTTTGAGCACGGTGGCGTAATCGGCGGGTTCGAGCAGTTCGATGGATTCGATGCCGAGGCCTTTGCAGGCCTCGCAAAACTCATCGAGCGGCACTTTGGCAAACGTGGCCCGACAGACCGAATGACGCAGTTTGGCTCCTGCTGGCGATGCTTGGGCGAAAAGACGACTCTGAGCCGCGATGGCAGCGGAGAGACCCGTGAGGAGAGCTTGTCGGCGATTCATACAGATTTAATTGGGTCGAAAAATTGGGGGTAGAAAGATTTCAGAAGCAGAGGCTTGGGAAAATTTTTCTACCCCTAATCTTCCTACCAAACTGCATTCACACCGGCATCGTCGTGCCGGGGATGGCGACGGGATACCAGCCATCGGCATCGGGTTTGACGGGTGGCTCGGTGTTCCAGGTGATGTTGTCGGGCACGAGGGATTCGGTGGAGTTGAAGGCCTGATCCCAGGTGATGATTTGGCCGGTGTAGGTGGCCATGCGGCCCATGACGCCCATCATGCTGCTGTGGGCGGCGTACTCGGCGTCGATGCGCACCTTGCCGGTGCGGATGTTTTCAAAGAAGGCGTCGTGCTCGAGCTGGTAAGCGTCGGCTTTGTTGCGTGTGCGTTTGCCGCCGGGAGGCTCGCCTTTGATGAGGAAGCGGCCGTTCGCGGCGAGGTCGGCAATGCCTTTCGTGCCGTGAAAGTGCTCGCTGACGTCCTTCTGGCACTTGCCGCCGATCTGGCAGCACTGGCTGAGGATGCGCATGCCGTTGTCGTATTCGAACTCGACGGTGTGGTGGTCGTAGATGGTGCCGTTTTCGCGTTTGTTGCGCACCTGGCGGCCGCCCTGGCCGGTGGCACGCACGGGCATTTTGCCCTGCATGACCCAGTTGGCGACGTCGAGGTTGTGGCAATGCTGCTCGAGGATGTGATCGCCGCTCATCCAAGTGAAGAAATACCAATTGCGGATCTGGTAGTGCATCTCGCTCTCGCCGGGCTCACGCGGGAAACCGGGGCGCGAGGTGCCGTTCCAATACACACGGCCAAACACGAGATCGCCGATCTCGCCCGCGTGCAGTCGCTCGATCATGTCGATGTAGGCAGGATCGTAGCGACGCTGAAAGCCGACGCAGACATTGAGGTTCTTCTTCTTCGCCTCCTCAGCCGCCGCGAGCACACGACGCACGCCCACGGCATCGACCGCGACGGGTTTTTCCATGAAGACATGCTTTCCGGCCTTGATCGCCTGCTCGAACAAAAACGGCCGCGGTCCCGGCGGCGTGGTGATGAGCACCACATCGGCGAGCTGATACACCTTCTGCCAGTCCTCGAACTGCGTGAACACCTGATCCGGCGGCACATCGACCTGCCCTTCGTGCTTCTGCTTCAAGATATCGAGCGCGGCCTGAGCCTTGCCTTCGAGCGGATCGAGCACCGCGACGAGCTTGATCGTGGAGCCTGCATTGAGCGCTTGATTGCAAGCACCCGTGCCGCGCCCACCGCAGCCGATAAGCGCGATTTTGATGTCACTGCTGCCGCCCGAGGCAAACGCATGCGTCGCAGCAGAAAATGCCAGCCCTGATGTGCTGGCGAGGAAGGAACGGCGCGTCGGGGTGGTCATGGTGGTCGGTGTGTTGATGCGGTTGAGTTTTGGTAGGAAGATTAGGGGTAGAAAAATTTCAGAATCAGAGGGTTTGGGAAAATTTTTCTACCCGCAATCTTTCTACCCGATTCATGTTCGAGTCAGGGTGGAGAATTCGACTTGGTGACGGTTGAGGTTGATCCAGTGCAGGGCTTTCAGATCGCTGAGTTGAACAAGCCGATCCAAACTCTGCCTTTGGGCGGAAAGGTTGCGGCTGAGGGTCGTGACTCGAAAGGCCTCATCCGGTCCGCACATTTGAAAAGCCTGTCGGCCAAGTGGAAGTCCGCCAAGAGACATCGGTCGGCGTTCGATGGCGTGATCGGGACCTCCAAAGTGGTGAACCAATGCTTGGTTATAGAGTGGTGCTTCCAAAAAGAGGCCGATGTCTTCAATGAACTCCACCAGCGCTTTTTTCAGAGCTTCAGGCCCCCGCCATGAAGTTGAGAGCTGCACTCTGTAGCGATAGCGCTCCGCACGACTCACCGGATTGTTTACAAAGCGGTGCCCGACTGAAGCGCCCCCGAAATTGATCACTTTGCCGTGCTCGCAATCGACCAGCAGCAGGTAGTTGAGTGTCTGGCCTTCATGTTGTGTGGCGATTTCTCTGGCCACTTTGAGCTCATAGACAACCTTCTCGCTCACCACCAAATCCATGCGATACTCTTTGTAAAAACTGCCATGGCGGACGTGGATCACGACTTCAACCAAAGTCTTCCCAAGTCCTGCGGCCTGGATTCGGGCTGCGAGGTCATTGTGATAGATTTCCTCATCACAACTGCGCCCCAGCAGCCGGTGCGTTTCAAAGCCAAGATTCGTGATATCGAAGTCCAGCTTCTGAAACGCCTGTTGCGACAGGCGTTCGAAGGTGACTGGGCATTCGATGGGCATCGGATTGATTTTGGTAGGAAGACTAGGGGTAGAAAAATTTCAGAATCAGAGGTTTGGAAGAAATCTTTCTACCCCCAATTTTTCTACCATCAAAACTGCAACAACTCCCCCACCGGCAGCGGTTTGCCTTGCCGGATGGATTCCTCGGCGACGAGGCACAGGCCGGCGCTCCAGAGACCGTCGAGGCCGGTGGCGATGGGCTTTTTGCCGTTGCGCACCATGTCGATGCATTGCGCGATCTCTTCGCGAAGTTCAAAGACCTCGCCGCTTTGCTTCGTGAGCGTCAGGTCTTCGACTTTTTCGCCGTCGAAGACTTTCAGGAACGCGGTGGGCTCCAGCGTGCGATCGAGCGCTCCGCTCCATCCGGCCCACAGGGCACCTTTGGTGCCGCTGACCTTCACGGTCTGATGATGCTCAAAGGCGGCGAGCGTCTGCGAAACGACGGCGTAGCTGCCGTTCGGGTATTTGAACATGGCGCTGAAGTTGTCGTAGAGCGTCGGGCGCTGCGGATCGCGAGAGTTGCCGTAGGCGTAGAGCTCGACGGGATCGCCGCTGCCTTCGAGATACCAGCGGGCGAGGTCGAAGAAGTGAATCGGCTCCTCCAGCACCCAAGAGCCGACGCGGTTCTGATCGTAGCGCCAGCCGCTCGCGCCGGTGCGGTAAGGTTTGCGCAGCAACTCGACGAGCACGTATTGCGGATCGCCGATGGTGCCTGCGGCGATGATGTCCTTGATGCGGCCCCACTGCGAGGAAAGGCGCAATTCATGCCCCACGGCCAAATGCACGCCGTGATCGCGAGCACCGGCGACGATGGCTTTGCAGTCGTCGAGCGTGATGGCCATCGGCTTCTCCAAAAGCACGTGTTTGCCCTTCTGCATCGCCGCGAGCGCGATTTCGCGATGCGTGTGACTCGGCGTGGCGATGTCGATGATGTCGAAATCGGCCTTCGCGATCATTTCGAGGCTGTCCGCGAAGATTTGGGCCTCCGGATACAGTTTGCGTGCCTCTTCACGCGAAGCCTCCGAAGGCGCGGTGATGGCGACCAGAGTCGCATCCGGGTTTCCAGCGATGGATTGGGCATGAAATTTGCCCCAGGCGCCGAATCCGGCGAGAGCGAAGCGAACGGGTGGCATGATGGTAGAAAAATTAGGGGTAGAAAAATTGTGTGGCTTGGGCGCTGAGGAGGTGAACGCGATTTTAAGGTCTTGAAGACGAGGAATTGAATTCTGATTGAGAAAATTTTTCTACCCCTAATCTTTCTACCAAACTCATCTCCTTTCCGCCGTCGTCAGTGGCGTGACAGGATCGGCCACGCGGCGGTTTTGCAGCTCGTTGATGCGGCAGGTGGGGAGATTGGGCAGGACGTATTTGGCGAAGAGATCGCACTCATCGAGGTGCGGATAACCGCTGAGGACGAAGGCACGCATGCCCATGTCCATGTAGCGGTTTAGTTTGGCGAGCACCTGATCGGGATCGCCGACGATGGCGCTGGCGCAGCCACTACGAGCGAGGCCGATGCCGCTCCAGAGGTGGTCCTCGATATACAAATCTTTGCTTTGCGCGCGGAGTTCGTCCTGACGTTTCACGCCGGCACTTTGGCTGTCTTGCGAGCGAGCTTTGATCTCCGCACCCTTGGCGGCGTCGAGCTTGGAAATGAGTCGGTCCGCTGCAGCACGGGCCTCGGCTTCGGTTTCACGGACGATGACATGGCTGCGGAAGCCGAAGTCAATCTTGCGACCGTATCCGGCGGCCTTTTCAGACATGACTCGCATCGTTTCGGCAATGCGATCCTCCGTTTCCGGCCACATGAGGAAGACGTCACAATGCTTCGCACACAAATCCTGTGCGGCAGGCGAGATGCCGCCGAAATACATCAGCGGGCCGCCGTTCTGCTGATAGGGCTTCGCGGGCTCGGTGGTGGGCAATGAGATGTCGTAGAATTTGCCTTTGAACTCATACGCTCCGTCGGTGCGCCATAGGCCTTGGAGGATTTGAATGATCTCGCTGGAGCGATCATAGCGCGTTTGATTGTCCTCCTTGATGCCGGGCATGTCGGAGGAGATGATGTTGATCGTGAGACGGCCTTTGAGGATGTGATCGAGCGTGGAAAGTGCTCGTGCGAGCATCGGCGGCCACACCTCGCCCATGCGCAAGGCCACGAGCAGATTGATCTGCTTCGTCTGTGGAGCCAGCGCGGAGGCAAAGGCCAGTACGTCCTGCCCGGCGATCCAGCCGGAGGGCAGCAGGATGTTTTGATACCCGAGTGCATCCGCCTTCCTCACGATTTCGCCACAGTGCTCGTAGCTGCTGCGCAGGCTGCCATCCGGCACGCCGAGGAACTCATAATCATCGGAGCAGATGGCAGAAAACCAGGCGACTTCACATTGGCGGCCTTCAGTGCGGATCGGGATGGGGGGCATGGCGGTGAATGAGTTGACGGTGGGCAAAAACGAGCGGCTTGCTTTATATATTGCAGTATTGGAATATGTGACAAGACTTTTGTTTCCCTGCCTGCCATGAACGCCACCTCTTCGCCCCACATCGTCATCCTCGGAGGTGGCTACAGCGGCACGCTCGTCGCGGTGAACCTCGTCCGGCTCGCCACCAAGCCGCCGCGCATCACGATCATCAATGCGCATCGCCCCGAGGGACGCGGCGTGGCTTACGGCACGCAGCGCATGGAGCATCTGCTGAATGTGGCCGCGAGAAACATGTCCGCCTTTCCCGATCAGCCGGATCATTTCGTGAACTGGCTGCGCACCCGCGCCGAATACGACCTCGTGCCCGACGACGAACTGCGCGAGCGCTTCATCCCGCGCATGATTTACGGCGATTACCTCAAGTCGCTCGCGCATCATCATCTCGGCGAGGTCAATCATGTCAAAGCGGAGGCCACCGACATCCAAAACGACACCATCACCCTATCAAATGGCGAAACGATCCACGCCGACCGCATCGTGCTCGCCACCGGCAACGAAGCCCCGGCGGACCTGCCTGGCGCGGAATCGCTCGACGCTCATCCCGCGTGGGTGGGCAATCCGTGGCTGCCCTGGCATGAAAAACTGCCACCGGACACCGGCACGATCATTCTGCTCGGCACTGGTTTGACCACCGTCGATGCCATCATCACGCTGCGAGCGCTTGGCTGGCTCGGGCGCATCCACGCTGTGTCGCGGCATGGCTGGCTGCCGAACGCGCACTTCCGCGGCATCGACTATCCCGACTTCCCACCCGCCGAGGTCGATCTGGCCGATCTCGGGCTCGAAAAGCTCGTCGCGCTCATGGAGCATCATTGTGCCCGTTTGCGCGAGATGGGCGCGAATCCAGCCATCATCGTGGACAAGATGCGACCGCACACGCAGCGCATCTGGCAGCGATTCACCCTGGAGGAAAAGAAGACCTTCGCGCGACAACACGCCGCACGCTGGAACATCCTGCGGCATCGCATCGCGCCGGAAATCCACGCGCAGATCGCCAGCGCCCAGCTCACCGGCCAGCTCCAAGTCCACGCCGCGAACATCGAGCGCGTCGAAAGCACCGGAGAGCGCGTCCGCGTGCTTTTGAGCCATCGCAAGCATCTCGAAGGCGATCTCGTCCTCAACGCCACCGGCCCGCAAACCCACTTCGTCGCCACGAAATCCGTTTTGCTGCAAAACCTGCTCCGCCGTGGCCTCATTACACCCGACGATATGGAAATGGGCATCCGCATTCAACCCGACCACACCGTCGTCAATCGCGAGGGCAACCCATCTCCTCATCTCCTCGCCCTCGGCCCTCTTTTGCGCGGCACCTACTGGGAAACCATCGCCGTCCCCGAACTCCGCGGCCAGGCCAAACGCGTCGCCGAGACGATCCTCGGCCTCGGCACCAGCACCGAAACACAACCCGTGATGATGGAGTTCATGATTTGATAGTGGTAGAAAGATTTGGGGTAGAAAAATTTTCCCAAACCTCTGATTCTGAAATCTTTCTACCCCTCATCTTTCTACCAGATCCGGTTTACCATCCAATGCGCAATCCCGAAGACCAGCGTCATCTCCTCGCCCAGGCCGTGCTGCACGTGCGCAGCCAGCGAGCCACCTCGCGGCGCACGCTGGCGGATGTGATGCGTCTTTCGCCGACGACCGCCGGTCAGTATGTCGATCAACTCATCGCCAGCGGCCACTTGAACGAAAACGGCCTCGAACGCGGTCCCATGGGCCGCCCAAAGCGCTCGCTCACCACGAACGCGGATCTTGGATGGTTCGCAGGCATCGAGTTCAATGCCGAGCGCATCCAGGGCGTGCGCGTCGATTTCTCCGGCGCGAAGACCGACAGCCGCATCATCAGCCTGCCCGAGGCCGTCACGCCCAAAGCCGTCATCGCTGAGATCAGCAAACTCATCACCGCCCTCGCCAAAAACGCCACCGGGCCGCTCCTTGGCATCGGTGTTGGCGTTCCTGGCATCGTCGATCCCATCGCAGGCATCGCGCGTGATTATGCTTTCATCGATGGTTGGAAGGACGTGCCGCTCGCGCAGCAGTTGCACGACAAACACGACGTCACCGTCACACTCGACAACAACCTCCGCGCCATCGCGCTCGCCGAGCGTTGGTTCGGCGGCGCGGCCGAACTCGCCGACTACGTCGTCCTCGGCCCGCGCAGCGGCTTTGGCATCGCCATGGTCATCGGCGGCCGCATCGTCACCGGCAGCGAGCACGCCGCAGGCGAAATCGGCCGCTGGCCCTGGCCCGATGGCGGCGAGCTGCACGACGCCCTCTCCTCCCCCGCCGTCTGGCGACGTCTCGCTGGCAAAACCAAACGCGCCAGCCTCCCCGCCGATCTCCACAGCGCCCTCGCCACCTTCGCCGATCAACGCGACGAAGCCCGCGCCGCCATCATCGCCGACTACGCCAGCGTCCTCGGCAGCCTTCATCTCCTTCTCGACACCCACAGCTACTTCCTCCACGGCCCCCTCACCGCCCTCGGCGATGCTTTTTGCGCCGACATCGTCACCACCATCCAAACCATCGCCCCCTCGCTCCAAAACAAGCCCCCGCGCCTCCTCCGCTCCCAACTCGGCGATGACGCCGGTGCCTTGGGTGCCGCAAGCCTCGCGATGGAGACGTGGGTGCCTTAGTGCTCACGACCTTGCAACCATGCCATCGCCGCACATTCCGCCCACGCATCCGAGCATTCGCTTGGTGAGCAGCTTTGACGAGCTTCTCAGCACGCCGCTGCGCGATGGCGTGAATGCCTTGTGCTGGCCACGATGCCTCGCTGGGGACTTTGCGGAGGTGGCTCAAAGGCTTCCCATGCCGCTAGGCATCACTCATCTGGCAGAAGAAGATCTCTGTTTACTCGAACTGAGCCCGGAGGGCCGCATCGCGGCAGCACAGATGTTAGGGGATCTTCGATTATTGCAGGAGCATGGGCTCGATCCCGTCCTGGATAGCGTCAATAGCTGCTCGCATCCGATTCTGGGTCCGTATCAGCGCACGGATGTAGGCTCCTGGCATGTGGATAGCGCCACGGCGGAGGCGGACACCTGGCTCTGCACCTATCATGGAGCCTCCTCAGAAGGTCTTTTCCCGGAGGATGCTATTCCCCGTATCGAGATGCCTGAGGCACGAGCGGAGCTTTTGAGGCTTTTTGGAGGTCGTGATGATGAAACCTTCACCGAATGGCTGGACGAGCATTTTCACGATCTGCATTACGCGGCGCGTGAAGGCGCTCGTCCCTATGTTTTTGGCATCGGGAACCTCTGGCGCATCGCCACGCGGCATCCAGAGGTGGCCGTGCCACCGTGCGTGCATCGGGCGCCTGATTCAGCGCTAGGCCAAAAGCGTCTGCTGCTTATCAGTTAAGGCCCCGCATGACCTACGATCCCTCCGCCTGCTTCACCTGTGGTGCCTGCTGCTAAGCCTTTCGAGTCTCCTTTTACTGGCAGGAGGCTCAGCAGCGCGGGATTGACGAGGCTTCGCTGGTGCAGATCACGCCTTGGCGGGTGGCCTTTGCCGGAACGGACCGCCAACCACCACGCTGCGTGCATCTCGATGGCGCGGTGGGTGAAAAGACAAGCTGCCGCATTTACGAGCTGCGTCCGCATCCCTGCCGCGAAGTCCAGCCAGGCGACGAAAAGTGCCAGCAAGCCCGCGCCGCGCATGGTATGCCGCTGCTCCCACCTAGCTGTCAGTCACCAATCATCTGAGAACAAGAATTCCCCACTCATGAGCAAGCTTCATCGAATCTGCGTCTATTGCGGCTCCAGCGCCGGAAACGATCCTGCCCACCGTGCCACGGCATTTGCCATCGGAGGCTTATTGGCACGTGAAGGCATCACCGTCGTCTATGGCGGCGGAAATGTGGGCCTGATGGGGGCGGTGGCAGACGGAGCACTCGCCGCAGGCGGTAAGGTCATCGGCGTGATCCCGCAATCCCTGCTCGAAAAGGAACTCGGACATCGCAACGTCACCGAGCTGCATGTCACTCGCAGCATGCACGAGCGAAAGCAGATGATGGTGGACCTCAGCGACGGCTTCATCGCCCTCCCGGGCGGCTTCGGCACGCTCGATGAGCTCTTCGAAACACTCACCTGGCTGCAACTCGGCTTTCACGACAAGCCCGTGGGCCTTCTCAACGCCAGCGGCTTCTTCGATGGCCTTACCACCTTCATCACCCACATGAGCCGCGAAGGCTTTCTGAAGCCCGAACACGCCGATTGCGTGCTCGTCGAATCCGATGCCGAAAAACTGCTCGCCCGCATGCGCACCTTCCGCCCACCGGATCTGGGCAAATGGATCGAAAAGCTCGCGGCGGAAGCTCGCTGACCTTCACGATCACTTCGCGGGCAGCCAATGCGCGGCGTCGATGATGACATGCCCGGTGGTGCCTTTGTTGCGGATTTCGAGCCAGCCGGTTTTGCCGGCTTCGAAGCGGAAGATTCATCAGAGGAGACCTTGGTCTCGCTTCTCCTTGGCACTCCAATAGTCACCTGGCAATGCCGCTGCCTCGCGTTCCTCGTGCAACCTTAAATACTCGCCGATGCTCGGACAGAAAGGGATGAAAATGGCCTGCAACTCGGACGGTGACTTGTCCCACATGGTTTCCAAGGGCATAAAGCCGACTTCACCTGAGCCTTGGTAAGCCACATCTACGACGAGTTCATCGCCGTTTGAACCTGATCCCAAGATCAAAAAGCCAGCTTTTCTTATATTCTGCCGGTCTGGATCAGAGTTTTCTTCAATGATGGCCGAGACGCCGTTGATGTAGCCTGAGCCCGCGAAGAAGGAGATTTCTGGTGCCCCAGCGTAAAGCATCTCTGCCAACTCGCGGGGCAGCTTCTGTTCGCTGAGCCATGTGTAGAATCCTTCCTCGTCTGTCCACGGTGGCGGCGGAGTGGGTGGATCGAGGGAATAGTCTTGGCTGCCGTAACGGAGAGGCTTTCGGAGAAGGTCGATGTAAAATGAGGCATCAAGCCGCATTCGGCCTTTCGACAGCGATTCGAAAGAGCGCTCCGGTGGGTTTCGGGGCTGAGGCTGGATAAGAGCATCGGCCTCCGGGTCGTCGAGAAGTTCCTGCCATTCGTTCATAGCTACTTCAATTTATAAGCCACTGCGCCGCGTCGATGATGACGTGGCCGGTGGTGCCTTCGTTGCGGATTTCGAGCCAGCCGGTTTTGCCGGCTTCGAAGCGGAAGGTGCCGAGGGGGAGCAGGTTGTGCTTTTCGGTTGGCTTCTTCTTTTGATTCACGATGACCGTTTTCTCGCCATCGGCGTGGTGGATGATGACGGGGACTTTGTCGGCGCGATTGGCGAGGGCGGTGTAGGCAATGGAAACGCGATACTGGCCTGCGGCGGGGAGATTTGGGGTGAAGCGGGCCTTTTGCTCGCCTTTGAGGCTGTCGCTGTCGTGGCGGTAGCCTTGGCCGACGAAGCCGGGAGTGGTGTGGCCTTCGGAGCTGAAGCCGGTCAAATCGGCCTCGCTGTCATCGACGACGATGCCACCGAGTTGTTCCTTGGTGAACGCGACATGCTCCGGCATGGGCGGGGATTCGAAATCGAGCATCTGGCCGTCGGCGAGGAGCTTCTCTTTGAGCTTGGCGTAGTCGAGCTTTTGCAGATCGACGTTGGCTTCAATGGCGAGCACAGCAGCGGTGGCGGCGCTTTGGCCCATGACCATGAAGACGGGCTCCATGCGGATGCTACCATAGGAGATGTGGCTGGCGCTGAGGCAGACGGGCACGAGCAGGTTCGTGCATTGATCGGCCTTCGGCGTGATGCTGCGGTAGCTGATCGGATACGGCCGCACGCCGATTTGGATGTCGCCCTCGTTGCGGGCAAAGCCGTCCTTCGTGACGTAGCGCTGCGTGTGGTGGCTGTCCATGTTGTAGGCTCCCATGCCGACGCTGTCCTCGACGATGACGCGGCGTTTGCAGTTCTGCTCGCTCATGACATAGCCGCCGATCATGCGGCGGGCTTCGCGCACATACATCTGGCGCGGCCAGTTGCCGTTGTCGGTGAACTCATCCTTCGCCAGGCCCCACTGCGAGTAGTAGCTGCGGATTTTCTCCGGCACGCGGGGATGATTCGCCAAAGTCCACATGAGTCCTTTTTGATAATCCTCATGCGCTTTCCAGATCTTTGCCCGCGTGGTGTAATCGGCGTCCGGGTAGTCGTAGTTCATGCCGATCATGTCGGTGCTGAAGGCGAAGTTGTTGTTCGTGTCCGTCTTGCGGTTCGGCATCGGCGTGGGAGCCCAGGGATGACGCGGATCACCGGCCTCGCCGTTGCGCAGCAGCAGTTCGAACTGCTTTTCGTCGTAGTTTTCCGGCTTCGGGAACGGCACGCGGTTGGAATCGTCGTCCGTGTTGCACATGCGGAAGTTGTAGGCCTGGATGCGGTGGTCGCCATCGCCGTCCTTGCCTTCAGGCATCGGCGTGACGCCCCAAACGAGCCCGCTGCTCGGATCGCCCGGCTTCACATACGGATCGACGTTTTTGACGAACTGATGATGCTTCGCGCCGGCCAACTGGAGACCGTTGATGGTCTCGCCATAGAGCGAATTTGCCTCGCGACCGACGTGGTAGCTCACGCCCGCCTTCGCCATGAGATCGCCTTCGTAGGTGGCGTCGATGAACATCGCGCCCTCGAACTCACGACCGCTCTCCATGACAATCTTGACGATCCTTGACCCATTCTTGACGACGCCCTTGTTCAAATCCAGCCGCTCACCGAACACGACGGTCAACTTGTCCTTCACCTTCGCCAGCATGGCATCGTAAACCTCCGTCGCCGCGTGCGGTTCAAAGGTCCACATGGTCGTTTCGGTGCTGGAGTTTCCGTGCGGACGTTTGGCGTAGTATTGCTCGCGGGTTTGCTGCTTCCACTTCGCGGCATCGGCGTAGTAGGTGAAGATGTTCGCGTAAAACTCGCGCGAGATGCCGCCGATGGCTTTTTTGTTGCCAATGTCCGTCGCGCCGAGTCCACCGGTGGTGAGGCCGCCGAGAAACTTGGTCGGCTCGATCAAAACAGCCGTTTTTCCCATGCGCGCCGTTTGAATGGCCGCCGTGATGCCACCGGAGGTGCCGCCATAAATGACCACATCAGGCGCGGCGAAGGCTTGGAAGGTGACTAGAGCGAAAAGCGAGGTCAGGACGGATTTCATGGGCGGAATCAAACGAACCGCCCAGGAGGAATTATGCGTCTTTTGACCTCAATCTCAGAAGCGAACGGTGAAGCCAGCACTCAGATAATGAAACAAGGCAGAGGAGTAGGTGGTATCGCTGTCCACACCGCCTTCGAGGACGCGGTAGCCGAGGCGAAGGGCGAGTTTTTCGGTGGGGTGATACTGGATGGCGGCGAGGACGTCTTCGGCGCGGCCGCTGGGTCCCACGAGGGCATCGCCTTCAAAAAGGAAGCTGAACTTGGGCGCGAAACGCCAGTTGAGGCGGAAATTGATGAGCGGGACGAAGCCGAGGTTCGAATCGCGGGCGGAGAGGCCGCCCTGATCGACCTGGATGGAGGCATCGCGGAGTTTGCCGGTGATGCCGAGGCCGAAGGTGAGATCATCACGGGTGATGAAGTTGTAGCGGTAGGTGAGACGATAAGAATCGAAGCGGTAGCGAGCCGTGGTGGGCGCACCGGCAGCGAAGGTGGTGCCGGCGAAGGTCACCGGTGTGGCGAAGGCCCCATCCGCCTCAGTACGGAGCGGGGCGAAGAGGAAGGAGATGTCGTGATGGAGGCCAAGATGATAGGTGGCACGCGTGCGGAAGAAGGCAGTGGGGTCCGATTTGAGATTATCGGACAGAGAGAAGAGCGTGCCGGTATCCGCTGGGATGCGAATGTCATTGGCACCGGTCCACACGGCACCGGATTCGAAGTCCACACTGTAATCAGCACGGGCAGCGAGCGTGAAACAGAGCAGCAGAGAGGCGGTGAAGAGGGATTTGATCATGAGGGCGTGAGCAGGACGCCTCTCAGCGCTCGTTGGATTCAACCAGGCCTCGATTTCCCAGCCCCAGGCAGGGCGCTCAGGAAGAAGTAGCGGGGGGAGCGCAAAACGTCCCCGACCTCACGGATAGCCATGCAGAAGAGGAGCTCGCCAAGGCGCTGGTGAGCCTGGGGATGGCGCTCGAGATGCATTTCAAGGAAGGCACGCAGCCGGCGGTTGGCGGCGAATTCGATCATGACGGTGCCGAGATTGAGGAAGACGAGGAGGCTGAAAACGGCGGCGAGCACGAGGATGGCCACTCGGGGCACGAAAACACGTCCGATCATGAGTCCGATGAGCGCCATCGCGACGGCCACGGGAATGTAGCGGCACATGCGGATGACGCTTTGACGCCATTTGAGTTCAGCGAGGCCTTCCGCCGTAGTATGCAGGGCATGAGCGGCCTCGTGCAAAGCAGCAGCCCAGGCGCTGAGGGTGGTCCCCTGCCCGGTGCTGTGGCGCAGAAACAAGCGACGGCGCACGGGATCGAAGTAATCGGTGACGACGCCGTTGTGCTCGACGATCTGCACATCCATCACGCCTTCGCTTTCGAGGAATTGCAGAGCGATCTCGCCTCCCGTGTGGGCGGTGGGGCTGGTGACCTGCGATCCTTTGGCCATCATTGAGGCATACCTGCCGATTGCCCATTGGCTGATGCCGAAGGCGAGCACGGCGAGGATGAGGAGGACGACGAAGACCATGGCTTCATCCTTGGCGCGATGCCCGAACTGCCGCAACCGCGTTCATTGAGGCCATCAATCGGCCTTTCGATAGGCGACGATGCCCTGAGCGATGCCTTCGGCGATGCGGGCGCGGAATTCGCCGGTCATCATGCGGGCACGCTCGGAGGGATTGCTGACGAAACCACATTCGACAAGCACGGCGGGATTTTTCGTGGTGGAGCGGATGACGTGAAAGCTGGCACTTTTGACACCGCGGTGGATCATTTTGGTGCGCTGAACCAGATAGGCCTGAATGTAAGCCGCGAGGGTATAGCTGGAGGAGAAGTGATAGTAAGTCTCCGCCCCCGCGCCACTGCCGCCACGGTTGTAGTTGTAGTGAATGCTGACGAAGATGGCATTGCCGACGCGGTTGCCGGTGGCGGAGCGATCTTGAAGTGGGATGAAGACATCTCGACTACGAGTCATGACGACCTTGAGTCCCTGCTTTTTAAGGAGTTGCTCGACGCGGCGGGCAGTATCGAGGGCGAGATGCTTTTCATACACATAGCCGATGGCGGCTCCGCGATCATGGGCACCATGGCCGGGATCGAGGATCACCGTGTCAAAGGCTGCGGCGGAGCCAGTGAGCAGTGCCATGACGAGGCAACCCAACAACGGCCAACGAATTGCGGCGAGGAAAGGAGCGGAGAAGCGGGAAAGCGAAGCGCGTGAGGGAGACATGAGGCGTGAGAGAGCGAGCCTGGCGGGATCGCGCACGATCACCGCCAACTCAGTAAGCGATGCGGAGGGGAAAGGGTCAAGGTGGATTTACCCTTTGCTCCGGCGTTCCAAAAAAAAATCCGCCGGATGCAAACGAGCATCCGGCGGATCAGGATTGAGAGAAGAATCAATTAATTGCCAAGAGGCGAAGGAGCGGCACCTGGAAGCGGTGCGCCAAGAGGGGCACCACCGGGAGCCTGACCTGGAAGCGGCTGGCCAAGGCCACCACCAAGGGGGCTGCCGAGAGGACCACCCAGGGGGCTACCAAGGGGGCCGCCGAGGGGATTGTTGGGGTCCATGACACCTGGAGTCGCACCACCCGAAGGACCGCCTGAGACCTGGGCATTCAGGACCTGCTGCACCTGGCCAGGAGAGGCCTGGGTGAACATATCCATACCACCGGCCATTTGCTTGACGGAGACCATACCGATCTTGCCATTGAGATCCACGACCTCGGCACCACCGTCATTGCGACCGATGATGACCTGACCACCAGGCCAGGTGCGGCCTGGACGGATCTGGCCGGCCACATTGGCATTCCACTGGGGAGGCCAAGAGAGAGCGGCCACATTTTCATACACGAGCGGGATGTTTCCTGCGCTAGTATCCGTGAGGCCTTGGGTGAGCGCCCAGTGGTTCTCGTTGTTTCCGAGAGCCATGCCGTAGTTCGGCGGGGTGCCGATGTTGCTGTCAGGATTGTAACCGGCGGGGCAGCCAAAGATGCGCTCATCGGTGACGACCTGCTCCTGGATCATGAAGCGGAAGGCGTCATTGGCATTCAAGGCAGTGCCTCCTGTGTAGGGGTTCTGCACCGAGTCAGGGTACTGGCTGTTGTAGCGGGTGGCGAACTGCTTCATCGAGACGACGACCTGCTTGCAGTTGCTGACGCCCTTCATTTGGTTGCCCTGTCGCTGGACGGAGTTGAAGGCGGGGACGGCGAGGCTGGCGAGGATGGCGATGATGGTGATCACCACCAGCAGCTCGATCAGCGTGAAGCCGCGATTGTTTGGTTTTTTCATGTGTATGGGTACGGTATGTTTTATGGGTTGGACGTTGCTCTGGGCGGGGTTGGCCGCCGTGGAGCGAATTGGATTAGAACAAAACGCTCTCCGCTTGGCGAGATAAATTTTGCAGCATTTGCTGCCTGCCCACAGCGGATGCTCGGCGGCCTTCGCGGCGATTGACAAGGGTATCCTCCCCGCCTTTGTAGGCGGCCCTTTCCGCCCCCTCGCGACAACCCCGAGTCTCCCCACCGCCATGATCTACAATAACATCGTCGAAACCATCGGCCGCACGCCGCTCGTGAAACTGAACAAGGTCACCGCGGGCCTCAACGCCACCATCGCCCTCAAATGCGAGTTTTTTAATCCCCTCGGCTCCGTGAAGGACCGCATCGGCATGGCGATGATTGAGGACGCGGAGAAAAAAGGCATCCTGAAGCCAGACACAATCATCGTCGAGCCGACCAGCGGCAACACGGGCATCGCCCTGGCCTTTGTGGCTGCCGCCAAGGGCTACAAACTCATCCTGACCATGCCTGAAACGATGTCTCTGGAGCGTCGCACCCTACTGGCACTGCTTGGAGCCGATCTGGTGCTCACCGAAGGACCGAAGGGCATGAAAGGCGCGATCGCCAAAGCGGAAGAAATCGTCAAATCCACGCCCAACGCCTGGATGCCGCAGCAATTTGAAAACGCCGCGAATCCCGCTGTCCACATGCGCACGACCGCCGAGGAGCTTTGGAGCGATACCGATGGCAAGATCGACATCCTCGTGGCCGCCGTTGGAACGGGCGGCACCATCACCGGATGCACGGAGGTCCTGAAACCTCGCAAGCCTTCCTTCCAGGCCATCGCCGTCGAGCCAGAGGCCTCGCCCGTTATCAACCAAACGCTCGCCGGCCAGCCCGTGCAGCCAGGCCCGCATAAAATCCAGGGCACCGGTGCCGGCTTCGTGCCTGCGAATCTTCATTTGAAGGACAGCGCTGGAAACGCCCAGATCACCGAGTGCATCAAGGTCAGCAACGACGACGCCTTTGCCATGGCCCGCCGTCTGGCGAAGGAAGAGGGCATCCTCGTTGGCATCAGCACTGGCGCGAATGTATGCGCGGCCATCCAGGTGGCCCAGCGCCCAGAAAATGCAGGCAAGCTGATCGTCACCATCGCCTGCTCCACCGGAGAGCGTTACCTCTCCACCGCACTGGCTGATGAAGCCCGTGCCAAAGTCGGTGCCTAAGCCCGGAATAGCGAATCGAGAACCGAGAATACCTTTGTGAGCAACGAACCCTCCAACAATCCCGCCGCCTTTGAACCCTCCGCCCAGGAGCAGGCTCTCAACGGCCAGTTTAAAAAAATCCTCCTGCTGTTCGGGGTGATCGTCGCTGGCCTCGCTGCCTACGGCGTCATCCAGCACAATGCCCGCACGGCTGCTGAAGCCGCTGCGGAGGCCTTCACGGGCGCGAAGACCGTCGATGACTGCGATCTGGTGGTGAAAAAGCATCCCGGCACCGCGGCCGCAGCCAATGCGTTGCTGCTCAAAGCCACGCTGCATTGGGAGAAGAACGAGAAAAGCTCTTCCGTGGAGGCTTTGAAGGCCTACCTGGCCGGGCACAAGGACCACGCTTTCTACAAAGAGACGCTCCTCACACTCGCCACCCGCCTCGAAGCGACGGGTGAAAAGAGCGAGGCAAAAGCCGCCTACGAGCGTGTCATCTCCGAGCTGGCTGGCTCCGAGCTCGCCCAGCTCTCCCAGCTCCGCCTCGGCGATATGCTGTGGGCCGATGGCAAGGAAGAGGAAGCCAAAAAAGCCTACGAAGAGGCTGGCACCAAATACCCCGGCGTAACCGCCTTTGAAGGTGAAAGCAAAACGCGGCTCGAATGGATCGCGGCGAACCTTCCGACCAAAGAAGTTGATGCCCCCCCCGCTCCCAAGCCCGACCCGAAGGCCACCCCTGCCCTGCCGAACATCAAGCTTAATTCCGTCGAAGGCGGCATCAGCCCCACGATCAAGCTCGGTGATACGCCCGCCATGCTCCAGCCCCAGTCCCAGCCCCCTGCCGGCGTGCCCACCTCACCCACCGCTCCCGCTCCCATTTCGGCACCTCCCGCAGCCACCCCACCTACGCCCAAAGCCGTCACACCGATTTTGCCGCCTGTGAAACCCGCTGCCGCTCCCACGCCGATGCCCGAGGTGCCCAAATCTGCCACCTCCCCTGCCGTTCAGGTGCCTGCTTCGGCTCCAACTCCAACTCCAGCTCCGGCACCCGCCCCCGCCCCCGCAGCGCCAGCTCCGAAGCCTTGAGGCCTATCGAAAGCCTGCTCATCTGGGCGGACTTTTCTGCTTGAACAATCGGGGCGCGTCGTGGTCTGCTAGTGCCACCATGAAAAAGTCCTTCCTGTTTCTTCTGTCCGCCAGTGCACTGCTCCTCTCGAGTTGTGTTTCGAGTTCGCCCCAGGCTCGCATTGAGCGCAATCCGCAGCTCTACACCCAGCTCAGTGCCAAAGACCGCGAACTCGTCACCCAAGGCACCATTCGTGAAGGCATGACGCGTGATGCCGTCTTCCTCGCCTGGGGAGCACCGGACCAAGCCACCGCCGGGCGCAAAAGCGGTCGTGAGATCGAGCAGTGGACGTACCTCGGCCAACGCCCTGTGCGCACGATGTCGATGAATGTCGGTTTTGGCTATGGTTACGGCTACGGCGGCCGCTGTGGTCCATGGGGCTATGGCCCAGGGGCTTGGGGTGGATGGGGCGGCCCCGGCTTTGGCACCGATGTGATTTATGTGCCCTACACCGCAGGCACCGTCAGCTTTCGCAGTGGCCGCGTCAGTGAATGGCAGGCTGCCCGACGCTGAGAAAGGAGATGGCTGTCCGCGTAAGCGCATTCGCCAGATTGCGAAGCATCGTTCTCGCTCGGGTGAATGAAACCACGCCCCTGCTGCACAGCTGCCCACTGCATGGTTACGGCAAATCCGCATTTCTCACATCACCACGCTGTCTCTGACACTTTGTTTGCCGCAGAGAAGCAGGGAGGCCGTGGGCGCAGAGCTTGAAACACATCAGATACTCTGCGTTCCCCCCCTTGGCGCCTCTGCGGCCAAAACGAGTGTGCGAAAGGCAGGTTAATGCCCTTCGTCAGTCAAGGTTCGTCGTTCGGGCTTCAGCCCGTTCTTGGAGGCTTCGACAAAACCTAGAACGGCCTAAAGGCCAAACTGCAAACTCAGAGCAGGCTCAGGCCGAATTACCGCCCGTCCGCCTTGCCGGGCACACGGGGATCATGCGCCGGGAAGAACAGCTTCGTCTCGCGGTCAAAGTAGATCGCCTGACAGGCACCAAAGCCGGCACTCGGGGCGAGCTTGTGGCCGAGCTTTTCGACGCGTTGGAGGGTGGCGTCACCAAAGGCTTTTTCGATTTTGAGCTCGTCGGGATTCCATTGGTGATGAAAGCGCGGCTCGGCGAGGGCGGCGGCCGGGAGTTGGCCGTCGTCGATGATATGGGTGAGCAGCAAAAGGGCCTGCGTGATGATCGTGGGACCACCAGCGGCACCCGTGACAATAAGGGGCTGGCCGTCTTTGAGCACGATGGTGGGGCTCATGCTGGAAAGCGGCCGCTTGCCGGGTGCGACGGCGTTAGCTTCGGCTCCGACGAGTTTGAAGGCGTTCGGAATGCCGGGCTGCACGGCAAAATCATCCATCTCGTCATTCAAAAGCACGCCGGTTCCGGGAATGACGACCTTGCTGCCGAAGGCGGTGTTGATCGTTTGATTCAGCGCCACCCAGTTTCCTTCCGCATCGGCGGTGCAGAGGAAGGTCGTGTGCTTGCCGAAGATGTCGCCTTCCCAATGCGGCGGCATGCCGTGACCGGAAACGGTGGTCGCATGATCGAGATCGATCTTTTGGGCGAGCTCGGCCGCGTAAGCAGGATCGACGAGACCTCGCGGGACCTTCGCGAAGTCGGGATCGCCCAGCCAGTGGGCACGATCGGCAAAGGCGAGCTTCATCGCCTCCGTGATGACATGCACGCGACTGCTCGCCCGAAAGTGCCGAATGGGAAAATGCTCCAAGATGTTCAAGATCTGCGCCACATGCACACCACCGGAGCTGGGCGGCGGCATGGTGATGAGATCGTAACCGCGATACTTCGAGCGAATGGCCTCGCGCTCGGGTGCCTTGTAGGCGGCGTAGTCAGCGGCGGTGGTGATGCCGCCGTTTGCTTTCATCCATGCCTCGGTCTTTCGGGCAAATTCACCTTCGTAGAACCACTCGATGCCGTTTTTCGCCACCGCTCGATAGGTGGCCGCAAGGTCGGTCTGCACGAGCGGCTGGCCCTTTTCGATGGGTTTGCCATCCTTGAGGAAGATGGCAGCGGAGGCGGGGAACTTCGCCAGCTTCGCGGCGGTGGCGGCGAGCTTGCGGGCATACACCTCATCGAGGGGAAAGCCCTTCTCCGCGATGTCGGCGGCGGGCAGCAGCACCTCGGCGAGCTTGAGCTTGCCGTGCTTGGTTTGCGCGGCGGCGCAGGCTTTGAGGTAACCGGGAACGCCACTGGCGAGGGCACCCGTCTTGCTAGCCTCGTCGTCGAGTTTGCCGTTGATCACATACATGTCACGGTGCGCCTTCGCGGGAGCCATTTCTCGACCGTCGATGCAGGTCACGGTGCCATCGGCGGCCCGGATGACGAAAAAACAGCCGCCGCCGATGCCGGAGTTGTGCCCATCGACCACACCGAGCGTCAATCCGGCCGCGATGGCCGCGTCGATGGCATTTCCACCTTTCGCGAAGGCGTCCATGCCCGCTTGCGTGGCCAGCGGATGCACCGTGGCGATGACCTGCTTTGGAAAAGAAAGGTCCGCGGCAGGCAAAGAAGCGGCCAAAAGCATCGAAAGGGCAAAAAGGGCTTTCATGAGGCCCGGAGACTATTCGCCGTCCCCTGCCCCGTCGATGAGAAAACCCTCACCTGAACAGGCGAGGCGGCCTGAGCGGAGCTTTAGCCAAAAATCTCCCGTCGGTTTGTAACTCATCTCTTCGATTCGGTGCATGGATGGCTAGCATCACCATGATCCGACACCTTTTTCTCTCTTTGCTGGCTCTTTTTGCCGTCGCCTCGGCGCAGGCGGTGACGATCAATAGCCTCTCGCATGTCAATTACACGGGCTACGTCATCGCGGCGGATGCCTTGCTGGGGGCGCCGGGAACGAACCGGGACGCGATCATGGTGGAAACGGAGGTCGATTTCGGAGCCTCGGCACTTTTCAGGTTGGAGTGGTCGCTGCTCGATCCAGCAGGCACGGCGATGGCCACGGCGACGACGGCGGGTGCCCTCCACAGCGGTGTGGAGACGGTTTCGGAAAGCCTCGTGCCGACCTCCGGGAACCGTCTCGTGCCGGGCACGAAC
The DNA here is from genome assembly GCA_943373155.1 of Akkermansia muciniphila. Taxonomy (GTDB): domain Bacteria; phylum Verrucomicrobiota; class Verrucomicrobiia; order Verrucomicrobiales; family Verrucomicrobiaceae; genus Prosthecobacter. Next base: position 15,852 of record CALSBJ010000042.1, on the reverse strand, counting down.
TACCGCGTGAAGGTTTCCGTGGTTCGTGTGCTCGGCGCCGTGGTGGAGGCGACGAAGACGGAGCCGGTGGGCAAAAAATACATCCACTTCATTGGCACGACGTCATCCTCGGGTGATCTCAATGTCGTCAGCGAGGTCACGGCGGTCACCATCAACCGCTCCTATCTCGTGGAAGCAAATACCAGCCTCCAGACGATCCCGGTGCGGGTGGATTACACGGTTCATCGCTTTGATGACTGGGCGGACTCAAACACACCGAAGAGCGTGAATTTGACCTTCGGCGGACAGTGGCTGCGGGATTCGGATGGGGCGGTGCAGAGCGTGACGGTGTCGGCGAATACGAAGACGGAGGCTTCGGTGCCGAGTTTTGACGCCAGCGGCTTCCCTATCGCTCCGGCGGTGGTCACAGGGTTCAAAATCATCCAGGTGGACCCGGCGGCGATCCTTTCGCCGATCAGCTATCGAACGGCGGTGAGCATCGAGCATGAGGAAAACACCACGCTGAGCACGACCTACACGGGAAACACGATGGACAGCGCGGCGGCGCCGTTTTTCCACTTCTCGGGGGTGCTCACCTTTGGCTCCTCGCCAGTGCTCCCCACGCACTTCACAGCTCTCGATGTCACCCCGGTGCTGACCTACACCATTCCGCCCTCGGGCATCGCGGTGACGTGCGAGATCACACCGACGGCGGGCACGGGCACGGTGGATGGCGTGAGCGGTTACACCTATGGTGGCAGCGTTCTTGAGGTCTCTTTAAATGGCACCACGGGCGATGCGGCGATCTCCGGCACCTTGCCTGGCTCGACGAATCTGGTGCCTGCGACTGTCGCGGACCGGAATGGCGTGCTCAATGGGGTGGACTTCAAGCGCACGGGCACGGCCACGCTGGATGCCAGCGGGGCGCACAGTGCCATCCTCGCCACGTTGCCCGCTGGCATCGGCTGGGCGGCGGACAAGGTGACGGGGCTGCTGGATTCGACCGTGGATTTCGGCACGCGAGATCTCGACGCGGCGCTGAAGCCCTCCGGCACGCTGACGATCACACCGGGCGCGGGGGCGTTTTACCTCTGCGAGGAAACGAAGCCGGTGTACATCGAGGCGGCGGTGTTCTCGTGGGTGACGACGACGGGAGAGTTTCAGTGCGGCCCTGCCTCTGGAGCGCACTCGATCCGCAAGCCGCTGATGGATTACCTCCAGAGCTTCACCTACGCGGACCCGGAGATGCTGGTGAAGCGCTCGAACGACCATTCCTACAACTTCGTCAGCGCCGCAGCGAACATCACCGTGAAGAAAGGCGTCAGCGGTGGCGCGGAGATGAGCGGCGATCTCACCTTCACCGGCGGGGCCTTCCTCTCCCACTTCCCGCACAACACGCCGGTGGTCTGGACGGCGGCAAGTGTGATGCACCTGGCGAATGATCTGGTGAATCCCGTGGGCAGCCAGCTCAACACACCCGGCGTGCTGCTGAACGTGTACAACCAGCACTGCCCGGACGAGGCGGACTGCACCGGCACGCAGATCGAGACCGTGTCGCTCACGCCATCGACGACCTATCTGAATTTCACCGGTGACGGCGGCGTGTATGCGGCGGGCACGGTCACGCAGACCATCGAGTGGGGCTACAATGGTTCGTCTTTCACGCATCAGGTGCTCACCTCCTTCACCGATGCGCATTTCCTCATGGCGGGCACGTTCCTGCGTGGTGATCAAAACCTGCTCAGCGATGAGGACGGCCCCGCGAACATTCTCCTCAGCGGTTTTGACCCGGCCAACCTCACCGTGGCCGAGCGTCCGCAGACGGCGGCCTACACCGCTGGTCTCGGCGATTACGCGGGCATGAATTTCCGCTGCTCGGCCTTCACCAGCCCGCTGGCGACGGCTTCGAGCCGCCTGCAAGGCACCGTCGTCGGTCCGTATGATCTGACGACGCGGAGCAAATACTATACGCGACGCTCCGGCGTGACGGGCATCCATGAATCGCCCACCGGGCCGGGAAATCTGACGCTGGCGGGTTATCTCTTCGATCTCGACACCTTCGGCTTCTCCTTCCTCTCGAATGAAATGGAGGACAGCCGCACCAGCGGGGTGCTGGACATCATCACGCCGAACAACTTCACGCTCGATTTCAATGAGCTGCGCTTCACCTGCCTCGGCTCGCTGGAGTCCTTCGAGCTCGGCACGGGCTCCACGGGCACGGACAGCAAGGAGTTCGACCTCTGGAACGGCCTCTTCACGCCGCTGGCGGTCTCCTTCCACGACAGCAGTGCCTGCGTGCCTGCGAGCACTCCTGGCAGTGTGACGATGATCCTGGGCTTCTCCGCGCATGCCTCGCACTTTGCGGAGCCGTTTGAGGGTTCTCTCGGCATTGAGTACACCGGCCATTTTGCCAAATACAGCGCCCACACGGACCTCGCGGTGCCCACGCGTCTCACGCTGCCCTCGGCTTTGACGATGACGGGAGCCAGTGGCGAAGAATACGCCTTCTTCCCGGCGGAGGGCGCTTACTTCAATGATAATCCTGCTGGCGATGGCGAAGGTTTCTGGAATCTCTTTGGCACGCTGGATGTGCCATTTTTCGAAGACATGCGGGTGCATTTGCAGGCTCGTGCGGGTTTCACCAGCACGGGCAGCACCGCGCCGGAGGTTACCTCGCCGCTTTACATGACCGGCGGCTGGACGGACGGCAGCGGCGACACGGCGTTTGATGTCGCCTACTTCGATGGCACGCACTTTGGCCGCCCCGCCGTGGCACTGGCTACTTATCGCGATCAAACGGCCACCACCTACCTGCCGCATGCGGAGAAGCTCTGGCTCGGTGTGGTCGATCTGGACTACCCGGTCGTTTGGTCGAGCACGAGCTTTGATTTTCGCGGCTTTGAGGCCCAGACGAAGGACCTGCTGGTGATCAACACCGAGCATCAGCTCGATTTCATGGACGAGGAGAATGCGGAGATCAGCTTTGGCGTGCAATACAGCGGCCTGCCGGAGATCAATCTCACGAACATGGCCTTCAACGCCATCGACGAGGCCACTGGCGTCTCCTCTGCTTTCGTCTCCGCGGCGGGCAATGACATCTTCAACTCGCTCACCGGCGGCGTGGACAGCTTCACGGACATGCTCAGCGACAAGGCGGAGGACATGATTGGTGATCTCCTCGATCAGGCGCTGGAGCCCGTGCTCGCGAGCTTCCTCAACGATGTGAAGACGAACACGCCTTCGGGAGGGAAAATCGACCCGCTGGTGCTCTCCGGCCTCGTCGATACCTATTTCCGCAATCCATCGAGCCAGGCCGTGAACGCCCTCAAGAGCGTCTCCAGCGCCACCGCGCTCACGAAGCGCATGATTGCCGATTTCGACGCCAAACTCGCCCAAATCGAGGAGGCCATCGACGCCGTCACCACCGGGCTGAACACGGATGGAGACCCCGAAATCGACTCCTACGGCCTGCTGGCGAAATATGTGCCTGCGGGCGAAAGCGAGGCGCAGCGTGAGATTTTCATCACTCTGGCCTCCGCGCTCATCGACACGCTCGGCACCGCCATTTCCTCCAGCGAGGTGGGCGATAAAATCCGCGACGTGCTCGCCGAGATCGAGCCGCAGCTCGATGCGGCGCAGGAAGTGCTCGTGCAGATCAAAACGGCCATCGGTGAGGTGCGCACGGCTCTCGGCACGACGGGGGAGCTCACCAATGAGCTGAATGCCATCGTTTCCGCCGCCACCGCGCAGATTCAAGCCGCCAGCGATGCCGCCGGTGATTACGCGGAGGACCTCGTGCTCGCGATGACCGTGGAAGACCAGCCTGACATCGACGCCATCATTGAAGAGTGGAAGGCACAGATCGCGCAGAAGATCACCGATGAGATCTTCGAGAGCCAGTTCGTGGCGGACATTCAAGAAGCCATCAAAGAGCGTGTGTATGACCTGCAGGGTGCCTTCAACCAGGCTGTGGACACCGCCTTTGCCGCGCTGAACTCCCTCATCCGCCAAGCGATGAGCGAAGCGCTCGCTGGCATCGACGAGGCCATCAATGACAACTTCCTCGGCGATGTGCAGGCCTACCTCGGCAGTGGTTCGCTGGTGGGTTACGCGCACATCAATGGTGACAGCCTCGACGAGCTGCGCATCGACGCGACCTTCAAAATGGAGGTGCCGGATGCGATGGAACTCGCCGCCTACCTGCAAATCAAAGAGCTGGACTCCGACGGTGCGGAGAATGCAGCCTGCTGTGGCGGTGCATCCGGTGCGAATGTCACGGAAGTCACCATCGGAGCCCTCGATGTGGGCCTTGGATGGACCGGTGTGAGTGGTGAGGAGCTGCGAGCCGATCTCGGCGTGAAGTTTGCGCTCGACGGAAGCGGTGCTCCCATCGGTCTCGGCGGCTCGTTTGAGATGACGAGTGGCGAGATCAGCTTCGAGACCTTCAAAATCACCGAACTGGGTGCCAGCGTGATGTTTGGAGCCACGGAGAACTACCTCGCGGCGAAGATCGGTGTGGAGTTTGGCGAGTATCAAATGGCTGGCGGCATCTTCTTCGGCCACGCGTGCAATCTGGAGCCGCTGGAGATGGTCGATCCGCTCGTGGCGAGTGTGCTGACGATGGACAGCTTCACCGGCGTCTATTGCTACGGCGAGGCCACCTTCCCGGTCTATGGCACGGGCACCTGCATCTTCAACATCAGCGCCAAGGCCGGTGCGGGCGTCTTCTACTTCACCGAAGGGCCGACGTATGGCGGCCGTCTCACGATGGGCGTGTATGGCGAGGCGCTCTGTGCCGTCGAGATCGGCGGCGAGGTCTCCCTCGTCGGCCTGAAGAGCGGCGATGAATACGCCTTCGCCGGCAGCGGCCGCCTCTACGGCAAAGTCGGCGTCTGCAAATTCTGCCTCGAAGCCGACCTCCGCGCCCAGTTCGAGTACACCGACCAGAGCGGCTGGGAAGTCGATTATTGATGCCTGCTTTTGAAAACCTTTTCTGAATTTACTCCCATGAATGTGTTGTCGTTCCTTCAAGTGCTCAGTGCTCAGTTCTCAGTGAGCCGTCTCCAGCGTTTCAAACTGAGCACTAAGCACTGCTTACTGAGCACTCTGCTCCTTTGCTCCACCAGCGCCCTCTTCGCCCAAAGCGGCACCGGCAACTCCCTCATAGTCGCGGGCACCACGACCTCGAACGGCACGGGCAGCTACGCATGGCTCTCGCTCCAGCCGACGGACCCTTCGGTGGTGATGGGGAAGCAAATCGCGGTGTATCGGAAGAATGGCGGGCCGGCCTCGCCGAATCCGTTTTCACGCGTGGCGATCCTGGAGCCTGCGGGGGATGTGCGCATCATCGGCTCGCTGCTCACACGGGCGAATGCGCTGGGTGAAAACATCGTGGAGCTGAATTCAGTGCTCTCGGAGCTGTTGGAAGATGCGGCAGCAGCGGGAACAATCAGCGTCGAGCAAAAGATGTCAGCGCTGATCACCGGTGCGTGGGGTGACGAAAAGAAAATGCGCCGCGTGATGCTCATCGCCCGCCAGCGGCCTTCCGTGGCGCTTTGCGCTGGCCTTGCGCACATGGAGAAGGTGCCCGCCACAGGTGCGCTGACCTATGAACTGCGTGATTTTGATACCACGACGAGCACGGACCTCGGTGTCGTGGGTCGCGTGACGGTCGATCCCGCTGCGCCGCTGGTGCTGCCAGCACCTGGAGCGCCCGTGGAACTGCCAGACCTCACTTCAAAGGGCAATTTGAACGTCTCCCTGCGCTGGGCCACGCCGATCGCTCTGCGCGATCTCTCGCCGCTGCACCATGGTTTCGATGTCTATCGCGTGCCAAAGGCCGCTGCCATCGCGAAGGGCTGGGACACGACACCACCGGCCACGACGGCCGATTTTGCCACCGAGCCCACGGCGAGAAAAATCAATCTGCTGGCCATTTTGCCGCCGGTGATGCTCACTCCACCCGAAGCGGCGAATTTGACCAACGACACCGTTTTTGTGAATGACGACAATGGTCGTTTCAAGACCGCTGGCACACCGTTTGCCGATGGAGCGGAGTTTTACTACTTCGCCGTCGCCCGTGATCTGCTGGGAAATGGCGGCACGCCTTCCGTGGGCACGCTGGTGCAGATTTGTGATCGCCTGCCGCCGCCGCTGCCGAAGAAGGTGAAGGTGCGCAACGTGGCGAGCTTTGTGGCTGGCACGCACGATCAGCGGCTCGAAGTGTCCTGGGAAGCGCCCGCTGTGACCGCCCCGGAAACGATCAGCGGCTACCGCATCTACCGCTGGCGCTCGCCGCGTGAGATTCCGGCCAAAGAGAAGGACATGAACCGCAATCTCATCGGCATCGTGTCCGCGACGACACTCAGCTTCATCGACGATGGCAATCCGCCGCCGCCCGGAACGGCGGTGAATGATTACAGCACGCCCACCTGGCCTGCGGACAATGGCAAAACCTTCTTCTACACCGTGCGCACCATCGACGGCAGTGTGTGTGGGAATGTGAGCGGCAATTCACCGCCCGTTTTCGGTGTGCTGCGTGATCGCGAAGGCCCCGCCGGGGCCAAGGGCGATCTCACGCTGAAGTGCTTCGACCCGCTCGTCACCTTCACCAGCATGCAGATGCAGAACAAAGCCGGCCTCAGCGGCGACACGGGCCATCTGGTCTTCATCTGCACCAGCGGGATCAGCAAGGGCCTGGCCTGGGCGGAGTTCAAACACAGTCTCGGCAGCACCGATCACTACCTCGGCCGCACCGCCTTTTTCAAAGACGGCGGGGGCAATCTCCGCGCCGCGCTGCCCCGCACGCTGCCTGCCTTTACCGGCAATGGGTCCTTCGCGTGCCGCGTCGGCACGCCGGACGGCCGAGTCTCACCGTGGGTGCCCACACCTGCGAATGACAACAACTCGCCGCAGGCGGGCAAATACCTCGAAGTGAAATGGAATGCCGTGCTGAACACGCTCGCCATGCCCGGCATCGACTGCGGCTGGCGTCACCAAAGCACCGATCCACTCACCGGCGACACGGTGAAGCCCACCGGCACCTTCACGCCCACCACCGGCTCGCGTGAATGGAAAATCTACCGCCGTGTCGATAGCAGCCCGCAGACGCTCATCGCTCAAGGGGAGATCCCCGCTGGCAGCACCACGCCCATCGTTTGGACAGACACTGATCCACCCAGTGGCAACTGCATCGTTTGCTACTTCCTCGAACTCACCGACGAGCATGGAAATCCCGGCCCGCTCACCCAGCAGGGCGAGTGTACCACCTTCGTCGATACCACCACGATGCCTGTTCCCATGCTGGAGCCCGTCACCTCCGTCGCGCCCTTCATCGGTGGCCGGATGAAGGTCACCTGGATGTGCGCCTCCGCCGGAGTGGAGCGCTTTGAGCTGTGGATCAGCCGCGCCTCAGGTGAACTGCCCACCAGCACCGGCAGCGGCCTTTCTGATGACCTCGCCTCCCATCCAAACATGGTCGATGGCAAGGACTTCGCCGTCTTTCAGACCGCGCTGGCACGTCATCTGAGCTCCACCGGCATGCCGGAGTACAGCGTGGACCTTCCGGCCTCCACCACCGACACCTACACCATCATGGTCCGCGCCGTCAGTGCCGGAGATACCTCCACGCGTGCCGCCGGAGCCTTCAGCAATGTGGAGACCTTCCGCTACACCGTGCGTGACTTCACCCCGACCGTCAGTGTGCCCTGGCCGGACCGCCCGCTGCCTCCACAGGGGGATTTTCACCTCGGGATCGAGGCCGCGCATCTCGCGCTCGCCAAGCTCAGCCCCTGGAAGGGCAACGCGGTGCGCATCGGCGAATACGAAGACCCCGCTTTCAATGGTGGCACCACCATCACTCACGTCGAGCAGGGCGGCAACGGCGGCATCGGCAACTCCTCAGTCGGCATTTACTTCAACAAGAGCGGCACGATCGACCTGGAGCAGTCGCTTTACACGAACGACCTCGTCGGCAATGCCGAGTCGGACGAGCCCATCCCCGGCCTCATCCTTCCCGTCGCGCTGTATCGCGTGCAGGTGCCGAACACGAACTTCGCCACCGTCTCCGGTGACATCGTGCAGGTCTCCCCAATGATGGAAAAGATCGCCCAAGTCGTCTCCGGCCCGAACAAGGTTATCACCGATCCCTTCATCGCCATCCTCCATCAGAGCGACAGCCCCCTCACCGGCACCGCTGCTCAATACGACCACGACATCTTCCTCCTCGACCGCCAGCCCGTCATCAAAGGTGCCACCTACAAATACATCCTCGTCCGCTTCAGCCCCACGAAGGAGATCGAACGTGTGATCGTGACAAACACCGTCGATGTGCCGCTGTGAGCCAAACCAACCTCAACAATCAACGATCGAATGTTCATCAATCGTCAATCCGAACGTCTCCCGCCCCTCGCCAGCCGACTGATTGACGATGGCCGATCAACTGATTGCTGATTTTCGAGGTTCATATCCACTCCATGCCATGAACGCCCTCCTCCGTAGCGCCAGCAAAGTGGCACAGGTTTTTAACCTGTGCGTCAGGCCCCAAGCTCTCGCCAACTCTGCCCCTTCTCCTGCCATGCACACGCCATCAGCCCAACCGCACAGGTTGAAAACCTGTGCCACTTTCTTTCTCACCTTCGCTTCCGCTGTCTTCGCCACCGCACCAAGCTACGAAACCGAACGCGAGTTCACCGCATCCGGTGATTTCAACGGGGATGGCCATGCGGACGTGCTCATCGTGGATAAAACGACGGGCTTGTATCGCATCGGTTACGGCACGGGGCTGATGACGGCACCGAGCTTTTCGACGTCGCGGGCCACAGGCGTCACGGAGGCGTCCAGCATCGCGGTGGGGAAGCTTTTTGGCACCACGGCGGATTCTTTTGCCATCACGGCTCCAGCGCAGAATCGCGTTCAAATCCTCTCCCCGAGCGGCATGGGCTACACGGAGCCGAAAACCGTGCTCAGCGTCGGTTTGGCTCCCGAGGCGCTTTGCGCCATCGACATCACCACCGGTGCCGCTCCGACACCGGAAGACGATTTGGCGGCCATCATCGGCGGGCATCCGACTTTCGGTTATGCACTCAGTGAGATCCGCTCGAACGCAGGCACTTGGAATATCATCGACATTGGAAATTGCCCTGATGGTCCCTCCAGCATCAGCAATCCGCTCCACACGGCCGTGGGTGGCACGACCTTGGTCGGCGTGATGCGTGATCTCGGGGCGACAAACACCTTCGAGGCCTACAATCCCACCGGCGTGGGCTTCACCACCGAGCTGAGCCTGGCTGGCCTGCCGGACAACACGGGCTTCATCGCCGTGCCGTTTCAGGTGCCGGACATGGACATGATCTTTTATGTGCCCGGTGCCTCGGCCGTGATGGTGCGCCGCATCGTCACGAGTGGCCCCGGCTGGACCTTGTCCGCGCCTTTCAGTCACACGTTTGGGGCTCCCGTGGCGCAAATCGTGCCGGTGGCCGATCCGGCAGGCGCCAAGATGCTCGTGCGCTTCTCCAGCGGCCTGCTGGCAATCTATGGTTACACCAGCGGCGTCGGTTTCTCCGCTCCGGTCACGCTTTCGCCCAGCGGTGGCAGCGGTGTGATCAGCAGCGTGGTACCTTCGAATGGAGCCTCGCAGTTTCAGGTGCTCTATGCGCCTGCACCGGGCCAGCCCTCCACCACGGCCATCTCCTTTGCCAACAACGGCAGCGGCTGGACGCAGACAGCCACCACCACGCTGCCGGTCGTCAATGTGTATGCCAGCTATGCCAACGTGCTGCTGCTGAGCGACATGCCCTTCCGCTCCGACAACGTCTCGCTGCTGCACAGCTACAAAGCGGGCGACTGGAGCAGCAGCGTGAGCATCGGTGGAGGTCCGTTCAATGTGCTGGCGCAGATCGCGAGCTTCATCAGCAGCACGCAGGGCATCGGCGCGGCCTCGCCGCAGAATGTGGGCACCGCCGCGAGCGCCACACCGGGCACCGCGATCAATCAGCAGCACATGCAATTCTCCATCGTGAACTTTGACAGCACGCTCGGCTCCAGCGTCGAGGACATCAGCATTTCGCCCGCGGCAGGCAGTTACAGCACTGGCATCCAGCTCACCTTCAGCGGCTACAGCGGCGGCACGACTGTTTACTACCGTCTCGGCTCCAGCGGCAGCTTCACGGCTTACAATCCCGCCTCGCCGCCCTGGGCCTTCACCGATGGAACGGTCTATTATTATGCGGACAAGCCCGGCACCGGCCCCTCGCCGACGAAAACCGCCGCTTACACCTTCACCACGCCTCCAGCCCTCCAAGATCGCGATGGCGATGGCGTGCCTGATTTCGTCGAAGTGGACCGCGGCCTCGATCCCGATGGCGGTAGCGACTCCGATGGCGACGGCTTCAGCGATGCCGATGAAATCGCCGCCAGCAGCAATCCCAAAAACCCGCTCAGCAAGCCCGCGAATGATGCACCCTCGCTCAGCACGCTGCTTGTCGATGTCAGCGTGCGGCGCATGGATGCCACCGGTGCCGCCACCACGGGAAATGCGGCCAATGGCACCGTCATCACGATCACCGACCCGCTCGGCAACCGCGTCGGCCAGGGCGAAATCGGCCTCGGCACCACCACGACCTACTTTGGCCGCATCACCGTGCTGAATGCGACGGGCGACAAAGGTTACCTCATCGCCCACACGCCGGATAACTTCGACAACTCACCTGTTGTACCTAGGCATCCCGGCCGCGCCATGGCCGCCATCGTGCCGCTGCCCGAAGAGGACGGCTGGAGCTTTGGTGCCACTCAAGGCGCTCTCGTCGCCACGGGAACGACGTGGAGCTTTGGCGGCACCAACTGGCAAAACACCACCACCAACTGGAACACCGCCGGTTACGACGACAACTGGAGCAGCTCGCAGCAGGCCTTCACCTTTGCCATGAACGCCGCAGGTGCCGCCGCGCCCACCTGGCTCGCCCAAAACTTCGCCGCCGCCAATCGTGGCGGCCAACCTTACGCCCAGGTCACGATGAGTTCCGAGACCACGCTCGCCGCGCTCATGCTGCGTGAACTGGTGAGCGATCTCTTCGCCGCACGCGGCATCACCGTCACCGGCGACAAAACGACCGTCGATCAAAGCCCGCACGCGTTGCGCAGCCGCTCCACCACCGCGCCCACGGCTCCCATCGTGCGCATGAGCGCTCTCGTGAGCTATCTCGACGCCGCTTTGGATCACGCCGACAGCGCCACGCTGCTCGAAGTCGCCCGTGATGTCTATGCACGCCACGAAGCACTCGCCGATGACGCTCTGGCCACGATGACACCGCCGATGACGGCTTTGCACGCATTCATCACCACCGGCGATCTGCCCTCCGAATATCAAACCGGCGCTCATTTCACCAGCGGCGAATACGCCACCGCGAAAGCCCGCCGCGACACCATCTTCGCTGGCTATCCCACCCGCACCAGCGGCACCTACACACTCTTCACCCGCGGCACGCCCTCGCCCGCCGGCCTTACGCTCGTGCAGGACAGCGGCGCCACGGACTTTGCCATGGTCGATGGGCACTACATCGCCTTCCAGCTCCCCAGCGATGTCACCCTGCCCGCTGGCACTCCCATGACCGTCACCGCCTACACCGACCTCCCCGCCCTCGGCGGCTATCCCGTGCTCGAAGTCATCTCCCTCACCATCGACACCCTCCCCACCCCCATCGACGCCGACACCGACGGCGACCTCCTCGCCGATAGCTGGGAGCGCCGCCACTTCGGCACGCTTGGCTTTGGCACCCATGATCGGATCGACACGAGTCCCTACTCTCTCGTCGAAGAATACTTCCGCAGCACCGATCCCCGTAGCGCCGCCAGCTCGCCCACTGCACCTCCTGCCCGACTGGAGCTTCACCACCTCCGCGTCGATTTCACCGGTGCCCCCGTCCTCCGCGTGGACTGGCCCGCCGATTACACCGCCTTCATCGACGTAAGCTTTGAAGCCAGCGACGATCTCACCACCTGGACCGCCCCCTCCGAACTCACCGCCACCCTCACTGATGCCGATACCTTCTCCAAAGCGCTCACCATCGATCGCTCGAAGCGTTTCTTCCGCTCCGTGGCGAGCTTGAAGAGGTGACGGATTGCCGCTTGGCAGCACCGGTCACCGTGTGGCATGATCTGAGCATGTCTGCGGCGCTAGCCATCAAGCATACACCCGAGCAATACTACCGCCTCGAACGAGCCGCCCCTTACAAGAGCGAATTTCTGAATGGGCAGATTATTGCCATGCCAAGTGGCACTTCCCGGCACAGCCTGATCAAAACCAATCTGATAAGCGAGCTTGGCAACAAACTCAAAGGCCGTCCCTGCGCCCCGTATGACAGCGACCAGCGTCTCCGTGTGAAGGAAACCGGCCTGCGCACCTATCCTGATGCGGCGGTGTATTATGGAAAAATGGAATACGATGCCGAGGACAATCAGGCAGAGACCGCCACCAATCCCACCGCCATCTTTGAAGTGCTCTCAGACTCCACCGAGGCCTATGATCGAGGGGCGAAAGCAGCGCACTACCGCCGCATCGAAAGCCTCAAAGCCTATGTACTGGTCTCGCCAAACATGCCGTTTGTCGAAATGATGCAGCTCGTGCCCGGTCAGGGTTGGCAGATGAGCGATGCAGCCGGACTCGATGCCTCGCTGCGCATCCCCTGCCTCGACATCGAACTCAGCCTCGCTGAAATCTACGACCGCGTCACCTGGGATGGCCCGGGCCAGAGCATCATCCCGCTGCGGGTGGTCGAAGAGGCTCCCCTGCGCTGATTTCCTCCCTCGCACGAAAAAGCTCTTGCCAGAGCGCCGGGCCTCCCGCACACTCCGCGCCGTTCACGGGACTCAGGATTGAGTTGTGGACACTGGTGTCACTCCGGCAAGTCTGCCGCTGTTTTCATGGCCGTAGCGCCATCAAAACCTCCTGCGCATCCCCCATGCGTGCGGGCATTCCTATCGGAGACATCGCGGCGAGGCCGCTTTTTCTTTTCCCCTCATACCAACCCCGCACGGTATGCCAGCCCTCATGGGCGCATCACTGATTGCTTCCGATAACCGACATCGTCTCCCCTCATGGCCGGCCACAATAAATGGTCCAAGATCAAGCGCACCAAGGCAGTCATTGATGCCAAGCGCGGCAATGCCTTCTCCAAGCTCGCCAAGGAGCTCACCCTCGCCGCGAAAGCCGGCGGCGGCAGCCCGGATACCAACGCACGCCTCCGCAGCGCCATCACCGCCGCCAAGGCCGCCAACGTCCCCAACGACAACATCGACCGCGCCATCAAAAAAGGCACCGGCGAGCTCGCCAGCGCCGCCCTCGAAGAGGTCCTCTACGAGGCCTACGCCCCCGGCGGTGTCGCCATGATGATCGAAATCGTCACCGACAACCGCAACCGCAGCGCCAACGACGTCCGCGTTCTCCTTTCCAAGAACAGCGGCACCTTCGCCGATAGCGGCAGCGTGGCCTACATGTTTCAGCGTCGCGGTGAAATCCGTCTCGACAAAGCCGCCGCTTCCGAGGACCAGCTCATGGAGGCTGCCCTCGATGCCGGTGCAGACGACATCGCCGACGAAGGCGATGACTGGGTCGTTTACACCCCCACCGACAAGCTCTTCCAGGTCTCCAATGCCCTGCGGGATCAAAACATCACCTCCCGCAGTCAGCAGCTCATCTACCAGCCGCAGACCACCGTCACCATCAGCGATGTGGCCACCGCGAAGTCCCTCATCAAGCTCTACGACATCCTCGACGACTACGACGATACCCAGCACGTCCACGCCAATTTTGAAATCGACGACGCCATCGCCGACCAGCTCGATTAATCTCCCTTTCCCCCACCATCATGCCCGATAACGAACTTCCTGCTGACGAGGCCGCCGAAACCAAACCCAAGCGCAAGCCCGCCGCCAAGAAAGCAGCCGCCAAAAAAGCGGCCGTGAAGAAGCCTGCGGCCAAAAAAGCGGCTCCAGCCGCCAAGAAAGCAGCTCCAGCCGCCAAAAAGGCCGCTGCGGTGAAAGCGCCCGTCGAGGTGAAAGCGCCCGTCGAGATCAAAAAGCCCGCCGCCAAAAAAGCCGCGAAGCGCAAGACCAAGGCCGAAGTCGCAGAGGAAAGCACGCCTGAGCTCCCGCTCGCTGAAGCCCCGGCACCTGCGCCAGCTCCCGTCATCGAGGCTCCCGCACCTGTCATTGAGACACCCGCGCCCGTCGTCATCGCTGCTCCCCAACCATCGGCCCCATCGGATGCATCCGTCCCCTCGGCACCTCCCGCGCCGGTTCCATCTTCGAATCAGCCAGCAGGAATCCCCAATCAGGAATCCCCCCGGCCTCAAAATGCCCACGAACGCCGCAAATCCAAGTTTGAGCGTTGGAAGGAAAAGCAGCGCCAGCGTGCGCTTGAGCGCCAGCAGGCCCGTCAGAATGGTCAGGGCGGCCAATACGCTCAAAACGGCTCCCAGCCATCCCACGGCCATCAGCAGGGCCATCAGCACGCCGCCGCTGAGCCTCTTCCAGTCAAAGAAATCGAACTCGGCCCGCCCGAGCCAGCCAATGGCGTCCTCGAGCTGAACCTCAAAGGCTTTGGCAGTCTCCGCCAAAAGGACCGCGCCTATGCGCAGCATCCAAATGATTGCTGGGTCAGCCAAGACACCATCCGCCAGTATGGCCTGCGTGAAGGCATGCACATCAGTGGCGTGCAGCGCAAAGGTGCCCGTGGCCCACAGCTCACCGAAGTCACCGAGATCAATGCCCGCGCCCCTGAGGTCGTGCGTGATCTCCCGCTCTTCGAAGAACTCAAAGCCATCAATCCCAACAAGCGCATCCAGCTTGAGACCCACAAGGATCGCCTCACCACCCGCGTGATCGATATGTTCACGCCCGTCGGCCGCGGCCAGCGTGGCCTCATCGTCGCCCCGCCGCGTTCGGGCAAGACCACCATCCTCCAGCACGTCGCCGAGGCCGTCACCACGAACCACCCCGGCACGCACCTCATGATTTTGCTCGTCGATGAGCGTCCGGAAGAAGTCACCGAGTTCAAACGTGCCCTTCCGAACGCCGAAATCTACGCCAGCAGCAACGATCAGGACGTCAAATGCCACACCCGTATCTCCCAGTTCGCCATTGAGCGGGCCAAGCGCCTCGTCGAGTGCGGCGAGCATGTCTTCATGCTCATTGATTCCATCACCCGCATGGCCCGCGCCTTCAACAACAGCGCCAAAAACAGCGCCACCATGAGCGGTGGTGTCGGCGTCGGTGCCCTCGAAATTCCGCGCCGTCTGTTCGCCGCCGCGCGAAACACCCGCACCGCTGGCAGCCTCACCATCCTCGCCACCGCCCTCATCGAGACCGGCAGCAAGATGGACGACCTCATCTTCCTGGAGTTCAAAGGCACCGGAAACATGGAGCTCGTGCTCGACCGCAAGATCGCCGAGCAGTTTTATTATCCGGCCGTGAATATCTTCAAATCCGGCACCCGCCGCGAGGAACTCCTCCTCCAGGCCTTCCAGCTCGACAAGATCCACATGCTCCGCCGCGGCCTCGCCGGCGGAAAGCCCATCGACGCCATCCAGCGCGTCCTCACCCTCCTCGAACGCTACCCGAGCAACGCCCAGATGCTCGTCGATCTGCCCAGCAAAGCCAGCTGAGCCAGCTCACCTCCTTCACACTCACCGGGCCTGCTTTTCAGCGCTCGGGAGTGAGCTGCGGACGCTTCGGATCAGGCGACGGCGAGCGCAAGACGTTGCTGACACGACAGATAGCCTTCGAGCCGTTGCCTGCATCCGTTTTGTTGAACAAAGCCGCTACGCGGCGAGGCCTTTCGGGCGCGTGTTGGGGTGAAGGATGCGTGAGCATTTATCG
>CALSBJ010000041.1:0-56635 GCA_943373155.1 Akkermansia muciniphila | reverse complement strand
AGCAGCGAATCGAGCGAGGGATGCTTTTGCTCAATGAGCCGGGCGATCTCGCGATCACTCCAGATGTTACGGCGGCCCTTTAGGTAGGCGATGAGTGCCAGGATGATCAGGCCAAGCATGGACCAGCGGTCGAGTTGCTTCGGCAGTTTGATGCCCTGCCAGGTGGCGAGAAGGAAGCCGCCGCGCACGATGAGGCCGATGAGGAAAATCACCGCCATGTGCCGGAGGAGTCGCGCCTTGCGCAGCGCTTCACGGACTTCAGCGATGCGGGCGTCGAGGATGGTGCGTGCGATCATGGGAAGCTCGTGGGTGCCGCCTGGGCCTGCTGTAAACGCAGGATGCAGGCCGATTGTAATCGGAGAATCACGATTTGGTCGCGGTAAATCTCGTTCAGCGGCTGGCCCACAGCCGTGTGCGGTGGTGGCGGTAGGTGAAAAGGAGCGTCAGGTAGAAACGCACGGCGGTTTCGGAGATCAGTTTGCCCCACCAGGAACGGCCGAAGGCGTAGGTGATGGTGTCGTGCATGACGCAGCCGCCTTCGGCGAGCGGCTCAAAGCGGTGCTCGTGCACGAATTGGGCAAAGGGGCCTTCGAGCATCTCGTCCACGAGTACGCTCGGCGGCTGCACGGTATGCCAGCGGCATTTCCAGCGCATCGGGATGAAACCCAAGTCGCGGCAATGAAACTCGATGAGGCGGCCTTCCTGCGCGGGGCCGTCGGTTTGCAGGCTGACGAGCTTCAGCGTGGGCGGCATGACGTGGACGATGTTGTGAGGATCGCTGTGAAAGGCGAACATGACCTCCGCGCTGGCGGCGAGGCGGGTGCTGGCACGGAAGGTGGAGGGCATGATCAGGCTTTCACCTGACTACGCCGGGCGTGGAGAAACAGATTGCCGCAGAACAAGGCCACGCCGGTCCAGATGAGGCCAAAGGACATGAGCGAGGCTGCATTGACCGGCTCGCCATAGACGAAAGCACCAACGAGGAACTGGCCGGTAGGTGCGAGGAATTGAAGCAGGCCGAGAAGAGCAAAGGGCAGTTCGCGGGCCCCGCGGGCAAAGCCGAGCAGAGGGATCGTGGTGATGATGCCGAGGCCCAAGATGAGCAGCAGATCGCGAGTGGAGGCCGTGCCCCAGATCGCCACGCCGCTTTGCTGGCTCCAAAGGAGGTAAAACACGGCCAGCGGGATGCCGATGATGGTTTCCATGGCGAGGCCCGGTAGCGATCCGAGCGGCGAGCGACGTCGGGCGAGGCCGTAAAGCGCAAAAGTGCCCGCCAGCAGCAGGCCGATCCAGGGAAACCGTCCCACGAGCACGAGCTGCATCGCGACGCCTGCGGTGGCAAAGGCGATGCTGAGCTTTTGCAGGCGTGAAAGGCTCTCACCGAGCCAAAAGCTGCCGATGAGCACATTGAGCAGCGGATTGATGAAGTAGCCGAGGCTGCAATCAAGGATGCGCCCATGCTGCGCGGCCCAGACGAAGCCTCCCCAGTTGATCGCGAGCAGGAAAGCGGACCACGCGTGGGTCTTGATCAGCGTGAGGCTGCGAAGCGATAGAAGGAAGCCAGTCCATTCGCCACGAAGCATGAGCAGCGGCAGCATTGTGGCCATCGTCCAGACCACCCGATGCGCCAGCGCCACATCACTGCCGAGATGGCCGATTTGCTTCCAATACACCGGCAGCACGCCCCACAAGCCGAATGCCATCACCGCGCCGAGGATGGCGCTGGTGGAGGGACGGGGAGGGGGCATTTGACGGGGAATGGATTGAAGATTGATGAGCAATCGATTGCTGATTGTTGAGGTAGTCTAGAGGCGCGGCCCTCGCAAATCAGCAACCGGTGTTCTTCAATCAAAGCCAATCATCACACCCATCTGGCAGCGTCACATGCGGGCCTTCGCTTCTGAACGACTGTTTGAACAACAAGACACCTTGAACGGCTCAAGAGCGACGCCCAGAGTTGAATATCCATGAGACGCGGCAACACCTTATGCATGACGTCTTTTGGAAGAGTGCGACCGTACTGGATGTTAGTGAAGGCTATACTCAAACATCTGGCAGCCCTCGCGGCTGCGATCTTGCTCCCACTCGGCCATGCGTTCCAGAGAGATCATCACAGCCAAGCGACCCGATCCCAGTGGAGTTGGGCTGGCCTACCTTTACAGGAATGGCAAGTGACAGAAGATGCCCAGTCTCGCTGGGTTCGCGATGTTTTGAAGCTTCCTCCAGACTACTTCAACGGTTCCCGTGGCAGTCCCGTCTGGCTCTCTGTTTACATTGGAGCGCTCTCTGGAAAAGCTAGGGAGACGAAAGTGTTCATGGAAATCTGGGAGCATGCCTCACTAGACGACAAGGCGCAGATCAAGATCGAAGCTGTGCTCTGTCTTTTGGAGCCGGACTGGCGGGCCCGAGAAGGTATGATGGAAAAGGCCGTGAAGCGCTGGAAAGGAGTCTGATGGGGGCACGATCACGCTCCCTCCGGCAGCGCCTCATCACTGCCGAGATGGCCGATCTGCTTCCAAAACACTGGCAGCACGCCGAAGGCTCTTGAGACGCTCGGTTTCGGAAAACAGACGTTTTCCGCTACGGGGGGCTTACGCCCCTTCCGGCAGCGCCACATAGGCTTCTTCATTGAGCACGATCTTCTTCGAGCCGTTGAGGAGCTTGATCCACTCACGCAGGCAGCCAAGGAAGATGATGGCGACGGCGAGGAGGAAGAAGGCGGTCACAAAGGTGTCCACGGTGAAGTTGAACTGCTGGGCGGCCCAGGTCTTCATTTCCGTCGGCGTGCCTCCGGCGGCCATTTTGTCGCCGTAGAACTTGGCACCGGAGATGAAGCCCATGCGCGGGTCTTTATCGAAGAGCTTGATGTAACCGGCGGTGAAGGTGGCGCTCATGAGGAAGAGTAGAGGGATGACGGTGACAAGCAGGTAGCGGGCCTTGCCCATCTTGATGAGGATGGTGGTGCCGAGGCAGAAGGCGATCACGGCGAGGAGCTGATTCGCGATGCCAAAGAGCGGCCAGAGCGTGTTGATGCCACCGAGAGGATCGACGACGCCTTGATAGAGGAAGTAACCCCAGGCGGCGACGAGCACGGCGCTGGCGAAAACGTTCGCGGGAAGGCTGCGGGTGTTGCCCAGTGGTTTCCAGATGCCGCCGAGGAAGTCCTGGAGAATAAAGCGTCCCACTCGTGTGCCTGCGTCGATGGTCGTCAGAATGAACAGCGCCTCAAACATGATGGCGAAGTGATACCAGAACGACATCCAGGCAGGGCCAAAGGCACGGGCGAACATCTGCGCCATGCCGACGGCAAAGGTCGGCGCCCCGCCCACGCGGCCAAACATGGTCTTTTCGCCGATGTCGGCGGCCAGTTTGTCCATGCCAGCGACGGTGACGGGGAAGCCCGCATTGGAGATGACCTCCACCACCTGAGCGGGGGCCATGGTCTTGTTAATGCCGGCATTGATCGCGAAGTACTCGCCAGGAAGCAGGGCGGAGGCAGCGACGAGGGCCATCAGGGCGACAAGCATCTCGGTGACCATCGCACCGTAGGCGACGCTGCGGATGTCGGCCTCGTTATCGAGCAGCTTCGGCGTCGTTCCGGAGGAAATGAGCGCGTGGAAGCCCGAAATGGCTCCGCAGGCGATGGTGATGAAGACAAACGGAAACACCGAGCCGAGGAAGACGAGGCCGGTGCCATCGACGAACTTGGTGAGCTTCGGCATTTGCAGCTCGGGAGCCACCCAAATGACCACCACGGCCAAAACGGCCACCGTACCGATCTTCATGAAGGTGCTCAAATAGTCACGCGGAGCCAAAAGCATCCACACTGGCAGCACGGAGGCCGCGAAGCCGTAAATCATGATCGACCACGCGATGGTTTCGCCCTTGTAGTCAAAGAAGTGCTCGATGCCCCATTCCTTGAGGTTGCTGCCGGCCCACACGCTGACGATGAGGCCCACAATGCCGAAGATGGTGATGTTACGCACGCTGACGCCGAAGATCGTGTGACCGAAACCCATGATGAAGGCCAGCGGGATCGTCATCGCGATGGTGAACAGGCCCCACGGGCTTTCCGCGAGCGCTTTGACCACCACGAGGCCGAGGACGGCAAGTAGGATCGTCATGATCGCCAGCACCGAAACCATCGCCACGAAGCCGACGAGGGGATTCACCTCTTCTTTGAGCATCTGGCCCACCGATTTGCCGCCGCGGCGGATGGAGGCAAACATCACGATGGCATCATGCACGCCGCCGCCGAGCGTGGCCCCGATCAAAATCCACAGCATGCCTGGCAGATAACCAAACTGCGCAGCGAGCACCGGCCCGACGAGCGGTCCAGGTCCGGCGATGGCCGCGAAGTGATGGCCAAAGACCACCCACTTGTTCGTTGGCACGAAATCCTTGCCATCCTTGTGCGTCACCGAGGGCGGAGCACGGTGTTTGTCGAGCACGAGCACCTTGGTGATGAGCCACTTGCTGTAAAAGCGGTAGGCCACGGCAAAGGAGCACAAACCGGCCACCACGATCCAGAGGGCGTTGATGGTTTCCCCCTTGTGAAGAGCCGAAAAAGCGACCGAACCGGCTCCAAGGGCGGAGATGGCGATCCAGATGAGAATTTGCATTGGTTTGGGCATGGCGGGCGCGAGACTAGCGGGAGGCAAACAAAGCATCAACCGCGAATCCGATGTTGATGCGCCTGTCTGATCTTGGAAAAACAAAACGCCCGGATCAGGTGATCCGGGCGTTTTGAGAAGAGAAGGGGAGAATTCGCCAATCCCCGCCCTGGAGCCAACAGCCAGAAGAACTCCAGAGCGGGGCGGCGAAAGGGGTTAGAGGCTTCCGCCTCCGCGGGTGATGGGCTTGCGCTCGAAGGAGTAGCGCAATTCACCGTTTTCGATGGTGATGTAGCTGGCGGCACCGGCGATGTCTTCGTTGCTGAGGCCGGGAACAGAATAATGGCGGCCTTTGAGAGCGCCACGCTTCACGGAGTCGCCTTGGCTGATGTCGTGGAGGATTTCCAGAAGGTTTTCACGAGCGTGGCCCTTGTCATCCATGACAAAGTTCAAACCAGCGGCCGAGGCCATGGTGTTAATCGAGACGAGTTCCTGAGCGTTGCGGCGGTCACGAGCAGCATAAAAGGCATCATTGTTACCCCACATTGGAACCAGAATGGCCACGATGATACCGAGGATGGCTACAAACATCATCATTTCGAAGAAGCTGAAGCCCTGCTTGGAGCGGGTGAGGTGAGTGGTGTGATGAGCGGCTGTTTTCATGGCTGTTTTGAAGTGTGAGTGGATAATATGGGAATTATATCACGCTTGCAAGGAGTTTGTTATCATATTTTCATATTTTCTCATTAATGAGGCTAAAAGTCGTGAATTTGGCCTTAAATGACCTCATTCTGACATTTGTGGCTCGTCAGAATCTCGTCACGAGATTTGAGCCGGCAGACTTCTAGCTGTGATAATTACGCCGCTGTGGGCAGGCGCTCTCGATTGGCAGCTGGCGCTGGATTCACGGATCGTTTCATTGATTTCCGACGCGTGGGCTTCATGGGTGCTGTTCCATGACGTCTCCCATTAGCGACCAAGACATCTATTTTTTCCGTGAAGGCACTCATCAGCGGCTTTGGGAGGTGCTCGGAGCGCATCTCACGCCGGACGGCTGCCATTTCTCCGTGTGGGCACCCAATGCACGGGATGTCAGCGTCATCGGCGACTGGAATGGTTGGGACGGGCGGGTGCATCCGATGCGGATGCGAGGTGAAAGTGGCGTCTGGGAGCTTTTCGTGCCGGGTGTGAAGGAGAACGCGCACTACAAATTTGAGCTGCACGACCAGCACGGGCATTTACGCGTGAAAAGCGATCCGATGGCGGTTTATGGCCAGCATGGCGCGGCCACCGCGAGCCTGACCTTTGACCTCAAACGCTACCGTTGGTCCGATGGCGAATGGATGCAGCGCCGAACACAAACGGATTTGTATCATTCTCCCATGAGCATCTACGAGGTGCATCCGGGCTCGTGGAAGCGGAACCTGAACGATGGCGGGCGGTGGCTGAGTTACCGCGAACTGGCGGAAGACCTGATTCCCTATGTGAAGGGCCTTGGTTTCACTCACATTGAGCTGATGGGTATCGCCGAGCATCCCTTTGATGGCTCTTGGGGCTACCAGGTGACGGGGTATTACGCGCCGACGAGTCGTTTTGGGAATCCAGACGAGTTCCGTGAGTTCGTGGACCGCTGCCATCAAAATGGCCTCGGCGTCATCCTCGACTGGGTGCCCGGCCATTTTCCGAAGGATGACCACGGGCTGGCCAAATTTGATGGCAGCGCCCTCTATGAGCATGCGGACCCACGTCAAGGTGAGCACAGGGACTGGGGCACGCTCATCTTTAACTACGGGCGAACCGAGGTGAAGAACTTCCTCGTCGCCAATGCTCTCTATTGGCTGGACCAGTTCCACATCGACGGCCTCCGCGTGGATGCCGTGGCCTCGATGCTCTACCTCGATTACTCACGCAACGCTGGTGAATGGGTGCCAAACTACCTCGGCGGCCGCGAAAACCTGGACGCCATCGCCTTCATGCGAGAGCTCAACAGTGTCTGCTACGCGAATCACCCCGGCACCACCATCATCGCCGAGGAAAGCACGGCCTGGGGCGGCGTCTCGCACCCGGTGAGCACCGGCGGGCTCGGTTTTGGCTTCAAATGGAACATGGGCTGGATGAATGACAGCCTGCGCTACATGCAGAAGGAGCCCGTGCATCGCAAATACCACCATGGCGAGGCGTCCTTCTCGATGATCTATGCCTACGACGAGAATTTCATCCTCGTTCTCAGCCACGACGAGGTCGTGCACGGTAAAGGCAGCCTCATCAACAAGATGCCCGGCGACCGCTGGCAGAAGTTTGCCAATTTGCGCATGTTCCTGGCGTGGATGTGGATGCATCCAGGCAAGAAGCTGCTCTTCATGGGCGGCGAGTTCGGCCAATGGAATGAATGGAAGCATGATGCGAGCCTCGATTGGCATCTCTTCCTCGGTGAAGAGCATAGCGGCTTGCAGCGCCTCGTGAAAGACCTCAACCATCTTTACACAAGACGCCAAGCCCTTCACGCCTGGGACCACGAGGCGGGCGGCTTCTTCTGGCTCGATGCGAACGACGCCGAGGGCAGCGTCTTTGCCTTCGCACGCACTTCACCGGATGGGGACAAGGTCTATGTGCTGGTGAATGCCACTCCCGTGCCTCGAAAGGGGTATCGTGCTGGTGTCGCGGATGCTGGTAGCTACCGTGAGCTGCTCAACACCGACGCTCCAATCTACGCTGGTAGTGGCGTGAGCGCTGGGGCAGGCTTCCAGGCTCAGGGGGTGCCATGGCAAGGTCAGCCCTGGAGCATCGTCGTCGATCTTCCACCGCTGGGTGTGTTAGTGCTTGGACGATGAAGGATTGGTGGGCGGGCGGCGTTCCCTCCGCCCCATGAAATTACTTACCCTCGCCACCACCCTCCTTGCTGCGGTCGCCCTGAGCGCCGCAGACGCGCCCAAGTCGGTCTATGATGTCCCGTTGAAGGACATTGACGGCAAAGAAACCTCCCTCAAAGCCTTTCAGGGCAAGGTCATGCTCATCGTCAACGTCGCCTCGAAGTGCGGGAAGACGCCGCAGTATGCGCAGCTCGAGCAGCTCAATCAGGAGTTCAAGAAAGACGGCCTCGCTGTCCTCGGCTTCCCCTGCAATGACTTCGGCAAGCAGGAGCCGGGCACGAACGAGGAGATCAAGGAATTCTGTTCCACGAAGTACAAAGTGACCTTCCCGATGTTCGACAAGGTCGTTGTCAAAGGCCCGGAGCAGCATCCACTCTACCAGGTGCTCAGCGGCCCCGCCTCACCCTTCCCAGGCGATGTGAAATGGAACTTTGGCAAATTCCTCGTCGGCAAAGACGGTAAGATTTTGAAGCGTTTCGAGCCGGGTGACAAGCCGGACGCTCCCCAAGTCCTCGCTGCCATCAAAGAGGCGCTCGCCGCGAAGTAAGCCAATCGGAAGCATCTGCTGCCGCGCCCGCCGAAAGGCTGGCGCGGCATTTTTTGTCATGCAGGCAGGCAACGGCGGTAAAGCGCCTCCAGCTTGTTGAGCATCACCTCGATGCTGTGATGCTCCTCCACCATGCGGCGGCCAGCTTGGCGCAGGCGGTCGGTTTCAGCTTTCTGCTCGAGAGTTTCCAAAATGCGGCTGGCGAGGGCTTCGTGATCCTCAGCGGGGAAAATGCGCCCCGTTTCACCCTCTCGAATGATTTCCGGGATGCCGCCGCAATCACTCCCGACGACCGCTGTTTGGCAGGCGAGGGCTTGGAGGCCGATCTGGGGCACGCCTTCGTGCGCTTTGGAGGGGATGAGCAGCACATCTACAGCACGCAGGACTTCGGGGATGTCCTCGCGGTGCCCTAGAAAACTCACGGCAGGTCCGGCCCCCTCTCGGATGGCGATTTGTTGATACACCGGTAGATCTCCGCCTCCCACGACCACAAACTGAATCGCCTCCCGCTTCTGGCGGAGCAGGTGAATGGCTCGGAAGAAGGTATCGTGGCCCTTCCAGTATCGCAGGACGCTCACCATGCCCACGACGGGCGTGCCGGGCTGCACGGGCAGGGAGGCACGGGGGCCTTCCAGGGTGAAGCGATCGGTGTCGATACCCGTTGGCAGGGTGGTGATGTCTTCCGCTGCGATGGGGAAAATACGCCGGAAATGGGAGGTGATGCGGTCACTGGTGGTCAGGACGTGATCCGCAAAGGTCGTGAAGGCATGCTTGCTGATGCTCGGATTAGGGTAATCCACATCAATGTGCCGGCTACGGATCAGCAGCGGGGTGCGGGCGAGGCGGGCGGCAATCCCGAGCAGCCAGCCGTCCCGCGAGCTATGGGTATTGACGACGTCGATGCGGTTCCGGCGGAGCCAAAAAGCCAATTGGAGGGCGTCGAGAGGGAGTCGTTTGCGGTCAAATAAACAGGGGACGACGCCCATGCCAAAGTCCTGTGCCCGACGGAGGACCTGGGACTCAGGATGGGCCACCAGAAACACCTCATGCCCTCGTTCCTGAAATCCACGTAGTTCCGCCATCACCCGGTGCTCTTGGCCGCCCCAACCGCGGGAACTTTCAGAGTGCAGAATGCGCCAAGGGCGGCGGGCGGAATGGGAGGGCAGGGGGGAGGGGGCGGGCATCAGTTTCCTTGTCTCAGGGAAGGTTGAATTGCATCGAAAAACTCGCCGAGAATGACGGCGGTCATATTCCTTCAAAGGGTGTGTGACACGATAAGTGCGTTACACGGGCTTGATTCACTTAAAACAACATCGGTTGCTCGTCATCCAGAGTAGCGGCCTTGCTGCGTTTCTTTTTGGGCTTTTCATCAGCAGCTTCCGTCACCTCAAAAGCTTCTTCAGGAAGCGGCGCAGGCACCACGGCTTCAACCTGCTCGACTAACGGTGAACTCGTCAAAG
This sequence comes from Akkermansia muciniphila, assembly GCA_943373155.1. GTDB lineage: Bacteria > Verrucomicrobiota > Verrucomicrobiia > Verrucomicrobiales > Verrucomicrobiaceae > Prosthecobacter. The sequence goes on along the minus strand of CALSBJ010000041.1, from coordinate 47,145 downwards.
TTTCGGCGACTCTCGGAGGTGGTGGCTCGGCTGTTTGCTCTACGGTGATGATCATGGTGTCTTCATTTAACACGGAATCTGCGTTATTCGAATGTTGAGCCTCTGGGGCTTCATCGACAGGTTCAGGCTTCGTCTTTTTCGTCTTCTTTGTTACGCTGAGGCTGTTTGGCTTACCCTTTCGGACTCGGTGCTGTTCCACTCGGCGAGCGGTGAGGCCTCTAACTTTGGAAGCGTTGCCATTGTGACGTTCAAAGTTCGGGAAAGCCAGCTTGTCATCCAATTCAAGAAGCCAGCCCGCTTGAATGACAGCTTCGGCAAAACCTTTGCGGCCGCAGAGTTTATCGAGGAATTCTTTTGTAACGTTTAAATCGTTTGGTTTGGCGCCATTGAGTTCAGCCCATGACCATAGGCGAACGAGCTTTCCAACGACTGCATCCGAGTCGATTCGGAGTTTGGTAGCGATGGCGCAGATTTCCGGTTTGTCCGGGGTGGAGACTTCGATTTTGATCCAGGGGCGTCGCATGAGGGGCGCGAAAGGAGCACGAGCTTTTCAAAGGTAAAGAAACATTTAAGGCGTTACATTGTGAACAACTTCTAATCTCCTGTAAGCCAAGCCATTCCCCTTCGTTTGCCTTGACTCATGCTTCGTTTTCTCGGTCTTCTTTTTCTCGCTGTCACGGCCTCTGCCAAGCCTCTCAATGTCGTTATCCTCTTTGCCGATGACTGGCGGCATGACACGCTCGGTTGTGCCGGAAACCCGGTGGTGAAAACGCCCCATCTGGATGCTCTGGCTAAGGAAGGCGTGCGGTTCACCCACAACTGCGTCACCACCTCCATCTGCGGAGTCAGCCGGGCCACGCTGTTCACCGGCCAGTGGATGTCTCGGCATGGGAATCGCGACTTTAAGCCTTTCAAAACCCCTTGGGGGCAGACCTACCCCGGCATGCTGCGTGAAGCGGGTTACTTCACCGGTCACATTGGTAAATGGCACAACGGCAAATTCCCGGCGGAGAACTTCGATTTTGGCCGCGAATATAGTGGGACGCACTGGATCAAGCAGCCCGACGGTTCGCAGATCCACGTCACGAAAAAGAACGAGGTTGATGCCTTGGAATTCCTCCGCTCCCGCCCCACGGAGAAGCCTTTCCTCCTCACATTGGCCTTTTTTGCCACTCACGCCGAGGATCGGAACCCGAAGCAATACCTCCCCCAGCCTGAGAGCATGAGCCTCTACTCGGACGTGATCATTCCGGTGTCGAAAACGGCTAGTGACGCCCATTTCCGCCGTTTGCCACCCTTTGTGGCGCATGAGAAAAACGAGAGCCGGGTGCGCTGGCACTGGCGCTTCGATACGCCGGAGCGTTATCAGGAATCCATGAAGAACTACTACCGCCTCGCCACCGAGGTGGACGCTGCTTGCGGGAAAGTCCTCGCCGAACTCAAGGCCCAGGGACAGCTCGAAAACACCCTCGTGATCTTCACGACGGACAATGGCAATTTTCACGCCGAGCACGGTTTGGCGGACAAATGGTATCCGCACCAAGAAAGCATCCGCGTCCCGCTGATCGTTCGCGATCCCCGCCTTTCGGCTGCCAAGCAGGGCAGCACCGATGGCAGCCTCACGCTCAATGCCGATCTCGCCCCCACCATCCTCGCCGCCGCCGGACTGAAGGCCCCGGAGGCCATGCAGGGCCGAGATTTTTCCCCGCTCTACCTCGCGGAGACCTCCTCGCCAGCCTGGCGGACCGAGTATTTCTACGAACACGGCGTCGTGAAAGCCAAAGACGTGATCCCAGCCTCCGAGGCGCTGGTGCGGAAGGATTGGAAGTACATGCTCTGGCCGGATTACGGCACCGAGCAGCTCTTCGACCTCACGTCCGATCCGCAGGAAGAGTCCGATCTGGCCTCCAACCCGACCCACGCTGCTCAATTGAGCGAAATGCGGGCGCGGTTCGCGGTGCTGAAAGCCGCCGCGAAGTGAGCCCTAGCCTTTGTCTTCCTGCGAACCCCGGCTTGCACGCTCCCGGCATCTCGCTACGGACGAGTTCCACCATCCCCCGAGTCTCGTGACCAAAATCTTCGAAATCCAAGGCAAATTCGACACTGAAAGCGACTGCCATAAGCTTCTCTACGCCCCGCATCCGCTGCCTCTGAAGTATCGTGAAGGGCGGTTGTATAAAATCGAGTTCAGCGGTGAAGAATCGGCTCTCGATGCTTTCGTGAACAAGGTGCTCGTCGATTCGATCAGCCAAGAGGCCCGCATTGGCGGCCAGCCAGTCCATGAAAAGGCGGCTTTCGTCCTCGAATACGGCATGAAGGGCGCGGCGCTGGATTTGGAGAAGGAAATGATCCTCAACTACTTCCGCAGCATGTCGTCTCCCGGCTTTGAGATCACTCGTCTGACACTGCGCACTCGCATTTACGTCTTCGGTGAAGGCGCAGAGCCTGCCCAGTTCGTTCGTGACATCGTGAATCCTGCTATTCACACCCACGAGGTATTGAAGGCGGCGGCGTGAGGCAGGTTGCGCAATGCATTCGCGGCTCGATGATTCGGATTCTTCCCATCATTCGATGCACTTGGCCTGTGGCGTGCCGGGTAAGGAAGCTTCGCCAAGCACTCATCGTACTGGCAGGATGGTCTCTGGCTGCCTGCCAGCAGGCCCCGGTGAAACTGCCCGAGGATGATCTGGTGCGGCAGGCACGTGAGTGGCGGAAGAGGGATGGGATGAAGACGGCACGCGACCGCTTGCTGGTGAATTTGGAAAAAATGGATGCGGGTGGCGGTAAGTTTGAGAAGCGGCTGCTGCGGGCCAATGCGGACAAGCAGTTTGCCTTTGCGGATTCCATGGCGGGTCTGACGCTTGCTCAACGGCAGCGGACGGGGATCTACTTTTTGTGCGGTTTTCACACGGCGACGGATCTTTCGAAGCGGGTGGCCGTGAACGTGGTGGAATCTCTCCGAGAGCAGGGCTGGCACGCTCGGCTGATCGACCTCACACCGCATGAAACCGTGCAGCAGGACGCCCGACGAGTGCAGTTGGCGATGGAAAAAGAGCTGCCCCAGGTGGACCGGGCCGTGATCGCCGGTTTCTCAAAGGGCGGGCTGGACTGGATGCAGTGGTTCTCGCACGAGGCCGCGAAGCTACCGGCTCGTGAGCGGGCTAAAGTGCGGCTAATGATGAGTTTTGCCGGGGTGCTGCGAGGGTCGATGGTGGCCGATTGGCTCTACCGCGGCTGGCCGCCCTTTGCCCACACGACGAGGCAGTATGTGCGGCTGTTTGATCAGCATGGAAGGAAGGTGATCGAGGACGTGCGGTCGGTGAGCCAGGACCCGTGGATGCAGGATCCGGCTCCGAGCCTTCGGGAGATCGCTCCAGATCTACGCGTCATCAGTCTGGTGGCGGTGCCCGATGGTCCCAATGGCTATCCGCAGGCACACCTCGGATTTCAAGTGCTGAGCCGACTGGTGGCAGCGCAGTGGCGCTGGGTAGGTCCGTTGGATGGCATGACTGAAAGTGCCTCCCAGGTGCTGCCACCGGGTTCAGGAGTGGAGCAGCATCTCGTGCGGGTGCTGGGATCGCATGCACTGCTGGATGGGCGTTACCTGAACGGTGCCGCCGTCTCTTCCGCCTTCACGAAAAAGCACACCGAACAAAGCCAAGGCGGAAAAGAGCTGCTCGATGACCTTTTGCGCAGTCTTCCACGTGCCTGGGTCATGAGGTAATTCAGGCCGCACGATCGGCGAAGCTCCTCGGCTCCCTTTGCCACCAACTGAGCGAGAATCCGATGCCCGCTCCGAAACCGAGGCCGTGAAACAAGCCCCAGCCGAGCTTGGCGATGACGGCGACCTGCGGTTTGGCCCAGCCTTCGATTCCGTGATTGAGGAGGCCATACATCCATTTTCCTCCGAGAAAGTAGCCGGCGGTGTGCAGTGCAAACAAGACGATGGCCCCGATCCAGAAACCCCGAGTTTTTCCAAGCTTCATCCACGCCACCCTGGCAAAAAACAGCGTTCCAGCCATGGCGGCGATCCATTCCCGCTGCTCGTGCTGGATCGAAAACCACGCCAGACTCCAAAGCACCGCGTAACCGCCAAATGCAGGCAGGAACAAGGCGTAAAAGCGTTTGAACCGCTGGTGGCCTTCGAGCAGCCCGTACAAGGCGAGACCCGATCCAAGCAAGTAAACTAGGGCGATAAGCGCATACATGCCTACCTCGCTCCCGGCGATTTTTGGGACAAACGCCCACACTGAATAGGCCAGCAGACTCACGAGGCCCAGGCCAAGGCCGCCGTGAAGGGTGGATCGAAGAAGGACATTCATGCGGCATGCAAAACGCTCTTGAGGGCGTCTTCTTCGACTTGTTTTAGGTCTCCAAAGCATCGCGTTTTTCCCCTTTCCAAAGCAAAATTGAACCTCTAGCCTCGCCCCCGACTCCAACAGCGATCTCTCTCTTATGAAAAAAACACGCGCTGCCGCCCTCCTTGCTCTCGCTGCCAGCCTAATTAGCCTTTCTCAACTCCGTGCCGATGACGGTGATGAAAGCGTCGCGAAGGCCGAGAAACCTAAGATGGCCATTTTTGCCGAGGATGTGACCGTCGATGGCACTCGCCGCCCTGAACTCGGTCGTGCCCTCGCCGATAGCCTCAGCACCGCGTTGCTGCGTCGCGGTCAGGTGCGGGTTTTCAATCTCATGACCGAGGAGACCGAAAGCGGCACCCAGGTGCTCCGTTCGCCGCGTGACTCCGGCGTGAACCGCTCCCACGCCACCGCTCTCGATAAGGGCCTCGATTACCTCCTTTCCTTCAATCTGCTCTCGAACGGCCCCGAGCATCGCATGACGGTCAAAAAGACCCGCGTGCCGAATTCCGAGCTCGTGGATTCCTGGCAGTTCAGCCACTACGGACGTGCCAGCGAGGTCTTCAACCTCGTGACGAAGATCGTCGAACGCGTGGACCCCAAGCCCATCGTCCGCGGTTTTCCCGCGATGCAATCCCCCTCCCAGCTTCGCCCTGAACTGCGTCCCGAAAACAATCCCTACTTCGCTGGTGACTATGCCAATCCCTCCAGCCCGCGTTACGATCCGTGGCGGATGAATCAAATGGCAAACTACCCGGACCTCGCCAACGTTCCCAAAGCCCTCACCTACCAGGAAGTTGGCTCCATCGCCCACATCAATGACTTCTGGAAGTTTGCTATCGTGCGTCCGAACAAGGGCGTGATGCTCAAAGAGAACGACCCGCTGCATGTGCTCTATGACGAGGGGGACGTGTATGCGAATCTTCGCGTCGGCAATGTCGAGCGTGCCGGAGCCGTGGCTGATTACGGTGGTCTCACTCCTTCCTACAAACCGCTCTATCGTGGCGATAAAGTCTATGGCTGGGCCACGCCACAGGAGTTCCCAACCGATCAGCGTCTCAAAGGCTCAAAGTAAGCCTCATCAGGACAGATCGCGTAACTTTCGGGCTGCTTGCAGCACCTTCGAAGCAGCTTGCGTGACCTCGGTCATCGTGTTCATGCGGCTGAACGAAAAGCGCAGCGTGCTCTCCGCATGCCTCGCGTCGTAGCCCATCGCCTCCAGCACATGCGAGGGATGCAGCGAGGCTGTGTGACAGGCCGATCCCGCCGAGCAGGCGATGCCTGCTTGATCGAGCAGAATGAGCATTCCTGCCGCGTCGATACCGGGAAAGCATAGGCTGGAGGTATTCGGCAATCGCGGTGCATTCACGCCATGAATCACCGCCTCCGGCCATTCGCTCACGATTTGCGCTTCAAAAGTATCCCGAAGCTCGCCGGAGCAAGCTGACAGCGCCAACTCCGCCGCTTTGCCCAGCCCGACGATGCCGGGCACATTCTCCGTGCCACTGCGTCGCCCGCCTTCCTGCCCGCCGCCGATGAGCAGCGGCTCAAATCGTACCCGCTGGCTCACGAACAAGGCTCCGATGCCCTTCGGCGCATGGAACTTGTGCCCGCTGAGGCTGAGCAAATCGACCTTCGCGTCGAGCGGGGCCTTGCCGATCATCTGCACCGCATCTGCATGCACCAGCGCCCCATGCTCATGCGCCAGCGCCGCGATTTTCGCCATTGGCTGGATGACGCCCGTCTCGTTGTTCGCCCACAAAACAGAGACGAGGGCGGCGTCGTTCGATTGCAGTGCATTGCGGAGTTCCTCGAGGTCGATCAGGCCTTGGCGATCCACGCCAAGCCTCCGCACTTCGCCACCGCGATGCTCCCATCGCTCCGCGCATTCGAGTGCCGCGGCATGTTCGGCCTTCGTCGTGATCAAAAGCCGCTTTTCCGGCCACAAGTGCCGCACGGAGGCATGCACCGCATTGATCGACTCCGTGGCTCCACTGGTGAAAACGATCTCCCTTGCCTCTCCGCCGATCAAAGTCGCCACTTGGTCGCGAGCCGCTTCGACGGCTTTACGAGCCTTCCTCCCGGCCGCATAGCTCGCCGAGGCATTGGCCGGATTCTCCCGCCAAAACGGCAGCATCACCTCCAGCACCGCTGGATCGACAGGTGTCGTGGCATTGGCATCAAGGTAGATCATGAGCCTCCAGCGTGGCTGAAGAGCGCGGATTTGCAATCTCTCACCACCCCCGCTAGCATCGCCCCCCTATGCTCGATATCCGGCTCCTTCGCGAAAATCCTGACTCCATCAAACAACGCCTCGCCAACCGTGGCGGTGACCATGCTTCCCTCGTCGATCAGGTGCTCGAAATCGACACCCAGCGCCGCAGCGCCGAAACCGAGCGCCAGAAGCTGCAGAGCGACCGCAACCGCATCAGCAAGGAGATCGGCATCGCCAAAAAGAACGGCCAGGACACCAGCGCCATCGAGGCTGAGGTGCGTGGCATCGGCAGTCGCATTGATGAAATCGGCCGCGAAGCCGACGCCAGCGATGTGAAGCAGCGCGACCTGCTTCTCAGCATCCCAAATCTGCCTCACGAAGCCTGCCCCGTCGGCCACAGCGCCGAGGAGAACCCCGAGGTGCGTGTTTGGGGCACGAAGCCGGAGTTTGCCTTCGAACCGAAGGACCACACCGCCGTCGCCGGTGCACTCGGCATGATCGACTTTGAAGCCGGCGTGAAAATCACCGGCAGTGCCTTCGTCGTTTACAAAGGGGCCGGTGCCCGTCTGGAGCGTGCGCTGATCAATTTCCTCCTCGATCTACACACCACGCAGCATGGCTATCAAGAGATCAGCCCGCCGCTGCTGGTGAAACCGGATTGCCTCGTCGGCACCGGCCAGCTTCCGAAGTTCGGCGATCAGGTGTATCACAGCCCCGAGGACGATCTTTATCTCATCCCCACCGCCGAGGTGCCGGTGACGAATCTGCACCGCGAAGAAATCGTGCCGCACGAGAAGCTGCCGATCAATTACGCCGCTTACACGCCCTGCTTCCGTCGCGAGGCCGGCAGCGCAGGCCTCGGCACACGCGGCCTCATTCGCATGCATCAGTTCGACAAGGTCGAGCTCGTGAAAATCACCACGCCGGAGACCAGCATGGCCGAATTGGAAACGCTGACCGGCCACGCGGAAAAAGTCCTCCAACTCCTCGGCCTGCACTACCGCGTCATCGAACTCTGCACCGGCGACATCGGCTTCGGCTCCGCCAAAACCTACGACATCGAGGTCTGGGCTCCCGGACAAGGCAGTTACCTCGAAGTGTCGAGCTGCTCCAGCTTTGGCGACTACCAGGCCCGCCGCATGAATCTCCGCTTCAAAGACGAGAACGGCAAAAACCGCATCCCGCACACCCTGAACGGCTCTGGCACGGCTTTGGCCCGCCTGTTTGTAGCTCTCGTGGAAACTTATCAGCAGGCGGATGGCTCGATTTTGATCCCGGAAGCCCTTCGCGGTCATTTCATGGCCGAAAAGATCGGCTGATTGGTCGGCTCCAAAGACTTGTTCACAGCGAACACGATTATTCACAGGTTTCGGGCTGGTGAAAATCACCATATCTTGTTTCGGAGTCCTTAAAGATCCCCAAGATACGGGAAAAATAGGCCTTGTTCCTTGCGGCCTATCCACCGCGCATGGTTCAGTCCGAGGCACTATTGTCTCTGTTTAACTCCTACGTCCCGAACGCGCCATGTACCTCAAGAGCCTCACCCTTCACGGCTTCAAGTCCTTTGCCGACAAGACCCACTTTGAATTCCACAAAGGCGTCACCGGCATCGTCGGCCCCAATGGCTGTGGCAAATCGAACGTCGTGGATGCCATTCGCTGGGTGCTCGGGGAAACCTCCGCGAAGGCGCTGCGTGGCGATGAAATGGCCGACGTCATCTTCAATGGCACCGACAAGCGCAAACCCGTCGGCCTTGCCGAAGTCACGCTGACAATGGCGGACTGCGAGCAGTCGCTGAAGGTCGATTTCAATGAGGTCGCCATCACACGCCGCGTGTATCGCGATGGAAAGAGCGAGTATCGCCTCAACAACACCGTCTGCCGCCTCAAAGACATCCACGATCTCATCGCCGGCACCGGCATTGGCCGCGCCGCTTACTCGATCATGGCGCAGGGCCAGATCGACATGCTTCTTAGCTCGAAGCCGGAAGATCGACGCACGGTTTTCGAAGAAGCGGCTGGCATCACGAAGTTCAAATCCCAGAAGCGTGAAGCCCTGCGCAAACTTGAATACACCGAGGCGAATCTCCTCCGCGTCGCCGACATCATCGCGGAAGTGAAACGCCAGATGGGCACGCTTCAGCGTCAGGCGGCCAAGGCACGCCGCTATCAGACGCTACTCGAAGACACCCGACTGCTCGACACGCACCTCGCCCACAAGCAATACACCGAGTTTTCCGGTGAAAAATCCGAGGGCGAAACGCAGGTGCGCATGTTGGCCAACCAGCTTGAAGAAACCAAGCTCAAACTTCAAACCGCCGAGGCCGATGCCGCGCAGACCCGCGAGGCCTACCATGCCCTGGAAAGCCAGATCAGCCAGGCTCGTCAGCAGGCGCAGGAACTCCGTTCGCAGATGCAAAGCGCCGAAGGCCGCATCGGTTTCAATCGAGAACGCAGCGAGGACCTTCTTGCTCGTATTCGTCAAAACGAAGAGCAGATGGCCGCGAACGAGGAACTGCTCGATCAAGCCCGTCGTGACCTCACCACGGCAGACGAGCAACTTGCGGCCATTCGTGAAAACATCGCGCAGCGCCAACTCGCGGTGAATGAGCACGGCTCGCAGCATCAGAACCTCGTCCCTGAGCGCAACCGCCTCGATACTGAGCGCCGTAGCATCCGCGAATCGATTCGCCAGTTTGAAGGCCAGATGGCCGCCAGCGAGGCCCGTGCGCAGTCGTTGACGAATCAGATCGCCGCCGACCGTCAGCGCCACGAGGCACTCGCGCATGATCGTCAAACCGCCGCGCATGCCCGCGAGGCCAGCCAGGTCGAATACGACGCCCTCCAACGCCAGATCTCCGAACTGGAGCAGACCCGTGACGAACTCGATGAGAAGGCCAAAACCTGCGCCCGTGACATCATCGAGCGCCGCCGCCAGCGCGATGCGATGAACAACGAGCTCAACGAGCTCCAGCGCAGCCTCACGCAGCGCAAATCACGCCTCGAAGTCATCGAGCAGCTCCTCGCCAAAGGCGAAGGCCTCTCCTCCGGCACGCAGCGTGTGCTCGCCGGCCTCGATAATCCAGAAATCTACTCCACCGGCGTTCGTGGCTTGCTCGCCAGCAGTATTGAGGTCGCTGATACGGCTTTCATCCCTGCCATTGAGGCCGCGCTCAAAGATCACCTCCAAGCCGTTTTGCTCACCGAAAGCGAATTGGCCGCTCAAATCGTCCAAAGGCTCTCCGATCACAAAATGGGCCGCGCCGCCCTTTTTCCGCAGGATTTCATCAATCTGCGTTCGCAGGCTGATCGCGAGCTTTTGCCCGGTGGAGCCATCGCGTGGGCCACGGACAAGGTTCGCGTCAAAAACGGCGTGCAGAGCCTTATCGACCATCTTTTGCACAATGTCGTCATCACCGAGGACATGCACACCGCGCTGCAATTGAAGCGCCAGCTTCCGCACCTCGCCATCGCCACGATGAAAGGCGAATTCGTCAGCAGCGACGGCATCATCTACGGCGGCGCTTCGAAGGAAGAAGAAAGCTCCACTCTGCGCCGCGAGGCCGAGGTGAAGCAACTCCGCACTGAGGTTGAGGCGCTTGAGTTCCAGTTCCTCGAGAAAGACGAGGCCGTGCAAAACATCAGCTCGCAGCTTGAAGACATGCAGCGTGAGGAAGTCTCCCTCCGCGAGCAGTCTCAGCGTGCTCGCGAAGGCTTCTCCTCGCTCCAGGGCAAGATGTCCGTCGTTCAACGTGCACTCCAGCAGGCCACGGCGAAGTATGAAAGCATCGAGTGGGATCAAAACCAGATCTCCGAGCGCATCGGTGGTAGCGAAGGCGTCATCAATCAGATGCGTGAAGCCGCGATGATCGCTCTTGAACAGCTCGAAGGCAGCCGCGTCCGTGAAAACGAACTCGAACTCGAAATGGAGTCCTTCCTCCGCCGTGAACTCGAATCCAGCGAGCAGCTCAACGAACTTCGCACAGCCCTCGCCCTCGAACAAAGCGCCCTCGGCAGCATCGAGCGTCAGAAGACGCCTCTCGGTGCCCGCATGCAGGAACTCGCCGCCGCCATCCGCCGCTTCGACGAAGAGATCGCCACCTGGCGCATGCGCATTCAGCAGAGCGAGGCCGAAAACGCCCGCTTCGCCGAGCAGATCGAATCCCAACAAGGAACCATCGCCGCCATCGAAGAGCATCTGCACTCCAAGACCGAAGAACGTGCCGGACTCTTCGAGCAAGTCAGCCGCCTCGAAGCCGAACTCACGCAACTCCGCCAAAGCTTCAACGGCCTCAACGAAAGCCGCAACCGCGCCGAAGTCGCCCTCACCCGCGTCGATCTGCGCCTCGAAAACCTCATCAGTCAGGTGCAGGAGCGTTACAGCTTCCACATCAGTGCCTTTGAACCGGACTACCATGTCCTCATGATGACCATTGAGGAGCAGAAGAAGAACCGCAGCCGTGGCAAGAAGGCCGCAAGTGCGGCAGAAGAGGAAAAAGATCCTTCCGATCAGGCGGAAGTTTCCGAACCAATCGAGGAAGAGTCCGCTCCCGTTGAAATTCCCGCCATCTCCAACCGCGATGACGACGAAGTCTCCATCGAAGACGTCGTCATCCCGGGCGAGCAGGCTGAGCCGGATTGGGCCTTCGTCATGGAAGTCGTCTATGAACTGCGTCAGAAGCTCGAAGGCATTGGCCCCGTCAATCTCGACGCCATTCAGGAGTTTGAAGAACTCGAAGAACGCCACAATTTTCTCGAAACGCAGCATGGCGACCTCGTGAAGGGCAAGGAAGAGCTGCTCAACGTCATCGCGAAGATCAACGAAACCACCAAGCTGATGTTCAGCGAGACCTTCAACCTGGTCCGCGGCTTCTTCCAAAACAACTTCCGCGAACTCTTCGGTCCGCAGGCCAAGGCCGATCTCATGCTCGTTGATGAAAATGATCCGCTGGAGTCCGGTATCGAGATCATCGCCAAGCCACCGGGCAAAAAGCTGCAAACTATCAGCCTCCTCTCTGGTGGCGAGCGCAGCATGACCGCCGTGGCCCTGCTCTTCTCCATCTACCAGGTCAAGCCCTCACCCTTCTGCGTTCTCGATGAGCTGGATGCGCCGCTTGATGAAACGAACATCGCCCGCTTCCTCAAGATGCTGGACAAGTTCATCGACAACTCGCAGTTCATCATCGTCACGCACAACAAGCGCACCATGAGCCGCGCCGATGTCATCTACGGTGTCACCATGCAGGAATTCGGCGTCTCGAAGCCCGTCGGCGTCCGCATGACCACCGAGGACACGCGTATCATGAAGAAATCCCAGCAGGAACTCGCCCTCGAAGCGAAGCATCGTGACGAGGATACTCCTGAGGATACTCCTGAAGATTCCGTTAACGAACTCGATACCGAGCAGGAGCGCCTGACGGAGATCGAGGAGCTTGAAGAACAATCCCCGGCCGTCCTCGTCTGAACGGCCAGGTTGGTTTCGGGCAGGTCGGCTCTCACGAGTCGGCCTGCCCGATGACCGATCACTTCATCACCACCTCGCTCGACTGGCTCACGTCGACTTAAAGAGAGGTCATCGGTGGCACATCACCGAGGGGCAGCGCATACGAGATGCTCGAGTCCTAGTTTTGCGAGCCTGACAGGCAGTCCGTGACCTTTGCCCTGCCATTCTTCAAGCCCATCCAGGATCGTGGCTCGGCACAGAGATTCACTTGAAGATCCTTCATCGAGTCCGTGCCGTGCAGATTCGTCACGATGAGAAAGGTTTGGCCGCTGTCGGGATCACGCCAGGCCTAGACTGGTTCTCAAAAAGAATGTCTGATTCGGAGGAGGCTGAAAGCCTCCAGGAATCCAGCCCAGGGTTGGAGTGGCGAAGCCACGCAAACCCTGGGTTTGCCACGAACAAAACCGGGCGCCCTGAAAGAGCGCAGGAGAAGCTGCGAATGTTCTCCCGCACTCTTTCAGAGTGCTGCGGTCCTACCCAACACGAACCCAGGCTCTGCGAGCCTGGGCTGCACTCCCAAGGGCTTTTCAGGCTGTAGGGTAAATGACAAACATTCTGAGAACCGGTCTAAAGGGAAAGCCACTGGCTGCAGTTATCGCAATTCAGTGAGCGCACGCGGCCTTTGGCAAGCGCAGCTTCGTTGTGGCTTGTTCAATAAGCCAACAAGCCTCAATCCTCCTTCAGTTTCCGTCGCAAGGTGGCGCGGTTCATTTTCAATGCGGCGGCAAGCCGTGTGGGTTTGTCCCCGAAGCGTTGGAGAAGCGTTTCAAGCATGCTGGTTTCGACGGTGTCGAGCAGATCGTCGTAAGCGGGCATGCTGTCATCTTCGCCAGTGGTCTTTTGATCGAGCCAGGCGGCCAGCGAGTGCTTCATGGCGTCCTCTAGATGGTTGGAGGGTTCGTTCGCGACGAGGTGGGCGGGCAGATGATGTGGCAGGACGGTGTGGCCACCGCAAACCGCGATGGCGTGCGCGAGAGCGGTGTGCAGTTCGCGTACGTTTCCTGGCCAGCCATGGGCTTTGAGTGCGGCTAGCGCTTCGGCGGACAGGGCGAGTTCACCTGTCTTGGAGGCGGCGAGGGCAGGGATGTCGCACGTGCGCTCACGAAGGGGCGGGAGATTCACGCGAAGCACGGCGAGTGCGTAAAAGAGATCTTCGCGGAAGCTGCCTTCGGTCACTCTGACCGCAAGGTCTTGGCTGGAGGCGCTGAAAAGACGGGCGCTGACCTTTCCGGCGGTGAGTCGATGTATGAGCGCGGCCTGCAGCGGCTTGGTCCAGGTGCTGATTTCATCGAGGAAGAGCACGCCCTCGGTTGCTTGGGCGATGGCTTCGTCGAGTGCGTGCTCGGCACGATCCTCTGGCCATTCGTCGGCCCGGAAGAGGATGAGCGGCTTGGTTGCGCGGGTGCTGTGACGATGGATGACCTCAGCGGCGAGGCTTTTGCCGCTGCCTGGCGGACCTTGCAGTAGTACAGGTGTATCGCATCCGCTTGCCTGCGCGATGGCCGCAAAGGCTCGCTGCATCGGCTCGCTGGTGCCGATCATGGTTGTCTCGATGCGTGGGGCGGCTTTCACGGGCGTGAAGACCTCACGAAGGGTGCGCTGGATGGCGGCGAGGTCGAGTGGCTTGAGGAAATATTCGCGAGCGCCGAGACGGCGTGCTTCCAATGCGGTATCGAGTGTGCCGTGGGCGGTGATGATGATGACGGGCGGTGGCTTGGGGAGCTTTTGGATCTTCTCGAGCACTTTCAGGCCACTGATGTCCGGCAGGCCCACGTCGAGGAGGACGAGGGAGAATGACTGGGAGGCGAGCTTGTCGATACCGCTTTGACCGGAGGCGGCGACGACGGGTGTGGCATCGACGCGGCGGACGACTGTTGAGAGGGCAGCAGCGAGGGCGTATTCGTCTTCGATGATGAGAATGGAATGGCTCATGCGGGGGAGGGGAGTGAGACGGAGACGACGGCACCACCCTTGGGATCATTTTGCAGCGAAAGGTGGCCTTCATGGGCCTTGATGATGCTGGCGACGATGTTCAGGCCCAAGCCCATTCCACCTTCCTTTTCAGTATAAAAAAGCTCGGTGCCTCGAGCGAGTGCTGCGTCGCTGAAACCGGAGCCGGAATCGGCGAAACGAAGAGTAAGGTCGTTTTCGAGTTTCTTGGCGCTGATGCATAGGTTGCCGCCGCGTGGCATGGCTTGGATGGCGTTGATGATGAGATTGCGAAAAGCCTGGGTGAGGCGCAGAGGATCGCCCTCGGCATGAAGAGGGCTTTGGAGGTCGAATTCGATTTTGACGCGGGCGTGACGAGCCTGCGGTTCGAGGCTGGTGGCGACGTTTTGGATTGTTTGGGAAAGATCGAGCCGCGTCAGTCTGGGTGGGACGGGATTGGCTAGGTGCAGCCACTGGTTGACGAGACCGGAGATGACCTCCGCTTCGCTTTGAATGAGCTGCACGGCCTGGGTGTCCTCGCCGCTCGCAGGTGTCATGAGCTGCGCATGAAGCTGGATGGAGGCGAGCGGATTTTTGATGTCGTGTGCGAGACTGGTGGCGACACGGCCAAGCATGGCGAGACGCTCGGTTTGAGCACGTTTTGAGCGTTCACGGGCCAGCAACCAGCCAATGAGGCCAGCCACGAGCCAGAAGGCGAGGAAGGCATTGCGGGTGGCGGGATCTCGCAGGGAGAGTTGAGAAGCCACGGGCTGGCGGGTGAAGATCATGTCGTTTTTCTCATCCAGGCGGATGACAAGCGTGTCTTCGCTGGCGGCGATTCCTTGGCCTGCTTCGCAGAATTCAATTTTCATGCCGAGAAGCTGCGCGAGGTCGCCGGCGAGCTTTTCGCTGCGTGGAAGGTTCATTCGACGGACAAACTCGGCATCGGCTTGGGCGAGAGCTTGGAAGAGGCGACTGGATTCTTCTCGCTCGTGTTGTCTTAGCCAGGCGAGCAGCAGCAGAGAGCCCGCGATGACAAACGCGAGGTAGCCGAGGCTAAAGCGCCAAGATTTAAGCAGGGGAAACACGCCGCGAGCATGGAGGCGGGTGAGGAGGGGTGTCAACGAGAGGTCCCCAGCATGTCAAATTCAGGCATTTCGGCGACGCCGGAGCAGCGTCGCAAAGGCCCCGGCCATCAGTAGCACTACACGACTAGGTTCCGGAGTGGCGAGGATGACCTCGTCGAGATAAAGGCTGCCAGCAGGAATCGAGATAGCACCGATGACATGGTCATCCGGCGGGTTGATGTTGGTGGCGGCACTTTCGATAAAGAAGGAAAAGGTGCCGGAGGTCATGTTCCATTCTGAGATGTTGGTGGAGCCGAGAAGGGGGGATCCGGAACCGAAGTTGTAGAAGGCGGCAATGATGTTCGTGTTCGGATTGAAATGCATGGAGATCGATCCGGCGAGAGTGCCCGTGCCGAGAGCGCCGTCGATGACCTGGTCGTAGTCAGCGTCATTCGTTCGTTTGGCAAAACGAGCCCCGTGAATCACGCTGCCAAATGGGTCGCCCGTTACGAAGTTAAACTGGGCTTGGTCGCTGGCGTCCAAGGAACTCACGACGTTGAGGCTGAGGTCGAGGATATCCCCTGAAAACACGTCCGCAGCAAACACCCAAGCACTGTTGTAGGCGATGGTTTGCTGGTGATCCCAGCGGTTGTTGTGAGATACTCCTGCGAGAACTCCGGTGGAGATGATTTCGACGCGGCTTTGAGCACCGTTTGCCTGAAACTGAAGATTGCCGGAGGTGGTTGGCGTGTTGAAATTCGTCGTCGCGAGTGTGGCTCCGCTGAAATCATCGACCCAGACCGTGGCGGAGAGCGGGGATGCAAAAAGGGCCAAAACGAGCAGGCTCGTGAGGAACTTCAAGGGTATGTGAGAAACGAGGTGGAGAACACGTCAACGCCGAGGAGCGGCGGAGGGTTGATTGTTCGCAAAAACTTTCGTTGATTCAGCGGCATGAGGTGCCAGCGTGGATCCGCAACCCCACTCCAACACATACCATGGCCAGCGAAGCAGTCATTACCCTCACCGAAGCCAATTTTGAATCTGAAATCGCCGCCTCCAGCGTGCCCGTCATCGTGGATTTCTGGGCGGAATGGTGCGGTCCCTGCCGCATGCTCGGCCCGATCCTCGACGAACTCGCCACGGAGCAAGCCGGCAAGGTGAAGATCGCCAAAGTGAATGTGGATGAAGCTTCAAATCTATCCGCCAAGTACGCGGTGCGTTCCATCCCGATGCTGATCTTCTTCAAAGACGGTGTCGCGAAGGATTCCGTTGTCGGCGTTCAATCCAAAGATGCTCTGGCCAAGCGCCTAGCATCGCTGGCCTAATTCCTTCTTTCCCAGAAAAGCCGTGGGCTGATGCTTACGGCTTTTTTGTTTCAGGCTCAAAACAGAACCGCCGGGGAGTTTCCTCCCCGGCGGTTTGGTTTGAACGAGTTGTCAGCTAACTGAGGCTGGATCCGTTCCGGGCTTCAAGCCCGTCTGGACTACGAGCCGTTGTATTTGACCTGGCCGTTGGCGTTGTCCCAGCTGAGGTAGCTGGCGGTTTTGCCTTCTTCATCGTCGTCGATGGGGCCGGAGGTGAAGACTTTGCCTTCAAAGGCACCGTCGTCGGGGCTGATGCCAGCTTCCGCAGCGTCGATGACGGCGGCAGCGGTGGTGGTACCACTGAAGGTGTGGGAAGCACCGGCAGCGATGGCGGCGTTGAGGACGGAAGCGACGGTTTGGGCGTTGCGCTTAGCGGCGGCTTCACGAGCGCTGTCGTTGAGGTTACCGATGTTCGGGATCGCGATGGCGGCGATGATGCCGATGATGGCGATGACGACGAGCATTTCCACGAGGGAGAAGCCGGCCTTGAGGGAGGTATTGATTTTCGTGAGTTTCATGAGGCGAGTGTGTTTGAGTGTTGGCTATTGGATTTCTTCGACATGTCCGAACAGCGTTCGGAGCGATCTCGAATTATGAAGATTATAGTTAATATGATTTTAAAATCAATGGAAAATGTAAATAATTTATTAAAATTCTAAAGAAACATCGCAGAAGCCTTCTCGGCGGCTGGCTTTGTAAGTCGTTGGTTTCCAATGAATTTCTCCCGGGATGCTGCTTTTTCGAAGCCCATTGCTCGATTTATGGAATTTTAAGAATGTGAATAACCTAGAAGGGACGGTCCAGACTTGCCCGATCAGCCGCCGTGTTTTCCGAGGCGGTGCCCTTGAGGTGGCTTTTGACTGGATGGCGACAAAAACGGAGCTGGACGCCTCATGCCCACGAATGGGCTTGAGGAGAGCTAACTTTTTCGTGCTCGACTCAGGGAACTGGTATTAGCCACGAGGCTCGCGAGGCTGGAGCCGGTCGCAGTTGGATGAAGGTAGCGCGTCCGGGCAGCAGGAGAGAGGTCTGATTTTGGGAAAGAAGGCCGGCGGTGCCGCTGAGGGTCCAGAAGGGTGGTTGGGCGGTGAGTTGGGCGAACCAGAAGCCTGTGTAGCCGCTGCCACCTAGTGTGGAATCGCCTTTCCAAATCTGGAACTGATCGGCGAGGGACTGGCTAGAAAAGGCAAAAAAGCTGCTGCCGGTGAGCGCGGCAGTCTCCGGCGTGAGTGGGATGGGCCAAGGATTGGCGAAGAGCTGATATCCGGCGGCGAGCGGACGCTGGTAGGCGCTGGTGCGGATGTGACCCGTGGTGATAAAGGGCAGCGTAGGGCTGGGGAGCATGCGGAGCATGACCCCAGTGCCGGGAGGGAGGATTTTGGCGTCAAGATTGGCTAGGGTGGCATCTCCCGAGACAGCCCAGTGTTTCTGCGAGCCGAGCTGGAACAGGTAATGAGTCTGGAAAGAGCCGTTGACGAGGAAGAGAACCTGATCGGCGAGGTTCGGAGCAGCTCCTCCGGTGAAGTAGGCCTTGTCAAAAGTGCTACCGAGGGTGGCGTGGGGGCGGATCGTGACGAGGGTGCCAACCGGGCTGGACGGTGGAGACTGAAGGCTGATGGTGCTGGAGCCTAAGGACAACACATCGATACGCTCGCCCGTGCTGAACTCGGCATAGTAGGCCTCTCCGGCGGTAGAGAGGGAGTTCAGCGTGATGCTTTCGTCAAAGGTGAGGATGTTCGCTGTGATGACGGAAGGTTTGCCGATGAAAAGAGGCTCTCGGGTGACATTGAGGCCAAAGGTTTGCACGCCGGTGTTGAGCGGGAGGATTTGAGCGGCGATGGCTTTTTCGGTCACGGTTTGACCGCTGCTCTGTGTGACGCGGAGGCGGACGATGGCGGGAGCTGAGTTCCAAGCGATGCGAGAAAGACCCGACGAGGCGGAAGTGACAACCGGAATGATGGTGGAAGGCGTCCAGGTTTTCAGATCGGTGCTCGATTCGAGGGAGTAGATGAGATCGGTGATGACGGAAGGCACCTCGACGATGGCGTTGACGGTACCGGTGGCGGTTTTTTCAAGGCGGAGGCCCTTTGTGGCTTCCTGGATGCCGGTCGTGGCGCTGGTGCCGAGGGCGTATTCCATCAGATCAGGGATGTCATCACCGTCCTTCGTCTGCGCGGTGCTGGCCCGGCCGCTGGCGAGCCATTCGGCATAGGTGGCTGGGTAGGGCGCGGTGGTCATGCCGTTCTCGTTGATGCGGAGATTGGCATTTGGAATGGCCTGGAAGGGGATGGTAGCGCTCTGCCACCAAAGCCGTGCCATGGCTCCGCCGGTGTTTTCGTAGAATTCCATCACGAACGGCACTGGCGTGCCTGCGGTGAGGGTGATCGTGGTGTAATCCCAAGTCTCGCCGTGATTGGTCCAGTTGTTGATGCGCTGGGTGCCGTTGAGCCACAGGCGCACGCCGTCATCACTGCGGGTGATGATGTCGTAGGTGCCGGAGGTGGTGGCGACGATGCACCCGGTCCAGCGCACGCTGAAACCATCAGCTGGCAACTGCGGATCGGGAGCACCCGCCCAGTCGAACTCGATCTGCGGGTCCACACGGGTGAAGCGCAGCGTCTCGAAGTTTTTCCCGGCGTAGTAGGTGCCGGTGACGCCGTAGTTCACCGCCGCCGGTGTGTAGGTGACAGCGAGGGGGGTGGAAGCGGTATTGCTATTGCTGGCTGCATCTTGGGCCACATTGGCAGGCACTCGAATGCTCACGGAACCTGAGGCGGCAGGTGTGATGGTGGCGCTCCACACGGCTCCAGCGGTCGAGAGGGCGGTCACGCTGCCATTGGTGACGATGAACTCGTTGGCGAGCAAACCGGTGACGACCTCGCTGAAGGTGGCGGTGACAACAAAAGGTGCGGAAACAGCCGTTGAAGGCGTCGTGAGGGCCACGCTGGGCGGGGTGGTGTCTGTGGAGGTGTAGGTCACGCTCAAGATGTTCGATGCCAAATTGCCGAGTGAGGTGGAATCGGTCGCTAGGTTCGCCGCGACACGCACGGTGACGGCTCCGACGGCGGTGGGCGTGATGCGGAACGTGTAGGTGCTGCCGC
This sequence comes from Akkermansia muciniphila, assembly GCA_943373155.1. Lineage (GTDB taxonomy): Bacteria > Verrucomicrobiota > Verrucomicrobiia > Verrucomicrobiales > Verrucomicrobiaceae > Prosthecobacter. The sequence continues at coordinate 27,609 of CALSBJ010000041.1, read as the reverse complement.
TGCCAGTGAAGTTCGACAGCGTGCCGTTCGTGACGGTGACATCGCTGGCGATGAAATTCGTTGTCGTGGCATTGAAGGTGGCGGTGACGGTGAACGGTGCCGTGACATTCAAGGTCGGCGTGGTCAGCGCCACAGTGAAGGGCAGGGGAGCAGTCGCGGGCTGCGAGTCGATGCTTTGAACGAAGGCGGTGAGGTTGCTCAAATCGGTGGCGGACAACGTCACGCCAGCATGCGCGGTGATCGCGGCGCTGAGCGTGGCGGCGCTGCCATCGTGAAGATACGGACCGGTGGCCCACACGCCGCGCAGCGTGGGCACGTCGATGCCGGTGAGCGTGCCGCCGAGGCGTTTTCCGCTCGCAGGCTTGATGGTGTCGATGTTTTGCAGGGTGTTGTTGGAGAAGTTCGAGCCGCTGTGGCAGGCGGCGCAGTTTTGCGCCCGGAAGATCTGCTGCCCGGCGGTGGCGGCGGTGCTCAGAGCGCCGGTGCTGGTGCGTGAGGGGCTGTTCGATTCCGTGGTGAGTGACTTCACATAGGCGGCCAGTGCATCGAGATCGGCACTGCGTCCGGCATTCGGCGTACCCATCGGTGGATTCGGCGTGCCGGTGGTGATGAGGCCGCTGCCGCCGGCGAGACTGCGGATCTGATTTTCGAAGTCCTGCACCTCGTCAAAGTTCGCGCTCCAGTGAAGGATGCCATGCGCACCATGGCCTTTGAGCGTGATGGTGTTGCGCAGACCTTCTCCAAAGCCGGTGAGGTCCCACATGCGGCCGTCGTGACCACCGTCGTTGTGACAGGTGGCGCAGCTCATGTATTCCTGGAGGGCCAGGCGCGGATCTTTGGCATCATAAAAGAGCTTTTTGCCCTGCAGCACCTGCGCGGTGAGTTTTTCAGTCGTGATGCAATTCAGTGTCGCAGTGGTCACCGGGGCCGTGTTGCCGCCCTGGATGATGCTGGCGATGTTGTGGACCGTGATGGTGCGATCCATGAAATTGTGGGCGTAGAGTCGCAGACCATCTGGCGAGGTCACGAGGCCTTGCGGAGCTTTTCCCGCGTTGAAACGCAAAATCTCCGTGCGGGACCAGGCATCGAGCACGGCCACATCGCGGCTGGCTTCGAGCGCGGTGAAGACATACATGCCCCAGGGATCAAACGCGGCGGCGCTGGGCATGCCGGCGTTGTCGATGTCGATGCGTGAAGGCAGATGCTCGGCCTGCGTCACGAGGTCGAGTCGCGAAACGATGGCGCGGACGGTGTTTTCGTGGTTGAGCGGCTTGTTGTCTCGCAAAATGCCTCGCTGGATGTTGTCGAGCTTTGAGGGAATCCAGGCGGAAAGACCGTCCGGCGAGATGACGGCCGCGCCGAGGTAGTTCGGCAGACCGCGTGAGGACGTTTCGGTATCAGCGGCGGTGCTCGGGGCGAGCAGGATGGTCTTTTCGACTGAAAGCGTGCCCGTGGTGATCACGGTGATCTCGCCGCCTTTGCCGGTGAGATTGGGCGTGGCGGTGTTTTCACCGGGAACCGGCGGTGAAATGAAGCGCGAGGCATACAAGCGGCCGCCATCTGCGGAGATCGAGAGATGCCGCGGCGGCGAGGTGAGATTGATCGTGGCGCTGGTGGAGGCGTTTGTGATGCTCAGTCGCAGGATGCGGTTGGTGCCTTCCAGCGCCAGCCATGCTCGGGCCGTGCCAGTGTGGAAGACGAGACCGAATGGGCGGCTGCCACGGGCGAGTGTGACGGTGCTCGTGACGGCGAAGGTGCTGGTGTTGATGATGCTGATCGTGCCGCTTTCCGTGTTCACGACCCACAGGCGACCATTCGGAGCAAAAGCCAGCGCACGTGGAGAGGTGCCCACATTGATCTCGGCGATGCGGGTCATGGTGACGGCATCGAAACCGCTCACGCTGTTGTTGTCCGGGTTCACACACCAGATGCGGTCATTGCCCGTGGTCCGATCTTCAAACGCGATGCTCGATGAAGAAGCGGGGCGCGTGCTGGTCAGCGTGGCATGCACGGCCTGGGCCAGCGTGCGGGTGCGGATGACGCCGGTGTCATCGGTGGCGGTGAGCGTCACGATGTAGCGACCGGGCGCAGTGTAGGTCTTTGTCGTGGATGCGCTGGTGGTCCAAGCGGTTTCGGGGCTGCCATCACCAAAGTTCCATTTGAAGCGCGGGTTCACGCCATTGCTGGAAGTGGCCGTGAGCGTGATGGCGGCGTTTACCGGCTTTGGCGTGCTGCTTAAGGTGCCGAGCGTGAGGCCGGCGCTCACATTCCACACGAAGGAAGCAGTGCCGGTAGCGCTGAGGTTGTCGCTGGCGCTGACGGTGACATTGTAAACCCCGGCCCCAGTGACCGTGCCGCTGATGACCCCGGACGTTGGAGAAATCGTCATACCCGTGGGAAGACCCGTGGCGCTGAAGGTGAGCGGATCGGCCTCGGGATCGCTGGCGGTGATGGGCAGCGAGACGCTGGCATTGAGCAGTGAGTTCTGCGTGCCGGGATTCGTGACGACGGGCGATTGATTGCCACCAAAGGCATGACGCAGGTCGCGCAGCGTGATGAGGTCCTCCGGCGAAAGCGGCGCATGATGCAGCGCCACCTCGTCGATGGCACCGGTGAAAGGCGAGGCTCCGGCGGCATCCGCCGCGCCAATGAGGAAGGGCAGGGAAGTGTTTGGCGTGTAGGTGCCGGTGCCTTCCGCGACCTTCAGGCCATTCACATACAGGCGGCGCAGGCCGGTGCGTGTGCTGCCGCTGGTGCTCGTGGTGCGGAAGGTGGCCGCCACATGCGTCCACTGGCCCTGCACGGCATTCGTGCCGGTGAGGTTCGAGGTCGTGCGGAGTTCCCACTGGCCTGCGGCATTCACCCAAAGGCCAAAACCATTGCCCGCATTCAAAAGGCATCGCGCCGTGCCCGCAGGTGCATTGACACGCACCCAAGCAGCGATGGTGAAGTCATTCGGATTCAGCGCGGCATTGAAAGGAATGCTCACGCGTTGTCCGCTGCCACTGAAGGTGCCGCTGCGGAAGGTGCCGGGATTGCCGACGAGCGCCGGATCGTTCGTCGTGGTCGTGGCACCGGCTGCGGCGGTGCCGTTCAAGGTGAAGAGGCTGTTCGACGCGGCCTTTACCTCGCCGGTGGAGCCGTTCCAACCGCTTTCGTCGAAGCTCCACGCGATGGCAGGGCTTTGCACCGGCAGATAAGGGGAGAGGTAGGTGCCGTTGATGACCGTCGGCGTGCTGTCGCCCGGTTTCAGCCAGGCGACGGAAAGATGGTCGCCGCCATTGCCCTCCTTCATGAGGGCCTCGATGTAGTATTTCGTGCCCGCATTGAGCGTGATGAGCGCGGAGGTTTGCTGCGGATACCAGGTGTAGGCGCGGGGTTCCGTCCAATCCGGCTGCGAAGCGATCTCCACGGCCGCAGTGGGATTGGCGCTGGTGCTCAGGCGCAGCGAACTCTGGTCATCGCTGGCGATGTAAAAGCGATACTGGCCGGTGACAGGCACATGCAGAAAGCCACGCACGCGCTGGCCCATGTTGTCATCCCAGTTCGATGGCGTTTCCAAGCTGCTGATGAGATCAAGCCCCTTCGGATTGGCCGGATACGCGGCGTTGGAGGTCAAACTCGCCACGGTGACGCCGGCGAGCTCCGTCCACCATTCGCGGGCGATTTGGCCGGAGCCGAGATTGGGAAGTAAAACGATCCATTTGAAGATCACGCTGCTTGTCTGGCCATTCGCCGTGGCAAATACCGTGCTCTGATAGGTGCCCGGAGCGGCGGTGACATTGCCGCTGATGAGACCGGAGGTGGCGTTGATGCTCAAACCGGCAGGCAGACCATTCGCGGTGTAGCTCAGCGTGCCCGTGCCGGTGCTCGCGTTGATTGGAAGCGAGACGGCGCTGTTTTGCAGCACGCTCTGCTGGCCGGGATTGGTGACGATGGGAAGCGTCTGGTTCGTCACCTGAATCACTCGCGACACGGACCACACGCCGCTGGCATTCACCGCGTAGAGCATCCAGTAGCCGGGCGTGAGCACGTTGATGCTGGAAGGCGAGGTGAGCGAGTACACGCCGCTCGATGGCGAGGTGTGGGCGAGCTTCACGAAGCGCTGATCCGTCGTCACCGAGTGCGTGAGTGAGGTCAGACGGATGAAGCTGAAGAACTGCACGCCGGGTGAGGCATTCACCGTGAAGGTCACGCCCGGGCCGATGCGATCCGGCGCGGCGGTGATCGCAGGGCGTGCGGCCGGTGTGTCGTCCATATTAAAAAGCTGCGGTGGGGTGAAGACCTGCGCATCCTGATGATCGGTGATGGGATCGCCGGAGAGACCGCCACCACCGCTCCACACGCGACCATCGGTGAGCAGCAGGGCCAGCGAGTGGTAGTTTCGCGGCACGGTGATGTCCGCCATGGCACGCCAGGTCTCGGTGGTGGGATTCCAAACCTCCGGCGTGAAGACAGTGCCAGCATCGCTGAAGAACTGGCCGCTGGTGTTTCCACCCACGACCATGACTTCGCCATTCGGCAGCACGACCGCATTGGCAAAGGAGCGTGCGTTTGCCATCGCGTTGGTGGCGGTGATGACCGGCGTGGAGCCGTTGAGATCCACTTTGTAGGCCGTTTTGACGATGGTGCCGTTGTCGATGGCCTGATAACCACCGGCGACGACCACCTTGCCCACGTCATACATGGCCCAGGAGCCTTGTTTGGGGTAGTGCGTGCCCGGAATCTGCGTCGTGGTCGTCGTCATGCTGCCGGTGCCAGACATATTGAGCAGGCGAATCGGCTCAAAAGGTCCGAAATGCGCCAGGCGACCATCCGGAGCCACGAGCAAGAAGGGATGCCAGTTCGTCTCGATGGCATTGGCGATGGGCGGATTCGACACCGCAGCCCACGGAATGCCGCTCATGCTGCGCCAGCCGCTGCTGGTGTTCCATTGCTCCAGCGTGCCGTTGGCATTGCCACCACCATTTCCGCTCGCGGTGAAGACCTCGCCATTCGGCAAGGCCACGCTCGTGTTATACCAGCGACCGTCCGCCATCGTCTGCACCTGCACCCATTGATTCGTGCGCCAGTCAAACAAGCTCGCCAGCGCGGTGGTGCCATTGATGCCGTTGCCACCATTTACCATGAGGCGACCGTCCTGCAGCATGGAAACCCCGCCGCAGAACATGTCATGCGAGGGGTTGTTGATCTCCGTGAACAGCCCGGTGGCCGGGTCCCACACCGCCGCATAGGTGAACTGCGGTCCGTCAGGGAAGGTGGTGCGTTGATTCGATGAAAACGTGAGCAATCGACCATCAGGCAGCACTGCCGCCGTCGTCGGAATGTGCGGCGTCCATGGAATCGGCAGTGTCCATTCACCTTTGATCGCTTTATCTCCAGCTGCCGCGGGAGCGAGTACCTGTGCGGCGGATTTGGCAGCAGCGGGCATGAGAGCGGCAGCCTCCGCCGCGAGCTGATCGGCGAACGCATGGTCATCGGCTGCGGCTTGGACTTGTGCAGTAATCAACCCAAGCATGATCAAAGCACAAAGGCATGGTGAAAGGTATGCGGTGAGAGGCATGAGTGCGAAAATTCTAAATCACACGATCATCCGGGCGGGCTGCCCCGGCTCAATTCAGGTGTTTGTAAACAAACCTCCGCTTTGGTGATGGTTGGAGGATGTTGAGTATTCTTTGCGCTGGTCGTTGGACGGCCTGCTGTGCTAGGTTTGAAAAAACATTTCGAATGCGAACCCTTCTCATTCTGCTTCTCACCGCTGTTGCCGTCATGGCGCAGCCCAAAAGCAAGATCAATGCCCCGCGTGCCATGAGCTGTGCGGATGTGTGTGGTTCGCTCGCCAAGGCCATCCAGGACGATCCAAGATCACTCACCACGCGGCTGGAGGATGCGCTCGTCATCAGTGAGAGCTGCACTTCTGAGATCGTGGCCACCGCCATCGCCACCGTGAACGGCGACCCCTTGCTCACGCGAAAAATCATCGAAACTGCTCAAAACGTGCTGCCTTGGCGGAGACATGAGATTGCGCAAGCGGCCTCACTGGCCTCCGTACCGGCTGCGGTGGCCGTGGTGGAGCCTCAGTTCGAGGTGCGCCGGGCGCTCGTGGCCAAAACCAAGGTCGAAACACCCGTCGAAGAGGTTCGCCGTGCCGAAGTGCCGGAGATCGAAATCCGCCGCGCCGTCGTCCCAGTGGTCAAAACGAGCAAAAAGAGCCGTCGGCGTTGAAAAAGGGGCCAAAGGGTCCTTTGTCGAATTCACCCCGTGAATTGAAAAAAAAGGCGTGGAAGCCCGTAGTTTCCACAACCCATCCCCAAAACTCATGAAAAGCCCCCTGCGAGCTTCTCTCCCCGCTCTATTTACCTTTGCCCTCACCTCCTCCGCCTTCGCGGTGGATTTCGTGAAGGACGTGCAGCCCATCTTCGAAGCCAAATGCCTCGAATGCCACAACCCCAACAAGGTAAAGGGCAAGCTGCTCATGGACACCGCCGCGAACCTCCTCAAAGGCGGTGAAACGGGCGCGGGCCTCGTGGCTGGTCAGCCTGACAAGAGCCTCATCGTCGAGCGTCTGGTGCTGCCGAAGGATCACGACGACATCATGCCTCCCAAAGGTGGCCCGCTCGCCGCGAATGAGATCGCCACCATCAAGCAGTGGATCGCCGAAGGGGCAAAATGGCCCGCTGAAGTCGCTCTGCGCTACAAATCCCCCGACGAGCTCAAAGCCCTCGCCGATCTCCAGGCCAAACTGCCCACCCTGAAGCGTCTCGAAATCCTCCCCGAGAAGTTTTCCCTCGAAACCAAGCGTGACAGCCATCGCGTCATCGTTTTCGCCACCTTCCAGGATGCTACCACGAAGGACGTCTCCGGCTTTTGTGATCTCAAAGTCGCCGATGCCAAGATCGCCTCCCTCAGCGGCCTCGATTTGAAGCCAGTCGCCGATGCTGGAGCCACCGAACTCACCGCCACGCTGGGCGGACAAACCGTGAAGGCTCAAATCGAAGTCAAAGGCGGCCAGCAGGACCGCCCGGTCTCGTTCCGCCTCGATTGCATGCCGGTCTTCATGCGGGGTGGTTGCAATCAAGGTGGCTGCCATGGGGCCGCTCGCGGCAAAGACGGCTTCCGCACCTCCCTCTTCGGCATGGACCCTGCCGGTGACTTCATCCGCATCACCCGCGAGATGCCCGGCCGCCGCCTGAACCTCGCCATTCCCGAGGAAAGCGCCCTCATCGAAAAAGCCGTCGGTGCTGTGCCTCATTCTGGCAATCAGTGCTTCGAGCCAGATTCCAGCTACAACAAGACCCTCCTCGAGTGGATTTCGAGCGGTGCTCCCGATGACAAACCAGACGTGGCCAAATGCACCGGCATCGAGGTTTATCCGAAGCAGATCGTCATGGAGGGCAAAAACGCCACCCAGCAGATCACCGTTCGCGCCACCTACTCCGACGGCTCTGACCGCGATGTGACGAACCTCGCCTTGTTCATGTCCAATAACGATCCGACCGCCGCCATCAGCAAAGATGGTCTCGTGACCTCCGGGGATCGCGGTGCGGCCTTCATGCTCGCTCGTTTCGATGTGTATAGCACGGTCTCCCAGGTGCTCGTCATTCCTGACAAGCTTCAATACACCCGCCCGGTGCTTGCCGAGGCCAATTACATCGACACCCACGTCAACGAGAAGCTCCACAAGCTCCGCATCATCCCCTCCGATGTCTGCACCGATCAGGAATTCATCCGCCGCCTCTACATTGATGTCGCCGGTATCTATCCGAGTGCCGAAGAAGTACGCAAGTTCCTCGCCGACACCAGCCCCACGAAGCGTGATGCGCTTGTGGACGCCTTGCTGGAGCGCAAAGAGTTCACCGAAATGTGGGTGATGAAGTTTGCCGAGCTCCTGCAGATCCGCTCCGCCATCAACAACAACGTGCCTCCGTTCTACAAGAACGCGCTGCTCTACTACAACTGGCTCAGCGACCGCATCGGCCGCAATGTGCCGCTTAATGAGATCGTGATCGAGCTCCTCGCCTCCACTGGTGGCACGGTGAGCAATCCTCCGGTGAATTTCTACCAGACCGAGCTCGACCAGCTCAAGCTCACCGAAAACGTCGCCCAGGTCTTCATGGGCATGCGCATCCAGTGCGCCCAGTGCCACAACCATCCCTTCGACCGCTGGACGATGAGCGACTACTACGGCTTCAAGGCCTTCTTCAGCCAGATCGGCCGCAAGCAGACCGATGACCCGCAGGAAGTCATCATCTACAACAGCAAAGGGGGCGAATCCCGTCACTTCCTCACCCAAGCGGTCATGAAGCCCAAATTCCTTGGCGGTGAAGAGCCGGAGATCAAACCCGGCGAGGACCGCCGCAAGGTGCTGGCCGAATGGCTGGCCTCCCCACGCAATCCCTACTTTGCCAGCAACATCTCGAACATCATCTGGGCACACTTCACCGGTGTCGGCGTGGTCGAGCCCGTGGATGACGTCCGCGTGTCCAATCCTCCCTCCAATCCTGAGTTGATCGACTCGATGGCTCAGAAGCTCACCGAGTACAAATACGACTTCCGCAAGCTCGTGCGCGACATCTGCGTCTCCAAGACCTACCAGCGCAGCACCAAGGTCAACGAGACCAACGCGGGCGATAAGCGCAATTTCTCCCACGCCCAAGTTCGCCGCGTGCGTGCCGAGGTGCTGCTCGATGCCATCTCGCAGATCACCGATACACCGAACAAATTCCAGGGCCTGCCCCTCGGTGCTCGTGCCGTGCAGATCGCCGATGGTGCCACCTCCACCTACTTCCTCACCACCTTCGGCCGTGCGAAGCGCGAGTCCGTTTGCTCCTGCGAAGTCAAAATGGAGCCCACGCTCTCCCAGGCTCTCCACCTCATGAATGGTGATGCCGTCAACGACCGCATCAAGCAAGGCCGGGTCGTCGCCAAGATGATCCAGGAAAAGAAATCAGACCGCGAGATCACCGAGGATCTCTTCCTGCGTGTCTTTGGCCGCATGCCCGTCGAAAAAGAATGGACCGCCGTCCAGCAAGCTGTCGCCAACGCCCCGGATGCCCGCCAAGCCGCCTTTGAAGACCTTTTCTGGGCGCTGCTGAACTCCAAGGAGTTCTTCTTCAATCATTGATGCGGCCTTCGAGACTCAAAACAAGAAGCGGCGGGATCTCCCGCTGCTTTTTTGTTGGTCAATGATCAGGCACCTTTCGACTTCACCCATTCGATGATCTTGCGATCGTCATCGCCAGCGGCCCAGGTGACGCGGAGGAAGTCGGCGGGATGGATCTGATGCTCTCGGAAGAAGGCGCGGTCTCCACCGCAGCCGAACATGGTATCCGGGTCCATCTCACCGCGCAGCTTGGCGCGGGCTTTGACGATCAGGCGGGGAAGCCAGGGAATGCCATCCACGGCGGCGGGTTTGGGCGGCAGTTCGGAGGGGAGGACGGTTTTTCCGCTGAACTTTCCCTCCATCATGACTTTGAAATAGTCTCGCCTCACGGCGGCGATGAGCAGGGCGGTTTCGAGTGTTGGGCCTTCACTGCCGTAGCGGCAGTGGTCATCGACGAAGTCGAAGAATTCCTGCGTCGTATGGCCGATGGAGCTCAGGAAAGCCTTATCGGCATCCGTGAACCATTTTTCGCCACGGGTATCCCCCGCGTGATGGAGTTTGGCGCAGCGTTCAAAGAGTGAGCGGAAGGTGGTGTCCCAGTTTTGTTCGTTCATGATGGCAGGAGCCTCTATGAACAAGGCAAACCAGCCTGACAAGTTGTTAGAAGAGGGGCCGCTTGCGAGATCACGCGGTGATCATGGTGCCGTTTGCACCTTCAGGCGGATGAAGCGTTTGACGTTGCTCGACTGAGGGACGGCATCGCGGACGATGAGTTGATTATCCGTGTCCTGAACGATCACCGTGTGGCCTGCGCCTGATGTCCAGGTCACGAGATCGCTGGAGACTTCGACCGTGTAGCTGGCATCGCTGCGTCGAAAGCGGCGTGGGACGGTGAGAGTCAGGTAATTGCTGGTGAGACTGCCTGCGGGGAGTTGGGCAGGTGTGGCGGCGATCGCGGCATCGAGGCCGAGGGCGTATTTGACGAGGTTTGGCAAGCGGTCAGCGGTGAGCACGGCACTGTCGCTGCCGTAGGTGGTGCGCCAATTGGACAGCGTGGCGGGGATCTGGCCGCTGAGAGTGAAATTCCAGGTGAGAGTGTCTTTGAGCAGGTTGGATGGATCGAGTCGCACGAAGGTGGTGGGATCGCTCAAGGTGGCACTGACGGTGTGGGTACCATTGCCAAGGAAATCAGACGGTGTGGTGAAGGTGGCGGCGGTCTGGCCGCTTTGCGCGACGCCGTCGATCTTCCAGGCGATTTGCAGCGCTGGGCCGCTGGTGGGCACTTTGGGAGTCACGGAGAAGTTCAGGGCGGTGGGGGCGGTGACGGTGCTGCTCGTCGTCGAGGGCGAGAAACCATCGTGGGTGCTGACGAGGTTGTAGAACTTCAGCACGAACTGCTCGCGGTTGATCTGACCGCAGGGACGATTGAGATTTTTCATCAGCGAGTTGTTGTGAGGCCGATACCATCCGCTGGTGCGATACATGGAGCCTTCGAAAATGCCCGCCAGCGTATCGTAGGTGGACGTTTCCGGTGTGGGCAGCGGCGTGGAGGCCTCGATCCAGTGATTCCAACGAATGAGCGATCGGGTGGTCTGCGCCGTGTTGTTCGATCGCTCGGCGGGCGTGTAGATGAGATACTCGGTGTCATACTCGTCGGCCAGGGTGGCGAAGGAGTGGCCGATCTCGTGCTCGACGACGGCGGCGCTGGCCGAGTGGACGGAGGCGACGGAGATGCCGCCGCCTGCGCCGCCGTATTTGGTATCGTTCACGATCACGACGGGCACGTCGTATTCAGGGACGTGCGTGTTGAGAAGGTTGTAAGCCTTCGTTGAGCCGCCGGAGCCGAGCGTGAGGAGTTGGGTGACGCTTGGCGTGTTGAAGCCGGCATTGAAGTAGGTGTCTCGGGTGCCGCTGGCACCGCTGGTGTTGCCGTTGTCGCAGCCGCTTTGGTTCGAGGCGATCTCGATGCGATAGACATTGCAGTAGCTGCGATACTGCGCCCACGGCTCCTTGGTGAAAAGGAAGTTCATCGCGGTGTTCACATGCGTGGCGAAGTTTGGCATGTCCGTCGCGGTGTAGCCTTCGGAGAGGAAGACGATGTTGATGCGCTCGCTACGTGGGCCGTTGTTTTGAACGGTAAAGAGCGTGGAAGTCTGCGCCTGGAGCGTGACGGCCAGCATCAGGAGGATGAAAAGGCATCGCATCATGGCAGGGAGATGGTGGCGAGGAGTTTTCCCATGGGTTCCGTCTTCCAATCGACTCGTTCAAGGCCGCCGAGGCGATAGACTTTGAGCATCCGGGCATTCGGAAGAGGTGGCAGGCGCACTTGGAGCATGGCTTCCTCCCCCGCTCCGGCGAATTGCGTCACCTGCGGCTTGCCATTGGCAGCGATGTTTTGTGGATCGCCCACGAGGCAAACGTCATCGGGCGCATTGGCCGTTTCCTCGGCCAGGACCCGGCCTTCGGCATCCAGGAGACGCACGCACCACATGCCAGGCATCCAGGCCTGCTGGCTGCGCCGACGATGAAAATCACCGGCGATACGCTGGGTGCCATCGAGTGAGACGACTCCGCCTTTCACCGCGAGGCGATAGGCTTGGAGTTCGCGTTTACCATCTGCCCGCACGACCTCAGCTGGCATTGCTTCGTGCTTCTGCGGCTGTTTGGGGATGCTTGGAAGGTTCGCTGGCTGCTGAAGCTCGTTTTTCGTCTTCTCGGGAGATGCGGCCACGGATTCCTTTCGTGGCTGAAACCATGCCAAAAGGCCTACCAGGGCCAAAATGGCCAGCAGAAGCCAGGGCAGAGGATGCGAGCGGGAAGGCATGAGCGTCTTTTAGACTAACGAAATCCGATTCCGCTGCCAAGAGAGGAATTTTTGCCTGATGGGCCGCGAGGCTGTCTCAGTAAATCATCGCGTTATCCGGTGCGGTGGTTTCTTCGACTTTAGTGACTTCGAGCAGGGGTACGGTTTGATCACCTTCTTTTTTGTAGCTGATCTTGCCGGTGACCTTCACCCAGGTCATGTCTTTGAAGTCGGGAGCCTTCTTGCCGAAGTCGATGGGCACGGAGAAGGGGCGGGCATCGGCGGCGCAGCATTGAACGAGCATGCGGAAGATGCGCATGCGATGACCATCGGTGTTGTTGACCTTTTCAGGGAGCACCTGAGCCGTCGTTTCCACCATCTGGCCGGTGAGCACCTTCTGCACTTCGAGATCGCCGCCTGTGTAATAGATCTCGGGCACTTCGAGTAGGAAGTGGCCTTCCTTGTTTTGCGGCACCTGCTTTTTGAGGTCTTCGAGAGAGAAGGTACCGTAGCTCTTGGCCTCGACGGGGGGCTTGGGGGCATTCGCGGCATTCGGTGGCTCGCCAGGCTTGGTGGGAGGCGGTGGGGTGCCGGGAATGGGCGGGGCTTTGCTATCCGTGGAGGGCGCGGCAGCGATGGTGGCAGGCGGCAGGGACGTGGGAGTGACGGCGGGCTCGCCACGCTTGGCGGTGGGAGCGGCGGGCGTTTTGTTTTTGAGCGAGAACTGCTCCGCGCGGGAGGTGTCGGCGTAGTTGGGATTGTAGAGGCCCTTGTTCATCACCGCGTTCGGACTGTAACGATCCGGCGTGAGCACGGCGGCGAGGGTAAGTGGCACGATGAGGATGAAAAGCGCCACCAAGCGGCCCGTCCATCCGCTTTCTTCGAGAATGCCGTGGGCGTGACCGTGATCGTCGTGGCTGTGATCGTGGCCGCAGTCGCCGTGGGAATGCTTATGATCGTGTGAGTGATCGTGTCCGCACTTGGAATGGTCATGATCATGTGAGTGGTCGTGGCCACACTTTGAATGGTCGTGATCGTGAGAGTGGTCATGACCACAGCAGCCTTCTTGATGGCTGTGCTCGTGCTCGTGCTTGTGCTCGTGCTTGTGCTCGTGGCTGTGATCATGCCCGCAGCAGCCGTCTTGGTGCGCATGGCCGTGATCGTGATCATGATCATCGTGCGAATGATCGTGACCTTCGCAGCCGATGTCCTCGGCATTCATGGTGAGCAGATTGAAGAGAGCCAGCACGCCAAGGCCAATCCCGGCGGCCAGCACCATCGGACGGAAGATGCCATCCGGCGGCAGGTAGGCCATGATACGGCCGGTGACGTGGAAGAAGAGCATCACGCCGCCCCAAAGCAGGAGGGTGGCGACGCTGAGCAGGTGAAGGAGAGTGCGGGTGCCGGACATGAGATTTGGGATTCTAGATTTCTGATTTTAGATTCCTGATTCGTCAGGGTTTCACAGCGAGGCTTTGAATGAGGTTCATCCACGGAACGGCGAGCGTGCCGATGAGAACAAATAGACCGATGAGGAAGCCGAGGACGACCTTCCGCTTGAAGACGCCGGAGTACATGAAGAGCAGCTTGATGTCCATCATGGGGCCGAAGACGAGGAAGGCGAGCTTTGCCGCCATGCTGAAGGAGGCCATGGGGGCGGCGATGAAGGCATCCGAGGTGCTGCAAAGGCTGAGCACCATGGCCAAGCCCATGATGCAGGGCAGGGCGAGCATATCGCTCTGCGCGATGGTATCGAGAATGGCCTGATCGACGCGGGTGTTGAAGATGGAGGTGATGATGACGCCGATGGCGAAGTACATGCCCGTATCGAGAAAGTCACGCATCGCCGTGCGCATCGCGTGGACGAGCTTGCCGTTGAAGGAGGCTTTGGGTGCTGCGTGACCGGTATCCGCGGCGGCATGGGCGGTGTCGATTTGAGCGGCGATCTTGTCGCGGAGAATCTGGGAAGGTTTCAAGCGGATGAAAATCAAACCCACGATCACGGCCACCACATAACCCAGCGAGAGGCGAGCAATGGTCATCGTGGCATTGCCGGGCGTGTCCCAGGACCAGTTTTGGAACTCTTTGAAGGCGGTGAGCGTGCTGATCGCCACGATGGGGTTCACGATCGGGGCGGAAAGCATGTAGGTCACGGCGCAGGAGACCGGTAGGCCCTTTTGAACCAAGCGGCGGATCACCGGGACGATGGCGCATTCGCACACCGGAAAGACGAGACCGAGAAAACCAGCCAGGAAGGTGGAGATGACACGGCTCTTCGGCAGCACCCGCTCCAGCAGCCGGGCAGGCAGGAAGGCATCGATCATGCCCGAAAGCAGCGTGCCGAGCAGGATGTAAGGTGCTCCCTCGAAAACGATGCTGAGGAAGGCGACAAAGATGTCGCCCGTGGCGCTGGGATCGGGAAGGGCTGCGAGAGTCATGTGGTTGGCTGGCTTTAAACGAAGCGAGAGCCATGCTTCAAGCGGGAAACCTGCTCAGATGTTGTGGGGAGTGCGAAGATATTTCTCTGTTTGAGCCGTCACCAAAGCTGCGCTCCGATGGCGGATGTTTGGGAGCCTTTTGCAAGCTAGGAGGCAACTTTCTTCTTTTCAAAGCCGGGGCTTACTGCTGTGATTTTGCCACGCAGCAAAAATAACCAACTATGCCTGCCGCAGCGATGACACCTTTGACTTGGGGTATGACTGGTCTCGTTTGGGGCCAGAGTGGAGCTGTTTGGGGTGGAAGCACTGCCAGTTCAACCACACCACACCTATACCTACCATGGCCTCAAGCAATCGTGTCTCCGTCTCGGTCACTCCTGCGATCCGCGACTCCTTCATCGGCTTTCTCAACCAAGCCGCTGCTCTCCTACCTGCCGCTCCCGCGCTCTCTGCGGATGATCGCCAGGAAATCTCCACCATCGGCACACGCCTCCAGCCTTTCGATGATGCCGTCGCTGAAGTGGTGCCTCAGTTCCCCCAGCTCGTGCCTCCCTATCTCGATGCGGCGGAAGCGGTCAAAGACCGCGCCAGCCGCGCGGTGGTGAAAGAGGTGCTGCTGGCTGCCACGGCGCTCTGTGAAAAAGTGCGCGACCTCGACTTGTTGCTCGGTGCGGACCTCTTCGACTTCGACCACGGCGTTTATTACACCGCCCGTGATGCAGCGAAGCGTGGCAGCATATCCGGCGCGGATACCGCGCTGGCGCAGTTGGAGGCGGCCTATCCCAAACGTGGTAAAAAGGCACCGTCTCCCACGCCTCCCCCCGCACCTTGAGGAGAGGTTGGCAGGCCCTCCCGCCGCCTCGGTCCCCCTCGATCAAGGGATAAGCAGCCTCTTAAAAGGCATTCAAAACCCTTTCCGCTGCTTCTGCCACCCTTGATCGTGGGATGCCGAGCCTGAAAAGCAGGCTCGGCAGGCTGAAAAGCAGGCTCGGCAGGCTGAAAAACGGCCTCTGGCACCCTTGATGAAGGGTTACCCATCCCCGAAACCAGCCTTCCGAACCCTTCGAGAAGGGTTCCCGAGGCTCAAAACCTTCCTCCAGAGCCCTTTTTAGTGCCATTTTTACCATTTTCCACCTTCCACCATGCCTTTCGACCCCAATATCCCTCAAAACGGCCAGCCACTCGATGCGGATACCCTGCGTGCCCAACTCCAGGGCCTGCTCGAACTCATCTCCAGCATACCCAAAGGGAACAAAGGCGATCCCGGTCAGAACGGCAGCGATGGCGGATCGGGACCCGAGGGTGCCCAAGGGCCGCCCTTTGCGCAGGCGGTCGTCGATGCCGTAAACACGCTCGATCCCGGCCAGAACGCGGCGGTGAGCGTGAGCTTCGACGGGACGAATGTGCGCTTCACCTTCAGCATCCCGCGTGGCAGCGAAGGCACTGCTGGTCAGCCTGGTAATGACGGCGCTGCCGGCGAGGTGACGCTGGCCCAGCTCACCGCCAGCACGAGCGCCAACACGAACGCTGTGAGCACCTTGGGTGAAGCCTTCACCAATGATCCTCCCACCCTCGCAGATTTCGAGCTACTGCGCGGCAAGCTCAACGAACTCATCCTCGCCCTGCGGCAGAACTGAACCGCGAAAAAGATTTACATCGAGGCGCTGCCAAGATACAACGCCCCTCGAATCTTTACCTCCTCTTCACTTATCGAGTAACTTTCTCTTTCCATCGAATTCTGCGCAGTCGGAATTCTTCAAACGGCACCGCTGAAAACCGGGAAGTTTATCAAGCCAGCCGGACTGTCCATCTGAGTGCGCACCCCATCGGGTGCGCCTTGGATGTAACTACAGTCCAAGGCTGCCTTCCCGGTGCCTCAGCGGTGGGTGCTCCAAGGTGTCACCCCTGCTGGAGGGAATTAAAGTCCAAAGCAGAGCCAGAAACAAAACCCTTGGTTCACGATCATCCAAGACGCTCTGCCATGATAACGAACTCAACACACCATCTCGCAGGCATACTTGCCTTCCTGCTCCTCACTCCGGCTTTGCTGGCGATTGATAACGATCACGATGGCATGGACGACCTTTGGCAGCAGCGCCATAACATCGCCCCGTTCACGGGAAGCGAGAACCCGGACAATGATGCCCGCATCAACCTCGTTGAATCGCGAAACATGTCCGATCCGAACCAAGCCAATAGCCACATGGGTATTGTTGTCATCAGGGACATCAATCCGCAGGATGGCCTACCGGATGTGTGGCAGGCGCAGTTTGGCATCACCGAGGCGCAGAAGTTCGATGACCCTGATGGAGATCAGCGCACTAATATTGAGGAGGGCCTCCTGCTTTCAAATCCCCTGGTGGCCGATGTGCCCTTCACGCTACTGGGAAACCGCCCACCCGAGGTGGAGCGGCCTGGGCCAGATAGCTTTGTGGCCCGCATGGCGGATACAGCACCGGGGCGGCGCTACCGGCTGGAGGTCTCCGACACCCTACTGCCGGATAGCTGGACCACCGCCAGCCTCGTCGGCGGTGGCAGCCCTTACCAATGGGGCACTGGAGATGAAATCAGCGCCGTAGCGATGACGGGTACGGCTCCACGCAAATTCTTCCGCTGGGTGATCGACGACCCGGATAGCGATGGGGACCAAATACCCGATTTCCTCGAAGCGCAGATCGGCTCCGATCCGAATTTAGCAGACTCAGACGGTGACGGGTTTGCCGATGGCGAAGAATACCAACAAAGTGCCAACCCTTTGTCAGAAGATGATTTGCCGGGAGCGGGTGCGGCGTGGGACGAAAGGGATGGAACAGATCACCTTGTCGGATTTCGTAATGCCTACAAGCGGGTGAATAATGGTTGGACCAAGGATGTCAATCCGCCGCCAGCCCCTATCAACTATGGTGCCTCTGTCACTTGGTCGGATTACAATTCACCCGAGCAGTTGGACGACTACGGGACCTACAATGCGAAGTGGGAGGAAAAGTGGGGAACCCTTAGCTTTCCTCCTTCACTCGACGCTAGTGTGGTGGGCTTTAGCTCAAATCGAGTGGAGAGCTTGGCGCGTCAGCACCTGGAAAATGTGCAAGGCACACGGACGACAAACCGCGTGGAACTGAAACACTGCTACTTCACGCTCGGCACCAGCCAGGACACGAAAGTGATGTCCTGGGAGGTCCACCGGCGCCTCCTCGCTTATGATCGTGTCGTCAGCTTGCCAGACTATGACCATACCTATCAGGTGCCACGCTTTGAGAAGTTCAGCATTTCCAAAGGGAGTGCCCGCTCTGCACGTGAAGTGAAGCTTGAGCCCGCCCAACAGGCTGACTCCATCGTCGAATCCATCTGGCAGGAACTCTCGGTGACCATGAAATCCGGGGAGGAAATGGCTTATGATTCACTCTCCCACGCCGCCAATGGTGACGCACGGCCTTGGATCATGCTGCCAGAGGGGGAAGACCGGGAGATTAACCTTTCATGGAATGCTGCATCCGGCTCACTCGGCTATCAGGCTACTGGCCCGGTGACACCGCAGACGGTCGTGACGCAAAACACCCAGACGCCCTCCTACAGCCTGGCAAAGTTCAAGGGCAACTCGGGAGGCACCGGCACACTGAAAGTGGGTGTGATGAAGCTGCCATCCGACACGCCAACCTTTGCCGAAGAGACATTCGTCAATTTCGCTGTATACAAGAAGAGAAGGCTTTCAGTGGTCATTCACCCCATCGCGCTGGCTGGCACGAGTTACACGCCATCGTACATTCCCGATGAGCAAGTTATTGAGGATTACCTTAACAGCGTATTCAAAGTTCAGGCAAATATCGAGGTGAATGTCACCTTGCGCACCGTTATCTCAGTGGCCTACGATGTGGGCGTTGGGCAGACTGTAGGAACACGCGGTGCGGGAAATCAGGCTTTGGACATCCTCTGGGGCCGACAAAGCAGGTGGCAACATTATTCCGCCGAGGAAACGGCAATCGAAGCAGCCAGCAACCCGGTGGCTGGTTCGATCAATGTCTATCTGGTGGCCTCCGCGCCCACCCAGGCCGCCACTTATCTTCTCGTTCATTACTGGCCCACGACCGCTTCGGAAACGGACGGCCAGCCTGGGCAGCTAATCCGAAGGGTCTTTGAGGGTTGGGCAGGCTCCGGCGACAATGACGATAAAAACATCCTGTGGGTAAAATCGAGACCTTCGTCCCATAAGCCCAGCATTCTCTGGACAATAGCTCATGAAATCGGCCATGAGATGGGACTCTTGCACTGTGCCGATGAATCAATCGAAACCTCCGTCTCTACTTACGGAGGCACCATGCGTTTTACCGACAATGAAGCGCGCTTAATGACCGGACGAGCGGGCGCAAAGCGCGATCTTAATCCCCAGCGCCTGATAAAATGGGAGTGGGAGACGATTCGCGAATATCAGTTTTTAACCAATTAAACACTATGCGCACTATGAAGGCCGTTTTGATCTTCCATTTCGTAATGATCACTGTAGCCATGTCCGCATGGCCCGAGCCTACCGATACTGAACGAGACCTGAGTAATCGCCTTAGTGTAGCATTGAAAGAAATGAGAAATGGAGATTTCAGTTCACTCGATGAGGCATACACAAAAAAGGATCTTGATCTGTTGTGGGCGGTGTTCTGGAACGCCGAACTCGGTGTAAGCCTGTATAATGAAGACAGTGATATTCTGGCTCGCACACGGGTTCTTTTGAAGAAAGTGCCAGGCTACGCAGAACATCTGGGAAATAGTATCGAGAAAGCAAGCAGCACCCACGAAATGAATCATGTTCGAGCGAAGGCATTCGGAATGCTTGGAGCTTTTGGAGGAAAGGAGGCCATCTCCCAGCTCGGGCGATTCATTCTAGATGAACGAAACCCCACGCCCCCTTGGATAACCCCCATGTCGATTGGGACTCGCCCGTCGCCAAATTCAGGCTGGGCCGCGCAAGCGATCGACAAAGCACTTGGCGAGGAGTCACCTTGGTGGCCCTACCGAAAAAATGGGCAACCACCGTCAGCAACATTGGGCGGTCCACCTATTTACGA
Organism: Akkermansia muciniphila; assembly: GCA_943373155.1. Taxonomy (GTDB): domain Bacteria; phylum Verrucomicrobiota; class Verrucomicrobiia; order Verrucomicrobiales; family Verrucomicrobiaceae; genus Prosthecobacter. Next base: position 8,211 of record CALSBJ010000041.1, on the reverse strand, counting down.
AATCATGAAACAGTGGTGGATCGAGACAGGATCAAAGAAGTATGGCCTCGGCGTGCAGCCAGCGATTCATCCAGCACCAGAACTGAAGGTGGAAGCTCCATCTGCTCCGCCAGAGGCACCACCCGAGGAGGTCGGCTGGGCCTGGGAACTGCCCGCTTTGATCGCCTTCCTTGTGCTGGCGGTTCTCCTGGCATTGTTGAGAAAGCGACGGTCTGCCTGATGAGCGGCAGAACGACGCGGTCGCACACTACCGAGCGATGCATGATCAAATGAGGGGGAAGATATAGAGCTATTCGCCTTCTTCGTTTGAGCCATCACCAAAGCTGCGCTCCGATGGCGGATGCTTTCCATCACCTTCCTCGCCCTGCTCGGCGCGGCAGTCGGGCTGGCGCTTCATCTGCGCTGGCATCCGCTGCGGCGCGAGTTTTCGGATGCGTGGGATTTTTTGCGGCTGCGACAGCCGCTGGTGCTGATGGTGGCGGGTTTGCTCTTGCTCGCCCCACAGGCCCCGGTCTTCACGATCCTTCAGTTGGAGGATTGGCGGGGTGTGTGGCCGTCGCTGCTCGGTCGGGCTTTCACGGAGGTGACGGAGTTTTTTCACGCCCTGCTGCCGCCCTGGCCGTTGGCCTTGGTTTTGCCGCTGGGGCTGCTGCTGCTCACGATTCGCGTCTGGCGCTGGCCGTATCGCTATGGGGAGCGGGTGCCGGTGCCGGAGCAAAAGCTGGTGCTCGTGGGCCTGAGCGTGGCGGGGCTTGTCTGGATGGCTGTGGAGATCGCCGCCTGGCGCATCACGCTGCCCGAATGGCTCGAATCCGTGAAACTGGCCGGTCGCGTGGTCTTTGCCGCGCTCACCGCCGCCGGCACGCAGGTGTGGCTGGCTCGTCTGGTGATGGCTTGGGAAAAGCCCGTGGATACGGAGGCGGATCGCGATGCCATCACGGCGCTCGAAAGCACCTTTGCCCGCTGGCAAAGCGTGGTGCTGCTGGGAGCTTTCAATCTCCTCTGGATGGTCGGCTGGAGTTGGAGGGAAGGGGACTCCCTCCTTGCGGCTTGGCTGCTGCCGGAGCTCTGGCTTCTTTTTGCGGCGCTGCCTATGTGCGTGGCGCTGGCGGGTGGTCAGTCACGCTTCTGGATGGCCGGAGCGATGGCGCTGAAGGTGCTGCTGCGGTCACTCCCGGCGATGATCGGCTATCTGCTCACCGCCGTGGTGGCGATGGCGCTGGTGCGCTATGCCGCCGACCTCGCGGCGGGCTATCTCGCTTCAGGAAACGCTGTGTGGCAGGAGGTGGCGCGGGTGCTTTCCGCATTGGTGCTTGCCATGCTGCGAGGCTGGCTATGTCTAGCGGCCATCTTTGTCATGCTGCGCCACGGTTTTCCTCGTCCTTCCCCCGCCGATCCGGCACGCTGAGTCACGCTCCCACCTTCTTTGATGAACAGCAGCCAGCTTTCCTCCGCCCAGATCGCACAGAAGGCGAAATCGAACCTCGCCTTCGCGCTTGGCTGCCTGCCCAAAGAGCGGAAGCGGGACATGATCACCTTCTACGCCTTCTGCCGCGTGGTCGATGACATCGCCGATGATCCCGCCGTGAACGAAGCGGACAAAGAGCGCGAGCTTTCCCATTGGAAAAAATGCGTGCTCGACGGCACCCCGCCCGGCCACTCGATCCTTGATGAAGCGCTCGACCTGCCGAAGAAGTATGGCTTTCCCCGCGCCTGGATGGCGGAGATCATCGAAGGCGTGGCCTCGGACATCACGAAGATCCGCTACCAGACCTTCGAGGAACTCCTCGGCTACTGCTACAAGGTCGCCAGCGTGGTGGGCCTCGTGAGCATCGAGATCTTCGGCCATGAAAAAGAGGAGACGCGTGAGTATGCCATCCAACTTGGCTACGCTCTTCAACTCACCAACATCATCCGCGATGTCGGCCAGGACGCCCGCGAGACCGGTCGCATCTACCTGCCGCAGGAAGACCTCGAAAAGTTCGGCGTCACCGAGACCGATCTGCTCTCCGGCATTCCCAGTGAGCGGCTCAATAAGCTGCTCGATTTCGAGTATCGCCGCGCCCGTGCCTACTACAGCGCCGCCCAGAAGGCCCTCCCGCCGGAGGATCGAAAACACATGGTGGCCTCCGAGATCATGTCGGAGATCTACTCGACCATCCTGGAGAAGCTCAAACGTCGCCGTTATCCCATCTTCACCCAGCGTGTGAGCCTGCCGAAAGTGCAAAAAGCCTGGATCCTTGGCAAGCACTTGCTGCGGGCCAAAATGGGCAAGTATTGAGAAACGCATCTCGCGGGAGAAAAACCGTGGCGAGGGGCCGTTGTAGCCCGCGCCTATGATCCTTCGATTTCTTCCCGCCACGCTCGTCTTTGCCTCCACCGCCCTGTTCGCCGCCGATTGGCCGGAGTTTCGCGGGCCTGGAGCTCAGGGACACTCCGAGGCCACGAGCCTGCCGCTCATCTGGAGCGCCACCTCACATGTTGCGTGGAAGGCACCCATCGCAGGTGTGGGCTGGTCCTCACCGGTCGTTGTCGGTGATCGCATCTTTTTGACCAGCGCCGTCTCGCTCAGCGGCAAGGAAGAAGCCACCGCCGATCGCTCGCTGCGTGCGATGGCCCTCGATGCCGCCACCGGCAAAGCTGTGTGGGATGTGGAACTCTTCCAGGCCGCCTCACCGCGGGCGCATCGCAAAAACAGCCACGCCAGCCCCACCATCATCCATGAGGATGGAAAGCTCTACGTGCACTTCGGCCATCTCGGCTCTGCTTGCCTCAACGCCGCCAACGGCCAGACCGTCTGGGCCACGCAAGCACACGCCTATGTGCCGGTGCATGGCAATGGCAGCAGCCCCGTGTTGTTTGAAGACCTGCTCATCTTCTCCGCCGATGCCGAGACAGATCCGAAGGTCATCGCCCTCGACAAAACCACCGGCCAGCAGCGCTGGGCCTTCGCTCGCCAGTCCGGTGCCAAAAAGAAATTCTCCTTCTGCACGCCGCTCCTCATCGACGTGAAGGGCCAGAAGCAGCTTATCACGCCCGGCAGCGGTGTGGTGAACGCCTTGAACCCCAAAGACGGCACCGAGATCTGGCGCTGCGATTATGATCAAGGTTACAGCGTCGTCCCGCGCCCCGTCTATGCCCACGGCATGATCTTCATCAGCACCGGCTACGACAAGCCTCTCGTGCTCGCCATCAAAGCCGATGGCCAGGGTGATGTCACCGCCACCCACCTCGCCTGGAAGATCGAAAAGGCCGCCCCGCACAATCCCAGCATGGTCGTCATCGGTGACGAACTCTACTTCATCGCCGACAACGGCCTCCTCAGTTGTGCCGATGCCAAAACCGGCCAAGTACATTACTCCGAGCGCTGCACGGGCCCGGTCTCTGCCTCGCTGCTCGCCGCCGATGGCAAGCTCTACATCCAGGATGAAAAAGGCCTCGGGGTCGTCGTGCAGCCCGGCAAGCAATTCAAAATCCTCGCGCAGAATGACCTCGGTGAGCGCAGCCTCGCCTCTTACGCCGTCATGGGTTCCGATCTCCTCATCCGCACCGAAGGCCATCTCTACCGCATCAAGAAATGATCGCCCGCCTGCTCTTCAGCCTCCTCGCCACCGCCGCGCTGGCTGGCGATCTCCAGCTCACCCTGCCGCCCGTCGTTTATGCCACGCCGGATGTGGAGATGAGCATCTACCACGACAACATCGTCCTCACCGAGAAGCCGGAGAACTACCGCTTTGAGTTTCGATGCCCGCTTGGCACCGCTGAAGCTCGACGCTGGACCGTGAAGCCCACCGACAAAGACGTGGGCGATCATCCTGTCGAGATCACCGTCAAAGATCAGGCCGGTCAGATCATCGAAAGCGGTCGCCTTATGCTCCACGTCTCGCCACGCCAGGCAGGCGAAGGCCAATCGCTGCGTCTTCTCATCGTCGGCGACAGCCTCACGAACGCCAGCATGTATCCCAACGAGATCGCCAAGATGCTCGCCAGGCCCGGCAATCCCACATGGACGATGATCGGCACCCACAAGCCCGCCGGAACCTTGCCCGAGGTGCGCCACGAAGGCTACGGCGGATGGAAGTGGGCGGATTTCCTCACCAAATTCGCTCCTCAGCCCGCCGGAGTCACCGCCGGTCCCCTCGCCAAAAAGACCACCAGCCCCTTCATTTTTCCCGATGCGGCTCAAAAGCCCGTCTTCGACCTCCCGCGCTACTTTCGCGAAAACAGCGACAACCAGCCGCCTAATGTCGTCACCTTCCTGTTGGGCATCAACGACTGCTTCGCCGCCAAGCCCGACTCGCCCGACGACAAAATCACCGAGGTGCTCGCCCACGCCGAAAAGCTCATCGCCGAGTTTCGCAAGGCCGCACCGAAATCTCTCCTCGCCATCGGCCTCACCACGCCGCCGAATGTCCGGCAGGCCGGTTTCACCGCCAACTACCAAGACAAGTATCCCCGTTGGGGCTGGAAGCGCATCCAGCACCGCCTCGTCCAGCGCATGCTGGAGAAGTTCAGCGGCCGCGAAGCCGAGAACATCCACCTCGTCCCAACCGAACTGAACCTCGATCCGCTCGACGGCTACCCCGTGAACAACGGCGTCCATCCCAACCCCTTCGGCTACGCCCAGATCGGCCACAGTTTCTACTCGTGGATGAAGTCGCGATGGTGAGGCGGGCACTTCTGTCCGCCGTGCTTCGTTTTTCGTTCGGGGTTCGCTTCGCGGCTTCGCAGCAGCCCGCGTCTTAAGTTAAGTAGTCCCGCCTTCAGGCGACTCCACCATCGAAACCAACGTCCGGCCGCACCCTCGCCGGCCTCATCCAAAGCGAAACCACCGACGCCATCGTCCTTGCCATGCCCAACTGCGCGAAAGAGACGCTCTCGCGTTCCGCGATCAAAGACATGAAGAACCTCGGCCGCACGCTGATGCTCGATGGTCTCGAGGCGGCGATCTCGAAGGAGCAGATGAGTGACTTGCTGGCGTTTTTGTGGAGCGCGGGTGCCACCACCCGCTGAGGAAAAAAGCAAGGCGGACGAGGGCGTCCGCACTCCGGCGAAGAGGTGATGTGGAGCGCCGACGAGTCGTCGGCTTTACATGGCGACCAGTGGTCGCCGCTCCATAAAAGCGGACGAGGGCGTCCGCGCTCCGGCTCAAATCACAGCAAGCACTCAGCGATCTGGACCGCGTTTAGCGCGGCGCCTTTGAGGAGTTGATCGCCGACGACCCAGAAGGAGAGGCCGTTGTCGAGGGCGCAGTCCTTGCGGAGGCGGCCGACGGCGCAGTTGTCGCGGCCGGCGATGTCGAGGGCGAGGGGGTAGACCTTGCTGGAGGGATCGTCGAGGACATCAAGGCCGGGAGCTTTGAGGAGCACCTCGCGGGCGGCTTCGACGGTGACGGGTTTTTCAAACTCGGCGCTGATGGCGATGCTGTGGGCGCGGAAGACGGGGATGCGCACGCAGGTGACAGAGGCACGGAAGTCCGGGTGATGCATGATCTTGCGGCCCTCGTTTTCCATTTTCATCTCTTCCTTCGTGTAACCGCTCTCAAGGAAGCTATCGACGTGCGGGATGGCGTTGAAGGCGATCTGATGCGGATAGACGTGAGGCTTGCTGTCGAGCTTGGCGGCATCCCAGGCGCGGTTTTCGCTGGCCCACTCGCGGGATTGATTGGCGAGCTCTTCGATGGCCTGGGCTCCGGTGCCGGAGACGGCCTGGTAGCTGGAGGCAAAGATGCGCTTCACGCCGAAGGCTTGATGCAGCGGGTAAAGGGCCATCAGGGAGATGGCGGTGGTGCAGTTTGGATTGGCGATGATGCCCTGGTGGGACTTCACATCGGCGGCGTTGATTTCCGGCACGACGAGCGGAGTGGTCGGGTCCTGGCGGAAGTAGGAGGAATTGTCCACCACGACGGCTCCGGCCTTCACGGCATGCGGGGCAAAGTCACGCGAGATGCCGCCGCCAGCGCTGAACAGGGCGATGTCGATGCCTTGGAAGGAATCCGGGGTGAGCTCCTGGATGGTGATGTCCTGACCTTTGAATTTCATCTTCTTGCCGGCGCTGCGGGCGGAGGCGAGGAGGGTGAGACTGGCGACGGGGAAGGCGCGTTCTTCGAGGCAGCGGATCATTTCCACGCCGACGGCGCCGGTGGCTCCGACGATGGCGACGTGCTTGGGGGTGCTCATGGGATCAGGTTCAGGGTTGGGGGTGAAAAAGGGCGGCGATAGTAAGGGCAGCCCGCCGGGATGCAAGGGGCGCTTCGGCCTGCCGGCCTGTTCGAGCTTTCGTGGGTAACTTCGCCTTGCCACGCCGCCGTGCTGCCCTACATAGTTCACAGGTCTTATGCATCTTTTTCGTCTCGTTTCCTGCCTCATCCTCGCCAGCGGCACCGCCCTGGCCCAAAGCTATTCCAATGGTCCTGCCGCTGCGGTGCAGGGCAAGGTGATCACCAAGTCCGAGGTGCGTGACACGGTGCGGGCGCAGGAGCAGATCCTGATGGCGATGTATGGGGCGACGGACCCGGAGCGGATGAAGAAGGAGATTTACGAGACACGAGCCAATGCGCTGGATGCGCTGATCGACCGCGAATTGATCCTCATCGAGTTCGCCAAGGTGGGTGGGGTGATCAAGCCGCAGTATGTGGATGATCAGATCAACAACATCGTGCGTGAGGCCTTTAAAGGGGATCGCGATGCGCTGGTCACGGAGCTGGCCAAAGGGGGCATGAGTCTCAAAAAGTTCCGTGAGATGCAGGAGAAGAACATCGTGGCCAGTGTCATGAAGGCCAAAAAGGCCGGTGATATGCCGCCAGCGACACCGAAGGAGGTGGAGGAGTATTACAGCAAGAACGTGGACAAGTGGCGTGTGGGCGATCAGGTGAAGATCTCGACCATCTCCGTGCCGAAATTCACGGGTGAGGCCGGTTCGACACCGGAGAAGCAGCGGAAGCTGGCCGAAGAGATTCGCGCGAAAGTTGTCGGTGGGGCAGATTTTGCCGCCACAGCCCGCACCTACTCGCAGGATAGCCGGGCGGAGTTCGGTGGGGCTTGGGATTGGATGCCGCGCACGGAGCTGGACCCGATGATCGCCAATACTGCCATGGGGCTGAAGACCGGTGGCATCAGCCAGGTGCTCGATAAAGAGACCAATTACATCATCGTGGCCTGCGATGCGAAAAAGCTCGGTGCGGCTCCGCCGATGGACAAAGTGCGTGGCGACATCCAGAAGATGATCGAGCAGGAGAAGTCCAAAAAAGCCATCGACGAGTGGATGGAGCAGCTCCGCAAAAAAGCCGTCATTCGCAAATTTTAACCCCGGACGGTGCTTTTCCCGCGTGATCCAGATCATCTTCAACGACATCAGCGCCTCCGAGCTCTCCCAACTGCCCACGCAGACGCAGTTTCATCTCTTGGAGGCTCTCAACATCCAGCCTGCAGACGTCGATGACGCCATTCTCGGCAAGCGATACGGCGTGCTCGAGCGTGGTGGGAAGCGTCTTTACCGCTGCCGGGCTGAGGATCACCGCATCTACTTTGGCATCTTGGATGGCAATGTGTGGGTGCATCGCATCCTGCATCGAAACAGCCTCCAGGATTTTCTTTACCGCTCCAACCTGCCCGGCGGCGGGGAGGATGAGGTGCTGAGTAAGTCGAAGAACTTCTGGCACCTCATTGATGAAGGTGCTCGCACGCTCCGCGTGGCTTGATGGAGGTTCAATGGCAGCCGCAGCCGCTTCCGCAAGAACCACCGCGTGGTGCTGCAGGTGCGCTGCTGGAGCCGCCCATGAGGCCGGTTCCGCCGATCGGCACACGGCGCACGGGGGTGCCACTATCAGGATGCTGCGTGAGCGCCGCATCCTTCATGCTTTGGCGCACTTCAAAACGCTTGGGCTGCTCGCCTTCAAATTGGGGAATGGTTTCGTAAACGTAGGTAGGCATGGTGAGGGTGTCCTGTAGCCTCTCCCGTGGTCTTTTCAACTCTGGGAGGTGGGGCTTATCGCGTCGAACTGAAGCACGGTGATGGGAAAAGTCAGTGAGAGGCGTCGTCGATCACGTTGGTGATGACGGCAGCGGCGAGGCTGCCTCCAGGGCCAAAGGCGGCGGTTAGGCCCGCATGGATGGCTGTATCGATCAGGCCATCAGCGAAGGCATTGAGCGCTTTTTTGCGCTTCACCTTCTTTGCCAGCACCTGCATGTCCTCGAGGTCTCTGAGACCTCG
>CALSBJ010000040.1:0-56789 GCA_943373155.1 Akkermansia muciniphila | reverse complement strand
AACCTGTGGAAACTCGTCGCCGCCGAGACCGGCTCCAGCCCCGGCCAGCAGCAGCTCCCTATGGTGCTCGATGCCGAAAAACTGCCGGAGACCGATCAGGTCGTCGTCCACGTCGCCACGCTGAATTATCTCTCCGCCGAAGATGCCGCCACCACCCTCCAGAGCGCCATTCCACCGCATCCGTATGGCAAAATCGTGGCCGTGCCGAATGCCCGCTCTCTCGTCATCACCGAGGCCTCACAGACCATCCGCGCCTATCTGGACCTCATCAAGCAGCTCGACCTCCCCCCCAGCCAGACGCTGCAAAAGACCCTCAAACTCGTCCGCACCGATCCTGAGGAAGTCGCCAAGCAGCTCGAATCCCTCCTCGACCTCAAAAACGGTGGTGGTAGCGGCACCGGCTCAGCTAACCGACCTGCCACCCCTGCGGCAACATCCGTTCCACAGCGCCCTCCCGCCGTGCCCGGCATCCCCCAGCAGGCAGGCCAGCCAGCCACAGCTGCGGCGCCGGTCGTCTCCGCCAGCGGAGGTGGAGCCACCGCCGAGGGCCCCAAGCCGGTCATCCTGCCGATTACCCGCACCAGCAGCCTCTTGGTCATTGCCCGCCCTCACGACATCGAACTGATCGAAAAACTCATCGCCGAAATCGACGCCGAGGCCACCGCGAGCCGCTTCGTCTCCCGCCGCCTCAACTACATCGACCTCACCACCTTCCTCGGCCTCGCCGAAAAGGCGCTGATGCGTTACGATAAAAGCGCCACTGGCAGCACCAGCACCACGCTCGGCTCCAACAGCAGCACCAACTCCACAAGCAACACGAACAACAACAGCTTCGGCAACAGCGGCTTTGGAAACAGTGGTTTCGGCGGGAACAGCTTCGGTGGTGGCCTGGGTGGACTTGGCGGAGGTGGTTTTGGCAGCAGCGGACTCGGCGGCGGAGGTGGAGCCAGCCCGAAGCTTGATGTCACCACCAAGGCCAACAGCGTTCTCATCGGCCGCACCTTGGTCATCATTGATCCTGGCAGCTCCAAATTCTTCGCCAGCGGCCCTCCTGAGCAGCTCCAAACGCTCGAAGACCTCGCCGATGAACTCGATATTCGCCCCAAGCAAATTTTCATCTCCGCCATCATCGGTGAATTCAATCTCAGCAGGGATTTCAGCTTCGGCCTCGACTGGATCAACACGCTCAAGAAGATCGGCGGAGGCAAGCAAGCAGGCGGCATTCTTGATGGAGGAGGCACGACATTCGATCCCGCAAATCTCAGTACCATCGCCGGCTCCACTGCTGCGGCAGCTCTGGGTGGCCTTACCGCCTACGGCCAGATTACCAAGAATTTGAATGTCTTCATGAGGACCGTTGAAACGTCTGGCCGCTTCCGAGTTCTGCAGAAGCCTGTCGTCACGACGCTGAATCACCAGCCCGCTAGCATTTACATCGGCCGCCAGATCGCCATCGCCGGCCAGAGCTTCAACAGCGGCGTCGTGGGCGGTGGTTTCTCATCCACCACCCAGTACATTCCGGTTCGTCTCCAGCTCGACATCACTCCTCATATCTACAACGATCAGGAGATCATGCTGGAGTTCAAACAGCAGAACAATTCAACCAACGGCAGCACGATCATCAACAACAACGAGGTGCCCAACATCTCCGAGCAAGGCATGAGCAACAGCCTCATCGTGCCTGATCGGTCTGTCGTCATGCTCGGCGGCCTCATCTCCGAGCGAAACGATGACAGCCAATCCGGTCTACCCTTCATCGTCCGGCTGCCCCTGATCAAATACCTCGTTGGCAGCACCCGAAAGGACAAGGAACGCTCCGAACTCATGATCTTCGTCCAGCCCATGATTCTGCCGGATGGATCCACTCACATCAACGAACAGACCCGCTTCCACAACAATTCACCGAACTCCAATGACGTCTTCGAGTTCGCGGGCTACCCCGAAGAGCCCCTTCCACCCACACCGAATTTCTACGCTAAGGACAAACCTCGCGTACAAGACGATCTCAATGCCACTCCACCGCCTCCAGCCGAGGAAAAACGCGGCTTTCTGGATAAGCTCAAAGGCCTGTTCAAAAAGCAGAAGTAAGCCTCCGTCATACGCCGTCCCTCAGCGCATCACCACGGGCTGGCCAGTGCATTCGAGGACGCTGTGCCAGAGTTCCTGAGTGGGATCGACCTTGCGGCGGCCGTGGATGACGAGTTCCAACGGCAGATGGATGAAGGAACCGTGCCACCTGCCCACCAGCATGCCTGTCTTCCCTGCCATGGCGGCATGCACGGCGGACTGGGCGAGGCGGGAGCAGTACACATTGTCCTGCGCATTCGCCGGTACGCTGCGGACGATGTAGCTGGGGTCGATGTATTTGATGTTCACCTCGTTTTTGCGGGCTTTGAAGAAGGAGCCGATGCGATCCTTTAAAAAAGCACCGATGTCGCCGTAGCGCTGGTTGCCGGAGGCATCGGTGGCATCACTGGCCGCCATGAGGTGCTGACCCGCGCCCTCGGCCACGACGATGACGGCGCTGCCGCGCTTCATAAGGCGATGGCGCAGGCATTCGAGCAGGCCGCCCTCGCCTTCGAGCTCGAAAGGCACCTCGGGGATGAGCACAAAATCCACATTGCTACCTGCCAGCGCCGCGTAGCAGGCGATGAAGCCGGAATCGCGGCCCATGAGCTTCACGAGGCCCACGCCATTCACTGCGCCGGTGGCTTCAACGTAAGCGCATTTCACCGCCTGCACAGCGGCATCAAAGGCGGTCTCGAAGCCGAAGCTCTTGTCGAGGTAACGGATGTCGTTGTCGATGGTCTTCGGAATGCCAACGACGGCCTTTTTGAGCCCGCGAGCCTCGATTTCCTTCACCAAAGCCGCCGCGCCACGCAGCGTACCATCCCCGCCGATGACGAAAAGGATGTCGATGCTCATCTCTTCGAGCGTATCGACCATCTCCCCGATGTCCTGCATGCCACGCGAGCTGCCGAGCATGGTGCCGCCAAAGTGATGCGCCTGCTCGACAGAATGCGGGCGCAGGATCAAAGGCGTGTGGCCGTAGCGCTGCACGAGCCCTTCGTAGCCGTAACGAAAACCGTAGGTGCGAGTGACGCCGTATTGGAGGTGCAGGCGGTTCACGAGGCCGCGGATGATGTCATTGAGGCCCGGGCAAAGGCCACCGCAGGTCACAATGCCGACGGTCGTCTTCGCCGGATCAAAGTAGATCATCTCACGTGGGCCAGCCTCTTCGTAACTCGGCACCGAACAGTCCCGACCGTCCTCCAGCAAGTGGCTGTGGTAGAGGATGCGGTCTATGGCGTCCGTTTTATACGGGGCCTCGACCCCGCCGATGCGGTGCAGAGGCGAGGGAAAGCGGCAGGGGCCGAGCGAGGGGATGCTCGTATCAGGAGGGGCGGGAGTCATGGCTGGTTGGGACTCTCTACCAGCAAGAGGGATGCCAGCCTACTGAAGGCCAAACTTTCGATAGATTCTCCTTCGCGATCCCGTATGAAGACGGCCCCCAAAACCCACCCCACGCCGGACGATCCTCACCCCCGTCCGGCGGCCCCTTTTTGCATGGTCTCCCAGGCTTGTCTCACCCCGTCCCTACGTCTCGCGCTTCTCGGCGCGATGCTTTTGATGGTGTGTGGATGCAAAAGCTCGGTTTACAAGAATTGGGCGGACCGCGAGGTCTTCGGTTTGCTGAAAAAGAAGACCAGCAAGGTGCCCAACTCCGGCCAGCATCTGCTCGACATCACCCCGCCGCCGCCCGTTTCCATGAAGGAACTGGCGAAGAACATGAAGACGGTCGATTTCCTCGGTGACCGCGCCTACATCGAAAAAGATGCCCGCGTGATCGCCCTGGCGGATGCACTGAACTTTGGCGTGCATCGCAATCGGAATTACCTGCTGCAAAAAGAGGTCGTTTACCTCGCCGCGCTCGATTTGACGCTCACGCGGCAAAATTTCGCCCCCATCCTTAGCGGCAGCGGCTCCGGCACGCTGGATCGCAGCAAGGTGAGCAATGGCGTGACCACGCTGGTGAACTCCGGCACGCTCACCACCAGCGGGGACATGGGCCTCAGCGTGCTCACCCGCACCGGGGCTCGCCTCGCGGCGGATCTCACGACGGATTTTGTGCGCTTCATCACCGGCGGCCTCGACAGCGGCAATTCGCGGCTCGCTTTCACCCTTTCGCAGCCCTTGCTGCGCGGCGCGGGTTACCTCGCGGCCTCCGAATCGCTCACGCAGGGAGAACGCAGCGTGCTCTACAACATCCGCACCTTCACCCAGCAGCGGAAAAGTTTCGCCGTGGAGGTAGCCACGCAGTATTTCCGCGCCATCCAGAGCCGCGAAACGGCCAAAAACGCCTACCTCGGCTACATGGCCTTCAATTCAGTCGTCGAGCGTGAGCAAGCCATGGCCGAAGCGAATCTGCGCAGCCGTTCCTCCCTCGGCCAACTCCTCCAGGCGCAGATCAATTTCCAGCGCACCTGGACCAATGCCATCCGCAACTACGAGCAAGCTCTCGACGACCTCAAGATCACCCTCGGCCTGCCTGTCACCGAACGCATCGTGCTGAACTACAAAGACCTCGACGACCTTCAAATCCTCACGCCTCCCGGCACGCTGGATGATGCCATGCAGACGGCCCTCACCACTCGGCTCGATCTTTGGAATACCCGGGACCGTGCCGAGGACGCCACCCGCCGCGTGCTCATCGCCAAACAGGACACGCTCCCGACCCTCAATGCCGTCGTTTCCCATCGGACGCTCGATGATCCGAACGTGAATGACTTCAGCCTGCAAACCCGCAATCGCGGCGTGAGCATCGGCCTCAACACCGATCTCAATTTGAATCAAAAGCCCGAGCGCAACACGCTTCGTGCTGCCATGGTGGCCGAGCAGCGCACCCGTCGTGAGCTGGAGCTGGCGGAGGACCAAGTGCGCAATGCCGTGCGAACCGGTTGGCGTGATTTGGAAGTAGCACGGAAGCAATATGAATTCGCCAAACGCGGGATGGAGATCAGCATGAACCGCCTCGAAGTCGAAGAAGCCTTCATGGCCGAGGGCCAGGGCACCGCTCGTGACCTCATCGAGGCTCAGCGTGACCTCAACACCACTCGCGACCTCATGGTCTCCACCCGCATCAATCATAATCTCGCCCGCTTGCAGCTCTGGCGGGACATGGGCGTGCTCTTCATCGAGAAAGACGGCTCGTGGGTGGACGTATTGAAAAAGGAGAAACCGAAGGGAGAATGATGAAAAAGGGAAAAACCATCACCTGGCTCGTTCTGGGCACCATCACCGGCGGCATCACTTGGCTCGCCTGGGGCTGGATCGTCGGCTCGGGAACGACGGCGCAGGAAGTACCCACCTTTGCCGTTCAGCGCGGCGCTTTGGAGATCAATGTCCTGCAAGGCGGTGAGATCCGCGCCCTGCAGAATCTCGAACTGAAATCCGAAATCGAAATCCCCACCAAGATCCTTTCCCTCATCCCCGAAGGCTACCTCGTGACCGAGGAGGATGTGAAGAATGGCAAGGTGCTCGTCGAACTCGACGACACCGAGGTGAAGCAAAAGATCCAAAACCACGAGATCGAATTCCAGACCACCGTCTCCGCCTTCATCGATGCCGATCAGGCCCGCGAAATCCAGAAAAGCGAGAACCAGAGCCTCTTCCGTGCCACTAAGGAAACCGGTATCTTTGCCCTCATGGACTTTGAGAAGTATCTCGGCCGCGAAGTCACCGCCGCCATCCTCGCCAAAGCTGGCCTGCCAAAGGACGTGACCGATTTCGAGAAATACGCCGCCGTTTTGGAGACTCAGGCGGACACACCGGTGAACCCCGAAGCTGGCAATCCCAAGGCCGCCGCCGATAAAACCGCCAAAAAGACCACTCCAAAGCCCATCAGCGAGCGCATCGACTTTGCTCCCTTCCTCGAAGCCAACACTTCCAGCGATGGCGAGGCGCAGCAAAAGCTCCGCCAACTCGATGATGAGCTGTTGCTCCGCAAAGCCGAGCTAGCCGTGGCCAAGCAGAAGGTCGAGGCCTCCGGCCGTCTGGCAGGCAAAAACTACATCTCCAAGGCCCAACTCGAAAACGACCAGGTCACTCACGAGAAGGTGGAACTTTCCGTCAAGACCGCCGAGACGCAGCTCCATCTTTTCAAGGCCTACGAGTTCAACAAACAGTGCTCCACGCTCATCTCCGTTTACCGCGAGGGCATCAACAAGCTCCAGCGTACCATCCGCGAGAACCGCAGCCGCTTGGCCCAGGTGGAAAGCCGCTTCCTCACCGCCAAACGCCGCCATGAAATGGAGATCACCCAGCGTGAGGACCTCGACCGCCAGCTTAAAGCCTGCGTCATCAAAGCCACCCAGCCCGGCCTCGTCGCCTACGGCGATCTGAACGCCTCATCCGCCTACAACTACAGCAACAGCATTGAGGAAGGCTCCTCCGTCCGCTTTCGCCAGACCATCCTCACCATCCCGGATATGAGCCAGATGGGCGTGAAGGTGAATATCCACGAATCCCAGGTGAAGAAGGTCCACATCGGGCAGCGGGCGCTCATCCGCGTGGATGCGGAGCCCGGCAAGCTCCTCGAAGGCAAGGTGGCCGAGCTCGCCATCCTGCCAGATAGCAGCAGCAGCCGTTACACGCCGAATTTGAAGGTGTACCCGGCGATCATTCACATTGACGGCTTCCATCCGTGGCTCAAACCCGGCATGAACGCCAAGGTCGAAATCGTCATCAACCTCCTCGCCGATGTGCTCTACGTCCCCGTGCAATCCATCGAGGTCGATGGGGATGATCACCATTTCTGCTACGTCAGCAAAGGTGGCTCGTTGGAGCGCCGCCCCATCGTCACCGGCCAGTTCAACGAGGAATTCATTGAGGTGCGGGACGGCCTGCAGCACGGCGAAGACGTGGCCCTTTCCCTGCCGAAGAAGGCCGAACTGGAAGACCAGCCATCCGCCCCAACCAAGCCCGCAGGCAAGCCCAAGGAAGGCAAGGCCAAGGAGAAGAGCATCGCGGCAGCGAAGTAGAGAGAGCTGAACGGCACACTCTGTGCTCCGCCAAGCCACGTCCGCCTTGCATTGGACACAGCGAGCGCCCATGATGGCCGCCCGTTTCCTCTCCCGTGAGTTCTCCCGCTCCCAAAATCGTGATCATCGGCGCCGGCCTGGCAGGGCTGGCCTGTGCCCGCGTGCTGGCGAGGTCGGGTGTGCCTTTCACCCTGCTGGAAAACTCAAATGGTGTCGGCGGTCGTGTTCGCACCGATGTCGTGGATGGCTTCCGGCTGGATCGCGGCTTTCAGGTCTTCCTGCCCGCCTACCCGGAGGCACGGCGAGTGCTCGATTACGCCGCCCTCGATCTCCGTCCTATCTTTCGCGGAGCGGATGTGTTCGTAAAGGATCGCTTTCACCGTGTGGCTGATCCGGTGGGGCATCCCGTTTGCGCCTTCAAATCTCTGCGTGACGAGGAAGTCGTCTCCCTGCGAGACAAATGGTTCACACTGGTGCTTCGCAAAGAAGCCTTCGGACTCAAAGAGCCGCCCCGTGGACTACCGGAGATGGAGTCCGAGGATTACCTGCGGGAGTTTGGCTTCTCCGAACGGATGATCGACCGCTTCTTCCGGCCCTTCTTCGGTGGCATCTTCCTCGAAAAAGACCTCCGCACCTCGGCGCGGATGCTTCTCTTCCTCTTTTCCATGTTTGATCGGGGTGGCAGCGCCCTTCCCGCGCAGGGTATGCAGGCCATTCCAGACCAGCTCGCCGTGGCTCTCCCGCCCGGCAGCCTCAAGCTCAACACGCCCGTCGCCCATGTGCGCCGTGGCGAGGTGGGACTGGATAGCGGTGAACTCATCCAGGCGGATCACATCGTGCTCGCCGTGAGCGAGGACGCCGCCTTCCGCCTGCTGCCGAATGGCGTCGTCAGCATGCCAAAGCCCTCCCGCTCCACCACCTGCCTCTACTTTGCCGCCGCTGAGGCCGACATGCCGCTCAAAGACCCGATCCTGCATCTCGATGGCGATGGTCGTGGTCCGGTGAATTCCGTCTGCGTGCTCTCCCGCATCGCGCCGGAGTATGCGCCTCCAGGGCAGCATCTCATCTCCGCCTCCATCATCGGCATGCCGTCCAGCGCCGAACTGGAAGACGTGGTGCGTGATCAGATGACCCGATGGTTTGGTTCTTGTGTGAACCGCTGGCGTCATCTGCGCAGCATCCAGGTGCGTCATGCACACCCGGAGGCACGCCAGCTCAAACTCGGTGAAAGCTCTCTCGCCCCCGTCATTGAACCCGGCCTCTACCGCTGCGGAGATTGGTGTGAGGATGTCTCCATCAATGGCGCCCTGCTCAGCGGTCGCCGTGCTGGCGAAGCCCTCCTTCGGGCTATCGGCGAGCCGGTTTGATTCATGGCCAAAGCGCAAGGCAACGCCATGACTGGCGTATTCCAAACGCCATGAACGCGTCCACCATCTCCCGCCGTCGTTTTCTCACCAGCTCGCTCGCTGGCGCCGTCTCACTCCCCGCTTTGTCCGCACCTCTTGGGTCCAATGGTGACATCCGCGTCGCCGTCATCGGCTTTCGCGGTCGCGGCAGCGGCCATATCAAAGAGCTGCTGAAAGTGCCCGGTGTGCGCCTCGTGGCCCTTTGCGATGCCGATCAGGCCGTCATCGACAAAAAGGTGGCCGAGCTCGCGAAGGAAAACATCCAGGTCAAAACCTACCGCGACTTCCGCGAGTGCTGCGCTGATAAAAACGTGGACGCCGTCACCATCGCCACGCCGAACCACAGCCATGTCTTGATCGCTTTGACCGCTCTCCAGCACGGCAAGCATGTCTATGTCGAGAAGCCGGTGAGCCATAATTTGATCGAGAGCGCCAAACTGATGGCCGCCGCCACCAAAGCCGCTGCGAAAGGCCTCATCGTGCAGCATGGCATGCAGCGCCGCTCCGATGAAGGCTGGGCCGCCGCCATGCAGTGGGTCAAAGAAGGCCACATCGGCAAACCCAAGCTCTCCCACGCCCTCGTACACGGCCTGCGCATGAGCATCAACAAGGTGGACGCCGCCCAGCAGCCTCCCGCCACGGTCGATTACAAACTCTGGTCCGCTCCGCGACCCGAGATGCCCGTCATGCGAAAGCAGTTCCACTACGACTGGCATTGGCAGTGGCCCTATGGCAATGGCGACATCGGCAATCAGGGCCCACATCAATACGACGTCGCCCGCTGGGCGCTTGGCGATCCCGACACACTGCCAAAACGCGTCATGAGCTTTGGTAATCGCTGGGGCTACACCGATGATGCCCACAGCGCCAACTGCCAGATCGCCTTCCACCCTTACGAGCCCGTGCCGCTCATCATGGACAAGTTTGGCCTGCCCGCCCGCAACGTCGATCCGAAGAGCGGCGAGCCACCTTACAAAGGCATCCGCACCGGCAACATCATCCACTGCGAAGGTGGCTACGTGGCCGAATCCAAAGCCTACGACAACGAAGGCAAGCCCATCACCAAATTTGAAAACTTCCTCATGGGCCCGGACCACATGAAGAACTTCATCGAAAGCGTCCGCGCCGGAAAATACACCAAGGACGTCCTGCACATCCGTCATGGCCATCACGCCGCCTGCCTCGCCCATCTCGCCAATGTCTCCTACCGCCTCGGCAAGGCAATGAAGGCCGAAGAAATCAACGAGCGCCTCCAGGGCGATAAATTCGGCCAGGAGCTGTATGCCGAGTTCCTCAAGAACCTCGCCAACAACGGCATTGACCTCGCCGCCCAGCCCATCACCGTCGGCCCCTGGCTCGATTTCGATCCCACCAGCCATCAGTTCACCGGCGAGTTCGCCACCGAAGCCAACAAACTCTGCGTTGAAGAATACGCCGCCGGTTTCGAACTGCCGAAGGTGTGATTACAGGTCCGTCACCGGCAGCCATTTCCGCTCCGCCCAGCTTTGCAGGCCGAGTTCGGCGAGTTGCACACCTTTGGCACCTTCGCGCAGCGTCCACGGGAAGGGTGCATCCACGGCGACGTGCTTCAAAAACGCCTCCCACTGGATTTTGAACGCGTTGTCGTAGGTCGTGGCGTCAGGGACCTTCTGCCAGCCTTCAAAGAAGTTGATCGGCTGTTGGATGTCCGGGTTCCAGATCGGACGGGGCGTCACACCGGCGCTCTGCACCCAGCAGTCACGCAGACCAACGATGGCGCTGCCGTGCGTGCCATCGACCTGCATCGTGAGCAGATCGTCACGGCGCACGCGAACGGTCCAGGAGCTGTTGAACTGGCAGATCACGCCGTCTTCGCATTCAAAGGTCGCGTAGCAGGCGTCGTCGCTGGTGCAGGCGTATTCCTTGCCGCGTTCGTCGATGCGTTTCGGGAGGTGAGTGGCTCCCATGCAGCTCACCGCTTTCACTTTGCCAAAGAGATTGTCGATCACATAACGCCAGTGGCAGAGCATATCGACGATGATGCCACCGCCGTCCTCCTTGCGGTAGTTCCACGATGGACGCTGCGCGGGTTGATCCGCATCTTCACCGGTAAAAACCCAGTAGCCGAATTCACCGCGCACACTCAAAATGCGGCCGAAGAAGCCCTGATCCTTCAACAGCTTGAATTTGCGGATGCCGCTCAGCCACAGCTTGTCCTGCACCACACCGTTCTTCACACCCGCATCCTCACAGAGTTTGGCAAGGCGCAGCGCCTCGGCCGTCTCCACCGCGGTCGGCTTCTCGCAGTAGATGGCTTTCTTCGCTTTCACGGCCTTCTCGACAAAGCCTGCCCGTTGCAGCGTGCCACTGGCGTCGAAAAAAATCTCGTCCTCCGGGTTCGCGAGCGCCGCATCGACATCCGTGGTGAAACGCGTCACTCCCGTGCGTGCCGCGAGTGCCGCGAGTTTGTCGTGATTCCGTCCGGTGAGGATGGGATCGGGCATCAAAGTCAGCTCGTCATTCACTTTGAGCCCGCCTTGATCGCGGATCGCCTTGATGGAGCGGATGAGGTGCTGGTTGGTGCCCATGCGTCCCGTAACGCCGTTCATGATGATGCCGATTCGTTGTGTTTTCATAGTTCGTAGTTCGGGCTTCAGCCCGTTCAGGGGTTAGTTGAGTAAAGTTGTCCGTGAGCGCTCGCGATCTGATCAAGGAACTCGCCTTGATCGCCGCTCCACCATTTGTTGGAGAAGATTTCGACCTCGCGGTGGCCGGTGAAGCCTGTGGCGTCCACCCAGTCGCTGATTTCGCGGATGTTGATGCAGCCTTCGCCCATCAGACCGCGATCATTGAGGAGATCGGTGGTTGGCGTTTTCCAATCGCAGATGTGGAAGGCATGCAGGCGGCCGGTTTGGCCCGCGAGATCAATCTGCGACTTCAAGTCCGGGTCCCACCAGACGTGATACACATCCACCGCAATGCCCACCGATTTCGGCGAGCCGAGCGCATCGCAGATTTCATGCGCTTGGCGCATCGTGTTCACCGCGCTGCGATCATCGGCATACATCGGATGCAGCGGCTCGATCGCGAGTTTCACGCCCGCCGCCTCCGCCGCAGGTAAACAGGCCGCGATACCTTCGGTGATCTGTTTGCGCGATTCGACCAGCGACTGCCCCGGAACGGCTCCGCAGACCAAAACGATGAGCGGAGCGCCAATCGCGTGCGCCTGCTCGATGGCGAGCAAATTGTCATCGATGGCCTTTTGGCGATCCGTGGTCGATTTGGCCGGGAAAAAGCCCCCGCGGCACAAACTGACCACATCCATGCCCGAATCGGCCGTCTGACGCTTCACCGTGGTCAAATCACGGCCTTCAAGCGCTTGCCGCCAGATGGTGATGCCGCTCACGCCGCGCTTCGGAAACTCCGTGAGGCATTGTTCGAGGTTCAGCGGCTTCGTGGTGATGGTGTGGACGCACAGTCGGCTCATGATGAGGCAGAGTGTCGCGATCCAGATGATTGGAAAAAGATTTCTTTGTGATGATGGCGATTGGAAACGCCAATCATCAATCCAGGAAACGGAACTCAGGCATCGACCAAAGCGTCTGAATGAAGCGTGCCCAGACATCACGCGTTTCTTCGGCAGTGGCGTTGCCCGAAGTGCTGGAGTCGAGGAACTCGCGGACTTGCGCGAGTTCTTTGTCCTTCGGTGAACGCTGTAAAGAACGCTGGAAGGCCGTTTCGATGCGCTGGGTGAGATCGGATTCCGATTTGAGCACGAGGTCCGCAGCCGCCCGAGCCTGCTCGATGACTTTCGGGCTGTTCATGAGGAACAAAGCCTGCGTGGCGACGGTGCTGGTGGTGCGCTGGCCGATGGGTTGATTGATGTCGGCAAAGTCAAAGACCTCAAACAGCGGATGGCGCACATTGCGGAAGGCCGGTGTATAAACGCTGCGGCGCATGTCACTGAATGCGTAGCCATATTCGAGGTTCTGAACTTTTTGATCGTTGGCATCAACCGCCGTGGCCTGCACCCCGGGACCGCCAAAATCACGCTGCAAAGTGCCTGCGGCGTTCAGCATGGCATCGCGGATGCATTCCGCATCGAGGCGTTTCCGATTCATGCGCGAGAGCAGGCGGTTATCGGGATCCGTTTGTAGTTCGGGCTTTAGCCCGCCGCCTGAACGAGTTGGAAAACTCGTTCTACTGCTTTGCCGATACGTCCGGCTCATCACCATCTCCTTCACGAGGCGTTTCAAGTTCCAGCCGTCCTCCATGAATTTCACGGCGAGGTAATCAAGGAGTTCAGGATGGCTGGGGACTTCGCCCGTGGAGCCAAAGTTATCTGTGGTGCGGACGATGCCGGCACCGAACAGCCAGTGCCAGACGCGATTCACCATGACGCGAGCCGTGAGCGGATGATCCCGGGAGGTGATCCATTGGGCGAGTTGAAGGCGACCGCTGGCATTGGGGGGAATGGTGGGAGCACCGGGACGCAGTGCGGCCTGAATGAAGCCGCGAGGGACGGAGGCACCGAGATTTCGCGTACTGCCACGGATGTGAATCTTGGCATCTTCCGGCCCCTCGTCTTCGGCCACGGACATCGCCTCAGAACGCGGCGGGAGTTGTTTTTCGAGAGCTTTGAGCTGCTTTTCCAGACTGGAGAGGTTCGCCTTTATTTCCTTCGCTTTTGGGGACTCTTTGGCCACCACCGGTTCAGCAGCGGATTCCTCGACAGGCAGGAATTGCACGGCATCGACGGTCACGTAGCCCAGCGAGGCGGCATTGGTGATGAGCACAAAGCCCTGACCCGTCGCCTCAAAGCGAAAGGTGCCGAGCGAGGCAAATTGCAGGCCTTTCAGGTTGCCGGTGGCGAGCTTGAAGCTCTTCAAATCTTCGCCGTCGGCATGCAGGATGGTGGCGGTGGCGCTTTCGGCACGGTTCGGACCCGCATTGAAGGCCACGCGGACTTCGTAGCGACCAGCCTTGGGCAGCTTGGGGGTGAAGGTGATGGTCTTTTCGCCTTTGTCCTCGTTGTTGTCGCTCACATAGCTTTCACCAATGAAGGGACCAAAGTGGGTGGAGCTCTTCCAGAAGCCGACTTTTTGTGCTTCGGTGTCATCGACGACGATACCGGGGAGGTCCGAGATGGAGATGGTTTTCTTGCTGCGCAGATCGGCGCTTCCGGCATCCCGAAGATCATCTTTGAGCGCGGCGATTTGTTCCGTCAGCGCTGTCACCTGCTTTTCATGCTTCTGCATCTCCGTCTCCGCCTCACCATCAAGTGGCAGCGGCGTGTCGATCCAGTGGGCAACGTTGTCGGTGTAGTTCTTGAGGGTCTTTGTGCTGCGGAGAATGCCAGCGAGAGCGTAATAATCGCGGGTGGAGACGGGATCGAACTTGTGATCGTGACAGCGGGCACAGCCAATTGTCATGCCGAGAAAGGCGCGGCCCATCGTCTCGAGCTGTTCGTCCACGATGTCCATCCGCAGCATGCCTTTGTCTTGCTCCTCGTAGTTTGTGGGGCCGAGGGCAAGGAACCCGGTGGCGGTGAGCTGACGGCGACGCTGCGCGGCGTTTTCAAACGGCATCAAATCACCGGCCAACTGCTCCGTGATCATGCGGTTGATCGGCGTGTTCTCACGGATGGACTGGAGGACGTAGTCACGAAAGCGCCAGGCGTCCTTAAACGGCAGCGAACGGCCACCGCCGGAGGATTCGGCAAAGCGAGTGATGTCCAGCCAGTGAGACGTGAAACGCTCCGCGAAGGCATCCGAGGCTAAAAAGGCATCGACAAGCTTTTCATAGTCCGAGTGGGACTGAGACGACGTCTGAGGCGGCAGGCCGGTGAGGTCAAAAGAGAGCCTTCGAAGCAGGGTCTGCTCATCCGCCTCGGGCGCGGGCGAGAGGTTGTTTTGCTCCAGTTTGGCGAGAATGAAGCGATCGATGTCGCTGGCGGGCCAGGTGGTGTTTTTCACCTCGGGTGGCTGAATGATCTTGGGCGGCTGAAAGGACCAAAAACTCGCATCGGCGCGTGCCGCCTTTGTTTTACCGCCTGAGGACGCGACCTCTTCACGAGGATCAGGGGCACCGTCCTCGATCCACTTCTTCAAATCGGCGACCTCGCTGTCCTTGAGCTTGCGCTTCGGAGGCATTTTCAAATCGCGATCCGTATAGCTGATGGCACGCCAGAGATGGGAGGTATCAAGCTTACCGGGAACGATGGCGGCACCAGAATCGCCGCCCGTTTGCCAGCCTGCGCGTGAATCGAGACGGAGACCGCCTTTTTGCTTATCGGGGCCATGGCAGCCGATGCAGTTCTCGATGAGCAGGGGGCGGATGCGCTGCTCGAAATGTGTCACGTCCGCCGCCGAGGCGGAAAGGGAAAAAAGCAGCGTGAAGACGAAGGGGCGCATGAGGGCCGAAGGCAAACGAGCAGGCGCTGGAGCCTCTTTCAGGCAGGCGACGAGGCGAAGGCCTGAATTCACCTTCCGGCTTCCTTCTCGAGCACGCTCCAGCCGCCTTTGAAAATGTAGGCATCCTTCACGAAGCCCATCTCCTTGAGCCGTTCCATGACCTTGCGGCTGGCCTCGCACTTCTGGCCGCTGCAATAGACCACCACAGGTTTGGAGTTCGTTTGCAGGGCGTCGAGGTGCTGCACGAGCTGCTCATCAAACTGCTGCTCACTTACATTGAGTGCTCCGGGCATGTGCTGGGCGGCAAACTGATCCGCAGGCCTCGCGTCGATCCATAGTACTTCGCCGACATATTTTTCGCGGATGACGGCCATGCTGACCTCATCATCACGCAGCGGCTCCTGAGTGAGATGCAGGGCTGGGGCACGTGGATGCCAGGTGTGCGTGCCAAAGGCGGCCACCGCAGCCAACGCCACGAGAAAGAGCGATTGCGAGATGGCCTTCATGGAGCCTTCGGGGTCTCGGCGGGCTTGTTGTAGATGCTGAAGAAGGCGAGCTGCCGCTGATACTTGGGGATCGTGCTGTCGGTCTCGATCTTCAAAGCGCCGAGCGTCACATCCTTGGTCGTTTTGGGCTTCACGGTCACTAGATACTCCTGGCCCGGTTTGATCTCTTTCCAGGAGAACTCCACGTTGTCCCGCGTGGCGGTGATGTTGGTGATCTTCATCGGCGTGTCCGCATTCATCTTCACCGTGGTGGTTTTCTCCACCAGCTCATCACCGATCCACCACTGAAGGGTTTTGGGTTCGATGTCCACCACCGCCGGGATGTCGAGGATGAAGGTGATCTCCCACTCCTGCTGCTGCGGATCGTCCGTCAGCGCGGTGAGGATCTTTTCATGACGGCCGACAAAGGTAGAGACCTTGAACTCCGCGGTGCCGGTGCCTTCCTCGCCCGGCTGATACGCCGCCTTGTCCATCTCCGCGCTGAGACAGGAGCAGGAGCTTTCCAAATCGAGGATCTTGACCGGCTTCGTGCCTTTGTTGCGGAATTTGAAATTTACCTTCACCACTTCGTCGGCGGGTTTTGGCCTCACTTCGATGGCGGGCAGTTCCGTGGCCATCTCCGCATGGGCGGCTGATATCACTGTCATCAAGATCAAAAGGGCTGGTTTCATCATGGTGGGTGAAAGTTACCACACAACGCCGTTCCTCACCAAGTCCGAACTCCACCTTGCATCCTGAAACTTGAAACTCTAAACCTCGTCACCCATGCGCTACGCCATCTGCAACGAAACCTACCAAAACACCTCCTTCGACGCCATGTGCGCCGATGCCGCCGCCGCCGGCTATGAGGGCATCGAAATCGCCCCTTTCACCCTCGCGGAGGACCCTCGTGACCTCACGATTGCCGATGCCATCTCCTGCTGCACCAAGGCCAAAAACCACGGCTTGGAGATTCTCGGGCTGCACTGGCTGCTGACGAAGCCCGCGTGGTTTCACATCACCACCCCGGATGCCGTCCAGCGTCGAGAAACGGCCCGTTTTGGCCGACACCTCGTCCGCCTCTGCGCGGCGATGGGTGGCAAAATCATGGTCTGGGGCAGCCCGAAGGCCCGCAATCTTCTTCCCGAATGGAATTACGACGAGGCCTTTGCCCGCGCGGCCGATGCCGTGCGCGAGGTGGCCATCGAGGCCGGCAAACATGGCGTCACCCTGGCCATGGAGCCGCTCGGCCGGAAGGAAACGAACTTCCTCAACACCGCCGCCGAGACCATCCGCTTCTGCCAGCTCGTCGATCATCCCGCCTGCAAGCTCCACCTCGATGTGAAAGCCATGAGCGACGAGCCTACCAGCATTCCGGACATCATCCGCGCCAGCAAGGAATGGACGGTCCACTTCCACACGAACGACCCGAACCTCCGCGGCCCCGGCCAGGGCGAGGTGAAATACGAACCCATCATCGCCGCTCTGCGTGAGACCAGCTACAATGGCTGGCTCTCCACGGAGGTCTTTGACTACACGCCGGATGCGCCCACCATCGCCCGCCAGAGCATCGAATATCTGAAGAAGGTCATGGCCTGAGCCGTGACCACCTTTCCAACATGACAAATCCCCTCGTGTCCTACCCTCGGCTGCCCGGCACGCCCACCTCGCACCTGCCCTTCAGCCCCAGCGTGGTCGTGGGCGATCTGATTTTCGTCTCCGGCCAGGCCTCGGTCGATCAGGAGGGAAAAATCGTGAGCGACACCTTCGAGGGTGAGTTTCGCCGCTCGGTGGAAAACGTCCGCCGCGTGCTGGAGGCCGCCGGGAGCGACCTCGCTCACGTCGTGCAGACCCGGAACTACGTCCGCGATCCCGAGGACCTGCCGCTCTATAACCAGCTCTACCGCGAGTACTTCCCCGAGCCCCGCCCGGCCCGCACCACCATCACCCACTGCCTGCCCCCTTCCCTGCGCTACGAGATCGAGGTCGTCGCCGTCCGGCGGACGGCTGCTTGAAACTTCAAAGCTGAAACTTGGAACTCCCCGTGACGGTGTTAGGTTCGCCGTCTTCATGTCCCTCCTCTCCGTCCAAGGCCTCAAAATCCATTTCCCAGTCCGCAGTGGCCTGCTAGGCCGTGCAAAAGATGTGATCAAAGCCGTGGACGATGTCAGCTTCGAGGTCGCCGAGGGCACCACGGTCGGTCTCGTGGGCGAAAGCGGCAGCGGGAAGTCCACCGTGGCCCGTGCACTGCTCAAACTACTGCCTCCAACCGCTGGCACCATCCTGTTTCGTGATCGTTCCATCCTGCCGTTGGCTGAAAGCGACTTCCGACCGCTGCGCAAAGAGATGCAGATGGTGTTTCAAGATCCTATCGGCTCGCTGAATCCCCGCATGACCATCGAGAGCATCCTCGGCGAGCCTTTGGAGATTCATTTCCCCAAGCTGAGCCGCGAGGAACGCCGCGAAAAATCCGCCGCGATGCTCCAACGTGTCGGCCTGCCTGCCGATGGGCTGCAACGTTACCCGCATGAGTTTAGCGGCGGCCAGCGTCAACGTATCGGCATTGCCCGTGCTCTGGCCGTGGAGCCAAAGTTCCTCATCTGCGATGAACCCGTCAGCGCCCTCGATGTGAGTGTGCAGGCGCAGATTTTGAATCTGCTCAAAGATTTGCAGGAGGAGCTGAATCTCACGCTGCTCTTCATCGCCCATGATTTGGCTGTCGTGCGACACATGAGCGATCAAATCGTCGTCATGCATCATGGCAAGATCGTCGAACAAGGCGGAGCCGATGCCATCTGCGAAGCACCGCAGCACGACTACACGAAGCGCCTCCTGGCCGCCATCCCGCACCTGAATTGATTTCCTCATGACGCCTCTCTTCAAAAAATTTCTCGGCATGCACTGGCTGCTGGTGGCCTTCACGGCCTGCCTGCTCGCCTTTGGCGTGTATGCCATCTTCAACGCCTCCGCTTACAAGCTCGGCACGGACCTCGAAGACAAGTGGCGTGACCAGCTCCGCTGGATCGGCATCGGCATGCCGTTCTTTTTTGCCGCCAGCCTCATCGACTACAAATGGATCCGCTGGGCCTGCTGGCCGGCTTATTTGATCGGCATCGCTGGCCTCATTGCTACGATCGCCGTTGGTGTCGAGATCGGTGGCAACAAGGCCTGGATCAAGGTCGGTCCCATCATGGTGCAGCCCTCGCAGTTCGCCATCACTGCCGGCATCATGGTGCTGAGCGTCGTCTTTGGCGAGTTGCCGCGCATCATTCCCGCCTTTCGTCGCCCCTGGCTGCGCATCATGGCCGCAGGCATGCTCGCCTCTGTTCCGGCGATGCTCGTCATCAAAGAAGACCTTGGCTCCGGTCTCGTCTGGGGGCCGGTGTTCCTAGCCATTATGCTCGTGGGCAGCATTCCGTTCCGCTACCTCATCGTGAAGATGCTGCTCGTTCTCACCATCGCGCCGCTGGTTTATGTCTTTGCCTTGAAGCCGTATCAGCAGAAGCGCATCGAGACCACCTTCTACATGTTCACGGGCCAGATGGACAAGGTGAACATGCAGGACGAGGGTTGGGTGGCGAAGCATCTGCAAATGGCCATCGCCACCGGCGGCATTGAGGGCAAAGGACCCGAGTCCAAGAAAGTGCCCGATCAGGCCAGCATCCATCGCACCTTCCTTCCGAACGAAGTCATCAACGACTTCATCTTCGCTGTCATCTGCGAGGAGTTTGGCTTCAAAGGTGCCTTCGGGCTCATCGTCGGCCTCGCCGGGATGATCATGCTCGGCCTCACCGTCGCTTTTTCAGCTCGGGATCAGCTCGGGCGACTCATCGTCATCGGCGTGATGGCCATGTTTTTCGCCCACTGCTTCCAAAACATCGGCATGAACCTCGTCGTGCTGCCCGTCATCGGGATTCCCATTCCCTTCATCAGCTACGGCGGCACCTTCATGGTCGTCACCCTCTTCCTGATGGGCCTCGTGCAAAGCGTATGGGTTCACCGGCATATCTCGCCCGTGAAGAAAGCCCGCCCCGTGAATGGCGCCCGCGAGCCCGAAGAGGAAGAGTGAACGCGTAGCGGAAAACGTGAGTTTTCCGAGCTCTACAAACACCGACACTCCCCTCGGCGTGCTAACGCACGCCGCTGCGGCGAAGCCCACCGCGTAGCGGAAAACGTCCGTTTTCCGAAGTCAAGCGTCCCCCAGACTTCACCACTCCCCTCGGCGTGCTGACGCCCGCCGCAGCGGCGAAGCCCACCGCGTAGCGGAAAACGTCCGTTTTCCGAAGTCAAGCGTCCCCCAGACTTCGCCACTCCCCTCGGCGTGCGGGCGCCCGCCGCTACGAGGAGCCCGTTCAAGCCTCTGCCTTCACCGCCGCCACGACGTCAGCCCGATCAGACTTGTCAGCCCACACGAGCCACAGGCCATAGCCGAGCAGTGCCATCTGGCTAACCCAGAAGCCGTAGATCTTGGGCCAGGTGCCATCGGTAAAGCCATACGCGTGCAGGCCAACGCCGAGTTGATTCACGCCGAACCAGGAGAAGACCACGATGCAGCCGAGGATGAGGTTGCAGTTGTGCAGGCCGACCTCGCGGATGTAACCGCCGAGGCGGGCGTGGAGGATGACCAGGCACATGAGCACAATCATAAGCGCTCCATTCTCCTTCGGATCCCAGCCCCAGAAGCGACCCCAGCTGTAATTGGCCCAAATGCCGCCCAACACCGTGCCGACGAGCGAGAGGAACAAGCCAAAGCAGATGAAGCCGTATGCGACGCGAGTCATCAAGCGAGCGTCATCCTTTGTCATCCGTCCCAACAGGCGGGCGACGAAGTAAATCATCGAGATGAGGGCCGAAACCATGCAGGCGGCGTAGCCCATGTTGATGAGCGGCACATGCGTGGAGAGCCAGAAATTCGTGATGAGCACAGCCTGGAGCTGCTGGAGCGTATCGGTGGCCTCGCTGGCTTCAAATTGAATAGAAAGGAACATGCAGGCCGTGCCCCCCACCGCAGCCACGAGCAGCCCGAGGCCGCGTTTCGTGATCCATTCGGCGATCAGGCCAAACAACGCCACCGAGGCGCCGATGAAGAGGATGGTCTCATACAGTGTCGTGATCGGCGGGCGCTGCATGATGATGCAGCGCACCACCACGCCCGTGACGGCATAACCAGTCGCCACGATCAAGAGCAGCCAGGCGAAGATCTTGGTGATCTTCTCCAGTTTGCTGCCAGGAGCGATCCACATGAGCGCCACGGCCACAAAGCCAACGAGGAAGATCCACTGCGAGTAGAAGAAGTAGTCCGCTTTGATCGAATGACGCTCCAAAGCCACAAACTGGCCTTCGTTACGTGCCTTGGCGGCATCCTGAATTTTGATGAGCAGGGCTTTCGAGGCGGCCTTGAACTTCGCGGCATCCGGCAGGGCCAGATAGACCTCCTCGTAAGCCGCCAGCCAAGCGAGCTGCTCGGCATCGACTTCTTTTTCGCCGTTGATGGCACCGAAGATCGTCTCGCCAGGGCCGTGCCAGACCTCGTTGACCTTCGGGCCAGGCGGGAAGATGCGAAGCTGCTGCTCGGCATTGCCGCTCATCATCGCCCCGAGCGCTCCTTTGCCGAAATCACGGAACCACGGGATCTGCATCGGCGGGCCGCCGCTGGTGCGCACAGCATTGGCGAGGGCGTTGAGGTTCTTCGAGAGGCGCAGGGGCTTTTCGATGCCGGCGGGCAGTTGATCCACCTTGTCACCCACGGGCGAGCGGATGAAATCGAAGTGCCCGGTGATCATTTCGTAGTCGAGGAAGTTCGCGGCGAGCTGCACGATCATGCGCTGCTCCGGTGTCTGCTTCTTCGCGGGCATCTCGCGGTATTCACTCATCTTTTCCATGAGCGTCTGCCGGGCCGGTTCGATCTCGGCAAAGGTATATTGATCCCGCTTTGCCTTCGCCGTGAGACCCAGCTCGGTGATGGCGGAGGAGTTATCGACTTTGAAAAGTGGAACAAGCTTCGCGATGTCCGGACGGAACCAGCTCATCAGCAGCCATTCGGTGGCGCTGAGCTTCACCGGCTTGTCGCCGTCCTTCACGATGTGCTTCTGCGTGGCCGGATCGGTGATCGGCTTGCCATCCATCTCACCGTTTTCCGTGAGCCAGATGCTGCGACGAGCCCGAAACCGCAGCAACCGGTAGCTGGCGATGTTTTCCAGCGGCTTGATGCGTCCCGATTCCTGCACGGGAATGGACGCAAAGGTCTCCACGACCTCTTTGTCGCGAAGAAGATCGAGTGGTGGGAGCTCGGCGGCGGCCGTGAGCCCCGTGAGCGTGAGGAGCAGAAGAAAGTGGAACAGGTTTTTAACCTGTTCAGCCGGAGCGAAGCGCCTCCATGCGCTGGAGCGTTCACCAGACAGATTCAAGTTTCGAGCGTCATTCATATCAAGAGAAGGTTGAGGTGTTGGTTCACGAAGGGCTTCGGCGCGACAGGTTAAAAACCTGTCCCACTTTCTTTTAGAGCAGCTTCCACATCGCGAGGGCGAAGGCAGCATTGAAGGCGACGATGAGGCCGATGGAGAAGATCCATGGGTTCACCTTGATGAAACGGGCGAGCATCATGAGGAAATGCAGCAGCAAGCCTTCAGCGACGATGAGGCAGGAGATGAGTGGCCAGTGGTCCGAGGGATTTTCCACGATCTGGAAGCCGCTGCTTTTCACGCCGCTGCCGCTGCGGGTGCCATCGTCAAAGGTCTGCTGGAAGACCGCGAAGCCTTCGCTGCGCACAGGTTCGTTCATGGTAATCACGCGTTTTTCCTCGCGACCACCTTCCAGCTTGGTCACCCAACTGGTGAAGCGGCGCGCCCGCTCGGTGCCGGGATGCTTCTCCTGCTCGGTTTTGTCGAGCTTGATGGCGAAGGGCAGCTTGTAGGTGCGGTGGACGAGGGAGATCAAATACTTGTCAGCGCCCACGGTCACGGTCCACGGCGCAGCGGCGAATTCCCACAGGATGCCTTTCTGCTCTGCGCCGCCTTTTTTGTCCTTCACAAGGGCCACGCAGGCACTGGCAAGCGCCTCATCCGCCATCGCAGCACCCGATTCATCGAGTGTGCTGACTTCCTGAACGAAGTAGCCGTCGATGGCATCGGCGCGGGAGCCATCGCGATCCGGCTTCGGCTGCGCATTCTTCTTCCAACCCGTGATCATGAGGTCAAAAGGCAGGCTTTCATGCGTAAAGGTGCGTCCCTTGCCGTCCGTGAGGTCTTGATACTTCGACTGGTCGATCACCAGCACGCTGCGTTTGGCTTTTTCATCCGTCTGCACCTTCTCAATCTCGATGACGCGGTCGTGGAAGCTCAGGAACTCATCGCTCGTCTCGCCCTCGCGGAGGCTCATATTCCCCTCGACGGCGAAATGGTAGCTCACCGCGCCCGCGGCGATCATGAACAAAATGGCGAAGTGCGAGATGATCACGCCAATCGTCTTCGGCGATTTGCGAATGCGGATGATGCCGCCAAGGAAGAGGTTCACGAACAGCACCGCCATGAGCGTGTAGCCGCCGGGCAGGATGGGCAGCGGGAAGGTCACATTGCCGATGTCCGCATACGCATTGAGCGCCAGCGCCCGCCAGCACGCGCCGATGTCGATGCGATCGACGAAGAAGGATTCAAAGTAACGCGCCTGACTGGCCACGAGGCCGAACTCCGCCTGCTCCAGCGTGCCGAGGAAGGTGATGAGCAGCAGCAGCGCCAGCACGACCGTGGCAAGGCCGAAGCTGGAGAGGAAGGCGATGAGTTTCGCGATTGGGTTTGGGTTGAGGGAGGACACGAGACGGGAAAATGACGAAATTAGAATGACGAATGACGAACGATCAGAGCGCTCGTCATTCCTTCGGGATGTTCGGCTTGATGGATTGGCAGAAGGTGTCGAAGGCGGCGGTGTTTTGCTCGACGAGGGCTTTGGGGCCGGTGAGCTTCACGAAGATGGTTGCTTGTTCGGTGCTGTGAATGAGGCCGAGGAGACTGTAGCCAGTCTTGGCGGTCTCAGCGCCGAAGCCTTTGAAGTCGCCATCGAAGGCTACAAAGGTGGCTTCGCGGTTGAAGAAGGGCTTTTTCGGAAGCTTCGCGAATTCATCGGCGGTGTAGGCAGGCTGGGCCATTTGGGTGCGCCAGCGGTTCACATTGGCTTCGAGGCCGCCTGCGGAGCCGGGCATGAGGGAGATGTAGCATTCGCCTTCCTTGTTGGGGCCAAAGCGCAGATCCACCAAGCGCATGCCCATCGGATCAGGGGTGGTGTTTTCACTCCAGCCATCCGGCACGCCCCAGGTGAGCAAGCTGCGGAAGTCGGGGCGCTGCTGTTGCTGCTCGTCCTTGGCGTCATCGAAGAAACGCGTGGCGCTGGGGATGTCGATGTTCGGCTTGGCGGCGTGGGTGGAGATCTCCCGTGATTCGGTGATGGCCTCACGCTCACCGAGGCGGTCGCAGGAGGTGGAGAGAAGGCCGCACGCGATGGCCGCGCAGCTTTGGAGGGGGAATTTCATCGTGGGGAAACGCATGAGGGGGCGAGATGATTAGCAGCATCCGATGTGAACGCCATGAAGATACGCCGCAGCAGAAGGCGTAGAGACAAAAAGTGCTCAGTAATCAGTGCTGAGTGCTCAGTTCAGAGCAGGCACCTTACTGAGCACTGAGAACTGAGCACTTCTTCACGTCGAAGTGCTCCAAGGCTCACGATCCCTTGTGCTCGCTGTGGCAGGCTTTGCAGTTCACGGCGGCCTTGTAGTCCGCGGCACCGCTGGCGTCCTTGGCCTGGATTTTCTTCACGGCGGCGATGAGGGCCTGATTCTTCTTCACCCAGGCAGCTTTATCGCCCTTTGGAGGGTTGGCGGCGCACATGGCCTGATACTGCTTGAGCATGGTCGCGAGTTCCGCATCGCTGGCGGTTCCGCCAGCGACCTTCTTGCAAAGGGCATCCTCAGGCTTGTGATACTGCTTCATGGCCGTCTTGATGACGTCGCTGCCACCGGCGGCAGGCTTGGCGGCCGGAGCAGCTTTGGGATCGGCTTTGGCAGGCGCGGGAGCGGCTGGAGGGGCAGGAGGCGGCGCGGTGAGCTTGGCGATTTCCGCCTCGCTGAGGCCGACATTGACCTTGAGCCCGGAAACCTTGGCTTCGAGGGCTTTTGCGCCGTTTTGCGTCACACCGGTCTGCCACACGAAAAGCTTCTTCAGCGCCTTTGCGGCCGCGAGAGCGGCGATGCCGCCATCGGTGACCTTGTCGCCGTAGAGGTTGAGGTATTCGAGGTTCGGCAGCGCGGCGAGCTTGGCAAGGCCGGCATCGCTGAACTTGGTGTTTTCCAGGTGGAGACGTTCGAGATTGGCGAATTTGGCGAGTGTGTCAGCAGCGGCATCAGTGATCTGGCTGCGGGCGAGATCGACCCACACGACGTGCTGGGCGATGGGGGCAAGGAGGGCGAGTTCTTTGTCGCCGAATTTATCGGCGGCATTGATGACGCCGAGGCGGAGCTGCTCGGTGTCCTGCGCCAGCGGCATGAGTGAGGCGTTCAAAGCGGCCATCTTGGCGCTGATCTCGGCGACTTGCTTCTTCTCGGCATCGCTGAGCGGCTTGGCCTTCGGCTTTTCGGGCTTCGCGGGAGCGGCGACCTTGGGCAAACCTTTGGCGAGCATTGCGGCGAGAGCGCCTTCGACATCGGCGGTGGGCTTGGAGGCGGCTACGGTGGCGCTTTCGGAAGCACCGGACTCGATCCACCACTTCAAGATGGCCACTTCTTCCTTGGTGAGCTGCGGCTCATCGCTCGGCGGCATGTGCTCATCGTCGTCGGTGGGCAGATTCGCACGGACGAGCATGAGGCTTTCCTTGCTGTTCTTGGCAATGACGGTCGTGGCGCCATCGCCGCCGCCTTTCATGATGGCGGCGAAGTTGTGGAGCTGAAGCTTGCCCTTCTTCTTTTCCTCACCGTGGCAGGCATTGCACTTCGCCGCCATGATCGGGGCGATGACATCGCGGTAAACGACAGCCTTCTCAGCGATAGCGGCATCCAGTTTGCCACCTGCGGCAGGAGCGGCGGCTGGTTTGGCCGCAGCAGGAGCGGCGGCGGCAGGTTTCGCCGCGGCGGGTGCGGCAGCAGCCGGAGCCGCAGCGGCCACGGCCACAGGTTTGGCATCGTCCTCAGCACTCCAGCCGTTGTTGATGTGGGCGTTGGGCAGCTTGGCCTTCAAAGCGGCCACGCCAGCCTTCGTCACGCCGCTTTGCCAGAGGTAGAGGGCCTTCAATTTGCCCAAACCAGCGAGCTTCGCGATGCCGGCATCGGTGACCTTGGTGTTGTAAAGGTTGAGGTATTCGAGCGAGGCGAGCCCTTTGAGATGATCGAGGCCCGCGTCGCCGATGGCGGTGTTTTCGAGGTGAAGCTCCTGCAGGTTCTTCATCGCCGCGATTTTGGCCAAACCGGCATCGGTGACCTTGCTACGAGCGAGATCGAGCGAGGCGATCTTGTCCGCGATGGGGGCCAGCGCATCGAGGCCGCTGTCGGCGAATTCCTTCGCCACGTTCAGCGCGGTGAAGCGGTAGGTCTTGCCATCGGCGGCGGTGGGCATGAGCGAAGCGCCAGTGGCGTTCACTTTCAGCATCGCAGCCTCGACGGCAGGATCAGCGGCTTTTTTGTCGTCAGCGGCGTTCGCGGTGAAGGCGAGCGCCAGGGCGAGGATGTAGGTGGTGGGTTTCATGAAACGGAAGTCGGGGGCGTGAGAGGTGAGAAGTAAGAGGTGAGAGGCATCAGCCTTTCACGATGGCCTCGGCGGCAGGTTTGATTTCGGCGGGAAGAGCGGACAGATCGAGCTTCTGGGTGGCGCTGGCACCTTGCTCGATCCACCATTTGAAGATGGCGATTTCTTCCTTGGTCATCTGGTCCTTGCCCTCGGGCGGCATGTGCATGTCTTCGTCCTCGGCGGAGATGACGAGCTGGTAGCTGAGGCTATCGGCGGGCTTGCCGGGGACGATGTTGTTCTTCTTCTCAGCACTCTCGGAGCCGCCGGCCATGGTGAACTCATAGGTATCAAGGCGGAGATCGCCTTTCTGCTTTTCCTCGCCGTGGCATTTGTTGCACTTAGCGGCGAAAATCGGCTGGATGAGGTTTGCGAAGACCAGTTTTTCACCGGCGGCGGGTGTGGGGGCAGGTGCGGGTGTCGGAGCAGGAGCTGGAGTCGCGGGGGATTCGACGACTTTGGGCGGCTCGGGGGCTTTCGGAGCTTCAGGAGCCTTTTCCTCGGTTTTTTCCACTTTGGGTTTCTCGACAAAACCGAGCATCCATTTCTCCATGGCGATCATCTGGCTCTTGATCGGCTCGGGAGCCTTTTCGGTCATGAATTTGCTGCCGTGGCTCATGTTTCCGCCGAAGTGCGCCCCGAGGCTCATGATACCGAAGCTGAGGAAAAACAGGGCCCGGTAGGCATGGAGGAGTTCCCAATTGACCTGGCCCATGGCCATCAGGCGGATGACCAGCGCCAGCAGCACGCCTGCGGTGCCGATGATGCCCATCGTCTGGTGCAGGCTGAAGTTCCCACCGGTGTAGCCGCCTTCGCGGGAGAGCATGATGCCTGCAATCACCGCCAGCACGCTGCCCGCCGCGCCGACGAACAAGGCCAGTAGCGCGGTGGAGCCATGCTTGGCCTCCCCACGGCGGCCCATGCAGAGCACCTCCAGCATCGCCAAAAAGATCAGCGAGCCGATCGGGAGGTGCAGCAGGATGGGGTGAAAGCGACCGACAAAGATCACCATGTCCGAGGCTTCCGCCTTCGGTGCTTCATAGAGCGGCGGGAAGATCAGTAGGCCCACGACAAAGCCGACGAGCAGCAGCAAGGCGGCAATCCAGGCGAGGGTGTAAGACTTGGGAGCTTCGGATTCGGTGTCGTAAGACATGGGACAGGTTGGGGGTGGCGAAAAAACGTCGTTCGTAGCCTCTTTTGTTCACCTTTCCTCCTCGTGCAATCGACGTTGCGCCATGCTTGCTCTCATCGCTGCGAATCTTGGCGGGATCATGCGGCACGCAGGGCGGGATGATCCATTTGGGGACGCGGTGCCCATGGAAACGGCAGACCGGCCAAGGCGATTGACGATTGATGAATGACGATTGCTGATTGTTGAAGTGGTCAGCACAGGCGGCTCGGCACTTCAACAATCGGCAATCCTTGTTCATCAATCGTCAATCCACCCCGCCCCGAATCCAAAACGCCGCCCCGCACGGAAAACGCAGCTTACTTCCCCAGCCCATGCCCAAAACCGTCCTTCACTGGTTCCGCCGCGATCTTCGCCTCACGGACAACACCGCCCTCCACCACGCCGCGAAGGCCGCCGAGCAAGTCGTGCCGGTGTATATGCTCAGTGATTGGAAAGCCCGCCACGGCTGGACCGGGCCAAACCGCCAGCAGTTCCTCTGCGGGAATCTCGAATCGCTCGCGAAGAACCTCGAAACCCTCGGCAGCCGTCTCATCGTGCGTTGTGGCAAGGCGGATGCCGAACTGGAGCGCCTCGTGCGCGAGACGCAGGCCTCGGCGATCTACTTTAACCGCGATTACGATCCCTTCGGTCGCGAGATGGAAAAGAAAATCGCCGCCCTTTGCACGCGTCTCGGCATCGAGTGCCACAGCTTCGACGACAGTGTCCTGCACGCCCCCGAGACCGTCCTCACGGGCTCGGCGATGCCTTATCGAGTCTATACGCCTTACTCGAAAAACTGGCTCGGACTCGACAAAGCCGCTCCCCTGCCCCGGGTGTCCTCGCTGGGGCCGAAGGCGGCCGAAAGCATCACCAGCCTGCCCCTGCCCACATTGACTCACTGGCAGCTTGCCGAGCCCAAAGCGCAGATTTTGCCCTCTGGCGAACGGGCGGCTCGCGACCGCATGAAGGCCTTCATCGACCGCGGCATCCTCCAAAGTTACGCCTCGAACCGCAACACGCCCTCCGGCCAGACCACGTCGATGCTCAGCCAAGACCTGCGCTATGGCCTCATCGGCATCCGCGATCTCTACGCCCGCTGCGCCGCCATCGAAAAGGGTAGCACCTACATCAAGGAACTCGCGTGGCGGGAATTCTACTTCGCCATCCTGTGGTTCTACCCGGAGGTCTTCGAGCACGAGTTCAATCCCGACTGGCGTGGCCTGCCCTGGCCCGGCACCGAAGCTGATTTCCAGCGCTGGGCCACCGGCACCACCGGCTTTCCGATTGTCGATGCCGGCATGCGCCAGCTTTTGCAGACCGGTCTCATGCACAACCGCCTGCGCATGATCACCGCCATGTTCCTCACGAAGGATCTGCATTGCGACTGGCGGCTCGGCGAGGCCTTCTTCATGCAGCAACTCGTCGATGGCGAAAACGCCAGCAACAACGGCGGCTGGCAATGGTCCGCCGGCACCGGTGCCGATGCCGCGCCCTACTTCCGCATCCAGAATCCCTGGCTGCAAAGCGCTCGCTTTGATCCTGCGGGCACCTTCATCAAAAAATGGGTGCCTGAACTCCAAGACGTGCCCGCCCCGCTCTTCCACGAGCCACCGAAACCCGGTCTCCCGCTCGCCAAAGGCTACCCTCTCCCGATGGTCGATCACCACACGGAGCGGGACAGGTGTTTAGCCATCTTTGCCAAGCACAAGGCGGAGCGGAACTGAAGCAAAGCACCTCAACTCAGCCGCGCTGACGTGTGTGGAAGAGGGAGTAACTTGTCTGTGCTGCCTAGGGCGCAAACGGACGTTTGCCGCTACAAATTCAGCTGGAGCCACCGTGTCGAGGAAGTCGTCCGACATCCCCGAGATTAGCCAAGTGGTATCTTCGGTTCTGATGGCTACTCTTGTGACCCCTTCCGCATTCTGGCGAATGCGCCTTCAGCGCTGGCTACGCCGCTGACTTACTCGAAGCCGCTGGCGTTTTCTTCGTCACTGCCTTGGTGGAGGAGGTCTTCACGGGCTTCTTCGTCTTGCTGCTCGCGGTGCTGGAAGATTTTGAAGCGGGCTTTTTCGTCGAGGAGGAGGATGGCTTCAGGCTCGAAGGCTTGGCGGGACCGGCCTTTTCCTTGCGCTCGGCATTGGCACGCTCTTTGGGGTCTTCGTTGAGCTTGGCGATCTCGATGGGCAGGGCGTGGTCGTCATGCTCGTCGGGTGTGGGTTTGACCTCGCCAGCCTTTTTTTCTTCCGGAGGAGTGTCGCCTTTCGGCAGGCCGCCAGAGGTGATGACGACCTTGGCCCCCACGTTGACAACGTTGAAGACATTCACGACGTCCTTCATGCCCATGCGCACGCAGCCGTAGCTCGCGGGCTCGCCCAAACGGCGCTCCTCGGGCGTGCCGTGGATGTAAATGAAGCGGCCGTAGGCGTTCTTGTTGCTCTTTTCATTGCCTTTGAGCCAGAGGATACGGGAGACGATGGGATCGCGGCCGGGAGCGTTTGGTTTGATGACCTCGCCATTCCAACGGCGACTCTTTAAAACAGCACCAGCAGGCAGTCCGTGGCCGATTTTGGCTACCACTTGATGCTGACCGAGAGGGGTGCAATTGCTGCCCGGCTTGTCACCAAGACCGAATTTCGAGGTGGAGATGTTGTAGGTCTTCCGAAGCTGCCCCTGCTCATAGAGGCCGAGTTTTTGATCTTTCACGCTGACGACCACATCCGCCTTTTTCACCGAGGTGCATTGGCTAAGGGAAGTCACGAGCGCAGCCATCAACGCCAACCTGGGCAGGTAACGGGCGATCTCTTGATGTCGGAAGACTGACTGCATGTTTAACAAGAATGATACAAACCAGAATTTAAGCAATCTTAAATTGTTAGAAGGATAACGATGCATCAGAATCTGCTGTTGCAGGTTTTGTGCCGGGGCTGGGAAAGCTTTCATGTCATGGTTGAAAAGGCGGCGCAATGAACGTTTTCCGGCCTTCCTTTGTTCATTCTTGTCATGCACGAGTCCCCCGTCTCCATCCGTCACTATCGTTCCACCGACCTGCCCGTCCTTCGCCAGATCACGACGGACTCCTTTGGGGGTGTCTCGCTGGATATGGCGCTGGAACAGAAGCTCGGTCGCTGGAACGAACGCGACTGGAAGGCCCGCAAGGCCGACCACATCGACGATGATGTGACCCAAAATCCCGAAGGCTGCTTCGTGGCAGAACGCGACGGTGAGATCCTCGGCTATATCACTGTGCGGCTCGATCCGTTGAACAGCCGCGGACGCATCCCGAACATGGCCGTCGTCGAGGCTGCCCGTGGGCTGGGCCTTGGCCGTCGGCTCATCGTGCATGCTCTCGACTACATGCGGGACGCTGGCATGAAGGTGGCACAGATCGAGACGATGGCTTCCAATGCCATCGGTCAGCATCTTTACCCGAGCTGTGGCTTCGAAGAGGTGGCCCGGCAGGTCCACTTCGCGATGAAGCTTTAGCTCAAAGCCTCACAGCAACCGCCACTCGTGGCCGTCCTGGCCGAGGAGGTCATCGGCCTCCTTCGGGCCCCTGCTTCCGGCGGGGTATTCTCCCGTGCGCCGCGTATACGACACCTTGGAGCATAGCGAACTTGCGAGGATCAGTCTGCCCCGCGGAAGGCACCAGCAATCGAAGGCGGGAGAGGTGCGGATGATCGATGCCAGAGGGAATGCAAAACCGTGAATCCAAGGATGATGATGCCAAATAGTAGTATCGGTGGGAAACCTCCTTCCACCGATCCGCCTATCACCCCCATCACTCCGAACCAGGAAACCAGAATCGGCACACCCATTTTCCAAGTTGGCCGGCAAAGCACCAGAAGTGCTGCCCATGGACAAGCAAGGAGCGACAGGCCTCTTGGGAGACTCAACAAGGAGATCAATAGGAGCATTGCACCGTAAAGCAGCGAAACCAAACCCACCGCAGGATTCAAGACAAAGCTTCTTCCACGAACCTTGGCGAGATCCACCACCATCAACAGCAGCCCCAAGGTGACTCCCATCAAGGTGAGAAACGAGACCGCTATACCGGCGCATTGCTGCACAAAAGCCCATTTGTAGGCAATGGTTCCTTCTTGGGGCACTTCCAACCCTTGGCGACGCAAACAAACCGGAAAATCATGGCGCACATAGTCGACCGAAATGACGATCACGCCAAGAATCATCAATGCCAGAAGAGCGGCGGCCATCAGGACACTGAGGCTCGCCATCGTGCGATTTTTCATGCTAGAGGGTAACGGCCTGCCCCTTCGTCGCCAAGCGCCAATTACAGCAGCCGCCACTCGTGTCCGTCCTGGCCGAGGAGGTCATCCGCCTCCTTCGGGCCCCAGCTTCCGGCGGGGTATTCGCACATGGGGGGCGGGTTGTCGGACTGGTGCCAGGCGTGCTCGATCTCGTCGATGAACTTCCAGGCGTTTTCCACCTCGTCGCGACGGGCAAAGAGCGTGGCGTCACCGGCCATCGCATCGAGCAGGAGGCGCTCGTAGGCTTCCGGGCTGGCTTTGCCAAAGCTCGACGAGTAGCGGAAATCCATCTTCACCTGCTGCATGTTCATCGCCTGGCCGGGCTGCTTGCACAGAATGCGCATCGCCATGCCTTCATCGGGCTGAATGCGGATGACGAGGGTGTTTTCGCTGTTCTTGATGAGGTTCTTCGTGGCAAAAGGCACCTGCGGCGGCTTCTTGAAGTGAATGCTGATCTCGGTGGCCTTCTTCGGGAGTTGCTTACCCACGCGGATGTAGAAAGGCACGCCCTGCCAGCGCCAGGTATCGATGAACAGACGCAGCGCCACATAGGCCTCCGTCTTCGATTCAGGATTCACACGGTCTTCCTGGCGATAGCCCACACGGGACACGCCATCGACGCTGCCTGCGATGTATTGAGCGCGGATCACATTCTTACCCACGGCCTCCGGGCCAACGAGCGGGCGCAGGGCGCGGATGACCTTCACCTTCTCGTCACGCACGCTGTCGGCGCTAAGATCGGTCGGGGGCTCCATGGCCACGAGGGAGAGAAGCTGGAAGAGGTGGTTTTGCACCATGTCACGCAAGGCACCGGCGGTGTCGTAGTAACCACCGCGACCGCCCTCCATGCCGAGGTTTTCGGCGCAGGTGATTTGAATGTGGTCGATGTAGCGGCTGTTCCAGTTCGGCTCGAAGAGCGCATTGGCAAAACGCAGCACCATGATGTTCTGCGCGGTTTCTTTGCCCAAGTAATGGTCGATGCGGTAGGTGTCTTCTTCGCGGAAGGTCGCATTCACCACGCTGTTGAGGCCGCGTGCCGTGGCCAGATCCTTGCCGAAAGGCTTTTCGCAGACCACGCGAGCCCATTTGCCGCCCACACCTTCATTGAGGCCGGTGGCGCGGAGCATCTCGAGGATGGATTTGAAGGCCTCGGGAGCCGAAGCCAGGTAAAAGAGCCGATTCGCCGGCGTGCCGCGTTCCTGATCAAATTTGTCGAGTTGCAGCTTCAGGTTCACATAGCCCGCCGGGTCCTCGAACTCACTGCGGTGGTAGTGGATGCACTGGGAGAAACTGGCCCAAAGCTCGTCGTTATGGCCTTGGCGACTGTTTTTACGGTTTCCGGCCTCCAACTCCGCTCGGAAGACCTCATCCGTCTTTTCACGACGGGCAAAGCCCACCACCTTGAACTGCGGTGGCAGGTCACCGCAGGCGGCGATGTTGTAGAAGGCGGGAATGAGCTTGCGATTGGTGAGATCGCCAGTGGCACCGAAGATGACGACGGTGCATGGCTCCGCCCGGTGACGGGAGAGCAGCGTTTCTTGGAAGGGGTTTTCCAGATCGGGCATTTTTGAGGGGTGAGGGGTGTGCCAGACTAGCCCACCCCTCCCCGATGGCAACCCGTGATGCTCCACCACACCGTGAGGATGGATGAAATGCCTTCATCGCGTGCATGAAAGGAGCGCCCCGAGCGGCTCCGAAACTTCATGGACGCCCCGCATTGCCAGCGTTTCAAACACAGCCTACACTCCCCGCCGCATGCCCCGCCGCGCCCTTTTGATCCTGCTTGCCTGTAGCCGCGTCCTGCCCTCCGCCTTCGCGGATGGGCTGGAGGAGGCGCCAGCCTTTCG
Organism: Akkermansia muciniphila; assembly: GCA_943373155.1. GTDB lineage: Bacteria > Verrucomicrobiota > Verrucomicrobiia > Verrucomicrobiales > Verrucomicrobiaceae > Prosthecobacter. Next base: position 23,423 of record CALSBJ010000040.1, on the reverse strand, counting down.
CACCGCTCAGCAGGCCCTCGCCGATGGACTGCCGGAAGTCGCCGCCGTGAAGGCCGGACGGCTTTTGAAAGACAAATCGTGGTCCAAATCCGAGCAGAAGCAGCTCGCCACCTTCGCCGCCGAGGCTTGGGCACGTGCTGGCCGAGCCGCCGATCTGCTCGCCCTCGCTGAGGCCCACGAGTTGGACGAAGAGCACTTCTGGCGGGCCCAGGCACATGCTTTGAAGGGTGATCTCGCCGAGGCTCGCGAGGAACTCACCAGCGGCAATCCCCCGCTCTCCACCCCAGCCCGGCTGCTGCTCGGCCAGGTGCTCGCCTCCCTCGGCGAAAACGACGCGGCTCGCGATGAGATTGAGCCATTGCTCGTCCACGAACTGGCCGCCATCCGCCGTCACGCCCGCCTTTTGCTCGCCGAAATCGAAACCGGCGCAGGCAAGGTGCATGCCGCCCTCCAACTCCTCGATCAAGAGCGTGATCCCGATGATGCCACCGCCGAACTCATCCGTGCCCGCTGCCTGCTGCTCACGGCGAAGCTCAGCGAGGCTCGCGTGACCTTGGAAAAAGTCCTCTCCCTAGCCACGGGTGGTGAGCGTGCTCGCCATGCAGCCGGCGTTATGCTGGCAGAGGTGTGGCTTCAGGAAAAGCAGCCGGAGAAAGCCTTCGCCCACCTCGTGAAGATGCTCGACACCACCGTGACCAGCGAGTCATGGCCGGATGCCTTCGACATGCTCGACCGCGCTTGGATGGCGCAGCCCGATCCCCGCGTGCTGCCGGAGGTCGTCACGCGCTGGGCCGTTCAGGGCAGTCAGTCCCAGCAGGCACCGGAGCCATCCCCAGCCCTCGAAAAGGCCAGCGCCACCTTTCGAGGCCACGCGGAATTCACCCTCGCCCGATGGCTTCGCGCTGAAAAACGCCCCATTGAGGCCGCCGGACTGCTGGAGGGCTTCATCCAGCTTCATCCCGGCCATCCGCGCCTCAGCGCGGCGCTGCGTCTCGCCCTGGAAATCTACTCCGATCTCCACGCCGATACCCGCGTGCTCCAGCTCTCCGAAATGTGGCGCTCGCAGTTCAGCGGCGATGAAGGCGGCACGCTCGTCGATTTCCTCGCCGGCAGCATCCAGTATGGCCGCGCTGAATTTCTGACCGCTCAAGAGTCCTTCGATGCCGCCGCCAATGTGGCTGGCTCCCTCTCCGAGCGCCGTCGCTCCCTCTTTAACTCCGCCATCTGCGCCTTCAAAGGTGGGGATCTCGTACTCTACCTCGGCCTTCTAGCCCAGCTCGAAGCCGCCGGCGGCAGCCAGGATGCCACGGGAGATTCCGCGGCGGATCTCCAACTCGAAAAAGCCCTCGAAGCCGCCGCGCAGCATCGCGACGATGCCGAGGAAAGCCTGCGCACCTTCATCACCACTCGCCCCTGGCATCCACGCCTCCCGGAGGCCCAGCTCGCCCTCGCCGCCTGGCTGCTGCAAAGCCAGCCGCCACACACCGATGAAGTCCAAAAGCTCCTCGCCGCCATCCGCCTTCCCACCGAGCCTTCCGAAGCCCGCGATACCCTCGCCCAGCGCATCGATCACACACGCCTCTGGCTGCGTGAGATCAGCGGCGACCTCAAAAACCTCGCCATCGACTGTGCCGCCTTTGCCAAAACCTGGCCCAAGAGCCCGCTCCTCCCCGAGGTGCGCATGAAGGAAGCCGGAGCGCACTTCCAGCTCGAGGATTTTGCCAGCGCACGCACCAGTTTCGAAATCATCGCCAAGGAGCACCCCGAAGCCCCCCAGGCGGATACCGCCCTCTACTTTGCCGCCCTTTCCGCCATGTCCGTCATGAGCGCCGAAGGCCGAGAGCGAGCTTTGCAAATCTGGGAAACACTCGCCAAAAAAGGCGGCCCACTTGCCATCGCCTCGCGCCGTCAGCAGGCTCTCGCCTTCCGCCGCCAGGCTGATCTCCCCTCCGCCCTGAAGGCGCTCGATCAAATCCTTGCCATGAAGTCCCTCGAAGAAGGCATGAAAAACCTAGCCCTCTGCGAAAAAGCTGAGGTACTGCTTCTTCAGGGCAAAAAAGAGCCTCAAAGCCTCGAAATCGCCGCCAAGCTCCTCCGCCAGTTTTTGGATCAGGACAGCCGTTTGAGCTTCCTGTGGAAGGCTCGGGCCGGTTACACCCTCGCCACCGTCCTCCACGAAGCTGGCAGCGATGCCGAAGCCCTCGAAGCCTGCTACGACACCCTCCGTGCGGCCGATGCCGCTCCGCCGTCCAATCCGGCGGACTACCTTTGGTTCTCAAAATCGGGCTTCTTCGGCGTCGAACTCCTCGAATCTGCCCATCAATGGGAAGCCGCCGCCAAGCTCGCCGAGCAGATCGCCCAGGTGGAAGGCACACGGGCCACGGACGCCCGCCAAATCGCCACCAAGATCCGCTTGGAGCACTTCCTTTGGGATGGCCCCAAGCCCACCCCGCCGGTGCAGCCCGCTCTCCCCGCCATCCCCGTGCCCGAAGAGCCCACGCCCGCCAAAAAATCCCCCACCAAGAAAAAGAAGTGAGTGCGTTCACGAACTCGAAGCTCTTCCAAGCCTTACTCTCTTGAAGCCCTTCACCCTCCTCGCCCAAGCACACACGCCCGATGGCGCTGAGCTCACCCTGCATGCGCATGACACGCACTTTTATCTGCGTGTAAACCGCCAGCCGCTCATGGGCACCAATGCCTCAGAGTCCGAGAAGGTGCTCGCCCAGCTCGCCTGTGCTCGCTCCCGCTCTCCGGCCAAGGCACGCGTGCTCATCGGCGGCCTTGGCTTTGGCTTCTCCCTGCGTCAGGTGCTGGAAATCGTCGGCCCGGAAGCCAGCGTGCATGTGGCGGAGCTGCTGCCGGAGGTCGTGACGTGGAATCGCGAATATCTCAGCACCGTCAACGGCTTGCTGCTCGATGACTCACGCGTCGAAATCTTCATCGAGGATGTCTTCAAAGTCCTCTCTCGGGCGCCCGCCGGCCACTACGACGCCATCTTGCTCGATGTGGACAATGGCCCCATCGCCATGGTGCAGGATGGCAATGCGCGGCTTTATCAGGCACAAGGGTTTGCCGCCATCACGCAGGCGCTCAAGCCCGGCGGCCGTGTCACCTTCTGGTCTGCCAGCACCGATCACGCCTTTGCCAAACGCCTCGCCAAAGCTGGCTTCAAAGTCGAAACCGTCGCCGCCAAAGCCTATCCCCAGGCCAAACGCGGCACCCACACCATTTTCGTCGCGGATCGGAAGTAGGCCTCCATGGCCTGCAATTATTGGCAATAGAACGGAGAGCAACATCGGGGGAATAGACGATAGACATAGACGATACGCTTCGCGCCCCGCGTCAGCGTTATCGTCTATTGTTTATCGTCTATTCCCGCTGCTCGTGACACTCAGTCAGCATTCCCCCGCTCCCCTTTGATATCCGGCAGCGCATCCAGATACAGCTCCTCCACCTTCGCCCGTGCCCACTCCGTGCGACGTAGAAAGGTGAGGCTGGATTTGATACTCGGATGCCAGTTGAAGCAATTGATCGGGATCATGCGTCCCAGCATCTCCCAGCCGAAGTGCGCCACGAGCTGCGTGACCATCATTTCGAGGGTGATGCCATGAAGTGGGTTTTTGGGGCCGGCGGCGTGCATGGCGGATAGTTCGAGGATTGAGAGAGAAGGTAGCTGGTGTGCCAGCGCAGGCTAGCCCTTGCCCACGAGGTGTGCAAAAGCGTTCTCGATTTCAGCGAACTGGCAGCGTATGGAAAACCATGCGCACGACCTTCCTTGCCCTTCTGGCGGCCATTCCATCTCTTCACGCTGCCGCACCGTCGGAGCACGTCATCCTTGTGAGCATCGACGGCTGGGCGCATCACTACTTTGACGACCCGAAGTGCCACATGCCTGCCGTGAAGTCTCTGGCCGCCAAAGGCGTGCGGGTGAAGCGCATGGAGACCTCTTTCCCTACCGTGACGTGGACCAATCACACCACGCTCGTCACCGGCGTGCATCCAGACAGGCATGGCGTGCTCGCGAATGAGTATTACGACCGCAAAGAACGCAAAAAAGTGCCGCTCATCCCCGATCCCATCTTCAACAAAGACGAGATCGTCAAGACACCCACCATCTACGATGCCGCCAAGGCGGCCGGCCTCACCACCGCTGCGGTCATCTGGCCTGCCTCGCGTGGGGCGAAGACGCTCGATTGGACCGTGCCGGATGTTTTTGAGCAGGAACTCTTCGAAAAATACGGCACGCCGCAGCTCCTCGAAGAAGCCCGCGCCCTCGGCATCCCCATCGAGAAGCAGATGGAATGGTGCAAGCTCGGCAACGCCGGCAAGGCGCAGCGTGACTACCTATACACCCAGCTCGCCACGCACATCATCCGCACGAAGAAGCCCCATTTCCTCGCCCTGCATCTCGTGAGCCTCGATTCCTTCGAGCACGCCCACGGCCGCCAGGTGCCTGAAGCCTACTGGGCCGCCAATGACAGCGACAACCGCGTCACCGATCTCATCCGCGCCTGCGAAGAAGCTGGCATCCGCGACAAAACGACCTTCATCATCACCACGGACCACGGCTTCGTCACCTACACGAAGTCCATCAATGCCAACGCCGCTCTCAAAAAGGATGGTTTCGTCAAAAGCGTGCTCGGCAAGAGCCTCGCGCCCGATTCCAAAGTCTTCGCCATGGCCGAGGGCGGCTGCTGCTTCGTCTATGTGCTCGATGAGGCGAACCGCGACAGCATTCTCGCCGAGATCACGCCAAAACTCGCCAAGCTCGAAGGCGTGAGCGGCACCGTCGAGGCCAAGGACTTCGCCACCCGCCTGCGCCATCTCACCGCCGCTGCCGATCCTCGCGAGCCCGACCTCGTCCTCCTCGCCGCCGATGGTTACACCTTCACCGATTCCCTCGCTGATCTCGATGCCATCATCCCCAATGATCCGCCGAAAGGTGCCCACGGCCATGATCACCTCATGCCCAACATGTACGGCTCCTGCGTCCTGAGCGGCGCTGGCATCGCCGGTGGCAAGGTCATCGACGACATTCAAAACATCGACATCACCCCCACCATGGCCCGACTCCTCGGCATCCCCTTCCCTGACGCCGATGGCAAGGTCATCGAGGCCGCGCTCGAAAAGTGATCGTGATCTCGTCATGCTCCGATCACTCCCTGACCTTTCGCCCGAGGAACTGGCCGCCTGGATGCAGACCAAGGGCTTCAAGCCCACGCATGCTCCGCGAGTCATCCGCCAGCTTTTCGAGTCCGCCGTCTCGGGTGACCAGATGCCGTCAAAGCTTGCCGAGCAGCTCTCGCAGTCTTTTTCCTCCACCGCCGCCGAACTCGCCCTCCAGCAAGTCTCCGAAGATGGCACCGCCAAGCTCCTGCTGCGCCTCGCCGATGGCCGTACCGTCGAGTCCGTGCTCATGCCGGACTATCATCCGCACCGCGCCGCCGGTTGCATCTCCAGTCAGGTCGGCTGCGCCATGGGCTGTGATTTCTGCGCGACGACCCAAACCGGCTTCGAGCGCAATCTAACCTCCGGCGAGATCGTCGAGCAGTTCCTCCACCTTCGCCGCGAGGCACGCCGCTCCGGCCGCACCCTTCGCACCCTCGTTTTCATGGGCATGGGTGAACCCATGCTCAATCTCAAGAACGTCCTCGCCGCCGTGCGCCGCATGGCCGATCCGAAGCTCGGAGCCTTTGGCTGGCGTCAGATCACCATTTCCACCGTCGGCATCGTCCCCGGCATCGAGGACCTGCGTGAAGCCGATCTCGGCGTCCACCTCGCCCTCTCCCTGCATGCTCCCGATGATGCCACGCGGGCCGACCTCCTGCCGATGGGCCGTCGTTTCCCCGTTCAGGACATCCTCGAAGCCGCCGACCGCTATCAGGCGCAAACCGGACGCATCACCACCATTCAATACTGCCTCCTCGACGGCGTGAATGACTCCCTCGCGCAGGCCCGCGACCTCGCCCGCCTGCTCGCAGGCCGTCGCATGCATGTGAACCTCCTCCGCTACAATCCTACCGGTCTCAGCCTGCGCGGCCGAACCTATGCGCCGAGCACCGTGGAGCACACCGAAGCCTTCCTCGCCGAACTCCGCACTCACGGAGCTATCGCTCATCTCCGCCGCGCTCGCGGCCCGGACATCGACGCCGCCTGCGGCCAGTTGCGACGCCGAGCGTTGCAGCCTGCTTGAAACCATCCCCCACCACCGTATTCACGCCTCCCCATGAGAACCCTGCTCTTCCTCCTCGCCACCTCCCTGCTCCACGCCGACCCCGTGCCGCTTTTTGACGGCAAAACCTTCACCGGATGGGAGGGCGACACCGGCACCGTTTGGCGAATCGAAGACGGGGCGCTCGTCGCAGGCTCGTTGGATAAAAAGCAGGAGAAAAACAACTTCCTCGCTACCACCAAGACCTACGGCGACTTCGAACTCACGCTGAAATGGAAGCTCGAAGGCACGGAAGGCTTCGTGAATGGCGGCGTGCAATTCCGCACCGTGCGCATCCCGAATCACCACGAGGTCTCCGGCTACCAAGCCGATCTCGGCAAAGGCTACGACGGCGCTTTATACGACGAAAGCCGCCGCAAGAAGATGATGGCGCAGCCCACGCCCGAAGTGCTCGCCAAGGCCCAAAAGCCGCTGGGCGAGTGGAACGACTACCGCATCCGCGCCGAGGGCAAACACATCCAGATCTGGCTCAACGGCGTGCAAACCGTCGATTACACCGAAACCGAGTCCAACATCGACCTCACCGGCATCATCGCCGTGCAAATCCACGGCAACGCCACCTCCATCGTCCGCTACAAGGACCTCATGATCGAGGAACTGAAGTAGCCTAGGCTTTCTAGCCTGTGCTCATGAATCTTCCCCGGCACAGCCTAGAAAGGCTATGCTACGCCCAATCATCCCATGAAAATCGCCTTCCTTCTTCTCGCCCTCACGGTTGCCGTTCAAGCCCAGCCCTTTGAACTCAAGCCCAACGACGTCATCGCCCTCACCGGCGGCTCGAACATCGAGCGCACGCGATTCAACGGCTACCTGCAAACCAGCCTCATCGCCTCCAAGCCGGAGCTGAAGATCAAAGTGCGCAATTTCGGCTGGGAGGGCGACACCGTCTTCGAACAGTGGCGCGACGGCGGCCAAGTCGAAAAACTCGAACCCAAACGCGCCGCCGCCGAACGCCGCATCCAGGCCGAAAGTGGCACCGATAGCTGGCGTCAACAACGCGACTGGCGTCAGCAGCTCAAGGAGGTCGGCGCGACGGTGGTGATCGCTCAGTTTGGGCAGATGGAGTCTCTGAATGGCGTCGAGAAGCTGCCGCAGTTCATCGAAGCGTATGAGAAGCTCATCGACGAGTTCGCGGATGAGGGGCGGCGGGTGGTGCTGGTGGCTCCGGTGCAATTCGATATTCAGCACAATATGCAGCATTTGAACCCAAACTTAGAAGCCTACTCCAAAGCTATCGAACAATTAGCGAAGCGAAAAGGCCTGCTTTTCGCGAACTTGGATGGTTTCAATATTATTTCACACTACGCCTCGGGCATGGCGAGCACTGAAAATGGTTTCCAACTAAACAGTAGCTCTCACAGAATCATGGCGAATCTGATCGTAAAATCGCTGATTCCAGATCCCACGATCAAGCTGGAAGTTAAGTTCAAACCGCTAAATGACGACGAGTTATCTGTTCTTTTCAGAGAGGCCGTGCGCCATGAGTCATTGAGCCACATTATCGACAAATTTAGAAACGTCGGGGCAGATCAGATTCAAAGAGGAACGCTGCGCGCGGACTTTGTGCGCCTGCAAGTCCTCGAATTCGAACGCCTCTGGTTCGACTACTGGCGTCCCATGAACTGGGCTTTCCTCACGGGAGATCGCACGAACGTGCCTTACTCGAAGGATTGGAAGGACTCGACGAAGCGTATCTTCCCGCAGGAGATGCAGGACTTCCTGCCGCTGCTTGATCAGGCCGAGAAAAACATCTGGGCGGCCATTGAAGGCAAACCGGTGACGCCGATTGGCGTGCGTTCCTCGATCCCGGTCGAGCCGCCGACGGCGAAGCCGCAATCTCCGGAAGAAGAGTTGGCGTCGTTTCAGATCATGGACGGCTTTGCGGTGAATCTTTTCGCCAGCGAAGCCGACGGCATCGTGAAGCCGATCCAGATGCGCTGGGATGAACGCGGTCGCCTTTGGGTGGCCTGCGCGGTGAGTTACCCGCAGATCAAACCGGGCGAAAAGGCCAACGACTACGTGCTCGTCTGCGAAGACACGGACGGCGATGGCAAAGCGGACAAGTTTCACAAGTTCGTCGAAGGCCTCTTCATGCCCGCGGGCCTCGAACTCGGCGATGGCGGCCTCTATGTCGCTCAAGGCACGGAGTTGCTGCACTTCAAGGATACCGACGGCGACGACAAGGCGGACACGAAGCGCATCGTGCTCGGCGGTTTCGGCACCGCGGACTCGCATCAGATGATCAACTGCATCAACTGGGGCTTCGGCGGCGAGCTGTGGTTCACGCAGGGGCATCACATCTACTCGCGTGTCGAGACACCGTATGGCGTGGAGACGCTGAATCGCGCGGGCGTGTGGCGCTACCGGCCGCGCACCGGCCATCTCGATCCCTTTTTCCAATGGTCGAGCGCCGGAGCGAACTGTTGGGGCGTGACCACCACGGAATACGGCCAGGCCTTCCACAAAAGCGGCGCGAACATCGGTAGCTGGTTCACCACGCCGGGCATGGTGCGCTCCGATCTCGCGGTGAATGCGCAGGCGCTGAATCTGTGCCTCGCGCCGATCAAACAGGTCGGTCAAGAGTTCCTCCACAGCAGCATGTTCCCGAAGGAGATGCAGGGCCGCATCGTCATCGGCGGCTACTACGCGAACCTGCTCGAATGGCACGAGCTGAAGTTCGAGAACGGCCTGTTCAGCACCACGCGACTGCCGAACATCATCGAGACCAAAAACAACGTCTTCCGCCCCGTCGAAGTCCGTATGGGCCCCGACGGCGGCATCTACGTCGCGGATTGGTATAACCCGATCATCGGTCACTATCAGGCCAGCTACCGCCACCCCGACCGCGACAAAGAACACGGCCGCATCTGGCGCGTCACTTGGAAAACCGGCACCAAGGTCAATCCGGTCAATCTCGTCAAACAGAGCGCCGAGAAGCTCCTCGAACACCTCGACTCCAAAGAACGCTGGGCCTGGTATCAGGCGAAGCGCCTGCTCATCGAACGAGGCACGAAGGAAGTCGTTGAAGCGTTGGATCGCTGGGTTGGAGTGAAGGCTTTAGCCGATTCTGATTCGCCTCAAGGCTCGACTCCAACGTCTGACTATCGACGCCTTCAGGCGCTCTCGCTTTATGAAGCCCACGAAACACCGCGCCCCGAGCTGCTGAAGGCGCTTCTGCGCAGCACAGATGCTCGCATTCGTGCCTACGCGACACGCACGCTCTCCACCTGGGCACGCGATGGACGTCTGCCGGATGCTTTGACTCTGTTGGAAGCCCAAATCGCGGACGAAGACGCTCTCGTGCGCCTCGAAGCCATCGTAGCCGCCAGCTACATCGCCAATGCACATTCCGCTGTCATCGCCGCACGGGCACTCGACAACGAATTCAACGGCTACCACCTGCATGCGCTCACGAAGACGCTGCATGTGCTGAATCCGCTCTGGTCGGCCAAACCGGCCTTCGAGAAGGACGAGCACCTCATCTTTGCGCTGCAAAACGGCTGGGTGGAGAACAACCCGAACGATTTGAAGAACCTCAGCGGGGCCGCCATCGCCTACGCGCCGAATTCGAACGCCAAAGCCGCTGCCATCATGCGTGATCAGATCGCGAAGCTCGAAGGCGATGCCGAACGCCAGACGAAGTGGCTCAAAGCGCTCGCCGGAACCGCCAGCGGCGACGACGTGGCCTTCATCTTCGAACGCGCTGGTCAGAACGCCGCCGTGCTCGCCGCGCTGAAGGCCGCGAAGCCCGAGAATGCCGCGCAACTGCTCGCACCGCTGTTTGAAGCTCAAAACCCGGCCTTGCGTGCGCAGGGCATCCGACTCGCCGGAGCGTGGAAAGTCGGCGCCTTCACCGAAAGCATCCGAAAGCTCGCTTTGGAGCAAAAACAGCCCCAGGCACTCGATGCGCTCATCAGCCTGAAACCCGATGAAGTGGCCGCTTTGGCCCTCCAAGACACCGCGATGCTCTCCGCGCTCGTTTCACGCACCGAAGGCCATTCCGCGCTGATGCGTGCCTTGCAGAAGAAAGACGCGCTGAATGCCGCACAGGCCAAAAAAGTGCTGCAAACGCTCAACAACCTCGGCAAGAACGACGCAAGGCTCTCGCCGCTGCTCATGAAGCTCGCGGGCATCAATTCCGCGCTGCCAGCCTACACGAAAGAATACATCGCCAACATCGTGAAAGGCGCGAACACCTTTGGAAATGCCGCCGAAGGCAAAAAGATCTACGAAGCCGCCGGCTGCATCGCCTGCCACATCCCCGGACCCGCGAACAGCAAGATCGGCCCCGACCTGAGCGCCATCGCTCGTGGCCTGCCCATCGACATGATCGTCACCGAGGTCGTCTGGCCCGCGCTGAACGTCAAAGAAGGCTTCGAAGCCGCCACCGTCACGCTGAAGGACGGCACCGTCATCACCGGCTTCAAACAGACCGACACCACCGACACCATCTCCATCCGCGACCTCACCGGAGCCATCAAACCCATCAAGAAGTCGGACACGCAAAAGATCCAATCCGGCGGCACCCTGATGCCTGACGGACTCACCAGCACCATGAACGAGCAGCAACTCGCGCATCTCATCAAATACCTCAGCGAGCTGGGGAAGTAGCCGCGCAGGGCCAGAATCATGTGGGACGGATGTGTTGGGCGATGAGGACGTCGTGGTTCTCAGATGCAAGACCGCCCAACTATCCGTCTGGTGCGGCGTTCGAGCCTCCACGCATGCAAACTTCCAGACGCGCCGGATAGTTCGGCGAACACGCCTCTTGGCCCATCAAAACCTTCTCCGCCGAACACATCCGGCCTACGATCTCCAGACCACATTCTTGTTTCAGAGGGATTTCGGACGACCCGTCGCCGAGAAGCTCGCGCGAGCATTGGCTCGATCGACTTCGCGGCGGACGGTGGACTCGAAGGCATTTTGCTCCGCCGTGGAGGCAAAGGACGATGCATCATAGCTGATGTGTACATGCGGAACGAGCGTGCCGGGGAGTTTCAGATACATCGACAAGTCCTCGGGATTCACGCGGACATTCAGATCCGCATTCTTCGGCGAGGTGAGGGTAAGCTTTCGAATCGCGCCATCGTAGCGGGCATTGAAATCAGCTGCCTCCGCCCGGTTCACGGAACTCGACAGACCGCTCGAAACGCCTCCCGTGGCTTGTTTGACTGATCCCAAAACGGAATCTCCAAACATGTCCCAAGCAACATACAGGATGACAGCGACGACGGCGAAGGTGAGCAGCGATTTCATGACGCGCTCACTCTACTGGAACCAGCGTTTCACGCGACCCCAAAAACCACCACCCTCGCCAGCAGGCTGGCTTTGCGGCTGTGCCACACGCGGAGCCACGCCACGATGCTCCAGACAGAAATCCTGCGGCACGAGTTCGTAGGGCAAGGCATCGTCATAGGCCATGCCAGCATGATGACAGCCATCGGTGGCGAGCTGTGAGCTGAGTCGGCAAAGCGAAACGCGGGTGAGCGGCAGGCCAGCCTTCGCCACATCGGTCTTGTAGCCGATTTTGACGGCTTCCTTCATGAGATCGGCCCAAATCGGCAGCGAAAGGCGGCCACCGTAACCTTCGTCGATGATCGTCTGCGGCTTGTCGAGGCCCACCCAGACACCGCAGGTGAGTCGATCGGTGTAGCCAGCAAACCACGCGTCCTTGTAATCATTCGTCGTGCCCGTTTTGCCACCGCCGGGTTCTTTGAATCCATGCTCGCTGCGCACAGCGGCCGCAGTGCCGCGTTCCATGACCTGGCCGAGAATCTGCCGCATCACATGGGCGACGCCGGGGTTCACGACCTCGGCCTCCAGGACGGGTGTCTGGTAAATGATGGCACCAGTTTTATCGACGATGCGGTCGATGAGGAAGGTGCGGCGGCGCAGGCCCTGATTCGGGAAGACGCTCATCGCACTGGCGAGCTGGCGCACATTGCCGCCGATGTTGCCGATGTAGATCTGCGGCGTGCGAATCTTTGGCATGTTGAAGCCGGAGTCGGCGAGCAGATTGAGCACGCGGTCGAGGCCGGTGTAGTTGCCGAGACGGGTGGTCATCGTGTTGCGACTGAGCACGAGGCCGTCAGTAAGGGTTTTGAGGCCCAAAAACTTGCCGTCGCTGTTCTGCGGGCTCCAGCCGGGATCGCCACCCTGGATTTCACCGGGCTGAATCGGCGCATCATCAATCAAGGTACCCGGCAGAAAGCCCGCCGCGACACCTGCCGCATAGACGAAGGGCTTCACGGTGGATCCGATCTGACGCTCGCCCTGAATGGCGCGGTTGTATTTGCTGTGCCGGTAATCACGACCACCGACAATAGCGAGGATGCCGCCAGTGGAGTTGTCGAGCAAGGTGACCGCCGCTTGCAGGTAAGGAGTACTGCTCACCTCAGAGGTGTGATCCCAGGTGGAGTCAAACTCAGCCTTGGTGGGATGTTTGTAGGCTTTGAGCTTCTCCACCGCAGCAAGGCGTTTTTCCACAGCGGCCTCAGCAGCCACTTGCAGCTCTTTGTGGATGGTGGTGAAGACCTGGAGACCGCCGTCTTCGACATCATGCTTCTCCAAAATGAGGTCGAGATCCTGCCGCACCATGTCGAGAGCATAACCGCCCTGACCTTGAAAGACGGGCTGCGCATGCAGGATCACATCGGCATAGCGTGCCTCCAGTTCCTCCTCGGCAGTAATCATCTTCGTGGCCAGCATGCGCTGGAGCACATCATTTCGTTCTTTGATGGCTCCGTCGTAGTTGCGGAAGGGGGAGAAGCGCACGGGGCTGCGCACGATGCCAGCAATGAGCGCTGATTCGCTGAGTGAGAGCTGGCTGGCGTGCTTGCCAAAGTAAACCTGACTGGCCCGCTGAATGCCGTAGAGACCAGTGCCGAAGAAAATGCGGTTCACATAGTGCTCAATGATTTGCTCCTTCGTGCTGTGCTTCTCGATGCGGCGAGCGAGCATCATTTCGAGTATCTTGCGGTGGATGTTGCGGTCATCGCCCAGCTCCGGGTAGCTGTTGCGGGCGAGCTGCATGGTCAGCGTGCTGGCCCCTTGCACGATGCGGCCATCTTTGACATTCCGCACGGCGGCGCGAGCCACGCCGACATAGTCGATGCCGCTGTGCGAGTAGAAGCGTGAGTCTTCACGTGCGAGCAGCGCCTTGACGAACCAAGGTGAAACCTCGCTCAGCGGCACCACGATGCGATTCTCCCCGTGCATGCGACCGAGCACCTCGCCTTTAAAATCATACACCACGGTGCGCTCCGGCATCTGGCCCAGCTTGGTGAGATCGAAATCCTTCGCCCAATGGCTGTACACCGCGATCACAATGGCCGCCGCCAAGGTGACGAGCAGCGTGCTGCCCATGAGGAGGAAAAGCGCCAGCCGCTTCCATCGTTCCCAGCGTGACATGACCTTCGGCCTCTTGAAGGGCTTTTTGGACGGGGTGGGATTTTTCTTCATGGAGTTGTTTGAGCCATACGGAGCCTTCCCTGCACCAAAGTTCAAGCCTCAGACGATGAACTCCGTGTGAAGTCAGGCTTTCCCAAATCGGTCTTTTCTGCCAAAATCGATCCTGCATGAGCCAGGACGAAGAAAACAAAGCCCGCCTGCAACTGGAGCAGGATCTCCGCGATTTCGAGCTGGCGGCGCATCCGCATGACGCCTTCATCAAGAAAGCGTTTTCCGATCTCGACTGCGCCGGGCGTTTCTTCCGCTCGCATTTGCCGCCTGCCATCGCGGCGCAAGCAGACTGGAGCACGCTGATGGTGGTGCCTGGATCGTTCGTGCGGCACACGCTCCAGCAGACGCATTCGGACCTGCTCTACACCGTCTCGATGGGTGAGGAGCCAATGCTGCTACATCTACTTTTTGAGCAGCAAAGCAGGGTCGATCCCACCATGCCGCTGCGACTACTCGGCTACATGACGGATATTTGGAATGCCTGGATCGAGAAGCACGGCCTGCCGCTACCGCCAGTGATTCCCTTTGTGTTGCACCTGGGGCCGCAAGTGTGGACGCCCACCTGCTCGTTTGAGGACCTCGTGGCCCTACCTGTGGGAATGGAGGAGGTGCTGCGTCCCTTTATCCCGTCATTCAGGCATGCGCTGCTCGATCTTTCGAAATTTGACCCGTTGCAATCAGAGAGCGATGCCACGATCCGCATCATCCTCCAACTTTTGAAGAAGGCGCGGGAGGAGAAGCGGCTGAGGCTGTTTTTCGAATGGCTGGCCGAGGAGCTCATTCGCCACCCAAAGGCCATTTCGACCAGCATGTTTCACCTCAGCCTGCTCTACGCAGTGCATGCGGAAGCTGGCATTGACGTGGAGGCCATCGCCCATAAACTCATCAACAACCCTGAACTTCAAACCGACGCTATGAACACCGCCCAACAACTCCGCGCTGAAGGCCGCCAGGAAGGCCACCACCACGGCGAATGGTGCGGACAGCTCAAGCTGCTCCAGCGTATCATGGGGCTGACCGTCACGCCTGACGCGGAGCTGATCCAGCTCGATGCCGAGACCATCAAAGAACGCTTCCAGGCTCTCGAACGCGAATACGACAGCAAGTTCAAAGGCCGATAAGCCTTACTCGTGAGGCAAAAAGCCCGGAGAAACCTCCACCCGGGCTTTTTGCTCGAAAGCATGGCCCAGACGCAGAAGGAGCGGCTCGGTCCAGGCGGTGCTGAAGAAGGAAAGGTTTACGGGCAGTTGTCCGACAAGGCCCATAGGAACACTGAGATGCGGGTAACCGGCGGTGGCGGGCACCGTGGAGCAGCCGCGACCGCCGCGATGGCCGTTCTTGAGGTCGGTGACGTCGGCAGGATCGCTGGTGGAAACGACAAAGGCATCGAGACGATGCTCTTTCAGCACGGCGTCGATGCCTTCCTCGCGAGCGAGCCTTCGCGCGGTCTCGCGGGCGGCTTTGGTTTCAGCGATGGCTTCTTCCGAATCGAGTGCCGCAGCCATTTCGAGGAACTCCTGGCCAAAGTAGGGCATCTCCTTGTCAGCATTCGCTTTGTTGAAGGCAATCAAATCGCCGATGGATCGCACTTGGCTCGTGGTGGAGGCGAGGTAGGCATTCAGGTCCTCGCGATACTCGCCGAACATGGCGCGGAAGCGCAGCCTGCTGATCTCGCGAGTATGCGGAAGCTCCACTTCGATGATTTCGGCTCCGAGCGAGCGGAGCACGTCGAGCGAGCTTTCGGTGAGTTTTTGCACGTCGTCATTCTGGCCGTTCAAATGACGCAAAAAGCCGAGGCGAAGGCCTTCGAGCCTTTCGGTGGGGTTCCAGTCCACCGGCTTCTCGGCGATGGCGGCAAGCAACAAGGCGCAATCCTTCACGCTGCGTGCCATCGGTCCGGCGGTGTCCTGCCAGTGGGTGATGGGGATGATGCCTTGGCCGCTGATGAGGCCGAGCGTGGGCTTCAAGCCGACGATCCCGCAGGCGCTCGATGGACTGACGATGGAGCCATCCGTCTCCGTGCCGATGGCGGCAAAGCAGAGACTGGCTGAAACCGCCGCCGCAGAGCCGGAACTGGAGCCACTGGGGTTGTGATCGAGCACATGCGGATTCGCGGTGAGGCCACCACGAGCGCTCCAGCCGCTGGTGGAGTTTGGCGAGCGCATGTTGGCCCACTCGCTGAGATTCGTTTTGCCAAGGATGACCGCTCCGGCGGCCCGCAGCTTTTGCACGAGCGGCGCATCGCCACGCGGTCGCGAGTCGAGCAAGGCCAGCGAACCGGCGGTGGTGAGCATGCGGTCGCCGGTTTCGATGTTGTCCTTGATTAAAATCGGCAGGCCATGCAGCGGGCCACGCGGCTTCGATTCCGCATCGAGTCGCCGAGCGATGTCGAGAGCCTTGGGATTGATCTCAATGACAGCATGAATCAGCGGATCGAGCTTCGCGATGCGATCGAGGTAGTGCTGCGTGAGTTCGACGGCGCTCAGCGGTGACTCGTTGCGCATCTTTTCACATCCCGGCAGCCCGGCGAGACCACCGAGGGCGATTTTGGCAAGGGTGCGGCGATACATGGGTGGTTATACAGAGCGGTTTGAGTTCGTAGTTCGGGCTTTAGCCCGCGCTGAGTTGCGGTGGGAGACGGGCTGAAGCCCGAACTACGAACGGGAATCAATCAATCTCCCCACCTCAACGTGATGCCGGGGATCTTCTTGACGATCGCGCTGCCCTTTTCCTTGCCGACAATGACCATGGCAGTGGCGAGGGCATCGCTGGTGGTGCCGTCGGGGGCGATGACGGAGCATGAGATCGTCTTCGTGAGGCCAAGGCCGGTGGTGGGAGAGATGATGTGGGCGTAGCGAGTGTCGCCGAGGGGGATGGCTTGATACATGTCGCCGGAGGTGGAGACGGCGGCGTTTTTCAGGATGACGGTGGTTTCCGACTCGGCGGAGGAACGCAGTTTGATCTCCCAACCTTCTTTGCCGGGAGGTGGATCACCGATGGCGATATCACCACCCGCGATGACAAGGGCGCGGGTGATGTGATGCTGATCTCGCAGGCGTTTGAGCACGGCATCGGCGGCGTAACCTTTGGCGATGCCGCCGAGGTCGAGGAGCATGCCGGGCTTCATGAGCGTGATGGTGCTGGCCTGTACATCGACTTTCACGGCCCGCCAATCCATGGCGGCCTTCGCGGCGGCGAGACGCTCGGGCGGAGGCAGTTGCTTGCGGTTTTTCATGCTGCGCCACAAGCGGGTGAGATGACCGCAGGTGATGTCGAAGGCTCCGTCGGTGAGTTGGGAGATTTCGAGTGAGCGGGCGATGATCTCGACAAGCTCCAGGCTGGCTTGGAACGGTTCGTTGGCCTTCGCGGCGTTGAGGCGGTTCAGCTCGGAGTTGGGCTCGTAGTCGGAAAAGAGGCCGGTGAGCTTTGCAACATGCTCAAAGGCATCTTCCGCAGCTTTTTCGGCCTTTTCGCGATTTTCCGCATGGAGGCTCAGATGGAACTTCGTGGCCATTTGGACCGATTCGAAGTCGAAACGGGTTTCTTCCGCGATCGCATGGGAAGCGATGAGGACGACTAGGAAGCTCGTAAGCGCTCTGGCGAGACGAAAAAAAGTGCTCAGTGCCCAGTGCTCAGTGCTCAGTGGTGAACTGAGCACTGAGCACTGAGAACTGAGCACTTGGTTCATCTTTGCGGGATCAGCACTCGTAAGTCCCCAGCGCTGCGACATCAAATTTCGCCCGGCCACACTCCTCAGCGATCTCATTGAGAGCTTCGACCTCAGCAGTGGTGAAGAGAAGGCCGCCGGCTTGGGCGGTGTGGGCGGCGTTTTGGGCCTCGGGTTGGCCGGGGAGCATGCAGGCTTCGTTACCGTGGCCGAGGATGTCATCGATCACGGCTTTGACGTTCTGCGCAAAGGTGCGGCCCTGAGCGAAGCGACCGCTGCTGATGGCATCGGGATGGATGACCTGGAAGTAGAAGCTGCTGGTGCGCTTTTCACCGGCTGGGAAGGGCTGCGATTTGATGTCGGGATGACCACCGCCGCCGCGGAGGGTGGGCAACGAGCCGCCGATCATGCCGCCCATGATTTCGATGAGCAGGGAGAGGCCGTAGCCTTTGTGAGCGCCGAAAGGAAGCAGCCAGGCGGCCTCGTTCGCATCGGTGGTGGGTTTGCCGTCCTTATCCACGGCAGCGCCGGGAGGCAGCGGCTTGCCTTCACGCTTGAGCTGCTGCACGCGGCCCATGGCGACGGTGGACGTGGCCCAGTCGATCACGACGGGGAAACCGCAGGCGTCCTGCGTGGGGATGCCCCAGGAGTGCGGGTTGGTGCCGAGCACGGGGAATTTGCCACCGAAGGGAACGACCTCGCCGAGGGTGGAGGTGCAGTTCGTGTAGGCGATGTAGCCTTTCTTCGCGGCGTCCATGACGTAGCCGCCGCCCCAGAGGTAGTGGAAGGCATTGTCCACGCTGACCTGTCCGACGCCGTATTTATCAGCGAGCTCCATGCAGCGCTCCATGGCGCGGAAGGCGACGCTTTGACCGAGCTTCAGCTTGCCGTCCCACACCTCGCTGGCGGCGAATCGCTTCTCGATGACCTCGATCTCGGCACCGGGCTTGCAGCCGCCGGTGGCGCTACCGAAGAGATGATCCAAGTGGAGGGCCTTGATGGCGTTGTGGGTGCGAATGCCATGCGCGGAGGCCATTTCGCAGAACCGCGCGGCGTCCTCGGCCTCGGCGGCGGTGTAGCCGCGATGGAGGTAGGCGGCGCGGACGAGGTCGTTGTGGGCGGCGGTCGGGACGATGTGGTAGGTGGTGGGCATGGCGGGGTGGGTTGGTTTAAAGTTTAAAGTTTCAAGTTCAAGGAGGAGTTGAGGGTTGCTGGAAGGGCGGTGGGTGGCTAGCCTCGCCGTCCATGGAGCGATTTGTCTCGATCTTGGGTCTGGGAGCGTTTGTGGCGATGGCATGGCTGCTATCGGAGAACCGTCGCCGTTTTCCCTGGCGCCTCGTGGCGAGCGGGGTGGCGCTGCAGTTTGTCTTCGGCTGGCTCATGCTGCGCACGAAAAGCGGCGAGAGGTTCTTCGCCTGGCTGGACAAGGCCTTCCGCAAGCTGCTGAGCTTCGCGGATGAGGGCATGGTGTTTGTCTTTGGCAAAACGGATGCCCCGGTGGTGGCGCTGATCATCACGGGCAGCATCATCCTCGTCTCCGCGCTGTCGTCGCTGCTGTATCACTTTGGCGTGCTGCAATGGATCGTGAAGGGCGCGGCGTGGATTATGCGCCGTGTGATGCACACCAGCGGCAGCGAGACGCTGGCCGCCGCCGCGAACATCTTCATGGGCCAGACGGAGGCCCCGCTCGTGATCAAGCCCTACCTCGCCAAGATGACACGCAGCGAGCTGATGTGCCTGATGGTCGGCGGCATGGCCACCATCGCGGGCGGCGTGCTGGCGGCTTATGTATCCTTTGGCGTGTCGGCCGGGCATCTCCTCACCGCCAGTGTGATGAGTGCTCCGGCCGCCATGATGATGGCGAAGATCCTCCTGCCCGAGACGGAGACCAGCGAGACGGCCCACGGAGCGAACAAACCCATCGAACGCGAGACCGTGAATGCCATCGACGCACTCTGCCATGGAGCCAGCGATGGCATGAAGCTCGCCATCAACGTGCTCGCCATGCTCGTGGCCTTTGTCGCCGTGGTGGCGCTGGCGAATTACCTGCTCTCGCTCGGCCTGCGGCTCTGCGGCCAAAGCGTGTCCCAGCCGTTGAACGTGCTGCTGGGCTGGCTCAATGCGCCCTGCGCCTGGCTGATGGGCATCCCGTGGGAGGAATCGGGCCAAGCGGGAGCGCTTCTCGGTGAGCGAGTCGTTTTGAATGAATTCATCGCCTACATGCATCTCGCCGAGCAGAGCAAGGCCGGATCCCTCACGCCCCGCACCGCGGAGATCCTGACCTATGCGCTCTGCGGCTTCGCGAACTTCGCCAGCATCGCCATCCAGATCGGCGGCATCGGCGCTCTCGTGCCGGAACGCCGGGCGGACCTCGCCAAGCTCGGCTTCAAAGCCATGCTCGGCGGTCTGCTGGCCTGCTACTGCACGGCCTGCGTGGCAGGAATGCTCATGCGGTGAGGCTTGGGTCGCCAAGGAATGAGGTGGAATAGCCAGCGACATCTTCCAGCAGCACCTCCAAGCTGCCTGCATGCCCGCCCAGTTCAAAGACTACTACGCCTCCCTCGGCGTCTCGCGTGATGCCAGCGCCGATGACATTAAAAAGGCCTTCCGCAAGCTCGCTCGGCAGTATCACCCGGACACCGCGAAGGACAAAAAGACCGCCGAGGAGAAGTTCAAAGAGATCAACGAGGCCAACGAAGTCCTCAGCGATCCCGAGAAGCGAAAGAAGTATGACACGCTTGGGGCGAACTGGCAGCAGCCTGAGTCCGCCATGCCTGAGCAGGATGTCCACTTTGGCGGCACGGGCTTCAGCGACTTCTTTGAGCAGTACTTCAGCGGTGGCAGCCGCTACGGCTTCCAGGACGACTACATGCCCAAATCCACTGCCAAAGGCCGTGCCAGCCGCGGGCACGACATCGAGGGCGACATCCTCGTCACGCTGGAAGAGGCCATGCATGGCACCCAGCGGCCCATTTCCATGCAAACGGTCAACCGACAGACCGGCGCGGTGCAAACCCATGAGTTTCAGGTGCGCATCCCGCCCGGAGCCACCGATGGACGCCGCATCCGCGTGCCCGGTCAGGGCGAGCCGGGTCGCAACGGCGGTGAAGCCGGTGATTTGTATCTTCGCGTGCGCCACGCCGCCCATCCCGAGTTCACCACGCGTGAGGCCGATCTGCACCACGAGCTCGACGTGGCCCCGTGGGAAGCGGTCCTGGGGGCAGAGGTCATCGTGCCCACGCTCGATGGCAGCATCAAACTCCGCATTCCCGTCGGCACCGAAAATGGCCAGCACCTTCGCGTGCGTGGCAAAGGTCTCCCCAAAGGCAAAACCGGCGAGCGGGGCGATTTCTTTGTCACGATCCAGATCGTGCTCCCGAAGACGCTCACGGATGCGGAACGCGAGCTTTGGGAACAACTCCGCGCCACCTCCACCTTCAACCCTCGCGCCTGAGCCATGAACGAAACCTACACCTTGGAAGTGCTCGCGGAGATCACCGGCATCGAGACGACCACGCTCATCCAGTATCAGGAGCATGGCATCATTCGCCCGGCGTTTGATGATGAAACCGTCCGCCGACTCCGCCGCGCCGAGCACCTGCGTGAAAGCTGCGAGATGAATTTCGACGGCCTCAAACTCCTCACCCACCTCTTGGAAGAGGTGGAACAACTCCGCGAAGAACTGCGACGGCATCAACGGCCACAGTGATCCTCGGCGTCGTCCTCCTACTCGTCCTCCTACTCGTCCTCCTACTCGTCCTTGATCCGGCGGTGTTGATTTCACCACAGACCTGCCCGCAGTGCTACGCCCGCCTGCATCGCTGTGCGAAGCACTGCGGGCTGGCGCAGCGTTGCAGGCGGGGATCGCAAGGACCGCAAAGAGGGAGACTTTGAGACTGCGGGAGCGCCGAGAGACTAGGAGGGCGGGATTGCATTCCCGCCGAATGTTCGTCGTTCGTCGTTCGTCGTTCGTCGTTCGTCGTTCGGGGTTCGCTTCGCGGCTTCGCTTCGCGGCTTCGCAGTAGCCCGCGTCTGGCCCAAGCAGGACCACCGCGAGAGGAAGGATAACCGCAAGAGACCAAGCAAGGACCGCAAAGAGGGAGACTTTGAGGCTGCGGGAGCGGGAGCGCCGAGAGACTCGGAGGGCGGGATTGCATTCTCGCCGAATGTTCGTCGTTCTTGATTCCTCGTTCGTCGTTCGGGCTTTAGCCCGCTTTGGAGGGCGAAAAACGCCGAGGGTCTTGGAGGCGTTTGGGACAACCAGAATGGATGGGGCGGTAACCCCGACATCGCGGGGAGCGATGGAGTCAAATGGCATTCCCGCCGAATGTCCGCCTCGGAGAGGCGGTGTACAGATCGTCGAACGGTCGATTGCCGATCGTCGATACGCAGCGCCGAAAGAAAGTGGAACAGGATTGTATCCTGTTCATTTCAAAAGCACCGCGCCCCGCACCTCAATGATACTCAGCGAGCGCCTTCGGCATGAAGGCGCGGAGATTGGCGATGCGGGTGGAATCGAGCGGGTGCGTGCGCAGGAAAGCCGGAGCGCTGCTGCTGCCTTTCTGACGGGAGAAGTTCTCCCACAGCGTCACACTCTCCTCGGGATTGTAACCGGCACGGGCCATGTAGAGAGCACCCAGCTTGTCCGCCTCCAGTTCCTGACCGCGACTGAACTTCAGCATGCCCAGGCCAAGCGCGGCGCTGGCGGCTGTGCTGGTGGCCACGCGGGTTCCCGTGCTCTGGCGGGTGCCGAGCGCCGCATCCAGCACCGCAATGCCCACCGAACCCAGCACCGCCGTGCTCATCCGCTCGCCGCTGTGCCCGGCGACCACGTGCGCCAGCTCATGACCGATCACCGCGGCGAGTTGCGCGTCGTTGTGCGCCACTTTGAAGATGCCCGTGTTCACGCCCACCTTGCCGCCCGGCAGGGCGAAGGCATTCGGCGTGCTGTCCTCAAAAAGAACGAACTCCCAACTCGCCCCCGGCATCGGCACGATGCGCTTCAGGCGGGCCGCCACGCGATTCACGGCGGCGGTTTGCGAGCCATTGCTAGAGCGTCGCTTCTGCGATTTCATTTTTTCAAA
This sequence comes from Akkermansia muciniphila, assembly GCA_943373155.1. Lineage (GTDB taxonomy): Bacteria > Verrucomicrobiota > Verrucomicrobiia > Verrucomicrobiales > Verrucomicrobiaceae > Prosthecobacter. Next base: position 979 of record CALSBJ010000040.1, on the reverse strand, counting down.
CTCCGTCAGCCCCATCTGGCTGAGGTGCGTATTCGGGATGATGTTGAACGACTTTCTCCCGATGTCCGGCACCGTGGTGCAGGCAATCAGGATCATCGAAAGCGCAAGGACAAGCGGCAGCAGCAGGGTGGAGAGATGAGATCGGCTCATGCTCGCAGAGTGAATTCCCCCTCGTCGGCAGACAACCGGAAATTGCATCCACGTCTTGGGCAGAGGTTCTTGGTTCGTAGTTCTTGGTTCGTAGTTCCCCGCCTGCAACGCTGAGCCTGCCCGCATCGCTACGCGAAGCGTTGCAGGCGGGCGAAGCACTGCGGGCAGGGGGCTTAAGCCCGTTCTGGCCCAAAGCAGACCCACCGCAAGAGTTAGGATAACCGCAGAGCCGAGAGATTCAGAGGCCACTGCTCAGAGTGAAGTCGTCCGCGACTCCGCTCGCGGTTCTGGGTTAGGAGACTTTGAGACCATGAGACTCGCGGCGCAGCCGCTCTCCCAATCTCCCAGTCTCACCACTCCCCATCTTCCCCTTCCCCGTCGCCCCTACGGTTGAAAACCCAGGGCCAGTTTGACCGCGGAGTATTCGGGATGATAGCCCCCGGCCTTGGTGCGCACAATCAACGGGGGTTCCTCCCAGGTCTGGCCCCGAAACCACGCCGGCAAGTCGTCCGCCCGCATCATGGCAAAAACGGCAATCAAGGGTTCATCGCCCTCTCGGAAAATGACCGGACGCTGGCGCACGATGACCAGTCCCGCCTCGCGCGCCCCTTGCTGCACCCGCTCCAGTTGATGCGGCGCATGAGGGAACACACAGGCAAACAATCCTCCCGTGGCCAAATGCTTCGCGGCCGTTCGACAGTAATCGACCACACTCCCCCGCACCTCAAACCGGCAGGCCCGTTTCTGCGGATGTTCACTCACGATGCCATCCGTCTCCGGCCAATACGGCGGACTCCCCGTCACGAGGTCAAACCTCTCCTCCTCCCGG
>CALSBJ010000039.1:0-58688 GCA_943373155.1 Akkermansia muciniphila | reverse complement strand
CAGCCTGCGAAAAATCGGCTGACGGTGACAAACCAGTGGACCTACCAGACAGGCAGCGTGGTGAAGCGCTTCGACGTGGTCTTTCTGGTGAATGGTCTGCCGCTGGTGATCGGCGAGGCGAAGACGCCGACGCGCAGCGCGGTGACGTGGTTCGACGGGGCGTATCAGGTGAACGAGATCTACGAGAAGGAGATCCCGGCCATGTTTGTGCCGAATGTGTTCTCCTTTGCCACGGAAGGCCGCGTGCTGCGCTACGGCAGTATCCGCATGCCCATCGACCTTTGGGGGCCGTGGCGCGATGAGGAGCATCAGGAGGAGGGCAACCTCGGCCACGTCCGCAAGACGGTGGAGAGCCTGATGCGGCCCGGTGTGGTGCTGGACATCCTGCAAAACTTCACCCTCTTCGCCACGGACAAGAAACACCGGCGCATCAAGGTGATCTGCCGCTACCAGCAATACGAGACCACGAACAAGATGATCGCCCGCGTCGTGGCCGGTTATCCCAAGAAGGGTCTCATCTGGCATTTCCAGGGCAGCGGCAAGAGCCTGCTGATGGTCTTCGCCGCGCAGAAGCTGCGCATGCACCCAAGGCTGGGCAATCCCACGGTGCTGATCGTGGTGGACCGCATCGACCTCGACACGCAGATCAGCGCCACCTTCAACGCGGCGGACGTGCCGAACATGGTGGGCGTGGGCGACCGGCAGGAACTGCAACGGCTGATCAATCAGGACGTGCGCAAGGTGCTGATCACGACGATTCACAAGTTTGGCGAGGCCACAGGCGAGTGGAACGCCCGCAAGAACATCATCGTGATGGTGGACGAGGCGCACCGCACGCAGGAGGGCGATCTGGGTCGCAAGATGCGCGAGGCTTTGCCCAATGCCTTCCTCTTTGGCCTGACCGGCACACCGATCAACCGGGCGGACCGCAACACCTTCTGGGCCTTCGGCGCGGACGAGGACAGCGCGGGCTACCTGAGCCGTTATTCCTTCCAAGACTCCATCCGCGACAAAGCGACGCTGCCGCTGCACTTCGAAGCGCCGACGGTGAAGCTCAAGATCGACAAGGCGGCCATCGACGAGGCCTTCAAGCAGATCACCGACGACATGAGCGAGCAGGATCGCGACGACCTCGCGAAGCGCGCCGCCAAGATGGCCGTGCTGGTGAAGAACCCGGAGCGCGTGAGAGCCGTGGTGGAGCACATCGTGCAGCATTACCAGACCAAGGTGGAGCCGAACGGCTTCAAGGCGCAGGTGGTGTGCTTTGACCGTGAGTGCTGCGTGCTCTACAAGGCGGTGATGGACGAGATCATCGGCCCCGATGCCAGCGCCGTGGTGATGAGCAGCGGTCAGCATGATAAGGAAGCTTTGAAGGCTCACTTGCGAGACAAAGATGCCGAAGAAAAGCTGCTCGACCGTTTCCGCGATCCCGCTGACCCGCTGAAGTTTGTGATCGTGACCAGCAAGCTGCTCACCGGCTTCGACGCGCCCATCCTCCAGGCGATGTATCTCGACAAGCCGATGAAGGATCACAACCTCCTTCAAGCCATCTGCCGCGTGAACCGCACCTACGGCCAGACGAAGACGCATGGACTGATCGTGGACTACATCGGCATCTTTGACGACGTGGCCGTGGCGCTGGACTTTGACGAAAAGGCCGTGCAGCAGGTGGTGAGCAACATTGAGGAGCTGCGCAAGGCTTTGCCAGAGTATGTGCTGAAGTGCCTGTCTTTCTTCCCCAACGTGGATCGCACAATCGGCGGTTACGAAGGCCTCATGGCCGCCCAGCAATGCCTGCCGAACAACGCCACGCGGGACAAGTTCGCTGCTGAATACAGCGTGCTCGGCACCATCTGGGAGGCGCTTTCCCCTGATCCCTGCCTGAGCGCCTATGCCAAAGACTACAAGTGGCTGACGCAGGTCTATGAATCCGTGAAGCCCGTGAGTGGCAACGGCAAGCTGCTCTGGCATCGCCTCGGTGCGAAGACCATCGAACTCATCAACGAGAACGTCCACGTCGAAGCCGTGCGCGACGACATCGATGCCCTCGTGCTGGATGCCGACGTGCTCGACAGCATCCTCAAAGACGCCAACCCCGACAAGAAGGCCCGCGAAGTGGAAATCAAACTCATTGCCCGCCTCAAGAAGCACGCTGGCAATCCCAAGTTCAAAGAACTCGGCGAACGCCTGGAGAAGATCCGCGAGCGCCACGAGCAAGGCCTTCTCAACAGTCTGGAGTTCCTCAAAGCCATCCTCGAAGTGGCGAAGGAGACCGTGGAAGCGGAGAAGCAGGTCGAGCCGGAGGAAGAGAAGGACAGAGCCTTGGCCGCCCTGACCGAACTCTTCAACGAGGTGAAGTCCAAGCAGACGCACGTCATCGTCGAGCGCATCGTGGCCGACATCGACGGCATCGTGAAGCAGGTGCGCTTCCCCGACTGGCAGAACACCACCCAAGGCGAACGCGAGGTGCGACAAGCCCTGCGCCGCACCCTGCTCAAATACAAGCTCCATACCGACCAAGACCTCTTCGACAAGGCTTACGGGTATATCCGGGAGTATTATTGATCGCCATGCCCTCTCGCCGCTCTCGCCAAAGTCCTGAACCGGACCGCGGTTTAGGGCGAAAACCCGTTGGCGGAGAATATCCCGCTTGCCACGAGGCTGGCCGGCCGGGCGCTTGATTCTGCCTCCCTTCCGCTGGACAAAAACACGCCCGGCGATAAAGCAACGGCTCCCAATCCCAAGTCCCCGTAGTTCAATGGATAGAACGAGGGTTTCCTAAACTCTAAATGCAGGTTCGATTCCTGCCGGGGATACCAGGTTCAGGCGCAAAACGTCTTCGGGGAGGTTGCGGGACGGCTGAACTCGCTCTCAGATGCGCTGCTCATGAAATCTGTCATCGCCGTCCAGCCCTACGAAATCGCCCTTCTCGATACGCCTGTGCCGAAACCCGGCCCGTATCAGGCGCTGGTGAAGACGGAAGTCGCCTGCATCTGCAACCAAACGGATAGCGAACTCCTCGCGGGCAAATTCCCCGGCATGGAGGACGCTTTCCCCTTTGCCCTCGGGCACGAAAGCGTCGGCATTGTCGTTGTGGTCGGCGACAAGGTGAGGAATTTCATCCCTGGCGACCGCGTCGTCGGTGGACTCGTCTTTGATCTGCAAAAGGAGGGCGTGGATAGCGGCTGGGGCGGGTTTGGCGAATTCACCCTCGCCAACGATCACCTCGCCATGGTGGCCGACGGCGTCGCCGATGAGAAAAATGGCTGGATCGAGGTTTTCGAGATCCAAACCCGCGTCGATGCGGACATTCCCGCTGAAGAAGCGGTGCTGCTCTGCACCTGGCGGGAGGTGTTGGGAGCGTTTCGGGACTTTCACCTTCGTTCGGGCGATGACGTGCTCATCTTCGGTGCTGGCCCGGTGGGGCAGAGTTTCGTGAAACTCGGTCGCCTCTTCGGCCTTGGCTGGATCGGCGTGGTGGATCGCCATCCCGAAAAGCAAGCCCGCGCCAAGGCCTTCGGAGCCGATGCCGTCTTTGCCCCTGGAGACCCCGCCATTGCCCAGCTCTCCCAATCTCGAGGCAAAAAACTCGATGCGGTCATTGATGCCGTCGGCAAAGCGGAGATCGCCATGCAAGCCCTCCCGCTTTTGAAACGCGGCGGCTCTCACTGCATCTACGGCGTCCTCACGGGCGGCCCGCTGCACCTCGATCGCAAGCTCGCCGACTTCAATTTCAACCTCTTCGTCCACCAATGGCCCACGCGGCCATACGAACGCGAAGCCCAGCCCCAGCTCTGCCAGTGGATTCGTGAAGGTCGACTCACCTCGAAGGACTTCATCACCCACCGCTTCCAGCTCGATCAGATCGCCGATGGCTTCGCCGCCGTCCGCGAGCGGAAGGTCGTGAAGGCCCTCATCGAGTATGCCTGATCCGGGTTACTCCACCACCTCCGGCACGGGATACCAGCGATAGATGCCATCGAGCCAGCCCGAGGTATTGGCCGTGCCCTGACGGATCACCTCCACCCACAGGCCACCGCCTTGGCGCCGGAGCATCACGCGGAGGCTTTTCGTGGCCTCGGCCATCTCCATGTTGGGTAGTCGGGCAAAAGCAGAGGCGGTGCGCTCGCTGCCTTTTTCCTTTAGGGCATCCGCCGGCACGTCAAAGCTCAAGTCCGCCCCCTGAACTTCATTGCCACGCGTGCAGGTCATCGTCACTCGTAGCCGTCCGTCCTTTGCCACGCGGATCGAGACATGGCCGCCGAAGCCGTCGTCATACTCGCCCTCCCAGCCGCCGGAGTGCTTGGGATCCACCCGCTGCTCGTTGAAGGAATAAGCCAGCATCGTTACCTGGGCGGCCTTCAGCCAGTGATCGGCGTTCTTCTCATCGGAAGGCTGCGCGGCCACTTTCAGCCACCTCTCGCGCAGCTTTGGCCACCAGGTCTTCCACTCCGGCACGATGGCCTTGTCCGCCGGGCCGCCAGCACGACTGGCATTTTTCCAGGCAAGATCGAGTCGGTCCTCGGCTGCCTTGAATTCCTTCTTGGCGAGCTGCTGGCGCTTCTCCTCGCTGATCTTGCGAAACTCGCCCCGGATGCCCGGATCAGGCTGGTCCGGCTTTTCAGTGCGGAAATCGATGGCCACCTTCGTGTCACTCAGCTTCGCCGCGAAATACGGCCCGCGATCCATGCCCTCTTCCGGCACCGTGGCGGCAAAGACCAGTCCGCCATCGCGTTTCTCGCCGTTCCCATCCCACACGCCCATCGACCCCGGATCGTAGGCAAACCTGACCCGCAGCTCCACCCGATTGCCATTCGTTGTCAGCATCAAAAAACGCCGCCCCGGCTCGTCGTAGTAGTGTGTGACCTCGGCGGCGTGGAGGCTCAGAGCGGTGAGGAGGAGGGAAAAGAGAAGGCGCATCGGGTGCTATCACGAAACACGCTCCAGCTTTATTGGGAAAGTCTGAAAAGCATTCCACTGGCAGACGATGAGATCGCCATTTTCGAGCACGCAGACGTCGTGACCGTGGTCAAAAACCCGCTCCGCCTGCTGGAGCGGCTTGAGTTTGCCGTCCTCATACACCGGCTCGGTGCCGCCGGGGGCGCTGACGACCTTGTTTTCTGCATTGAGCACCACGGTGAAGCCGCTGGGGTTCTGCGGCAGCTTGTTGATCTCCGGTGTCTTGCTCCAGCACACCCCGGCGTAAAGCTCCTGACCTGCGATGACCGGGCGACAGACCATGGCACCTGGCACGGGGAGGGTTTCGAGATATTTTCCATCGAGGGTGAAGCGCCGGAAGCAGTTATCGACACGCGACGTGACCACGACGGTGGCCTTGTCCGCGCCCTGGCGGGTATCAATGGCGATGCCGTGGGCGTTGTTGAGCTTTTCTTCGGCGGGCACGCCATCTTTGCCGCCGAAGCGCTGGATGAATTTTCCGCGGGCATCGTAGCGCAGCACGAACTGCGAGCCGTAGCCGTCCACGATGTAGATATCGCCATTCGGACCGACCGCCGTCTCGGTGGGGTTGAAGACCATGTCGGGCTCGTAAGCGCCGACGCTCATCGGGTGGCTGATGGAGAAGATTTCCTTGCCCGTGAGGTCCGTCTTCGTCACGCGACCCGTCTGACGGTAGCCCCCATTGCCGCTCTTCCACAGGCCGCTGTCGGTCACGAAAAGGAACTCCTCGCCGTTTTCATTCGAGAGGCTCAAGCCGTGGCCGCCGGGCCACATGCCGCCCCAGGATTCGAGGATGGTGCCGTCCGATTTGAAGACGAGCATCTGATTGTGCGAATGATCGCCCACCATGAACAGGCGGCCGTCTTTGACCTGCACCATCTCGTGGCAGTTCAGGATCGGATGATGGCGTCCCTGACCGGCAGGCACCCAGTCCTTGTTCACCTTGTAGCGATGCGTGCCGTGACCAATGACCACGTCCTTTTTCGGATCGGGAGCCGCATGGATGGATTGGGTCCAAGTGGCGGCGGCAGCGGTGGTGAGCCCGGCGAGGAAGTGGCGGCGTGTTTTCATGGTGTAAATGAGCGCCAGCAAGTCGTGCGCAGAGAGGGCTAGCTTTCAACACATGCTCAAAAGCGGGAATCGTCCATCCACCGCGTATGAGATGACCATGAAGCTGCTGCTTTTTCTCCTCCTCACCGCCTCGCTACCTGCCGCCGACTGGGTGCTGGAAGCCACCGCGCCCTGGCAGGCACGCGATTCCCAGGTGGAGTTTGTTTTGAACGATCAGCTGTGGATCGGTGGCGGCTGGTTCCAATCTTTCGAGGCGCCACCACGCGATGTGTGGTCATCCGCCGATGGCAAGACATGGAAGCTTATCGTGCCGCAAGCGCCATGGAAGCACAGCGATCTCGCGATGTGCATCGCTTTCCAAAACAAGGCCTGGGTGATGGGCGGCTGGTTCAATGGCCGTCTGCCCGGTCATTCGGCCAGCAGCGAGGTTTGGTCCTCGAGCGATGGCATCTCATGGAATCAGGTGACACGTTCCGCCGGTTGGTCACCGCGACTTGCCGCAGGTCTGGTCGAGCATCGCGGACGTCTCTGGATGCTCGGAGGCACGGGGAACTACTACTTTGGCGATACCACGAGCACGAAGAACGACGTGTGGTCCTCCGCCGATGGCCAAACATGGACCCAAGCCACAGCGAAGGCCGCATGGTCGCCGCGGGCTTACCATCAAGCGGTGGCCATGAACGATAAAATGTATGTCTTCGGCGGTGGAAACTATGTGCCGACCTACGAGGCTCGAAACGATGTGTGGTCCACTTCCGATGGCGTGAACTGGACCTGCGAGACCGAACATGCGCCCTGGTGTCCGAGGCTATGGTTTAGCGCCGCCGTGTATCGCGGCCGGATGTGGGTGATCGGCGGCTGGTCGAAGGAAAAGGACAACTTCGGCGATGTCTGGCACAGCGCCGATGGTCGTGAGTGGCAGCGCCTGGAAACGAAAACCTGCTGGAAAGCCCGCCACGAGCATTCCGTGCTCGTTTTCCAAAACAAACTCTGGGTCCTCGGTGGCCACGCGAGACCGCTTTCGAGCGAGGTGTGGTCTCTACATTTGCCGATGGATTGGAAGCCGTGACAAAAAAGCCCCGCGAAGGCTGTACTGCCTTCATGCGCCCGCTCCTTCTCCTGTTCGCCACCGCCTTCACCCTCCATGCTGCCGATGCGCCGCTCAAAGCAGGTGCGGCCACGTCCAACATCACGCCTCCACTCGGCGGCGAGGTCGTCGGAGGTTTTGACCCTTATCCCTGCACCAACATCCACGATGAGCTTCATGCTCGCTGCCTCGTGCTCGACGATGGCAAAACGAAGCTGGCGCTCGTCGTGTGTGATTTGCTCGGCCTGCATCGTAGCGTCTCGCTGAAGGCTCGTGAGCTCATCGAGAAGGAAACCGGTATTCCTGCGGCCAACGTGCTCATCAGCGGCACGCACACGCACTCAGCGGTGAATGCGCTCGGCGGCCCGGTGCGAGGCTACTTCTCCGATTTGGAGCTGACGGACTACCAGCAATTCGTCGCCCGGCGCATCGCGGATGGTGTTCGTCGAGCGGTGAACCTTCTACGCCCGGCCGAGATCGCTTTTGGCACCGTGGATGTGCCGGAGCATGTCCACATCCGCCGTTGGTTTCTCAAAGAAGGCAGCATGCCGCCGAATCCGTTTGGGAAGATCGACAAGGTCAAAATGAATCCCGGGGCAGGGAACCCCGCCCTCGTCGAGCCCGCGGGCGAGCCTGATCCCACCGTGAGCTTCATCGCCGTCCGGGAACCCGGCGGTAGGCTCATCTCGATCTACTCTGCTTACTCGCTGCACTACGTCGGCGGGGTGAATGGTGCGGACATCTCTGCCGACTACTACGGCTACTACTGCGAGGCTTTGAAACGACTCCAAAAAGACGGTGGCGAGTATCCGCCCTTCGTCGGCATCATGGCCAATGGCACCAGCGGCGATGCCAACAACATCAACTTCCGCACCCCGCAGCCACGCAAGGCACCGTACGAGCAGATGCGTTATGTCGCCGAAGATGTGGCGGCGAAGGTGAATGCCGCTTTGGCCAAGCTGAGCTGGCAAAACGAAGCGTTACTGGCCGCGAAGTATCGCGAACTCGATGTGAAGTGGCGCAGCATTCCCGATGAACTCATCACCTGGGCCAAAGAAACCGAAGCGAAAGCTCCCCGCATTCAAGGCGGCAAGGCGGATCTCCCACTCGCTTATGCCGGCCGCGTCCAACGACTCGCCCAAGCCAGCCCGAAGACAGGTTTCCCGGTGCAAATCCTCCGCATCGGCGAGGTCTGCATCGGCACCTCCCCCTGCGAGACCTTTGCTGAGACTGGCGTCGAGTTCCGCCAGCGCAGCTCCTTTGCCAAATCGTTCATGGTCGAACTGGCGCATGGCTACTACGGCTACATGCCCACCCCGCGTCACTTCGAGCTCGGCGGCTACGAGACCTGGCCTGGCACCAACAATCTCGAACCCCAGGCTTCGGTGAAGATGATGGACGCCCTCCTAGAGATGGCCGGAGAGCTCAAGGCCTCCACCACACCACGTTGACCGGCTCCAGCGTGGTCATTTGTCCTCCGGGATGATGCGCAGCACGTGGCTGGCTTGGGTGAAATACCACACGCTACGTTTGAAGGCGCGGAGATGCACGCCATCAGGAATCGTCACGCCGTTGGCGTCCTTCGCGCCCGAGCCGGTGCTGTCGAGGATCAGCGGCAGGCCATCGGGCGATTCGCCGATCTTGCCCACCCAGAGCACGACATGGGACACATTGCCCTTGCTGCTCTTCACAAAGAGCAGATCGCCGGTTTGCAGCTCCTTCGGGAAGTCCTCGTAGCTCTTTGGCAATTCGATTCGCTTTATAGGCACGCTGCGACCCGCACCCGGGCCCGCCGCCTCGGTCATCTCGGACTGCTGCTTGATGCCTGTGGAGGGAAGAATGCCGAGCGCGAGGTTATAGACGAAGCCGGTGAAGTTGCTGCAATCAACGCCTTTGCCCACCGGTGTTTTTTGATCTGGATCACGCGGCCAGTCGGCCGGTGGCTCCCATTCGGGCACATGGTGATGCTGGTAGCTGAAACCCAGGTAGCGCATCGCTGTGGCGATCACTCGCTCGCGAGACCATTGTGGCGATTTCTTCGCGAGACCGGCCGGCGGGCTCAGGTGCTTGAACGAAGGCCCCCAGTAGCCCCAGCGACGTTGGTTTGAGGGATCCTGCCACTGACTGTAGGGCACCGTGGCGTAGTCCTTCCAATCCGAGCGCGGTCCTTGGAGCAGATCGCCAATGAGTTCCTCCTCTTGGAAGGAAAACTTCACGCTGTAGGGCGACTTGTAACCATCCTGCGCCAGCAGCGATCCAGTCAGCGAGAGGGCGATGAAGAGACAACGGGCGATCATGGCAGCGTGGCGTCTTTTTTGTCACCAGCAGCCCAGAAGATACCACGTGGGATCATGAACTCGAGCCCCGGCGTGTTCTCGGGATGCGGGCTGGAGACAAACACGCGGCCTTTGCCAAACGGCGCGATGGCATGCGCAGGTGCGTTGATCTGCACACCCTCCGGCGAGCCATATTTCGCCGTTTCGGTTTTAAAAACGGAGAGCGTCGTGTAGGCGGGGATATCGGTGCGAGCCCACGGCTTGAGGATTGGACCGTTGTTGTAGCGCACTTTGAAGAGGCCGTTCACCTCGCCGAGCACCGGCATGGCCTCGCCGGTGCATTCAAGATCGAGCATCGCCTGACCGCGACGCCACTTCGACGACACCGTTCCCGCGTTCAGAATGCCGAGGCCCCAGGAAAAGTTCGAGCAGGCTAGGTAAGCACCCGCGCAGATGCCCACATAGCCACCGCCATTTTTGACGAATTCACGCACGCTCTTCAAACCGGGCTCACCGAGTCCTTTCGATTGGCCGGAGCCGCTGCCACCGGGAAAGACCACCACATCACAGGTCGCATTCGTCAGCGTGGCAAAGCTCTCGGGCTGCGCCACCGTCACGCTGACCTGCGGGAAGGGCTTCAGCACATTCATCACATGGTCCACGCCGCTCTGTGGAGCGCCTGGTCCGCTGTAAATCACCACTTTGAGCGGTCGAGGCGGCTCCGCCTTGGCGATGATGGTCTTGCCGCCGTTCACATCCGGCGGCACGATAAACTTCGGCGCAGGCTCGGACTTTTTGCCTGCCTGTGGAGCAGAATTCTCTTGGGCAAAGGCCAGCGAGCAGGCGAAAAGGCAGAGGAGGGTGGTGGGGAGAGGTTTCATGCGTCGCTTCGATACGCTGGCGCTGGTCGGCGTCATGTCACCAAAATAGGCGAGGAGGGAGAGTGAAATGACGAATGACGAATGGCGAATTCCGAATGACGAAGGAGTATCGAAGTCCGAATGCCGAATTCTCCGCACAAGCCAAGCTGCTTCCGCGCCCTTTCATGTGCGCTGCTATCGTCATTCGTCATCTTCCATTCGTCATGGGCTCTGGCCGAATCCATCTGGGTCGAAAATCTGGCTTTCTGGTCGTGGAGTGAGTTGGAGCAGATCGATAGGCACGTTCATGAGCACGATGCCCGTCTGGCGAAGCTCGCTGCGCCGTTGATGGTGAATTCCAGCAGCCGTATTGGCCTGAAAACGGGCTATACCACGGAGGAGGATGTGCGTTGGTTCGAGTTGGCGCTCAAGCAGCCGTCCACGGCCGATACCATCGTCCTCGTGCCGCCCTTGGCGAAGGCTGCGAATGCCGTGGTGGCGGGTTATGGCTTTCCGGTGCGCTTCAAATTGGAGATCTTCGATGCGCAGGACCGCCCGCAAGTCCTGCTCGATCAAACCGCGGCCGATTATCCCAATCCGGGCTGCACACCCATCATCGTCCGCTTTGCGCCTCAAGTGGTGAAACGAGCACGTTTCACCGCCACGGAGCCATGGAGCGTGGATGGACCGGAAATCCTCGCCATGGCGGAGATGCTGCTTTTGCAGGGAGATCAAAATCTGGCCCTTGAAGGTGCCGTCAGTAGTTCCAGCTCTCGCAATGCACCGCTGGCCTGGACCCGTTCGAATCTCATCGACATGGTCACGCCGCTGGGGCTGCCCGTTTCACCGGAGCCAGGCAGCTCGGGCTTTCACAGCGCTGTCGCACAAACAGCCGAGACCGTGAAAACGCTCACGCTATCCCTGCCGGAGATCGTTCGCCTCGACGAGGTGCGCCTCATTCCCGTGCGGCGGAAGGACGTGCCCTTGTGGTTCGATTACGGCTTCCCCATTCTTTACAAGGTGGAGGCTGCCACGAAGGAAGACTTCAGCGATGCAGTGCTCATCCACGAAGTGAAGGAACGCTCCAAGCCCACGCCGGGCATGAATCTCGTGTGCCTGCCGGCTCATGCCACGCAGGCCAAATACATCCGCCTCACCACCCAGGAACTCTGGTATCGAAAGAGCGATTATGTATTCGCTCTCGCCGAGTTTCAGGCCTTCAGCGGCGCGGAAAACGTGGCACCAAAAGGTTCCTTCCAATCCAGTGACCAACTCAGCGGTGATGATGCCGCTTCCTGGAGCATCGCAGCGCTTAATGATGGGCTCACCGAAGGCGGCAGACTGATCTCACTATCTGAGTGGTTCACGCAGCTTGTCACTCGGCGCGACCTCGAAAAGCAACGCCACGAACTCACCACGCGTCGCGCTAGATTGCTGGAGCGTTCGCAGCACCAACTCGTGCTCGGTAGCGTCAGTGGCACCGGTTTGATCACCGTGCTGGCCACCTTCCTGCTTTGGAGGCAGCAGCGCCAGCGTCACCGTGATGCACGGCGTCTTCGCGACAAGCTGGCCCGCGATCTCCACGACGAGATCGGCTCAAATCTCGGCTGCATCACCCTCATCTGCTCCATCGCCAATCAGCCGGATGCCACGCTTGATTCACTCAAAACCGATATCACGGAGATCGAACGCGTGGCCGAGGAGACTGCCGACTCCATGCGGGACATGGTCGATCTCATCCGCACCCGCCGCAGCGAGGCGCAGGCGGACTGGCTCGATGTGCTTCGTCGTCTCACCGAGCGCCTCCTGCGTGGACTCACGCTCGATTGTGCTCTGCCCGCAGCGCCCCTAAGCATGGAGCCGGACATCGAGACGCGGCGCGAACTCTATCTCTTCTGCAAAGAAGTTCTTCACAACATCGCCAAACACGCCCAAGCCAGCGAAGTCCACTTTCATCTCACACCCACCGCCACGGGTCTTCGCATCGTGATCCGCGATAATGGGCAAGGCTTCGATCTCAATACTCCTTCCACTGGGCACGGCCTCAGTAACCTCCACGAACGCGCTTCGATGTTGCGTGCCACGCTGCGCATCGAATCGCGCCCCGGAACGACAGTTGTGCTCGATGTGCCGAGCACTCCACGCTGGCGCAAACCTGACACTTGAACCATGAAACCTGAAATCTTGGTCCAGCCTTGGATCGTCGAAGACCACGAAACCTTTCGTCGTTCTTTGCAGCGTCTTTGCACCGCCGAACGCGGTCTGGCACCCGCCCCAGGCTTTGCAAATGCCGAAACGATGCTGGCCGCGTTGAAGATCGCGCCACACTCACAGAAGCCGGAGGTGCTCCTGCTGGATGTCGGATTGCCCGGTCGCAGCGGACTCGAAATCATCGGAGATGTTCACAAACTGGCTCCTGAATGTCGCATCATCATCCTGACGGTCTTTGAAGATGAGGAGAAGATCGGCCGAGCCATCAGTGCTGGAGCCAGCGGCTACCTGTTGAAGACCTCGCGAGCCGAGACGGTGGTCGAGGCGATCCACGAAGCCGTCCAAGGCGGTTCGCCCATGTCGCCGAAAGTCGCCGCCAGTGTCGTGAAGATGCTCGCCAAACTCACCCAACCCGCTTCCGAGCCCGTCTCGCTCTCGCCACGCGAGCACGATCTACTGAAACTCCTCGTCGAAGGTCTCACCGCCAAAGAAATTGCCGACCGCCTGCAGGTGAGCATTCACACGACGAGCACGCACACACGTAATCTCTTCTCGAAGCTCAACGTCCACAGTCGAGCCGCCGCCGTGGCCCGGGCGCTGAAGGACCGGCTGGTGTGAGGTTGGAGGTTAATACCTCGGCATATGTGGATCGACGAGATCGGACCACGCATCAATGCCACCACGCATGCTTTGTGTATTCGCAAAGCCGTTCGAGCGCAGCCATTGAGCTACTCGCTGACTGCGCATGCCATGGTGGCAATACACAATGAGATGCTCCTGCTGGTTGGTGAATGCCAACGGTGCCATTTCATCAATCCGGGACATCGGCACGAGCACGGCACCGGGTAGGCGGCAGATGTGCCATTCGTCCTGCTCGCGGCAGTCGATCAGGCGGAAGCCTTGATCGCCAGGCCGCCCCATCAGATAACTCACTTCCGTGGGGCCGATTTCGAGTGGGAGGTCGGTCATGGTAGCTGGGTGGTTCTCAGCTTTAGGGTTTCACCGTGACTGGCGTGCCCATGCTGACGTTGTTGAAAAAGGTGGCAGCCATGTGGCCGGGCATACGCACGCAGCCATGAGAGGCCGGATAACCGGGCAGGAAGCCCTCATGCATGCCGATGCCGCCCGTGAAGCGCATGAAGTGATGCATCTTGGAGCCCTCGAAACGGGTGCCCGCAGGCGGCTTGTCCTTGGTAATGTCGATGTTGGCCACGACGACATTTCCCGCCGCATCCACGAAGTCGCCGTAGAGGTTGGACTTATGCCACTGGTCCTTCTGGATGATTTTGAAGTTCCCCGTCTTCGTGGGGTGCTTTTCGTCCCCCGTGGAAAGAGCACTCACCCCGGCGAGTTGGCCACCTTTGTAGAAATAGGCCTTCTGGTCACTCAGGTCGATCGTGATGCTCGGGCTTCCCGACATGCCGTCCCCGTCCCAATAGGTCACCTGATCGGCATCATAGAGTGAGGAATGAGGCACGCTCTGCGGGGCGAAGGCCTCCAAATACTGCGTTTGCCCACGGCGTCCGCCGCCGCTGGAAGAGCAGGCGGCCAGGGTGAGAGCGAGGGCGGGAAGGAACAGGCGGATCACCTTGAGAGACATGCGGAAAGGTCGGGGTTTGTCGATATTACGAATCAGCGGGGCATCCATGCGACAGGGCAGGGGGGCTGTCCAGAATTTCGTGAGCTGCCGCCGTGCCAGTCACTAGGCCGATCAACCAGACGAAGTGAATAGCAAGAACGGCATTGTGCTGGCAGTACGAAAGAGCTACTTACTTGCATGAAGACTCTGCTCGCCCTCCTTTGCCTCGCCTCGCCAGCCCTCGCGGCCATGAAGGTCGCCACGCTGCATCCCATCGTGGCCGATCTGGCTCGTCAGGTCGGCGGCGCGAACGTGGAAGTCGTCGAGATCCTGAAGCCGGGCGGTGACGTCCATCACTTTGAGCCCGCCACCAAGGACATCGCGGCCATGCGCGGCTCGAAATTGATCCTCGCCTCCGGCAAAGGCCTCGAAACCTACCTCGACAAGCTGCGCGACAGCCTCGGCGCGGGCGTGAAGCTCGTCGAAGTGGGCGAAAAGGTGCCATCCATCCCCTACGCCTGCGATCACGATCATGGTGACGGCCACGATCACCATCACGGCGAGTTTGATCCTCACTGGTGGCACAGCGCCGAGAACATGCAGCGGGCCGCCCGCATCGTGGCGGAAGTCTTTGCCGAGGCCGATCCAGCCAACGAAGCCGCCTACGCCGCAAATGCCAAAACGGCCTCCAAGCGCTTCGGCGAGCTCAAAACCTGGGCGAAGATCGAGATCGCCAAGATCGACCGGGCGGACCGCAAGCTCGTCACGGCGCACAATGCCTTCGGTTACTTCTGCAAAGAGTTCGGCTTCGAGCCCATCTCGATCCTTGGCGTGTCCCGCAGCGATGATTCGAGCCTGAAGCACGTCACGGAATCCATCGCCACCATCCGCGAACACGGCATCAAAGCCGCCTTCCCCGAAGATCAGGCCAATCCGAAGGTGCTGGCCGAGATCGTGCGCAGCACCGGCGTGAAAATGGGCGATCCGCTGGTGGCCGACGGCACCGCGAAGCATGCGCATACCTGTGAGACAATGATCGCCCACAACGTCCGCGCCATCGTGGCGGCCCTCGGCACGACGAAATAAGCCACCATGCGAGGTTCGCCGCCCATCCAGCTCTTTTTGCTCGTCATCGCCTTCGTCGTGCTGGCGATCCCCTTGGCGTATTTGACTGGAAACGCCCCTGTTGAGCCTCCGAAGGCCGCGAAAGCCACCGCGAAGCCTCAAGAGGCCAAGTCGCTCGTTCGCGTGCGTTTCGTCCACAAACCCGAGAAGCTCAGCGTGAAGCTCGGCGAGCGTGAACTGCTCGAAAAAGGCGATTGGAGCGACAACGCGGTCGAATTCGAGGCTACGCTGCCTTTGAGCCTCGACCTGCTCGTCGCCGCTGATTGGGCTTACGGCGCTCCTGACCAGGCTTTGACCCTCGAAATCGAACCCGATGGCCAGGATACAAAACGAGAAACCAACTGGTCCGCCGCCGGCAGCCTCAACGAAGTCTATCACTTCCAATGGTAAGCGCCTCCCACGATCACGACCACAGCACCTGCGGGCACACGCACGCGGATGGTCACGTCTGCTGGGGCGGCGGAGGCGATGCCTCGACGCATCATCACAAGCTCGAAGTCTCCAACCTCCGCGTCACCTACCGCGAGGTGCTCGCCTTGGACGGCATTGGTTTCTCCACCGAATGCGGCCGCAGCATCGCCCTCATCGGGCCGAATGGCGCAGGCAAAAGCACGCTGCTGAAATCCCTCGCCGGTCTCATCCGGGCGGATAGCGGCAGCATCCTCTGGCGTGGCAAGCCGCTCACTCGCAGCAGCCATGAAATCGCCTACCTGCCGCAGCGTGGCGACATCGACTGGAACTTCCCCATCACCGTGCGCGGCCTCGTCGAGATGGGCCGCTATCCGAACCTCGGCTGGTGGCGTTCGTTCTCCCGACACGACAACGAAATCGTCGAACGAGCCCTCACCGCAATGAGCCTGCTCGACCTCCAGGACCGCCAGATCAGCGCCCTGAGCGGTGGCCAGCAGCAGCGCACCTTCATCGCCCGTGCCCTGGCGCAAGAAGCGCACGTCCTCCTTCTTGACGAACCCTTCACCGGCCTCGACAAACCCGCGCAAGACAGCCTCGCCAAGCTCTTCCGCGAGCTCACCCACGAAGGCCGACTCCTCATCGCCAGCCACCACGACCTGCAGACCGCTCCCGAGATCTTCGACGAGCTCCTTTTGATCAAACGAAGCCAGATCGCGTTCGGGACAATGGAGACGGCTTTCACGAAAGAGAACATCGCAACTGCCTACGGCGAGAAATGACGAATGAGGAATTCCGAATGACGAACGAAGCCCCAATTTCCAATGACGAATGCCCGCGAGCGCCTTCCAGGCATTCGAGCTTCGTCATTCATTCGTCATTCCCTCATTCGCCATTCGTCATTTCCAGCTCCGCCATCTCCTAAATCTCCATTTCCGCCCCCATGCTCCTCTCCACCACGTTTTCCGACTGCCTCGCCGAGCCCATCGCTCAGCGGGCGTTGCTGGCGTGTCTGATGATCGGCTTCGCCAATGGCTTCGTGAGCGCTTTCGTGGTGCTGCAAAAATCGGCGCTGAAGATTGGGACGCTCTCGCATGCGTTGCTGCCAGGCATTGCGCTGGCCGTGCTGGTGGCCGGCTTGACGCAGTGGAGTGCGCTGGCGGGTGCCGTGTTTGCCGCGCTGATCGTCGGCCTCGGCTCACTCTTTCTCTCGCGCACCTCGCGACTCGATCAGGACACGGCGATGGGCATTCTCTACACCACGGCCTTCGCGGGTGGTTTGCTCATTCTCACCAAGCTCGATATCCGTCAGCAGCTCGATGAATGGCTCTTCGGCAGCATCGTCGGCATGGCGGACAGCGATTTGTGGATCGCCTTCGGCATCAGCGCCGTCGCGGTGCTGGCTTTGATCGCCCTGCAAAGGCCGCTGCTCATCTACATGTTCGAGCCAAACATCGCCGCAAGCCTTGGCGTGCCGGTGCGGTTGCTCAGTTATGCTTTGTTTGGCATCACGATCCTCGTGCTCATCTCCTCGCTGCAAGCGGTCGGCTGCATTTTGAGCGTCGGTTTGATGGTCGCCCCGGCCGCAACAGTCTATCTGCTCACCAACAATGCCCGCACGCTCTTCTGGGGCGGAGGTATCATCGGCGGCCTCGGCTCCGTGGCGGCCTTTTTCATTTCCTATCCGCTCGGCTGGAGTGTCAGCGCCACCATCATCGTTGTGCTCGGCGGCCTCTTCGTGCTCGCCTACATCTTCAGCCCGCGATACGGGCTGTTTAGTTCTCGAAAGAGGGCGTGAGAATCCTTTTGCGCCGGGGCCTGCCTCGCGCCTCATTCCGCGTCCTCATGTCTGTCAGCGCCGTCTCCTTTCTCGCCCGCCGTTATCTTCGTGCGAAGCGGTCCTTTGTCTCCGTCATCACGGTGATCTCGATCCTGGGCGTGGCCGTGGGCGTGCTCATGATGATCGTGGTGAATGCGGTGATGCAGGGCTTTGAAGGCGAGTTTCGTCAGGCACTCATCGGCTACCAGCCGCACCTGATTTTGAAGCCCGCCGATGGCAAGCCTGCCGTGCCTTCCATCGTCGAAGCGACCCTCGCCAAGCTGCGCCCGCAGGCAGGTATCCAGTCCGCGATGAGTTACGCCGGTGGCATCTTCTTCGTTGAGCATGAGGGAAATCAATCTGCCACGGTGCTCTTTGGCCTCCCGGCAGATTCCGCTGCCTCCTACATGGCCAAAGTATCCAAGCACCGCCTCGACGGCACGATGGAGCTTTCCGATGGCGGCATCGTCACAAGCGATTACACCGCCGCAGAGATCGACGCACGCCCTGGCGATGCGCTGGCGGTTTATGCCTCCTCGAATGTCACCAGCGCCGTAAATCGCTTTCGCGTGGCTTCGGACATTTCCGATGAAAAGAAGCGTCACGAAGCCTTCAAGCTCATCAAACTCCGCCCGATCGAGGCGAAGCTCCTCGGCTACACCCGCGTCGAGACCGCCGGGCACTTCGCCTACACCACGCTGGCCACTGCTCAGCAAATCTTTGGTCTCGGAGAAAACTTCACCGGCATCATGGCCGAGACGACCAATCCGAACGACATCAAAGCGCTCAAGAAGCGCCTCGAAGAGCAGAACATCATCCCCGCCGGATGGAAAGTCGTGCTGTGGACGGATGAGGGAGATGCCCGGCTGGCCGCCATGAGCAATGAGCGCTTCATGATGTTCTTCATCATTGGTATCATCGGCCTCGTGGCGGCCTTTGCCGTCATGAACACCACCATCACCGTCACGACCCAGAAACGACGTGAGATCGGCGTGCTCGCCGCCCTCGGTGCTCGGCAAGGGCAGATCATTCAAATCTTTGTCTCCCAAGCCGCCGTCGTTGGCGTCGTCGGCACGCTCACCGGACTCGGCCTCAGCGCCTTGGTGCTGCGCTACCGCAATGACATCCGTGGCCTCATCGCCACGCTCTCCGGCGGCAGTTCTGGCGAGGCGGACCTCTTCCTCTCCACCATTCCCGCTCACATCGATCCTGCTTTCGTTGCTTACACTGCCTGCGGTTCCGTCCTTCTCTGTCTAGCCGCTGCTCTGCCTCCCGCCTGGCTCGCTTCCCGCGTCGATCCCGCGGTGGCGCTGCGAGATTGATCCATTCGTCATCCCCACCGTGCTCGCTCCTCTCTTCCTCGCCATTCGTTACCTGCGCCCGACGCGTAGCTTCATCTCGGTCATCACCGTGATCTCGATGCTCGGTGTCGTGCTCGGCGTGGGCGTGCTCGTGACGGTCATGTCCGTCTTCAAAGGCTGGCAGATCGAGTTTCGGAAGATGCTGCTCGGCTTTGAGCCGCATGTCGTTGTTATGCGACTGCATAACGGCGGCGAAACCGGCCCCGAATCACCGCAGTCCACCGGCTGGCGTGAACTCCGCGATAAGCTCGCCAAAGATAAACGCTTCATCGCCGCCACCCCCGTGGCCGAAGGGAATGTTGTCGTCGAAAAAGAAGGCAGTCTGCAAGGCCTGCCGGTGCTCGGTTTGTCACCTGAGAAGGACAACGCCCTCTCCAAAAAACTCTCAAAGCATCTCACCGAAGGCGTTTTCGACCTCAACGACGACAACATCATCCTCACCGACCAACAGGCCCGCGACATCGGTGCCAAGCTTGGCGATACCATCGTCGTGCATGCCTCCGCCAGCGTGCGGCAATTCATCGCCGATGTGCGGGAAATCCCCGAAGACGCTGCGGATGAGCAACGCGCCGAAAAGCTCGATAGCGTCAGCATCCTTTCCAAAGACCTCAAACTCGTCGGCATGCTCCGCGGCGATACGGCGGGCACGCGTGGCTATGTGCCGCTGAACATCGCCCAGGAGTTCTTCGATCTCGATGGCGAGGTCACCGGCATCGAACTCGAGCTCGTCGATCCTGATGTCGCCGCCGACCTCATGGAGAGCGCCTACATCGATGGCACCCTGCCGCCACAATGGGGCTGGCGAACCTGGGATCAAGAGCATGAGGACATGCTACGATCCGTCGAGAACCAGCGAGTCATGATGTACTTCCTTCTTCTCTTCATCATGCTCGTGGCTGCCATCTGCGTGATGAACACCACCATCACCGTCACCGTGAAAAAGCGCCGTGAGATTGGCATTCTCACTGCCCTCGGCACGCGGGCCTGGCAGATCATCGCCATCTTTGTGGCCCAGGCAGGCTTTGTCGCCATCATCGGTGTCATCGGCGGCATCCTCGGAGGCTTCGCGGTTCTATCGGTGCGGAATACCTTCCGCGAATGGCTGGCCAGCGCCTTCAAACTCGACCTGTTCCCGAAGGACATCTATTTCCTCTCCGAGATCCCCGCCCACACCGATTTCGCCGATTTGAGCATCATCTGCTCCACCGCCGTCTTCCTCTGCCTCCTCGCCGCCGTCATCCCCTCCTTCTTCGCTGCCCGAGTTGATCCGGCCGTGGCGCTGCGAGATTAAATGCATCGCCATGAAGCACGCCCTGAGCATCAGCGATCTCACTTTCGCCTATCCGGGCGATGTCTTTCGGCTCGCGGTGTCGGAATTGAAGGTCGCTGCGGGGTCCACACTCGCCCTCGCTGGAGCCAGCGGCGGCGGGAAAACCACCCTGCTGCGCCTCATGACCGGACTGCTCGCTCCATCGAGCGGCATCGTGGAGTTGGAAGGACAAAACCTATCCCAAATGTCCCGCGAAGCCCTGCGAGCTCTTCGCCTGCGACACATCGGGCTCGTGTTTCAGGACTTCGCCTTGCTCGACTACCTCACCGTCGAGGAAAACATCCTTCTGCCGCATCAATTCAGCCGCGAAACCCTGGCCAAAGCCTCCTCGAATCTCCCCGGGCTGATCGAGCGACTGCAAATTGCCACTCACCGCACCAAGCTCGTGAGCCAGCTCTCTCAAGGCGAACGCCAACGCGTCGCCATCGCTCGTGCCCTCGCGCATGAACCGAAGTTTCTCTTCGCCGATGAACCCACGGCTTCGCTCGATCCACTCCGCACAAAGGTCGTGACTGATCTGCTCATCGAGGATGCCAAGACTCGCCAAAGCACCCTCGTGGTCGTCACCCACGACCACGACTTGCTGCCACGCTTTGATCAAACGCAGCGCATGGACGCCTTCACGCGATGATGTCCTTCGCCACCACGCCGTGCACATCGGTAAGGCGGAAGTTGCGGCCGGAGTAGCGGTAGGTGAGGCGTTCGTGATTGATGCCCATGAGATGCAGGACCGTCGCGTGCAGGTCGTGGGTGGTGATGATGCCGGTTTCGGCGGTGTCGCCCATGGCGTTGGTGCTGCCATAAGTAAAACCGCCTTTCACGCCGCCGCCGGCCATCCACATGGTGTAGCCGCGGCCGTTGTGCCCGCGGCCGTTGTAGGGTTCGTTGTCGTAGCTCGATCCGCGGCCGAACTCGCCGCCCCAGAGGATGAGGGTGTCCTTGAGCATGTCGCGCTGCTTCAGATCGGCGATGAGGCCGGCGATGGGTTTGTCGATGCTGCCAGCCTGGCGGGTGATGCCTTCGCGGAGCTGCTGATGGTGGTCCCAGCCGGTGCTGGTGAGCTGGATGAAGCGCACGCCTTTTTCCGCGAGGCGACGCGCCATGAGGCACTGCGTGCCAAAACGCTCGGTGTCGCCGTTGTCGAGGCCGTAGAGCTCGCGGATGTGCGCGGGTTCCTTATCGAGATCGAGCACATCAGGCACGCTGGTCTGCATTTTGTAGGCGAGTTCGTAGCTCTGGATGATGCCTTCGAGCTCGGGATTGCCCGGATCGCCCGCGAGGAGCCTGCGATTGGCTTTTTGGATGAATTCGATCTGCTTCCGCTGCTGCGCATCGCTGTGTCGGCCGTTCGAGAGATCGGGAACGCCGCCGCCGGTGGTGCTGAGTCGCGTGCCTTGGAAGCTCGCGGGCAAAAACGCCGATCCGTAGTTCATCGCGCCGCCAGTGTCGGCCACGGGATTGATGGTGACAAAGCCCGGCAGGTCCTCCGCCTCGGTGCCGAGGCCGTAAACGATCCACGCACCCATCGACGGCCGCACAAACGTCTCGCTGCCGATGTGCAACGCCACCGTCGCCATCTGATGCGCGTTCGTGCGTGTCTGCATGCCGTTGAGGACGCAGAGGTCGTCTGCGTGCTTGGAAAGCTCGGGAAACGCATCCGAAATCATGAGGCCGCTCTTGCCACGCGGTTTGAAGTCGAACGCGGTGCCCATGTAATTCGCCACCTTCTGCTCGTGGGCCTTCACGAGCTCCGGTTTGTAATCAAACGTGTCCAGATGGCTCGGTCCGCCCTGCATGAACATGAAGATCACGCGTTTCGCCTTCGCCGCGAAGTGCGGGGCCTTCGGAGCGAGTGGATTGATCGTCTTCGGCGGTGCCGCCGCCGAAGCCCACTGCTGATGCAGCGCATTGAACGCCAACCAGCCGAAGCCTGCGCTGGTGGATTGGAGAAGATTGCGGCGAGTGGTCATGGGATTGGTTTTGGTAGAAAGATTAGGGGTAGAAAAATTTCAGAGCTCAGAATTCAGGGATCATTTTTCTACCCACAATTTTTCTACCAAATGGATCGGTTCAAAAAACATATCGAAACTCCGCCGTGCCCAGAAGGGCCTGCACGAGCGTTTGGAGGTCCAGATCGGCTGAATCGGCGATTTCTTCGGAGGTGGGATCGCGGCCCAAAATGAGTTTGTAGATGGCTTTCATGTCTTTGCCGGCTTGGTCGGCAATTTGAGCGGCGAGTTGCTCGACGAAGGGGTTGTTCATGAAGAACAGGGCCTGCGGGGCGACGGTGGTGACGTCACGCTGGCCTTTGATTTGGGTGGGGCCGGGGAAGTCGAAGGTGCTGAAGAGCTCGGGGATGTTGTCGCGCACGACGGGGAGGTAGATCGTGCGATACGGCTCCTCGATGCCGAGCAGGCCGCGTGTGACGCCGTGACGACCTTTGCCACCGGTTCCGGCGACTTGGATGCCTTCGGGGCGGTCGAAGGTGAGTTGACCGGCAAGTTGCAGCAAAGTGTCGCGCAGGGGTTCGAGTTCGAGGCGCTTCGGGTTTTGACGCCAGCGCAGTTTGTTGCCCGCATCGGGATGCTCGGGATTGCCGGTGGTGGCGAGTCGGTAGGTGCGGCTGAGCATCATCTCGCGGATCATTTTCTTCACGCTCCAGCCATTTGTGACGAAACGAATGGCGAGATGGTCGAGCAGCTCGGGATGCGTGGGATCGGCGCCGGTGATGCCGAAGTCATCGGGGGTGCGCACGAGGCCTTCGCCGAAAAGATGCTGCCAGAGGCGGTTCACCATGACGCGTGAGGTGAGCGGATGCGTGGGCTGCGTGAGCCATTGGGCGAATTCGAGGCGGCCGGAGCTTTGCGCGGGCACTTTCGGCATCGGTGGCAAGGCGGGGAGCTTCAATTCACCGCGATTCGGCGCGGTGTCGCGATCGTGCGGATCGCCGCCGATGGCGATCTCGCAGTCTTCAATTTTGCCCTCGATGACGCCCATGCAGAAGTGCGGATCGTGGTCGTAGCGGATGGTTTGCTTCGGATTGCCGAGCTCGCGGATGTCATCCATCGAGTGAATGCCGGCGGGCAGTTTTTGCGGCGGGCCGACGGCTTCATCGAGCTCGGTGGGCAGATCGACGAGCGCCTCGGGGCTGACGTAACCACCGGCAACGCCGTCGTTGCGGTTTGGCGTGCCGCTGAGTGTGCGGCTGCTGTAAAAGATGCCCGCGAGCGCGTAGTAATCGCGCATGGTGACGGGCTCGGTTTTGTGATCGTGGCAGCGTGCACAGGCGAGCGTGAGGCCGAGGAAGGCGCGTCCGACGACGTCGATCTGGTCATCGACCTGATCGAGGAGATATTGCTCGTAGTCGCCCTCCTGCACGTTCATGCTGCCGAGCGCGAGCATGCCAGTGCCGACGATTTGATCGCGGCGTTGCAACACGGTGGTGGCTGGGAGCAAATCGCCCGCGATCTGTTCGGCGACGAAGCGGTTGTAGGGTTTGTCTTCGTTGAGGGAATCAATCACCCAGTCACGATACCGGGCGGCATACAGAAACGGTGCATTCCACACGCGACCGACGCTGTCGGCATAACGCACGACATCGAGCCAATGCCGCGCCCAGCGCTCGCCGAAGCGTTCGGATTGCAGAAAGGCGTCCACGACCTTCGCGAAGGCCGCGTCATCCGGTGCTGGATCACGCAGGAAGGCCTCGATCTCGGCTTGAGACGGCGGCAGGCCGCGCAAATCGAAGGATGCGCGGCGAATGAGTGTCGCACGCGAGGCATCGCTGATGGGACGGAGGTTTTCTGTTTCGAGTCGAGCGAGGATGAAGCGATCGAGGTCGTCTTTCGGCCACGTGGTGTCTTTGGTGGCTGGAATGGCCGGACGCTGGAGCCGCTGGTAGGACCACGGCGTGGGGTTGTCGTATTTCTCGGCGGCATGGCCAGAGACTCCAAGCAGGAGCACCGCAGAGATTGGAAGGACGCAGAGGTTTTTCAGAGTCGAGCCGGAGGCTCGCGAGAGATTCGCCGGTAGTGAAGCGAGGCTTGGCGAGCGAGAACCACCGGATGGTCGAGGTTCGCAGATGATTTCCAAATCATGGGAGCGCCCTGGAAGGGCGCGAGAAGGGGACGATTCAACCATGGCGGTCACGCTGGGTTGGTGCTGGCTTCTCGCGTCCTTCCAGGACGCGGCGTAAGTGGAGCGTGGGTGTGGCGATGGTGTCCGGTGGTTCTCACTCGCTGCTCTCGTTTCACCACCGGCTAATGTCTTTCGAGCCTCCGGCTCGGAGGGCAGTCCGTAGGCCGGATGTGTTTGGCGGAGAAGGCGTGGCAACATCTCTGACATCCTTCGCCAAACTATCCGGCTTCGATGGATATCGCTGGCTCCAACACCCACGATCCAGTCGGATAGTTCGGCGAAGGTCACTTTGAGTGTCAGCGATGTCCATTGCGCCGAACACACCCGACCTACGGTCACGCGGCTGCCGCGCTTCATTTCACGCCTCCTTTCGCTTTCAGCCAGGCGCTCATGGCTTTGACGTTTTGGACGAAGTCGAGGCTGTAGAGGACGCCGCCGGTGGGTTTGGTTTTTTTGCCGTTGGCGTCGCGCATGATGCCGCGGTCGTCGTCGGTGATGGGCCAGGAGCCGTTGGGGGCTTGTTCTTGGAGGATGGTGGCGATGTCGGCGTCGGTGGGAGGGGAGGACCAGCGTTCTTTTTCGGTGCGGGGGAAGGTGACGGGCTCGCCACGGGCGATCTGGCTGCCGGCGGCTTGCAGGGCATCGAGTTCGCTGTCCCAGACCCAGCCGTAGTTCGAAGAGGCGTTCTTGTTGGAGTAGGTGAGCTCGAAGCCTTTGCCGCCGGGGCCGCGCTCGAAGTAGAGGGGCTTGTTGGTGTTCAGTTCGTAGAAGCGGGCGAGCTTGTTGCCGGGCAGGAGCACGGTGCGGAGGTAGGTGATGGCCTTGGCGACGGGCGCGAGGTATTTTTTGTCGCCCGTGGCGGCGGCGAGCTTCAGCAGCGCCCACATGGCGGCCTGGCTTTCGCGACCGCTGATGGCGGTGGGCTCGAATTGACGGCTCCACACGGGCTGCATGTCGGCGTTGTATTGCTGCGCCCAGGCGGGCTGCGGATCGGGCATCTGCGCGAGCAGAAGGAAGTCGCCGCCGCGTTTGGCGGCCTCGAGGTATTGGGCATCGCCACGGAGCTGCCAGGCGAGGAGCAATGTGCTCATGAGCGTGGCGTGCGTGTTGTCATTGAGCACGTAGCAGCCGCTGAAGTCCTTCGGCCACTTGCGCGGCCAATCCTGCGGGTAGTTCGCGGGCTTGATGGGATACTTTTCGACGGGCGGCGGAAAGGTGGGCGCGTCGTCGAAATTCGCGCTCCAACCACCGGCGGGATACTGTGTCATCATGATCGTGCGCAGCGCGAAGTCGGCGGCGTCTTTGATCTCGGCGTCCTTGCCACCGAGCGCGTGATCGACACGCACAAGCAAGCGCGTGGCGGCCTGGGAGACATCGTCGTCGTAGGTGGCGTAGTTTTTCTTGTCCTGACGACGCCAGTGGTGCCAGCCCGCCTCGCGCGTGGCGGTCTGCGTGCGAGGAATGGCCGTGCCATCGGCCTTGCGGCAGTAATGCTTCGATTCGCGGCCTTGGGCATCGAAATGGCCCGAGTAGTCCCAACCGCCCGAAGCGAGCTGCGTGCGCGAAACGCATCGCGCGGCCTCCACGGCGGCGGCGAGGCACTTTTCATCTTTCGTGGCCTCGTAAGCATCCAGCATCGCCATGCCGACCGCAGGCGTGCCCGGCGGCTGAATCCAAATCGTGTCGGGGCCGGGGATGCCCTCCGCCTCGCGCAGCGTGAAGTCGGCGCTGTAGCGATAGACGTAACCGCCGTGGGCCGCCGCGTGGGCGTGGTAGAAGGTGACGGCCTTGACCGCCGCAGCGGAGACTTCGGCAGGTGTGGCGGCATTCGCGAGCGGCGGAATGACGAAGGACGAAATCAGAATGAGGAAGGATGGACGAAGGCGGAATGAAGAAGGTCGCATGGCAGGTGAGAAGAGTTCAGGTTGCTGTGTTTAACTCACGCTGTTTCAGCCTTCTCCTGATCGTGATACCTATGCAGATCAGGGTTGAGATAACTGCTGGCTCCAACCAGCCAAGAAGCAGCAGCACGGCGTTTCCACCGACTCCATCGTAAGCTTCATCGCCCTCAATGCGCGCGCGGTTGAAATAGAGAGGTAGTTCAAAGAACCAGCGATGAGCCAAACGAGCCAACCAGCAGAAAAAGACCGTCAAAAACCATCGGGAAGAAAGTGTGGTTAGTGTGGTGCTGCCGCGCAAAGCCCAAAAGAACAAAACAGGCAGGCCGATCGCAATGAACATGTGCGAGGCCTGCACCAGACTGATCTTTTGATCGAGAGTCATAGTTTGCTGTGATTGCGCTTACTCCTCCTTGATGCTGGCATTCTTGTTTCCGTTGTCGCGGACGGCATCGAGAACCCCGATGAGGACTTTGTAGTCGGTTTTAGCTTCGGCTTGGATGACCACTTTGGCACCGGGATGGTCGGGGAGGAAGGTGCTGAGAAAGCCGCGGAGGCGGTTCATGGGGACTTTTTCGTCGCCGATGAGCACGGTGTCGCCGCCGTCGATGACTTTGAGGGTGATGCGTTCGCCGGAGGAGGTGGTGGAGCGGTCGCCGTCGCTTTTGCGGGGCTTTTGAGATGACTCTTTTGACTTTGTTGACCGTGGTGACTCTGCTGACGGTTTTTGGGTGGATTCGCCGTCGCGGGGGCCGGTGCGTGGTTTTTCGCCATCGCGGGTGCCGGGTTTGCGGGTGCCGTCGCGTTCGGCGCTGGGTTTGCTGCCTTCGCGGTCGCCTTGGCGGGCAGGAGTGCCCGCCTCACTTTGACGCATGGCGGGCTTTTTTTGATCGGACTGATCTGACGGATCGGACAGCTCTTTTTTGGTGGTGGTGGAGCCTTCGCGGACCTTCGGCGGGACTTCTTTCTCGGCGGCGCGGGCGGTGGTGAAGGAGTAGCCGACCAGCACGCTGAGCGTGAGGACGAGCAGGGCCTGAATGACGGGCTGGCGGGTGGTCGGGGTGGCGATCATGAGGATGCGTTGACGCAGGGTGGGGTGGTTGCGCACGCATGGAGCCAACCCTGCGATGGCTGGTGGTGCGAAGAAGGTTTCCTGAATGCGCAGCAGCGTGTGGCCGTAGTCCAGACGCTCGGACGGCGCGAGGATGGCGAGCGCTCCGGCATCGCAGCGCAGTTCGCGGTCGGCCTGAAAGCGTGACACGACGAACCACACGAGCGGATTGAACCAATGCAGCGCCTGAACGGCGATGGCGGCCCAATTCCAGAGGAGGTCGCGATGACGAACGTGGAGCAACTCGTGAAGGAGGACGTGGCGCAAACTGCGGTCGGTGAAACGAGCGTGCCAATCGGATGGGAGGAGGATTTTCGGCTGGCGGAGGCCGACGAGCGCGGGCGTGGTGCCGGGGGCGGTGAGGACGATCTGCGGCGTGGGGACGCGAAGCTGGGATGAGAGATGGTTGATGAGCGAGGTGAGATGAGGATCGTCGGCGATGGGGAAGCGGGACAGCTGCTTTTGGAAGCGGCGTTGGCGGAGGAGCGCTGCGGCGAGGACGGTGAGGGTGCCGAGGAGCCAAGCCGCTACCGCGGAATGACGAAGGTCGAAGGAAGTGCGTGGAAAGACCGCAGGCGTCTGAAATTCGACCACGGAAGGCACGGAATACACGGAAGCCTCAGCGATGTTTGAGATGTCCCTTGGGTCAATAAGGTCATTTTTGTCCGTCCACAGCGCTCCAAGGCCAAATCCAGCCGGGATGAAGGCGGGAAGCATCAATTTGGCCCCGACGAGCATCCACAAACCAATGCGCCACGCGGGACTGAGCCGCGTGCCGAGCATCAGGCGCAGGCCGAGCACGGCGAGGATGAGCAGGCTGGCTTCGAGGGTGGTGCGCTGGAGCCAGTGGAGGAGGGCTTCGGAGGTCATGGCGCGGGGGGGGGACTGAAAATGGAGAACTGAAAACTGAAAACTGAAAATTGGAAGATGGGCAGAGGGCAGAGCTACTTCTGACTTTTCACATCTGACTTCTCACGAGGGCGCAGGGATCGAGGACGAGTTCGAGTAGGAGGACGAGGACGAAGGAAGTGCGCGGCTACTTTTTGAGTTTCTTCTCGGCTTGAGCGAGCACCTCACGAAGGGCGGCGAGGTCGTCTTTTGAGACTTCTTCACGCTCCATGAAGCCGGCGACGAAGGGCGTGAGGCGACCGTTGAAGACGCGGTCGAGGAAGCTGCGGCTTTCTTCGAGCTGACAGTGGTTTTGATCGACGGCGGGCGTGTAACGGAACTCACGGCCCACGGCTTCGACGGCGAGCGCGCCTTTCTCCGTGAGGCGGCGGATGAGGGACTGCACGGTGCGCGGTTTCCAATGCAGACGGCCTTCGAGTTCGCGCACGACATCGCCGAGCGTGCTGGTGCCGCGTTCCCAGAGCACCTTCATGACGGTCCATTCGGCGTCGGAGATGCGGGGCGTGGCGGGGAGATCGTCTTCGTCAGCCATGGAGCAGGATTACAAGTGTGATCCGGCGAGGATTACGGGTGTAATCCAAAGTTGGCAAGAGGCTTTTTACTCCGCACTGTCGGCGCTCTCATGAAACCTGCCTTCGCTCTCGCCCTCCGCTATGTGCTGCGTCATCGCACACAGAGCGTGCTGCTGGCGGCGGCGCTGGGATTGGTGCTGGCGCTACCGCTTTGCCTGCGGGTGCTGGTGCGGCATGCGCAGGCGGATCTTCGAGCGAGGGCGGCTTCGACGCCGCAAATCGTGGGGACCAAGGGCAGTGCGCTGGATCTGATGATGACGGCGCTGTATTTCAAGAAGGAGAATCTGGCGTCGCTGCCGCTGAAGGAGATGCCGGAGGGCGGCATTCCGCTGCATGTGCGTTTTGAAGCGCAAAAGGCTCCCATCGTGGGCACGGCGCTGGAGTATTTTGGCTTTCGCGGGCTGGCCTTGAGTGCTGGAAAACAAATCACTCGACTGGGGGATTGCGTGCTCGGTGCACGGCTGGCACGCGAACGCGGCCTGAAGCCGGGTGATGCGATCTTTTCGACGCCGGAGCAGACCTTCGACATGGCGGGCACGTACCCGCTGAAGATGCGCATCGCGGGTGTTTTGACCGCCAACGGCACGCCGGATGATGACGCGGTGTTTTGCGATCTGAAGACGGCATGGCTCATCGAGGGGCGTGCGCATGGCCACGATGATGTGAAGGGCACGGATGTGCTCAAAGAGGAAGAGCACAACACGATTGCCAATGCGGCGGTGCGGATGTTTCAGGAGGTCACCGAGGCGAATTTGAACTCGTTCCATTTTCATGGCGACACCGGCGATTATCCGATCAGCGCCGCGATCCTGCTGCCGCCGGATGCCAAGACGGAGGCGCTGATGGCGGGGCAGTATGCGAAATCGAAAACGGTTCAGCTCATCCGCCCTCGCGATGACATGGAGGGACTGCTGACGCAGCTCGTGCGCCTCGAAGGCTTTGCCACGACGATGCTGCTGACGACGGCGGGCGCGGCGTTGTTTGTTTCGGCGCTGGTGTTTGCGCTGTCCTTCCGGTTGAGGAAGAGGGAGTTCGCCACACTGGAGGATATTGGCGTGTCTCGTGGGTCGCTCCTGAGCGTGAAGACGCTGGAGATTGGGCTGATCGCCTTGTTGGCGATGGGGATCGCCGCCTTGCTTTATGCGATGGCGGCCTGGGCAGCTCCGCTGGTGATGCGGATGGCTGTATGAAGCATCTCGTTTGCTGGGACGAAGATGGTGCGCGGTGCAGGGTTCGAACCTGCGACCCTTGCCGTGTGAAGGCAATGCTCTACCACTGAGCTAACCGCGCGGGGTGGGGGAGCAGTCTTTAGGCGGAGTTGTGACATTGGGCAAACGGAAATTCAGCTTCGGCGAAGACGAAATTGTCTCAAGTAATGCAAGGGTGTCATGCCCATGTGCCGGTGAAAGTGCTGGGTGAAGGCGCTTTGATCGCAGAAGCCGAGCTCGCGACCGACTTCGGCGATCTGAGCGCTCTCTTTTTGGAGGGCTTCGCAGGCGGCCTGGATGCGGAGCTTCATGATGAAGGCCTGTGGGCTGGCACCGAAGGTCTCGACGAACTTCCGGTGAAGCTGGCGGGGAGAAAGATGCACGATTTCGGCCAATTCCGTGATCGAGACGCCGGTGCGGAAGTGCTCGCGGATGTAGGCGAGGGCGCGGTCGATTTGCAGGTAGGGCTGGAGGACCTGTTTTTTGCCTTCAAAGCTCTGCACGGTGCCCATGAGGCCGATGACGCGGCCTTTCGCATCGAAGAGCGGGAGCTTGTTGGTGACGAACCAGTCTGGCAGGCCCTGATCGGTGAAAAAGAGCTCAACAATGTTCAGCTTCGGTTTGCCGGTGCCGAAGACTTCCTCGTCATCTCGGCGGAAATTCTCGGCGAGGCGATCTGGGAAGAGATCGAAGTCGTTTTTGCCGACGATCTCGTTTTCATGATGAATGCCGAAGCGGTCCATGAAGCGGCGTGAGGCGCACATGAAGCGGAAATCGCGGTCTTTGGCAAAGAACGCGAGATCGGGCAGATGATCGAACATCTGGTAAAAAGGCGAAGCCGCGCTGACACGGCGGATGAACCGCTGGCGCAGCGCGGCAGGAGAATCAGAACGTGACGTGCGGGTAGCCACGGGGCTGATCTAGCACGACTGCATCAGAAGCGCAGCCGGAATCCTGCATAGGCACCGGTGCGCATGGAGGGAAAGCCGAGGACCTCGGAGTAGCGTTCGCCGAGCAGGTTTTCCACGCGGGCGAAGATTTCGAGGTTCTTGCTGACCTGGTAGCTCGCGGTCAGGCGCAGGCGGAGATAGTCCTCTACATCTTGCTGGGCGGCACCGAAGCCGTCCTCGCGGTCGATGACATACATGGTGCCCAAGCCAAGGCGCAGTTTGTTGACCGGCTTGACCCAAGTCTCGGCGGTGATCGTGTGCCGTGGGCGGCGCACGAGGCGTGTGCCAGCGGTGAGGTCATCGGCATCGAGGTAGGTGTACTGGGTGTTGAAGCCGAAGCCCTCACAAGGCTGCCAGTTTAATGCGGCTTCGAGGCCTTGAGTGCGTGCTTGATTGATCTGCTGCAAGGGGCCGAAGGGCGGCAGGAAGACGATCAGGTTTTGGATGTTGTTGTGGAACCAAGTGAGGCTGAGACTGGCTTTGTCGTTGGCGAAAGGCTGCTCGATGCCGATTTCGAAGCCCTTGCTCAGCTCTGGCTTGATGAAAGTGGGATCGCCAAAGAGTGCTGCTTCACGATTTTGTGGGCTGGCTGGACCGAAGGCGGTGCCGTAGTTGGCATGCAGGACGGTTTTTGTCCAAGGAAGCTTCCAGCTCGTGCCGAGCCGCCAGGTCGTGGCATCTTGGAAATCCGAGTAGGCATCATGACGGATGCTTCCGAGCAGATTCCAGCCGGGGAGGATCTCCGCCTGCGATTGCAGGAAGACGGCCCAATTGGTTTCTGCCTGATCGACATCGTAGCCTTCAAGCGGGAAGGCATTGTCACTGCTGCGGGAGTAGCCGATGTCCTGGAGCCATGCGCCAGCGGTGATGGTCCACGAATCCGTGGCCTTGAGCACGCTTTGGTATTCCAGGAAGTGATTGCGGGAGGTGCTTCGGCTGTTGATGCCGAAGTTGGGAGTGAAGTTGGATGCCACTTGGCGGAAATTACCAAACTGGTAGGTCAAGGTCTGTATCCATCGCTCCGTGGTCTGCCATTCGAGCCGAGGTGAGATGCTCCAAAACTCAGTAAGGACATGATCATCGGGATCATTGGCAGCGAGACTACCCGGAGCGCCCACGTCTGCGTTGTAGTAACGCAGATCGAGGTCAAATCGAAGCGTGTCTGCGAGCTGCACGCCGAATTTGCCCGCCACATTGTTGAGCTGCATCTGGCTGTTGATGCGATAGCCCTGGGTGTCCTGACGGCTGAGATCGAGGCTCCAATCGTAGATGCCATGTGAGCCGCGAGTGCTGAGGCTCTCCCGCGAGGTTCCAAAGCTGCCCCCTTCCCATGAGAGTGTGGTCTCCGGCTTTTCGAGGCCTCGTCCACTGCGGGTGATGATATTGATGACGCCTCCGAGTGTTTTTCCCCCGTAGAGACTAGCCGCTGGACCGCGAAGCACTTCGATGCGTTCCACGTTGTCGAGAGACATGGTCTCGATGTTGTAAAGACCGGCTAGATTGGCCGGAATGGGGCGACCGTCGATGACCACGAGGGTCTGATCGCTGTTTGTGCCGCGGAGGAAGAGGCCGTTCACGGAGCCGGGTGTGCCACGATCCGCGATCGTGAGGCCGGGAACCTGCCGGAGAGCATCGGGCAGCAGGGTGAGCTGATCTTGCTCGATCCTTTTCCGGTCGATAACCGTGACACTGCTGGCAGTGCGCCAGCGCTCGGTTTCCGTTTTAGTGGCAGTAACGACGCGTTCCGTCAGTTCGACGGGTTTCTGTGGTTCGGCGGCATGAATGCTGCCGAGGGTAAGAAAGAGCACGAAGGCCCTTCCTCGCAGTTTTTGGAGGTACATGGTTTTGCTGGGTTCATTGGTTCGATGACGACTTCGCAGAGAGATGTTCGGACTCCGGGTTTCCTGGCGGTTTTGCCGCCTTCCTCGCCTCCGCCTTCACCCTGGATTGCTCCCGATTGGCTATGTTCCGTGCGAATGAGCACGAATGGAGGTCTGTGACCCGATACCGCAGCGCCACTGTGGCCGGTTCTCACGGCCTTCCCTGCATCTGCGAAGATAAAGAAAACGCAGGGAGATGATCCCTGCGCCATGAGTGTGCCTAAAGCGGCCTCTTCTCCTCGTCAAGGAAGGGGCCGCGAGGGCATAAAAAAGCACCGCCAGCGGTGACGCGGACGGTGCGGATGAAGTGAAAGGTTTTTCCTAACCCGGACTATTCCTGAGCGGGAGCTTCGGCAGCAGGAGCTGCAGCGGCAACGGCCTCAACGGCGGCTTCCACCTTCTTCGGGGCGGCCTTCTTCGCAGGAGCCTTCTTCACGGGGGCGGCCTTCTTGACGGTCTTCTCAGCCTTGGCGATGCGGGCTTTGCGGGTCACGCCGGCTTTAACCAGAGCCTTTTTGCGTTCGAGATACTTCTTCCGGCGGATGCGTTTGACGATTTTGTTAAGTTGCTGGCCCATGATTGAGTTGTTGAGGGATGGATTGGGTTCGAGGGCGGCTAGAGTTCCACCGTTCCTCGAAGGCGCAAGGGGCAATTCGAGGCTGGGAAACGTTCAGCGGCTACCAAATAGCTCTGGGTTTGGATCAGGGCTTTTTCTCCTCGGCCTTGCTTTCGGTCTTCGGCTCGGATTTTGGCGCTTCGGAGCTCTTGGGTTCAGATTTAGGTTTGTCCTCGGCTTTTTCCGGGGATTTCAATGCAGGCGCATCGAGCTTGGATTCGACCTTATTGGCGGCCTGCTGGGTGGGCGGGACGCGGAAGAGCTTGCCGGAGTAAGGGCATTTCACCGTTTGCCCAGGTCCCATGCCGGCCACATCGACGAGCTGCGTTTTGCTGGCGTAAGGGCTATTCACCATGTTCGGGCGACCTGCGACGGCATTGCCATACGGAAGGTCTTTTTTCGGAGCCGGGCTGCTGGATGGCTTGGGAGAGGAAGGTGATGGGGATTTTTTTGGCGCGGCATCCACGACGGAGGGCTTATAAACGGGCTCGTCATCGACTTTGACGATGCGCGGCTTGGTGCTGCGACGCGGCGAAGAGCTTGTCTTCGGGCGATAAGAGGGCTGGGCAATCTGCGGCGCAGGGGCAGGGGAGTCGGAGGGAGCGTAGTAGCGGTTCGTCACCGTTGCCGAGGAACTGCGAGCAGGCGGTGTGTAGCTCACGCGTGGCTGGCCGTAGGGTGTGTAGGTGGGGCGGTAGGCCAGTGATTGGCTGGTGGAACGCTGAAGCGGCGGGCTAGGCCGGCTGAAGCTAGGCTGATGGCCGGAGGAGTAAGCCCAGTAATTGAAGAGGCCGTCACGCTGGATCATGCTCCAAGCCTGACGTGGCGGCATCGAGCATGAGGAGATGAGGGCAGAGGCTCCCAGGGCGAGCAGAATGCGAGAGGCGATGACGGTGGGGTTCGAGCGGGTCTTCATGGCAATGAATCGGGTGAGAATTTCGGTGAATCGGAACGATGCTGGCAGCACCCATGAAAAACATCAAGACGGGAGACAAACGAATGACATCACTGACCTCGGTTTGACATAATTTCTGTAGCCAATGGATCCAGTGAAGGCGTGTAGTCTTTACCTTTTGGATCTCCAAATCACGGCTCGCGTCGCCCGGGAATCTCCGTGCTAGCCCCACTGCCGATGATCTCGCCTTCATGGAGATGGAGATCATAACCGGCCACCTCCACCTCACCGTGGCGCACCTTCTTTTTCGCCATCATGACGGAGAGCCAGCGGAATTCCTCCGTGTTGTCGAGAATGACCTTCATCACCATCGTGAGCGGCACGGCGAGGAACATGCCCAGCGGCCCCCAAAGCCAGCCCCAAAAGATGACAGAGAGGATGACGACAAGTGGAGAGATCCCAAAACGGTTTCCGAGAAGGTGGGGTTGCACAAAATTATCGAGGCAGAAATTGATCCCGCCATATCCCACGGCGACGACGACGGCATGCATCGGTCCATTTTGCACTAGAGCCTCCGCGATGGCTGGGATGGAGGCGGCCGTGGAGCCGACGGCGGGGATGAAATTGCACACGAAGGCGAGGATGGCCCAGAGCAGCGGATATTGCAGGCCGAAGAGCCAGCACAAGACTCCCGCCAGCAGGCCGGTGAGAGCGCTGATGAGAGTTTTCACGCCGAGATACTTTTGGATGTCATCCGCAGAGCGCATGAGGCCGGAGAAATCGGGACCGCCGGAGAGTTTCACGGCCTGTAGCCGCGAGTGCGTGCCGTGCGCCTCCATGAGGATGAACATCATGAGGAGTAAAATCATGACGAGTCCGACGAAGACCGTGCTCACGGCTCCAAACGTACTGCCGAGCGCCGTGCCGAGGCCGCGCATGACATTCTCCTGCGTGCTCCATTCCACCACCGTGTTCCAGTCAAAGAGATGATCGACCTCCGCCTTCACGCCGCTCACACCTTGGCCTTCCAGCCACAGCGCCATCTCACCGAGCTTGCCGTTCAGGCCTTTCACATAGCGAGGCAGGTCCGCCGCAAAGCTCACGATGAGCCGCACGGCGATGGTGATGAGTCCGGCGACGAAGGCGAGGTTCACAAACATCGTCACACCGAGCGCCAGCGGCATCGGCCAGCGATGCCGACGTAGCCAGCGAGCCAGTGGATAGCTTAACACGGCGAGAAAGAAGGCATACACGATGGGCAGCAGGAGATTCGCGGCCAGTTTCATGCCTGCGAGTACGATGAAGAGGCAGGCCAAAGTCACGACGACCTGCGAGCCACGGCTGCCCCAGTCCACTTCCTGCTCGGTTGTTTTGCCAAAGTCACTCATGCCCCGAGTTTCCGCGAAGAAGAGGCAAGGCGCAAGTTTCCACGGCTTGCGAGGCGGTATCTTCGTGCTCAATAGACACCTGCATGCAGTCTGATACTTTCCAAAACCTCCTCACGCACGGCGCGGCGGTGAATCTCTTCAGCCGCTCCAAGTGGAAACTCACTGGCGCAGATCGAGTTCGCTACCTCAACGGTCAGGTGACCAACGATGTGCGCCGCGCCGATTGCTGCCACACGATCTACGCCTGCGTCACCGATACCAAAGGCCGCATCGCAGGCGATGTGATGATTCATTCACGCGACGAGGCGCTGTGGCTCGATGCGGAAGAGGGACTGCGTGAGACGCTGGGCATGCGATTGGAAAAATACATCGTGGCGGATGATGTCGAACTCACGGATGTGACGGAGGATTGGCAGCTCTGGCATGTCTTTGCCCCACAGGCGGGCCAAGGGCTACAAAGCATGCGATTTGGCCTGCCAGGCATGGATGTATGGCTTCCGGCGGGTGAGAGCTTTGAGCCATCCGTGCCCGTTTTGAGCCTCGACGAGGTCGAAACCTTCCGTGTGATCCAAAAGGTGCCACGATGGCCGCATGAGCTGAATAGCGATACTTTTCCACCTGAAGCTGGCCTCGAAGCCCGTGCCATGGATTTCGCCAAAGGCTGCTACATCGGTCAGGAAATCCTTTCCCGCATTAAAACGACCGGCAAGATGCCGAGGCAGCTAAAATCATGGGAAACGGAGCGCGAAATGGCGCCGGGTGACGCCTTGCATGATGCCGAAGGACGTGAAATCGGCATCGTGACGAGCACGGCCCGCCATCCTCTCAATGGTAGTCTTGTCGTGCTCGGCTATGTGAAGAGCGGTTCAGTGGCGAAATTTCCTTCGTGACAGGCACAATAGGCGGGCGGTCAAACCAGTTGCGACACTCTTTGAATGCGGCTTCATTCACCTCGTCCGAATCCGACGCTATGACCTCTTCGCTTTTTCCAATCCCCCGACTTGCCGTGTTTGCTGCGAGCGCTCTTTTGACTTCCTCCGCCCTGGCGGCTCCGCAGGGCACCACAGGGGTACAGGAGTTTGATCCACTCGCTTTCCCTGGTCAGGTCGTCGATGATGTGGTCGTCCCCGTGCCGAGTGAGGTTTTCTCCGTTCTCGACAAGCTTGGCGAGCCAAACTGGAAGCATGAGATCCGTGATCTTGAGGTTCCAAACTCCAGCGACCGCACCAAGCTGGCACTCCTTTTTGGCTACGTCGTTGCCGAGGGCTTCGTCGCCGTTCAGGCGGAGGACAAAGAAGCCGTCAAAGACGCTGGTCGCGATGTGACCACCCTTGCCACCGCCCTCGGCCTCACCAAGGCCGTGCGTCCACATGCCCAGGCCATCCTGGATGCGGCTGACAAAAACGATTGGCGCTCCATTCGCAAGGAGTTCGACCAGACTCAAAAAACGGTGAAGGACACCATGGAAGAAATGAAGGACATTGATCTCTCGCAGTGCGTCAGCCTCGGCGGCTGGCTGCGAGGCACCGCCTCCGTCACCTCCGTCGTCAGCAAAAACTTTTCGGCGGATCGTGCCGAGTTGCTGAACCAACCGATGCTCGTCGAGCACTTCGTGAACTCGATCAGCAAGATGCCCAAATCGGCCCAAGAGCACGATTTGCTCAAATCCATTCGCAAAGGCCTCGGTAGCGTGCTGGAGAAGATGGAAGGTGCCGTCGATGGATTCTCAAAAGACGCCGTCGGCGATATCAGCAAGACCTGCGAGACCCTTCTCTCCGGCATTCTCTCCAAGAAGTGATTCATCCCAGTTCGCTCCCATTCCGATGAAGATGACACGTCCCACCTTTCTTTCCGCATTGGCTTGCCTCTCCCTTGCCCTCGCTCCTATCCCAGCCTTTGCCACCGTCGATGAAAGCCACGATTACACCATGGAGGCGGCCACGCCTTTCGTGGAGCAGGGCTTCATCGTTCGTGAGGACTACTGGAACGGCGAGGTGAAGAGCGGCCAAAAGCTCATGATCTCCCACCAGCTCTTCAAAGGAAATGAATATGCTTTCTGGCTCGGCTCGGTGAATGATGATGTGGAACTCGACATCAAGGTTTACGACGAAAAAGGCAATGCCATCCAGATTGATAGCAAAGCTGGCAATCATGCGCTCAGCATCCGCGTGAACCCACAAAAGACCGGCACCTACAAGATCGTCTTCTCACTCAAGTCGAAGAAGGATGAAGGTGTCATGTGGGCGCTCTCCTACGGCTACCGCTAACTCCCAGGCAAGCCTTGTCGGTTGCCAGGATGAATCCTTTGTGTCCACCGCGGATTCTGGATCTGTGCGCAGAATTTTTCAGACGGCATTCTCGCATACGACAGGCTCATGATGTGGGGGGGGTAATTTGATCGCCAGGGCTCCCAAGAATGCCGAGGAACTGTAAAATCTACTCGAAACGAACCCAAAAGACGCTAGGCACTCTACTTCCAACCACTCTACATGAAAAAAGCGCTCATCACAGGCATTACCGGCCAGGACGGTTCTTATCTCGCCGAATTGCTCCTCAAAAAAGGCTATGAAGTCCATGGCATCATCCGCCGCTCATCCACCTTCAACACCTCGCGCATCGATCACATCTACCAGGACCCGCATGTGGATGGTAGCCGACTGAAGCTGCATTA
This sequence comes from Akkermansia muciniphila, assembly GCA_943373155.1. GTDB lineage: Bacteria > Verrucomicrobiota > Verrucomicrobiia > Verrucomicrobiales > Verrucomicrobiaceae > Prosthecobacter. Next base: position 20,367 of record CALSBJ010000039.1, on the reverse strand, counting down.
CGGCGATCTCGCCGATGCGGTGCACCTCGTGAAGCTGCTCTACGATCTGAAGCCAGACGAAATCTACAACCTCGGTGCTCAGTCCCATGTGAAGGTCTCTTTCGACATCCCGGAATACACGGGTGATGTGGATGGCCTCGGCGCGGTGCGTATTCTGGAAGCTATTCGCGAGGTGGGCCTCGTTGAAAAGACCCGCTTTTATCAGGCCTCTTCCTCCGAAATGTTTGGCAAGGTACAAGAAGTGCCGCAGACGGAGACCACGCCCTTCTGGCCCCGCTCACCCTACGGCTGCGCGAAAGTCTATGCTTATTGGCTCACGGTGAATTACCGCGAAAGCTACGGTCTGCATGCCTCCAACGGCATCCTCTTCAACCACGAAAGCCCCCGCCGTGGCGAGACCTTCGTTACTCGCAAAATCACCCGTGCTGCCACCCGCATCAAAATGGGTCTCCAAGACAAGCTTTACCTCGGCAATCTCGATGCAAAACGCGATTGGGGCTTCGCCGGTGAATACGTCGAGATGATGTGGCTCATGCTCCAGCAGGACAAGCCGGATGACTATGTCGTCGCCACCAACGAGACGCACAGCGTGCGCGAATTCTGCGAAGAGACTTTTAACCTGCTTGGTCTCGATTGGGAGAAGTATGTCGTGCATGACACCCGTTACGAGCGTCCCGCCGAGGTCGAACTCCTCATCGGCGACCCTGCGAAAGCCAAGCGCCAGCTCGGTTGGGAACCGAAAGTGCTCTTCAAAGATCTCGTCAAAATCATGGTCGATGCCGATCTCGAACTCGCCAAGAACGAGGCCCGCATCAAAGCCGCTCTTGCTTAACGGAAGATGAAACTCTTCATCGCAGGACATGCAGGCATGGCGGGAGCTGCTCTCGTGCGTCGTTATCAAAACGAGCCGGGCGTCGAGTTGCTGCTGCGCACGCGTCGCGAACTGGATCTCGGGAATCAAGCCGCAGTGGCCGCCTTCTTCGAGTCCGAGAAACCTGACGCCGCCATCATCGCCGCGGGTAGGGTAGGGGGCATTCATGCCAACAACACCTACCCGGCCGAGTTCCTGTATGAAAATCTCGCCATCGCCACGAACAGCATTCACAGCGCTTGGAAAGCCGGCGTAAAGCGTCTGCTTTTCCTCGGCAGCTCCTGCATCTATCCGAAGCATGCCCCGCAGCCTATGCCGGAGAGCTGCCTGCTCAGCTCCGCCCTGGAACCAACGAATGAAGCCTACGCCATTGCGAAGATCGCCGGGCTGAAGATGACCGAGTATTATCGCAAGCAGCACGGCGTGGTTTATCACGCTGCGATGCCGACGAACCTCTACGGGCCTGGCGATAACTACCACCCGCAGAACAGCCATGTGATGCCCGCTCTCATCCGGCGCTTTCACGAGGCGAAGCTAGCTGGCCAACCCGAAGTCAGCGCCTGGGGTACCGGCACGCCGCTGCGGGAGTTCATGCATGTGGACGACCTCGCCGATGCCTGCGCCTTCCTCATGGCGGTGGAGAATCCGCCTGATCTCGTCAACGTCGGATGCGGCACGGATGTCAGCATCCGCGAGCTCACCGAACTCGTCGCCAGCGCGGTCGGATACCCTGGAAAGATCGTCTGGGATGCCTCCAAGCCCGATGGCACGCCCCGGAAACTGCTCGATACCTCCCGCCTCACCGCGCTCGGCTGGAAACCACGCATCCTCTTGAAGGACGGCATTGCCCATGCCTACCAGTGCTTCCTCTCTGAGGAAGCTTCAGGTCGTCTCCGTGGTGCTTGAGTCATCGACAACCTCCAACGCGGACAACTGCACGCCTTCGTAGATTTCCGACATCGGAAGGTCAAAGCCCAGGCAGTTCAGCGGGATCGTCCCGGAGTCTCCCGTGATGACGGAGCGGATGAAGCCATTGTCGCCTCGTTGATGCATCACGACCTCCTTGTTCGAGCTGTCCACGAGCAGGTAGGCCTCCAGCGTCGGGATCGTCAGATAGGCGTCGAGCTTCTCGCCTTCATCCGTCCGCCGTGTGGATTCGGAAAGCACCTCCACGATGACATTGGGCTGGTCCTGGAAGGAATCATCCACCGGGTTCTGCTGGCATGTCACCTGGGCGTCCGGGTAGTAAAAGCGGGTGTGGTTGGGAAAGCGGATGCGCACCTTCGTGTCGCTGTTGAATGGACGGCATTTTTTTCCTCGGAGGCGATTGCCCAGAGCGAGGAGAGTATTCAGCGCGATGATATTTTGAATGTTTCTCGCCCCGGCCATCGCGTACACGGCTCCGCCGACATACTCACGCTTCACGGGCGATTTGAGTTCGCTCGCGAGGTAGGCTTCCGGCGTGATGAGCTGGTGACGTGGAGCGGCTGACATGCGGCCAGTTTACCCGCCGTGCCCTTTTTGGCAATTCCCGCCTCCTCATTGCCAAGCGCCGGGCAGCAGGAACTCGCAAACGCGGCATCTTGCCGCATGTCTTCACGCGCGACATGCCAACACTGCGGCACTCCTGTGCCCTCATCTCGGAGCGATCGCTTTTGCTGCGCCGGATGCCACTACGTCCACGACATGCTCCAGCAGGAGGGCCTGGAGCAGTTCTACGATCTCAAAAACGGGCAAAACCTCCCGCCGGTATCTCCTCAAGCCATGCGCCAGCAGGACTACGGCTGGCTGGAGGCCTCCACCTTTGCCGCCGAGGCACAGCGAGCAGATCAAAACGTGGCCGCTGAGCTGACGGTATCCATTCAAGGCCTCTCGTGCATGGCCTGCATCTGGCTCATTGAGCGAATCTTTGCCAAAATGGGCGGTACGCAGGTCGCCGTGGATATTTCTCGTGGCGAGGTCCGCATGGCGTGGCAACCGGGGCAGTTTCAGCCCGTCGAGTTTGCCCGCGAGCTTCAGCGCTTCGGCTACCTGCTCGGCGTGCCGCGTGCGGATGCTGGCACGGTCACAGACAACAGCCTCGAACGTCGAACCGGTCTCTGCGGAGCCTTTGCGATGAATGCGATGGCCTTTTCGCTGCCAGCCTACTTTGGCATGCCAACCGATTTCCCCTTTGCTCGGTGGTTTGACCTCGTCGCTGCCGCCTCGGCCACGCTGGCCTTGTTCATCGGCGGCAGTTACTTCGCTCTGCGGGCTTGGCATGCCTTGCGGGCTGGTGTGCTGCACATTGATACACCGATTACGCTCGGCATTCTCGCGGCTTACGCAGGTTCGATCATGGGCTGGATGAGCGGAGAGCAGGGGCTCAAATACTTCGACTTCGTGGCCATGTTCATCTTCCTGATGCTCGGCGGTCGTCTCGTGCAGCAGATGGCCGTCGCACGCAATCGCCGCCGCCTCGTGCGTGATCCTTCGATTCCCGAAGCAGATGCGCTGGAGGCTCTGAAGGCCGGAGAATCCTTTACCGTAAAGCCCGGCCAAGCCATCCCCGTCGCGGCGAAGCTCGAAGACGCACATGCCAGCATCAGCCTCGAATGGATCAATGGCGAAAGCGATGCCTGTGCTCGCTCCTGCGGCCAGTTGCTGCCTTCCGGGGCTCTCAATGCCGGAACTCGCACGCTGAATGCCATCGCCCTCGAACCCTGGAAAGACTCCACCCTGCACAAACTCCTCGAAGCACGCCGCGGCGGGGAGAATCGCGATCTCCGTCTCGAAAAGCTCCTGCGCGGCTATTTGATCATCGTCGTGCTCGCCGGTGTCGTTGGTGGCATCTGGTGGTGGCAGCATACCGGCGAGTGGACCAAGGCCATGCAGGTCATGATCTCCGTCTTTGTCGTGTCCTGCCCCTGCGCCCTCGGCGTGGCCGCTCCACTCGCGGATGACATTGCCGCGAGCCGGGCGGAAGGCCACGGCGTCTTTGTGCGCACGCTCGGCCTTTGGAAAAAACTCACGCGGCTGCGCCAGATCGTGTTCGACAAGACCGGCACGCTCACCTTGGAAAATCCCGTGCTCGTCAATGCGGATGCCCTTTCCGCACTCGATGAATATGCCCGTCAGGCCTTGCGACACCTCACCAGTGGGAATCTCCATCCCGTGAGTCGCAGCTTGTTTGATGCGCTCGGTGGTACGCCGGATCGCCTGTTGGATTTGGAAGTCATCGAAACGCCCGGTCACGGCCTCCACTTTGAGCAAAATGGCCTTGTATGGGCCATTTCGCGTCCGAAGGACCAGTCCGCCGATGCCGTCTTCACCTGCAATGGCGTCGAAGCTGCTGCTTTCCGCTTCCACGACGCCCTGCGAGGCGAGACCAGCGATGAAGTCCACGCCCTCGGCAAACGCGGCCTCCACATCAGCATCCTCAGCGGCGACCGCGAACCGAAAGTGGCCGACATCGCCGCGCAGCTCGGCTTGCCGCGTGATCAATGGCATCATAGCCTCACGCCCGATGAAAAAGCCGCGTGGATCACTGCGCATGATCCTCATGGCACCCTCTACATTGGCGATGGAGCCAACGACAGCCTCGCCTTCGATGCCGCGTCCTGCGCAGGCAGTCCGGTCACCGGCCGCAGCTTCCTCGAACACAAGGCGGACTTCTACTTCCTCGGTCACAGCATGCGCTTCATGAGCAGCCTGCTCGACATCGCCGCCACCCATCGACTCGCCGTGCGTGCCGTCTTTGCCTTCTCTGTCACTTACAACATCGTCACTGCCATCATGGGCCTCATGGGTCATCTCAGCCCGTTGCTCGCCGCCATCCTGATGCCGCTCAGCTCGCTCGCCACCCTTTCAATCGTGGCGCTGATCTTCCGGGCGAACGCCGAACGCAAGGCTGTCACCGAAGAGGCCGTTATGATCCCATGGTCCGAACCCTCACCTTCCTCTTAGCCGCTTCGTTTGCCTTCGCCGACACTCAGATCGCGCAGAACTTCAGCGGCGATTTCGTCGTCAAAGTCAATTACAGCTACCTCTTGAGCAAACCCGAAGGTTACGAGGCTGAGGCGAAGAAGAAGTGGCCGCTCGTCATCTTCCTCCACGGCAGTGGCGAACGCGGCAGCGACCTCGAACAGCTCAAAAAGCATGGTCCGCCCAAGCTGATCGCCGCCGGACAAAAATTCCCCGCTGTCATCGCCAGCCTGCAATGCCCCTCCGGTGATCTTTGGAATCCGCACGGCATCAAGGCCGTCACGGATCACCTCATCAAAACGGAACACATCGACACCCATCGCGTCTATTTGACCGGCCTCAGCATGGGCGGCTTCGGCACCTGGGACACCGCGTTTGAGTATCCCGACACCTATGCCGCCATCGCACCGGTTTGCGGCGGGGCAGGGGTGCGCTGGGTGCAGGCCGAGCGTCTTAAAATCATGCCCGCCTGGATCTTCCACGGCGACAAAGACGGCGCGGTCCCCGTCGAGTTCAGCCACAAGATCCACGACGCCCTCAAGAAGATCGGTGCCCCCGTCAAACTCACCCGCTACCCCGGCATCGGCCACGACTCGTGGACGGCCACGTATGACAATCCCGAGTTCTGGAAGTGGCTCTTCGAGCAGAAACGATCGTGAGGAAGACGAACGCCCAAAAAGCGTGCCCCCCTCGGATGGATCGACGATGGATGAACAAGGATGGTTGATTGCGGAGGTGCGTCTCCAAGGGCGAAAGCGCCTCATCATTCAAAAATCAAAATTCGAATGCTCATCAATCGTCAATCAAAGAGTCCGTCACCGGTTCTTTACGCAAAGCCGTCCATGAAGAAGGTTTTCGCAACCTGCCGCCTCGCTTCCTGTATCCCCTGAGCGAGCCATGCATTCCCAAGTTCTGCCCCAGTCCTTTCAAACCACCCGCTGGAGCCTTGTGCAGCGGGCGAATGGCGACATCGACGACGAAGCCCTCCAAGCGCTCGCCGCGCTTTGTGATTCGTATTGGTATCCCGTCTATGCCTACATCCGCCGCAGTGGCTATGGGGCGCATGACGCGGAAGATTTGACGCAGGGCTTCTTCGCCAAACTGCTTGAGAAAGGCACGCTCGCCCATGCCGATCCAGCAAAAGGCCGCTTGCGCTCCTTCCTGCTCACCTGTGTGCGGAATTACCTTCACAACGAGCACGAGCGGGCCTCCGCGCAGCGTCGCGGTGCGCATCTGCTCACCAGCTTCGATGCTGGCTGGGCCGAGGAACGCTTCGCCAGCGAGCCCGCCGATGATCTCACGCCTGACCGCCTGTATCAGCGACGCTGGGCGCTCACCCTGCTGGAGTTCACGCTCCAGGTGCTGGAGCAGGAATACAGCGCCGATGGCAAACGCGAGCTGTTTGCCACTTTGCGGCCCTGCTTGGGCTTCACGAAGGAAAAAACGCCCAACTACGCCGACCTCGCCACACACCTTGGCTGCACGGAGAGCACCGTGAAGTCCCATGTCTTCCGGCTACGACAGCGCTGGCGGGAAATCCTCTTCCAGCAGGTCAGCGTCACGCTCGATGATCCCACCTCCGATGAGATCAAAGGCGAGCTGGCGGAGCTGCTGGAGTGCGTGTGATGGGTTGTCTTCTGGATAGGAAGGGCAATTCACCGCTGATATGACGCTCATTCGACGCTGATGGAGGCAGATCTGAATGAGCGTCCAATGAGCGTCCAATGAGCGTCCAATGAGCGGTTAAAATAATCCGGACTAAACTTTTTCCGCAACCTCCCGCTTGCCGCCCTGTAGCATCCGGGTGAACTCCCCACGCATTTCCCATGAGCACCTCCGGCCCTGACGACACTCCCCCGCCTTCCGAACTGCAAGGGCTGGACCCCAAAGACCTCCTGCAGGCCGGTTTGGAGACCGTGCCACCCGTCACGTTGCCACCGCAGTCCGTTGATCCAGATGCCACCGTCCCGGTGGCACGTCCTCAGTCCACGCAGCCCGTCCCACAGGTGGAACTGCCGCTGCCGGAGGAGCTGACGCAGTTGCTCCCCGCCGGGGCCTATCACGTTGAGAGCTTCCTCGGCCAGGGCGGCATGGGCGCGGTTTACAAAGGCATGCAGGTCCGCTTGAAGCGCCCCGTCGCCATCAAGATCATGCGGCGGGACATGGGCAAGGACTACGACTTCGAGGCCCGCTTCGAGCGCGAGGCCCAGGCCATGGCGAAGCTCAATCACCCAAACATCGTCAGCGTGATCGACTTCGGCGAAGCCGGTGCCGATTACCTCTACATCGTCATGGAGCTGATCGACGGCGCGGACCTCATGGATGTGATTCGCGGCGGCCAGATGACGCAGGAGATGGCCCTCAGCCTCCTGCCGCAGGTCTGCGATGCGCTGCAATTCGCGCACGACCACGGCATCGTCCACCGCGACATCAAGCCCAGCAACATCATGATCACCCGCGATGGCCGGGTGAAGATGTGCGACTTCGGCTTGGCGAAGCGCTACGACGTGGAAAGCAGCTTCCGCACGCAAACCGGTACCGGTATGGGCACGCCCGACTACGCCGCGCCTGAGCAGTTCGACCCCAAGGCCAACATCGACCACCGCGCCGACATCTATGCCCTCGGCGTCATGATCTACCAGATGATCACCGGCCAGCTCCCCCGCGGCGTGTGGAAGCTGCCGTCCCAGCGTGCCGAGGTGGCCCCGCAGTGGGACGCCATCGTCAGCCGCGCCATGCAGAGCGATCCCATTGACCGCTACCAGCAGGCCAGCGAGGTGAAGACAGACGTAGAACGAGTTTCCAAACTCGTTCCCCCAGGCGCCACGAGTGCTCCCTCACCCACGCATCCATCCAAGGGTGGAGTGGGCGGAGCGAATCAGGAGATTAGTTCGACGTCCCGATCCCGCGCCCCGCTCCTCATTGGCCTCGTCGTGGGCGTGATCGTCATCGCCTCCGGCGCGTTCTTTGTCTTCAGAAAACCAGCGGCAGATCAGGTGCCAACCTCGGCGGCGGCAGGCTCCTCCACACAGGTTTCCCCCAACCTCCTTTCATCCATTACCCGCTTCCCCCAGGAGGGCTGGCAACCCTTGGTGCCGCAGGCTCTCTGGGAAAAGTCTGTGCCCAAGAGGAAGTTTGCGGATGGGCTTCTTCATGTCACCGGCGATTATGTCTATGCCAAACTTCCTGGTGCCAACCCAGCCGATGGCGCGATTCGTTCCACCGTGAAACTGCTAGCCCAAACGCAGAACCCCTCGGTTCATGCACGCTGGCGTGGTACCAGCGGCTATCAATTGCTGCTTCAGGGCGATATTGGGAAGATGAGCGCCCAACTCTTTTTCGTACGCGATAAGAACAGTGGCAGCCTTCCACTTGCTGTCCGCAAGCTCTCCAAGCAGCCGATTGCGGGCGAAAGTGTCACTCTCGAACTGCGCATTCAGGGCAATCACCTCACAGGACTGGTCAATGGTGAGGTGTGCGTCGAAGCTACCAACAATGAACGTTCAGAAGCGGGTGAATGGGGTATCTACGCCTCGAACGCTTGGTTCGAGTCCGTCGATGTCCAGCCGCTTCCGGCTGCCGCCGTCTCCCCATCTCCTAGTCTCCCTGTCTCCAAGACTTCGACCCAGTTCCCGCCCGGCCAGTGGGTGAAGCTCTTCACCAAGGCCGAAGACCTGACACCTGAGCTGCGCAGACCAGAATATGGTGTGACGTGGGAAAATGGCCACATCATCGGCAAGGGGCGCGGATTCTTCCAGCCCCCCGCTTTTCCGCTCACCAAAAACCATGGCATTCGTTTTAAGGTTATTGAGCCAAAAGGAGTCTTTGGGCAGATTCGTGTTCGAGAAGCCTCGCAGGCGGGAAACATCTTCTACTCTCTCAAACCGTCCAAAGACGGCAAAACACTCTCCATTTCTCGTGAAGAACGTTTGGATCAAGCGGGACCTACCGCGCGCAGCTTGTCCAGATCCGAAAAAGTCCTCCCGCTCCAGTTACTCTGGAGGATCCATGAAAGCAATGACATTGAGATGTGTGTCGTGGAGTCGGCTCTCTACGCGCGCGTGAACGGCACCCTGCTGGCGGTCAAGAATCTGGAGTCTCTGGCTCCTGGAAACCCAGTTGTAACCAGCCTCAATGGCAGCTTTAGCAACATTGAAGCCATCAACCTCGACGGACTGTCCGAGGCGGAGGCGCTCAAGATTTTGGGCGTGGATGAGAAGGGGAATGACCTGCGTGGGAAGGCGGGAGAGGCTTCTGCTTCAGTCACTAGCAACGGCTGGATTGACCTACTGGCTCAGATGGATCCGATTCTGGATGCTTGGAAGGCGAGCGGCCCGGTGGGAGCCAATCAGTGGAAGCGAAACGGAACGGCGCTCGCTTACATCGCAGATGGAAAGGTCGGCAAGATCACAGCACCAGGTCTGCTCTTTTCTGGTAGTTGTGAAATGCAGGTAAGCTTCATCCGAGAGGCGGATGATGTGAACGTGCACTTAGACCTGATTGGTTCATCGTCTTCTGGCAATAAGACTGGCAGTTTTGCTTTGGAGTTCTCTGACAGGGAAATGAGGGGCTTTGGGAAGACACTCCTTCGCAGTGACAAACCCTTTGGTGCACAAAGAACGCCTATCAGGATTGCTCTGGCATTTCTGGAGAGCGACGGACTTCGCACGATGAGGGTGTCTGTAAATGGGTTTGATCCCGTGACTATCCCAATAGGCACAACGGAACCTTTGTCAGGAACACCAGCTCTCAGTATCATGGCAGGACGTGCTGGAGCAGTCTTCCATGAGTGGCGGTTCAAACTCGGAACTGCCAAGTGGACTGCAAATCGTGAACTGGTCTTTAAAGGACCAAGTCTGCCCTCAGCCCCTGCTGCGAGTAGGGAAGCAGAAGCTGCCACCAAGGATGCCCCCTTCATCAACACCCTCGGCATGAAGTTCGTCCCCGTGCCAGAGACGAAGGTGCTCTTCAGCATCTGGCACACGCGCGTGCAGGACTATGCGGAGTTTGCGAAGGCTCAGGAGGCGGCGGGGAGGAAAGTGGATGGCTCGTGGAAGACGCAAGCCATGAACGGTATGCCCGTGGGCCGCGAGCCAGACCATCCCGTTGTCGGCGTGAGCTGGGACGATGCACAGGCCTTCTGCCAGTGGCTCACCAACCAGGAAACCGCAGCAGGCAAGCTTCCCAAAGGCGCGAAGTATCGCCTGTGCACCGATTCCGAGTGGAGCACCGCTGTCGGCCTTCCTACGGAGACCGGCGCGACGCCGGAGGAGAAGCACGGTAAGAACGACCTAGACTTCCCTTGGGGTAAAGCGTGGCCGCCGCCGCCGAATGCGGGCAACTACGCGGACGAGACCTTTCACGCGCAGTTCCAGCCGAAGAAGAACGAGAAGGCCGGGAAGATGGAGAACGAGCAGTGGATGGAAGGCTACACCGACGGCTATCCGACGACCTCGCCGGTGGGAGCCTTCCCCGCGAACGTGTATGGCCTCTACGACATCGGCGGGAATGTATGGCAGTGGTGCGAAGACTGGTGGAACACCGAGCACAAAGACCGTGTGCTGCGTGGTGCACCCTGGAAGGGCAGCGGTCGCTACTTTCTGCGGTCTTCCGCTCGCCTTCACATTCCCGCCGCGCTTCGCGTCAGCGACTACGGCTTCCGCTGCGTGCTAGAGTCCGACAACTCAAAGCCATGAAGACACAAAATCTCATCACGCGACGACATCTTCTTCAAACCAGCGCAGCCTGGGCAATCACCAGCGGGAACATTTCTCTCATGGCCGCAGTTCCAGCCTCCACCTACGCGCGCCGCGTCCTCGAAAAGAAGCCCTGCGGTTATTGGCGGCTGGGGGAGAAGGCCGGGTCGGTGGTCGCCGATGCGAGTGGCGGAGGTCATGAGGGCACGGCGCTGGGACAGGTCACTTTCGGCCAAAAAGGCATGCTGGACCGCGAGACGGATACAGCGCTCGTCTTTGATGGCAAAACCGCCTGCATCGAAATCCCCAGCCATGCGGCCTTCAGCCAGCCGACGAGCGGCGCGGGCTTCAGCGTGGAGGCCTGGATGCGGCCGGATGTCCTGGAATTCACCGGCGAGGGCGAGGAAGGCTACGTCCACTGGCTGGGCAAGGGCGAGGCGGGGAAGATGGAGTGGGCCTTTCGCTTTTACCCGAAGACCTCCGCCCGCCCGAACCGCGTCTCCGCCTACATCTTCAACTCCGGCCCCGGTCTCGGTTCCGGTGCCTATGTGGAAGACGACATCAAGGCCGGGAAGTGGATGCACCTCGTGGCGGTCTTTGATCCCGGCGATGCGACGAACCCGAAGGCAGGTGTGTCGATCTTCAAAGATGGCAAGCTGGCCGGAAGCCCCGCCACCTCGCCGGGTGCTCTCTACAAAGCCTACGACGTGATGCCCGTGGCAGGCAGTGCGCCGCTGCGGCTTGGCTCGCGGGACAAAAAGAGCTTCTTCACCGGCGCTCTCGATGAGGTGGCGATCTATCCCCGTGCGCTGACGGCCCGCGAGATCGCGGACAACTACCGCGCTGGCCGGGCGGGCTGAAGTAGGCGCAGTCGCCAGACTGCGAAGCGCCGCTCGTTCTGACAAACGAGCTTACGTCAGAAGATTCGCCCGCGAAGGAGAAGCTTATCCCGAACGGCGCGTATGCTCTTCATGCGCCTCCCGACCAGCTTCTTGACTCTTCTGACCGTCGTCTTGACCACCTTGACCCACGGTCAGACGCTCCCTGGCACTCAGCCGCTCACACCGAATCCCGATTTCTCCGCCACGATGGTCGCGGGGATCGACCAGATGGCGCTGCGACTCATCGAGCAATCGAAGACCGGACGTAAGCCGACACGGGAGAAGCTCAACGCCGCCCTCGGCATGGTCGATGAGCGAGTGAGCTTTTCGGCGCTAGACTTGGTGGGTGATACGAACTCGCCTGCCTTGCTCCACGAGACGGAAAGCTGCCGCGTCTTTCGCGTGCGCTGGCCGGTTTTCGGCGGAGTTCATGGCGAGGGACTCTATATGCAGCCAAAGGGCAAACCGACCGCTCGTGTCATTTACATCCCGGACGCCGCCAGCACGCCAGAGAAGCTCGTGGATGGCTTTTTGCTCGGCAGCGGGGCCGAAGTCGTCATTCCAGCGCTGATCAGCCGCGACACGGAGTTCAGCACCAATGACAAATTCGGCGTGAAGACGAACTGCTCGCACCGCGAATGGATCTACCGGCAAAGCTACGAACTCGGTCGCCATCTCATCGGTTACGAGGTGCAGAAGGCTCTGGCGGTGGTGGATTGGTTCAAAACGCAGCCAGAACAGGTGCCGGTGATCATCGCGGGTGTCGGAGAAGGCGGCATGCTGGCGCTGCATGCGGCGGCTATCGACGAGCGAATCGACTCGGTCTATTCCGCAGGCTACTTTGCACCGCGTGAGAGCGTGTGGGAGGAACCGATCGAGCGAAACGTGTTTGGATTGCTGCGTGACCTCGGCGATGCGGAAATCGCCAGCCTCATCGCGCCGCGTCCGCTGGTGCTGCAGCATCTGTTTTATCCGAAGCTCGTCGTTTCCATGGAGTCTCCAAAAGGTTCGCGAGCCATCGCCGCCCCCGGAAGACTCTCGGAACCCTCGTTGGCCTTGTTTGAAGCCGAGATCGCTCGAGCGAAGCAGCTCGCACCTTCGAGTCGCATCCTCACCGCAACCGGAGAGAGCTCGAATGACCAGATCATTCGACATCTGCTGCCCACGGCGTCGATTTCGGTTTCTCCATCTGCTGCTTCCATTTCTCTCAAATCGGACCCCACACGCCAAAAACGCCTCGTGCGGGAGTTAGAGACCTTCACCCAGCGTTTGCTCGTCAGCACCGAAACCGAGCGAAATGAGCAGTTTTGGAAAAAGCTGCCGCTGAAGTCGGTGGCGGAGTTTGAGGCTCACACAGAGAAGGAACGGGATCGCTTCTGGAACGAGGTCATCGGTCGTCTGCCCGATCCGAACCTGCCCATGAACGCCAAAAGCCGTTTCGTGCGTGAGACGGACAAAGTGCGCATTTACGAGGTCACGCTCGATGTGTGGGACGATGTGTTCGCCTGGGGATGGCTTTGCCTGCCGAAGGACATGCTTCGTAGCGGCAGGCGTGAGCATGCCGATGGCGGCAAACGGACGTTTGCCGCTACGGGCCGTCGCCCCGTCATCGTCTGCCAGCATGGCTTGGAAGGCCTCCCGGAGGACACCATCACCACGGATGCCACCCAGCGGGCTTTTGGTGCTTATCAGGCTTTCACGTTGCGGCTGGCAGAGCAGGGCTTCGTCACCTTCGCGCCGCACAATCCGTATCGCGGCGGGCACGCCTTCCGCACGCTTCAGCGGAAGCTCAATCCGCTCGGCCTCACGCTTTACAGCGTCATCAACGGCCAGCACCAGCGCATCCTCGAATGGCTGAAGGCGCAGCCCTTCACGCAACCGGACAAGATCGCCTTTTATGGCCTGAGCTACGGCGGAAAGTCAGCGATGCGCACGCCAGCCGTGCTCAAAAACTACTGCCTGAGCATTTGCAGCGGCGATTTCAATGAGTGGGTGCGCAAGTGCGTGTCCTCCGACATGCCGATGAGCTACATCCACACGCATGAATACGAGATCTGGGAGTGGAACATGGGCCGCACCTTCAACTACGCCGAAATGGCCGCCCTCATCGCACCGAGGCCCTTCATGGTCGAACGCGGCCACAACGACGGCGTCGGCACCGACGAATGGGTGAACTACGAATTCGCCAAGGTCCGCCGCCTCTACAACAAGCTCCTCATCGGCGACCGCACGACCATTGAGCACTTCGACGGCCCGCACATGATCCACGGCGTGGGAACTTATCAGTTTCTCAAAGAGAAGCTCGACTGGAAGTGAGTTTGATTAGGCCTCCGCAGGCGGAGGCTGAAGCAAGCCACGACGGATCATGAACTCCTCCGCGAGCGAGCGATAGGCCACGGCTCCGCGACCGCTCGGTTCGTATTCGATGATGCTTTTGCCAAAGCTGGGCGCTTCACCGAGGCGCACGGTTCTGGGGATGACGGTGTTGTAAACAACCTCGGCAAAGTAGTTCCGCACATCGTTGACGACCTGATTAGCGAGGTTGGCCCGGCTGTCGAACATGGTCATCACAATACCTTCGAGCTGCAGATTGGGGTTCGCGCCGCAATCGCGGATCTGCTGGACGACATTCACGATCTTCGAGAGGCCTTCGAGGCCGAAGTACTCGCACTGGATCGGCACGAGGAGCTCATCGGCACAGGCCAGCGAGCTCGTCATCAGGACGCCGAGGCTGGGCGGGGTGTCGATGATGGCGTAATCGAAGTGGCCGCTCTGGCGGATGGGTTCTAAAACCTCACGCAGGCGGGCGAGGTGGTTGCCGGTCTGCGCCAACTCGATCTCACAGCCCGCGAGTTCTTGATGGGAGCGGATGATGCTGAGGTTCGGAAGTCGCGTGCTGCGGATGTATTGACGCGGGTCCGCGCCTTCCACGAGGGCAGGGTAGAGGCTGCCCCTTTCTTCTTGAGCCAAGCCGAGGCCGCTGGTGGCATTCGCCTGCGGATCGAGATCGACGAGCAGCACCCGCACGCCGCGCTGGGCGAGGCAGGCGGAGAGATTCACGGCGGTGGTGGTCTTTCCGACCCCGCCTTTTTGATTGGTGATGGCTACGATCCGCATGATGAGAGTGTTCCGTTCGAGAGAGGGCGGAGTTTGGCGAGAAACCTTTCCCCGCGCCAGAAAAGAAATGAGCCACAGCAAAGATCACGCCGGGTTATTGAGGATGACAGCCGGGGGCAGATTTGGTAAAACACCCTCTTCTCGTGAAAATCTTCCTCACCAGCCTGGCTTTGCTTGCCTGCGCCTGCCTTGCTTTCGCACAAGGGACCTCGCCCCGCTTTGTGCGGCTGGGGAACTTGAACACCTCGCCGGTGACCACCGAGCCGACCTCTGGAGGAGCGGCGTATTTATTTGATACTGGCGACCTCATCTTCTCGGGTTCGGATTCCGAAGCGGGCGAGGAGATCTGGATCAAATCTTCTTATTCCAACCAGGCCCGGCGTGTGGTGGACTTCCGGCCTGGAGGCGCATCCAGTTCGCCGCGTGAGTTTGCACCGCTGGATGGTTACCGCTTCAGCGTGGTGGTGGACGATGGCATCACCGGACCTGAAGTGGTGGTGCTGGATTCAGATGGCGATTTTTTTCCGAATGAAAGCGGGCAGGACCTGTGCCCAGGCCGTGATCATGCGGCACCTCGACTCTTAGGACGTGTGGCTGACACGGCTCTGTATGTACTCGGTGATGGTGCGGATCCCTTTGGTCGGCCCGGGGAGTCGGTGTGGAAATTCACAGGCGGTAATTCGCCGCTCTGGCTGGATACTTTTAAACCGGGTAGCGTGCGGCAGCCCCGAAATGGCAACCAAGATGAACTGTACTTTCTGGGGCAGCGTTGGGACGAGGCGGAGATCGCTCTTTTCCGCGTGAGCGGATGGAATGCAAACCAGGCCGAGCTGCTTTGCGTGCTGGGCGAGCCTGCCGTGGCCGAACCGCTGCCGGATCAGGTGTACGCAGTGACCCCGGGGATGGTGTGCTACCGGGGCTTCAATGGCAGCCAGCCAATGATCCGAGCCTTCCGAAACGATAATCCAGGTAACGTAATCTCTCATCCGCTGGGTCCGGTCATGATGGATCCATGTTTCACCTCGAACGGCTACGATCGGATTTGCTACGCGGGCTTCGATCCAGTCACCGGCTTCGAGCCTTGGATGATCGTGGATGATTTCATGGGGGCTCCTCTCACGCCTGAACTGGTGGTGGATTCCAATCCAAGCACCTCGCTTGTCACTGCGAGCCGGTTCACGATGCAAGGAGACATCCTCTATTTCGAGACAGGATTGAATTCCCGTGTGCTGAAGTTTGTCGATACAAGCCTCACGAATCGCGTCGCCTACACCATTTTTTCGGACTCTGAGCTCATCTCCCGGCGGCAACCGGTGTCCTGGAATCAGCTGGCCTATGTCGTCACTTCAGGAGGCAGCGATTCTGTCTTCATCTACAACACCACTTTCAGGACCCAAGAGTCGACGCTTCAAAATATTAAAGTAAGAGACCTTTGGAGCCAAGGAGATGGCTTGCACGCAATCATTCATTTCGATGGAGGCAGGCAAGGCGATGGGGAAGACAGGCTCTATTGGCGGGAGGGCACCAATTCGGCGCTATGGTTTCTGATTGAATTTTTTTCCGGCAACTCTGCCCATCGCCTGCAAGTCACCGGGGGCGAAAACAGTTCGCTGGGATGGCTGATCGGCCGCATGGGCAATGAAAAACCTCGGTTATACCGTAATTCAGTGGCTTCGAGTGGCTCGATCAGCCCTGTCACGATGCACTACAGCGGCCCGTCGAACAATGCCTCCAGCCATCCGACGGATTTTCATGACCTCGGCGGGCATCTCTTTCTGACGGCGATCAAAGACGGCCAGCGCGTGCTCTTCCATTCGCCGGACGGGGCGCAGGATTCCTTGCAGCCCGTGCCACTTGTCTCAAGCGGGGCGGATTTCGCCGTCGGCGAGTTGGTAAGACTGGGCAATCAACTCTTCCTCCGCTCGGCGGTCGATGGCACGCTGTGCCGCGCCTTGGTGGAGGCTGCTCCCGTAGGCGCGGTGGTTCGTCCGGTGCTCGATGGGGCCTCCCCGATACCCGCAGAGCGACTCACCGTGGCCGCCGGAATGGTCTTCTTTGTGCAGGTCAATGCCACGACGGAAACACTGCGCTATGTGAATCCCGATCTCACTCTGGGCACCGTGCAGGTGTTTCAAAAGCCGACGACCGGTCAAGCCATCACCCAGATGACCGGCACACCGGACCGGCTCTTTTTCACGGCTTCCATCAATCCCTACGACAGCACCGATCCAGTCGCGGTGTGGAGCACGACCGGTAGCGGGATGCCGGAGCAGAGAATGCTTTATTACGGCTACCACTCACTGCGGAACCTAGGCATCTGGGGAGGGCACTGGGTCTTCTGGGCTGCCTACAATGAGGACAGATTCGAAGTGTTCACTTGGTCCGGGTTGCCTGGCGAAGACCCGCAAACTCGCTGGAACGACGACCTGGCTCGCCGCCCCGAATCCAGCCACACACCGGGTTTTCCTTCGGGCATCGAGTTCGACGGACGTTTCGCCTTCTGCACTCGCGATGGCGGGTTGATGGTGCTCGGGCCTTCCGGCGATGAATTTGTTTGGAGGAATTGGGGCGGCTTGATTCTCCCTGAATGCCTGTCCGTTTTGAATGGAAAACTCGTCTGGAAAGTCTACGAGCAGAGATCATGGCACCCCGCCGAGTGGCAAAGCCCGTGGTTCAGCTGGAGTCCAAGCACTGGCATCGATTTCATCGGCTACGACTCCGGAGGAGCAGCGAGTCCTCTGCAACTCGCGGCTGGCCGCATCTGGTCCGTGGCAGGCTCACCCTTTGAAACGGTTTTGAGGTCCTGGAACGGCCTGCAAGGTGGTTTCCAACATCACGTTGAGCCGTTTGATCCTTATGAGGCGGTCGGCGATGTCTCTATGGGAACCTATCGCGGCAGGCTGGTCCTTTCGGCTAGGCCGAGTTACACGGCCCACACGGGCTTTGAACCGATGATTCTGCTGGGAAATTCTGGCCCTGGCACCCCGGTGCCATCCAATCCCCGGCGCATCTCCCAAGGCCAGTCTTTGGCCTTCACCTTCGACGACATCGCCTCCTGGTGGGTGGCCGATGCGGAGGGGGATCCATTCACCCTCACCTGGATACGCCCGCAGTATGGCACGCTTAAGCTCAACGGCCAGACCATCGTCACGGATGCCCAGCCACAGCCCGGCGATGTTTTCGAATGGACTCCTCCTCCCGGTTTTGTGGGCAACTTTCCTGCCTTTGGCCTGGCCGCCCAGGACACCTGGGACGTCACGGAATTCCCTGCCACTATCCGCGTCGAGACCCCGCACGATGAGTGGACGCGCCTGCATTTCACGCCCCAGCAGCTCGCCGATCCGCTCATCAGCGGCCCGGAGGCAGATGCGGATGGCGACGGCGTGAGCAATGCGCTCGAATTTTTGTTTGGCCGGCTGCCCCACCAAAGGGAAGGGGAACGCGGCTGGTCCCTCACCTCCACCACGCCCGCCGCCGGACAGCGTCGCGCCGTATTCACCTTCAACCGCCTCGCCGTGCTGCCATTGGGCGCCGCAGTCCTGCTCGAGCAGTCGGAGGATCTGCAGTCTTGGAACCCGGTGGCGATCAAGGTGGTCGATGCCGCCTGGCACTTCCCGGTCGCGGGCGTGAGCGTGGAAGAGATCACCCTGCCGGACGGTCGCATCGAGACCCGCGTCACCGTCGAGGAAAGCAGCTCCCTCAACCGCTTCCTCCGCCTGCGCGTCCTGCTGCTCTGAGCCCGGCAAAGAAAGTGGCACAGGTTTCCAACCTGTGCGGCCGAAGGGAAGCGTGAGTGTATGCTCCTGAGCGGCTCGAAAGGCCTCCCGATAAACCCCGGCGCCTCCACCGCCGCGCCCCGCCTCAGAACAGATACCACCGCAAAAGGGTGAGACAGACACGCTTGTCTGTCCGCAGTTGACTCGTGTGCCTGGTGACGCTCGTGCAGACAGGAGTGTCTGCATCACGGCCAGATTCCCTGAGTCCGCCAGGAAAGTGGCACAGGTTTCCAACCTGTGCGGCCGAAGGGAAGCGTGAGTGTATGCTCAAGAACCACTCGAAACATCTCCAGATCAGGACCTTGGCAAGTTTCACAGCCAATCAATCCCAAGCCTGAACAGGTTAAAAACCTGTTCCACTGTCCTCCCAGCTGCTTCCCTCCACCCCGATTCCTTGGTTGAACTCCGCCCCTTTTGGCGACAACCAACGCGCCCATGGAAATCACGGAAAGCTGGCTGGCACAAATCGGCGGATGGCAGGTCATCAAGGCCGCCCGATCCCTCGTGGCAGGCGGGCATGTGGCGGTCAGCCAAAACGAAGGCGGCCTCATCCGCGGCACCGCCGGGGCGGGGAAGATGAAATTCGCCAGCGGCCTCCGCATCCGCTCCCGCAGCGATGTGGACAACCTCTGCACCTGCCCCATGGCCCGCCGCAGCGGCATGATGTGCGAGCACTCCCTCGCCGTCGCCCTCGCCACCCTGCAAAGGACCACGCCCACGCCTTCCGCCAGTCAGTCCGGCCCCTCCCGCCCATCCGCGGCGGCCCCGACACCCGCGCCCCTGCCCAGCGAGGCCCCGAAGATCGCCACCATCAGCGGCCAGTACACCCTCTTCCTCCCCGAGACCCTTCGCGAGCCCCTCGGCGTGCTGGTGAAGCACGACCCCACCGGCAGCGAAACCTCCCGCCTCGCCGCCTGGCTGGCCGGGCAGGGGATCAGCAAGCCCCAGACCGTCCCGCTCTCCCTCCGCGGACCTCAGGCGGAGGCTTTTCTGGAAGTGCTCGGCGGCCACCCCCGCGTCCTCTGGGGAAAACCGGGTCCCACGGCCAAACCATTGCAAATCGCCGCCGATCCGGTGCGCATGCCGCTCGTCATTGAATCCGCCCCAAACGGCCAAATCCTCCCCCGGATGGCCAATCCCAGCTTCCGGCAGGTCTTCGGCCCCTGGTGGCTGTGCGGCGAAACCACCGTGCTCTTCCGTGTCAAAGCCCCGGCCGGCCTCTGGAGCGCGTTCGGCACCCCGCAGCCGCTGAAATGGCTCGTCGAGCATCGCGAGGCCCTCGACGACGCCTTCCAGGTCGATCTCCGCGGCGAGCTCCTCAGCGGCTTCCACGTCCTGCCGGTGCCACTCACCTTTGAAATCAGCCTCGAAGGCTCCCTCCAGGCCGTCGAGGCCCGACTCGCCGCCCGTTTCGGCGACGTCACTTGGCCCATCCTTCCTCAAGGCGTCGCCAGCACCGCCAAGACACCGTCCTTCCCGCTCGTCGATCCCCAAAACGCCGCCTGCTTCTACCTCCGCGATGAATCCGCCGAGCGCCGCATGGTCGGCCGCCTGGAATCCCTCGGTTTCCGCGCCTCGGATCGCGGCCACTGGCTCATGCAGGGCGGGGATGCCGTCCTCAAATTCTACGCCTCCGATCTCCCCCGTCTCCGCGACCTCGCCACCCTCATCGAGGGCGACCGCTGGCGCACCGTCACCCGAGGCGTGCAGCGCATCCGCCCGGAGACCGTCATCCACGGCCAGCCCGCCGGGGCGGGTCAGGACTGGCTCAGCATGGAGTTCGCCTACCAGGCCGCCGATGGCTTCCGCCTCCCGCGAAACGACGTCCTGCGCATGATCCGCAGCGGACAAAAGTCCGTCCAGGGCAGGGATGGAAAGCGTTACATTCTCGATGCCGAGGCGGTCGAGGAACTGGAGGAAACCCTCCGCGATGTCCCCCTCCAACTCACCCCGGAAGGGGCCCGCATCCACAGCGCCCACGCCGCCTACTTCCAGAGTACCGATGTAACGCCTATTGCGTCTCCAGATGAGTCCGTTGTTCAGGCCATTCTGACCACCCTCCA
>CALSBJ010000038.1:0-58972 GCA_943373155.1 Akkermansia muciniphila | reverse complement strand
CGCCACGCATATCACCTGGAAGCGCCAGCAGCTCCATGGCGATTTTTACTCCGAAGGTGCCGCGATTGGCGACATCAATGGCGATGGCAAACCGGATGTCGTCGCCGGCCCCTTCTGGTGGGAAGGGCCGGCGTTCGAAAAGAAGCACGCCTACTACGAGCCGAAGATTTTTTCGATCAATGGCTACTCGGACAACTTCTTCGCCTACGTCCACGACTTCAACGCTGACCAGAAGAACGACATCCTGATCCTTGGCTTCCCCGGCAAGGAAGCGCGGCTGTATCTGAACGTAGAACGAGATTTCCATCTCGTTCAGGAGGAGGGAACGAGTTCGAAAACTCGTTCTACGTATTGGCCCATGCACATCGTCGCCGACGTGGTGGACAACGAATCGCCCGTCTTCACCGACATCACCGGCGACGGCAAACCGGAGATCGTGTGCAGCACTGGCGGGAGGCTAGGCTACTTCGAGCCCAACTGGACTAAGCCCACTGACAAATGGAGCTTCGTGTATTGCAGCGAAGATCTGAAGATGGGAAAATTCACTCACGGCCTCGGCGTCGGTGACGTGAATGGAGATGGGAAGATGGATCTGCTTGAGGCTCGGCGCTGGTGGGAGAATACCGGCATTATTGATACGAGTGGCGTCAAGATGCACGCATTCACGCAACACAACTTCGCTGCCGGAGTCGGCGGTGGAGCGCAGATGTTCGCGTATGACTTCGATGGCAACGGCACGAACGACGTCTTCACCGCCCTCGCCGCGCATCGCTATGGCGTGGCGGTCTTCCTCCAATCCAAGAACAAAGAACCAGGAACTGCGAACTGGCATCGGGTGATGCTCGCCAGCGAGCAGCCGCAGGACAACGACTACGGCATCGTTTTCTCCCAGCCGCACGCCGCGTTCCTCGCGGACATCGACGGCGATGGCATCAAAGACATCGTCACCGGCAAGCGCTACTGGGCGCACAATGGCCACGATCCCGACGAGCGCGGTCACCGAGTCATCTATTGGTATCAAACGAAGCGCGACGGCAAAGGCGGTGTCGATTTCGTGCCGCACCTAATCGACTCCAACACGGGCGTCGGCGTCGATGTGCAGGTCGGTGATGTGAATGGCGACAAGCTGCCCGACATCGTCGTCGGCAACAAAGCGGGCGTCTTCATCCTCACCCAAACGCGAAGCGAGGTTTCAAATCATAAATCACAAATCATAAATCATAAATTATACGGCCCCGCCCTCAAACCCCAGTCCGAATACGCCAAGGGCCTCTCTCCACAAAAAGCCGTGGAGTCCATGCAACTCCCCGGCGGCTTCAAAACCGAGCTCATCGCCGCAGAGCCGGATCTCGTGCAGCCGATGGCCTTCACCTTCGACGAACGCGGCCGCATCTGGGTCGTGGAAGGAAATAGCTACCCGCAGCCCCGCGAAGTCGGGAAAGGCCAGGACCGCATCAAGATCCTCGAAGACCAAGACGGCGACGGCACCTTTGAGACAAAGAAAATCTTCTGCGAAGGTCTGAACCTCGTCAGCGGCATCGAGCTGGGCTTTGGCGGCGTGTGGGTCGGTGCCGCGCCGTATTTGATGTTCATTCCGCGAGATGGCGACAAGCCGCTGCGGCTTGGCAGTAACCGGGCCATTCCTGGCCCGTCTGGCTCAGAAGGGGCCAAGAATGGCCCCGTTACTCAAGTCCCCGGCCTCAATTTCACCGCCTACGCTCTCCTCGACGGCTGGGGCACCCAGGACACCCACGAAACGCTTAACTCCTTCATCTGGGGCCCCGACGGCTGGCTGTATGGCTGCCATGGCGTCTTCACGCACAGCCGCGTCGGCAAGCCGGGCACGCCGGATGACCAGCGCGAGCCCATCAACGCCGGCGTATGGCGTTACCATCCCGTGCGGCATGAGTTCGAGGTCTTCGCGCATGGCACCAGCAACCCGTGGGGGCTCGATTACGACCAGCATGGCGAGTGGTTCGTCACCGCGTGCGTCATTCCGCATCTCTACCACATCGTGCCCGGCGGGCGATACCACCGACAGGCCGGGCAGCACTTCAACGCGCACACCTACGAAGACATCAAGACCATCGCCGACCACGCGCACTACGCCGGCAATCCGCGACCCGATGTCACCTTCGACAAAACGACCGGCGCAGGCGTGATGAACAACGACACCAACGCGCTCGGCGGCGGTCACGCGCACTGCGGCCTCGCCATCTACCAGAGCAGCCTCTTCCCGCCGACGTATCGCAACCAGCTCCTCTTCGGCAACCTCCACGGCCATCGCCTCGTCGCGAACTACACCGACCCGCACGCCAGCACCTACATCGGCAAACACGCCGCCGACTTCCTCCGGGCCAACGACATGCACTTCATCCCCGTCACGCAAAAGGTCGGCCCCGACGGCGCCCTCTACGTCAGCGACTGGAGCGACCAGCAAATCTGCCACCGCGGCAGCGGCGCCGTGGAGCACTGGGACCGCAGCAATGGGCGGCTCTACCGCATCAGCTACGACGGCTGGAAGCCGTGGAAGGGTGATCTCGCGAAGGAAAGCGATGAAGCACTCGCGAAACTCGCCGTGCAGACCGAGAACGAGTGGGAATCGCGGATGGCGAGAAGGGTGCTTGCGGACAAATGTGCAGGCAAGAATGAAGCTATTCTCTCCATTTTGGAGTCGCTCATATCCCAGAATCTCAACAAGGGCATGGAGTTTGGATGGCTTATGCAGAGTCTGTATTCGCAAAGCAAAGTACCTGCTTCGGTGATCGTCTCTCTTCCAAACAAAGGAGATGAGCATGCACGGGCTTGGACGGTTCGAGCATCCGATGATCAACTCAACATTACAGAAGCAGAAGACTTGGCTCGCGAAGATCAATCCGCTGTTGTTCGCCGAGAGCTGGCTTCCCTGCTCCAACGTCTTAGCTTTGAAGATCGCGAAACTCTCGCCACCGCGCTCCTCAAGCATGGTGAGGACAAGGACGATCCGATGATCCCGTTGCTCATCTGGTATGGCATCGAGCCGGTGGTGGCGGCGGACCCGGCAGTGGGGATGCAGCTCGCGAAGGTGTCGAAAATCCCGAAGGTCACCGGATTCATTTATCGACGCCTCTCGTCGGATGACGCGGGACGCACGAGCCTGCTCAAACTGGCCGCAGAGACGCCGGATGCCGTTTTGAAGCTCGATTTGCTGAATGCGGTGGTCCAGGCCGCTCGAAATGGCCACCCGATCACGAAACCCGCTGGCTGGGACGTGCTGCGCCAGAAAGTAGCTTCGGCTTTAGCCGAACCTCATCCAGATGCGGCTAAAGCCGCAGCCACTTTGCTCGAACTCGAAGCCTCCATGGGCATCGAAACGGCTCTGGCGACCTATCGCGACCTTCTCGCCTCCGCGAGCGCTCGGACCAGCGAACGCGAAAATGCGCTCAACGTGCTCCTTCAGGCCAAAGACGCCTCCACAGCCAAAACCCTGCTTCAACTCATCCAAAACGACTCACCGGCCTCGCTGCGTCGAAAAGCCATCCAAGCACTGGCATCACTGCATGACTCCAACACTCCAGCACTCCTCTCTCCCTTGCTTCCAAAGCTCTCCGCGAACGAATTGCCCGATGCGGTGAACACGCTCGCCTCGACCAAGGAAGGCGCGAAAGCACTGCTGAAGGCCGTCGAGGCCAAAACCGTGCCCGCGACGGCCCTTTCGCCGTTTTTGGTGCGCCAGCTCACCGCCTTCGACGACGCGGAGATCAACACGCTCATCAAATCCGCCTGGGGCGATGTCAACGCGCCCAAAGCCGATCTCGCCGAGCGCACGAAGAAGTATCGCGACCTCCTCACGCCCGCCAGATTGGCCAAGGGCGACCTCGCGAAGGGCAAAATGCTCTACACCGCCACCTGCGGCCAATGCCACAAACTCTTCGGCGAAGGCCAAAACGTAGGACCCGACATCACCGGCAGCAATCGCGCCGATTTGAACTACCTGCTCGAAAACGTGCTCGATCCGAATGCGGTGATCGGCAAGGCCTACCAGCTCAACCTTTTCACCATGAAGGATGGCCGCGTCATGAGCGGCGTCATCAAAGAAGAAAACGCCGCCGCCGTGAAGATCGCGATGATGGGCGGTGTGGAGTTCACGCTGCCGCAGACGGACATCGCCAAGCGCGAGGTCTCGAAGCTCAGCACGATGCCGGAGGGGTTGTTTGATGCCTTGCAGCCGGAGATGGTGGTGGATCTCGTGAAGTATCTGCAAAGCGGCAGTACCGTAGTTCGGCCTTTAGGCCGTCCGGACGGGCTGAAGCCCGAACTACGAACCGTCGAAGGCGCGCTCGAAGGCGAATCGCTCAAGGTGCTCGAAATCACCGGCGGCAAAACGGGTCGGCAAGGCATGGGCGGCTTTGGTGGGGATTGGAGCGGTGCGGCGCAGCTTTGGTGGACGGGCGGCAAGCCGGATCAGAAGCTCACGCTGGCCATTCCGGTGAAGGAAGCGGGCAGGTACACGCTTTACGGCGCGCTGACGATGGCGCGTGATTACGGCGTGGTGAGTATCACGCTGGATGGCAAACCCGTGGCGTCCTCGTTCGATGGCTACAACACCCCCAAAGTCCTCCACACCGGCGAAAAAGACTGGGGCACCCACGAACTCACCGCCGGCGAGCACAAGCTGACCTTCACGCTCGCTCCGCCGAACCCAGACGCGGTACCGTCGAACATGGTCGGGCTGGATTATGTGCGGCTGGAGAAAAAGTAGCTTCGATTGGCAATCGAAGCCGAATGTCCCCAACCGATTCGATTGCCAATCGAATCTACCCAATACGCATGCGCGACCTCCACTCCACCAAGGCCATGTGGCTGAAAGCCTGGCTGTTTCTCTTCATCGGCGTTCTTTCGGCGGCGATCCTGCTCGTTGAGAACTGGAGCTGGCGCACAGCGGGGTTACTCGCGCTTGGCGTGTGGGGCTTTTGCCGCGCTTACTACTTTGCGTTTTATGTGATCGAGCGCTGGGTGGACCCGCAGTTCAAGTTCAGCGGACTCGGGCACATCCTTGCCTGGTGGTGGAAGCGAAGGTGAGTGACGATTACCTCAAGGCTCTTTGCCGCAAAAAGTGATCGGCCACCACGAGGTGGACCATCGCCTCGACCATCGGCACGGCGCGTGGGAGCACGCAGGGATCATGACGACCGCGAGCGGAGAGGGTGGTGTCTTCGCCCGTGTTGGTGACAGTTTTTTGCTCGCGGAGAACGGTGGCGGTGGGCTTGAAGGCCACGCGGAAGATGATCTCCTCGCCGTTGCTGATGCCGCCCTGCACGCCGCCGCTGCGATTGGTACGGGTGCGGACGTTTTGGCCGTCCATGTAGAACTCGTCGTTGTGCTCCAAACCGGTCATCGTGGTGCCGGCGAAGCCGCTGCCGATTTCAAAACCCTTCGTGGCCGGCAGGCTGAGCATGGCCTTGGCGAGATCCGCCTCCAGGCGATCAAAAACGGGTTCGCCAAGCCCCGGCGGCACGCCGCGCACGACGCACTCGATCACGCCGCCGACGCTGTTGCCTTCGCGACGGATGGCTTCGATGAGCTCGATCATTTTTTCCGCCGCGACGGGATCGCAGGTGCGGACGATGTTCGATTCGATGAGCTCGGAAGTGAGCGCTGAACCGGTGGGAACCTCGGCGTGGAGATGCTGCACCGTTTTCACATAGGCGAGAGCTTCGTAGCCGCCGAGCGAATGCTGAAGCACCTTGCGTGCGATGGCTCCGGCGGCCACGCGGCCGATGGTCTCGCGGGCACTGGAGCGTCCGCCACCGGAGACGGCGCGGATGCCATATTTCGCATCGTAAGTATAATCGGCATGGCTCGGGCGGTAGGCCTGCTGCATCTCCGTGTAGGCGGAGGGCCGTTGATCGGTGTTGCGCACGAAGATGCCAATGGGGGAGCCGAGGGTCTTTCCATCGAGCACGCCAGAAAGGATCTCGGCGCTGTCGTCCTCCTTGCGAGGCGTGACGATCTTGCTCTGGCCGGGGCGGCGGCGGTTCAGCTCATGCTGGATGTCCTCCGCGGTCAGGGGAATGAGCGGCGGGCAGCCGTCCACGACGACGCCGACGCCGGGGCCGTGGGATTCACCCCAGGTGCTGATGCGGAAGAGAGTACCAAAATTGCTCGCCATAAGCCGGGCACGATGGGGAGGAATGGCAGGCATTCAAGGCTGCCTATCTTCAAAGAGGCTCGCGATGAAAAATCGAGTTCCAAAGGCTGGCGGCGGGCGTAAGGGCACTTTTTTCGGATGCCGCCCGCCTTGATCGAAGTCACTCACCGGAAGGGGATTTATCTCCCCGAGGCGGATTTGTGGCTCGATCCACACTTTGGCGTGAAACGGGCTTTCATCTCGCATGCGCACAGCGATCATGTGGCGCGGCATGACCTCACGTTTTGCTCCGCCATGACGCACCGGCTCATGGTGGCACGAAAATCGGCGAAAAAGGCCGGCCAGGTGATCTCACCCAACCTTGGCGAGGTGATCGAATGGGAGGGCTGGGAGCTGCGGCTACTGCCAGCGGGTCACATCATCGGCTCCACGATGCTGCATCTCACGCGGAAGGCGGATGGTGCCACGCTGCTCTACACGGGAGATTACAAGCTCCGCCAAGGCCTTTCCTGTGCCGCCTGCGAGCCGCTGCCAGCCGATGTGCTGATCATGGAGTGCACCTTTGGCCTGCCGCGATACCGCTTTCCACCCTTGGCGGAGGTGCAGGAGGGCATCCGAGCTTTCGTGACACAAACGCTGGCTGAAGGCGGCGTGCCGGTGCTGCAGGGCTACTCGCTCGGCAAGGCGCAGGAGCTGCTGCGGGCACTGCACGGGCTCGATGTGCCCGTGATGGTGCATCCATCGGTGGCACTCATGACCGAGGTGGTGCGGGAGGAGATCGGTGAGCTGCCTGAGTGGCGTCTCTTTGATGCGCTGGAAGCTCGGGGACATGCGCTGGTCTTTCCTCCCGGCACGAAGCCAGCGGTGCCGGGTTGCCGCTTTGCCATGGCGAGCGGCTGGGCGCTCGATGCTTCCGCCCGGTATCGCTACCGCGTCGATGCCCTGTTTCCATTGAGCGATCATGCGGACCACCCGGAACTGCGCGAGACCATCGACCTCGTAAAGCCCCGCCGCGTGTGGCTGGTGCATGGCTTCACGCGTGAGTTTGCCACGGAACTGCGTGCTGAAGGCATCGAGGCCTGGTCGCTGGAGCGGGCGGATCAGTTGGAGTTTGCCTGGTGAGATGGCGCAGCTCGCAGCGGCCACCTTCTTCAGGATTCGGAAGCCTGGCTTTGCAGGAAGTCGCGTTCGGCATCGCAGGGGGCGAGATCGGCGGCGCGTTGGTAGGCGGCGCGGGCTTCGGCGGGGTGACCGAGTTTGGCGATGAAGCTGGCGCGGATGGCGTGATACAGGTGCTGCGCTTCGAGTGAATGGCGGTTCGGGATGCTTTCGAGCGCTTCCAAGGCCGCTCGTGGACCACGAACGCGGGCGAGGGCTACGCTACGGTTCATCGCGACGATGGGCGTTGGCTTGAGGAGCAGGAGCTGGTCGTAAAGACTCAAGATGCGTGGCCAATCCGTGCTGCCTTCGTCAGGCGCGAGGCAATGACAGGCGGCGATGCCGGCTTCGAGATGGTAGGGGCTGATCGTTTCTCCGGTGGAGGCCGCGCCGAGGGCGAGGATGCCTTCCTGGATGAGTCGCGCATCCCACTGGCAGCGATCCTGATGCTGCAGCCTCACGATTTCGCCCGCCGGATTGACGCGGGCACGCAATCGGGCCGCATTGAGGCACATGAGTGAGAGAAGGGCGTTGGTTGTCGGCTGGGATGTGGTTGGATGCTCGCCGAGCAATCGCGTGAGGCGGATGGCTTCGTGACAAAGCTCTTCGCGGATGATTCGGTCGCCAGAGGAGGCTTTGTAGCCTTCGTTGAAGAGCAAATAGAGCGCGGCGAGCACGCCATCGAGCCTCTGCGGCAGTTCGCAGGCATCGGGAACGGCGAAAGGAAGTCGCAGATCGCGAATGAGCTGTCGCGCACGCACGAGGCGCTTCGCGATGGCGGCTTCGCTGGTGAGAAAGGCAGCGCCGATCTCGGCGGGGCTCAAGCCACACACCGTGCGGAGAGCGAGCGCAAGTTGGGCCTCGATGGAGAGCTGCGGATGAAAGCAGACGAAGAGCATGCGCAGCGTGTCATCGCTCAAAAGTTGATCATCAGGAGGTTCGTCGCGCGTGAGCCAGCGTTCCTGCTCGGCGGTGATTTGGGCTTCTTTGCGCTGCCAGGTCTGTTCACGACGCAAAGCATCGAGCGCGAGGTTCTTCGCTGCCTGCGTGAGCCATGCGGCGGGATTCTTCGGAATGCCGCGATAGGGCCAGGTTTGCAGAGCCCGCACGAGCGCTTCCTGCACGACGTCTTCGGCGAGTTGCAGTTGGTGTGTGCCGAGATGTGCCGCGAGCGAGGCCACGAGTCGTGCGCCTTCGCGGCGGAAAAGATCATCCGCCACGAGACTGGGGCTGCGTTCGCCGAGGTGGGTCATGACGGCGTGGATGCGTCTTTGATCCAAACGGGATGCGCAGGCAGCACCTGCGCGGGTGCCGCGCTGAGGGCGGCGACCTCGGCGAGATAGGCCGGATACCAATCGCCGGATAGGAAGTCCTTCATCGCCTGCTCGTCCGTGTAGAGTTGGAAGACGCAGATGACATCTGCATCCGCCGCGTCGTGGCAGAAGTAGTAGGCGAGATGATTCGGATTGGCTGCGGCGCGAGGCTTGACGCGCTTCTCCCATACCTGCTGCACTTGGGCACGGCAGCCGGGCTGGGCTTTATGGCGGACAAAAAGGGCTGGTGGCATGATGTTATTCCTCCGCAGGCGGACCGCCTTCGACAAGCATCGCGAGATGCAGCAGCGACTCCTGCCAGCCGAGGTAGCACATCTCCTCGGGGATCACTTCGGGCACGCCAGCCTGCGTGACGTTTAAGTCCGTGCCGCAGGAGACAGCTTTGAGCTTCACGGTGACCTCGATGGTGCCGGGAAGGTTCGGATCGTCGAAGACATCGGTGTAGCGGAGGAGTTCGTTCGGGACGAGTTCGAGATACTCGCCGCCAAAGGAATGCGTGTTGCCGTTGCTGAACTGCGTGAAAGCCATTTTGAAGGTGCCGCCGACTTTGGCGTCGAGTTGGAAGACTTTGCACAGAAAACCATTCGGCGGCAGCCAGCGGCTGAGCGCGTCGGCATCGAGGAAGGCCTTGTAAACGACCTCGGGCTTCGCTTTGAGCACGCGACGGAGTCGGATGGTATGGGTGTTCATGCGGAGCTGATTGTTTGATTTATGAGTTACGATTTCTTATTTTTGATTCCTGGCTTCGTGGCCGTCTTGAGGCTCTTCACGAAGATGGAAATGAGTTCGTCGCACTCTTTGGCAATGTCGCCAAGTCGGCTCGCGGGCAGCATAGGCTTACGCTCAATGATTTTGAGCCAGATGAGAGTTTCTCTCAGTTCTTTGAGCGCGACTTTAAGCTTGTGGATGAAATCAGCACGCGACTCGCCGGCTCTAGCCTCGCCATAGTTTGGAGCAGGAGACGTGCCTGACCTTACAAGTTGGCTTGCGATGTGTTTGCCCGCTTTGGTCTCAGGCATTGCTTCCACGACTGCAATGACCCGCACCGCAAAGTCAATCAATCGATCTTCAAGTTGGTTTGCTCTTTCGTCCATAAATCTAAAATCTGAGGTCAGAAATCAGCAATCAAGGAATCATTTCCCCATGGCTTTCACGTCTGCCATGGGACGGCAGAGGTCGGCGATGGGGCGCACCTCGATCTGGGCACCGTGAGCGAGAATGGGGCAGGCCTGGGCGAGTTTCACGGCTTCGTCGGTGGAGGCGACGGAGAGCAGGAAATAGCCTGCGATCGCTTCCTTCGACTCGGCAAACACGCCGTCGGTGACGAGAGTTTGCGCTCCGGTGACGAGTTTGCCTTCCTCCATGAGCGGCTGCGCACCACGCAGGATGCCTTTGCTTTGCAAGCCCTCCACCCAGCTGTAAAAATCCGTCATGACGAGCTGCAGCTCGGCCGGTGAGAGGCTGCTGTTCCAATGCGTGCCACGGATGAGGAGCAGATGCTCGCCGGTGGTTTGTTGTGGGTTCGGATTCATTCGGTGGGTGTTTCGTTTGTGTGGCGATAGGCGGAGCCGCGTTCCGATTCCAGCGGACGGATTTCATAGTAAATACCATGCGCCAGCACCGCGCTTTCCGATGCGATGGCCGCGGCGGCGGCGAGACTTTCCGCGACGATGATCCAGTAGCCGCCGATGACTTCCTTGCCCTCGGCAAAAGGTCCATCGGTGCGGATGCCCTCGCGCGTCACGAGCGCCGCGTCCATGGTGAGTCGCGAACCGGGCTTGAACACGCCTTTGGCGATGTTTGCCTCATACCAGGCGTAAAACTTTTCGATGGCAGCTTCGATGTCGGCTTTGTCGGACGCCTTGTCCCACTGGCCGCGTGAAAGCAGGAGATAGTCGGAGTTCGCGAACGTGCTCATGGTGCTGAAGGTGCTGAAGGTGCCGCCGCAGGCGCGGTGGCGAGTTGGGCGACCTCGGCGAGGCCTTTTTCGAATTCTGGGCCGCACATCGACTCGCAGTCCATGATGAGGCTCATCACCTTCGCGAGCAGGCCTTCGTTTTTGCCATACATGGCCCAAGTAACGGTGGTTTTGCCGCCTTCGGTTTTGAAGAGGTAATCGACGGTGCTCACGCCTTCCATCGGCTCCAGCCAGTCCATGCGGAGGCGAATGAGTTCGTTGGGTTTGCTCTCAGTGATGGTCGCCCTGCCTTTGCCGGTCATTTTGCCATGCCAGGTCGAGATCGAGCCGACACCGGTCTCCGGCCCGGCGTATTCGATTTTGGCCTCGGGGTCCATTTTGAGCCACGGATTGAACTCGTTGAACTTCTTGTGGCTGTTGAACCACACGAAAACCGCCTCCGGTGGCGCGGCGATGGTGATGCTGCGCTCGACGCGGAAGTCGGGCGATTTGAGCAAAGCGGCGGCGATGACGCCAATGACGAGCACGGCGAGGCCGATGAGGATTTTCTTGATCATGATGGTGGTGTGGTTGGGTGTTGGGTGAATGGCCAGTGAATCGGCGCTAGCCGCGAACGGCAGCCTCGATGGCGGCGATGTCGATCTTGCCCATGGTCATCATGGCCTCAAAGGCTCGTTTCGCGATGGCGCGGTCGGGATTCTTGAAGGCCTCGATCATGGCGATGGGTGTGATCTGCCAGTGAATGCCCCATTTATCTTTGCACCAGCCGCAGTGGCTCGCCTCGCCGCCGTTGTCGATGATGGCGTTCCAGTAGCGGTCGGTCTCGGCCTGATCCTGCGTGGCGATCTGGAATGAGAAGGCCCAGTCATGCACCACCGCAGGCCCGCCATTGAGTCCAATGCACGGAATGCCCATCACCGTGAACTCCACCGTCAGCGCCTCGCCTTCCTTGCGCGACGGATTGTCCGCCGGTGAGCAGTGCACCGCTGTGACGAAGGAATCCGGAAACGTCGCGGCGTAGAAGCGAGCGGCAGCCTCGGCGTCGCCATCATACCAGAGACAGATCGTGTTTTTCGCGGGGGCGCTCATGGGTGGTGAGGTGAGTTGGCGTCGAGGCTTTAGCTGATGGTATGGGGAGGTGAGAGGCCAAAGATCGGCTCAAGCCTGTACTCCAACTTCTGTGGCGAATCACTGCCGCGTGAATATCACCGGCGGGCCACACGGGGCGCTTTTTCCATCTTTCCAGGACACGCCTTCGAGCTTGAAGTGGTTCGCGTCGAGGAAGGTGTAGGTCGCGCCGTGCATATGCATGTCCTTCTGCACATTCAGACCTGGCGTCGGCGCAAGATCAAAGGTGAGCGAGTCGGCTGTCTGCTTCACCAGCTTCATGCGCGGCTGGTTCCGCAGCATGCAGTAGTGCGTCATGGTGAGCCTGCCGTTCACATCATGATAGACGCTGAGCATCTCCATCGGCGTGCCTCCAGCAAAGGTTTCCTGAATGACCGAGTCTCCCGCGATGAGGCGAAATTCGGTGTTCATCTTGCCCATCTCCGGGGATTCGCCGGACCACTTACCGACGAGTGTTTTCATGCGCTCAAAGGCCGCGGAGCCTTGGTAAGGTGGCATGTTGGAGCAGGATGCGTGATTCGTTTTGCCAGCCTGGCAGGATGTGAGGGCCGCACAGGCGGCGAGAGAGAGGAGGAGTGCGTGTTTATTCATGAGAGCGATAGATGGTCATTGGGCTGGCCAGACAAGCCGCCCGTTACAGCATCGACGAACGACCCCGACGATCGAGGACATTAAAATGAAAAAAACTTCCGCATTCGGAAAACCAGGGAGGTCGCAACCGGATTGCTTTTCATTCGCAGGGCGGGAGGCGAAAGGTCACCGGGAAAAGTGGGACCTCCGGCTAAGATGAACAGGCTGTGCCCAAGCGCCTCAAGATCTGCTGCAACGTTTGAAAAACTGATTTTCTGCATGTGGGTGCCCTTTCACCAAACCCGGGCAAACACACATCGGAATCCATTGCGCAAGGATGGCGCGGGATTTTCTCTCGCACGCGGCGTGAAGGTGTGTTTTTGAAGCGGTGATGACGAAGCCGAAACCAATCACCAACATCTCAACCTACAAATTCGCACCCATGACGGGGCTGAAGGAACTGCGTGAGCGTTTGCTAAAGCTGTGCAAGAGCCTGGACCTCAAGGGCACCATCCTGCTAAGCACGGAAGGCGTGAATCTTTTCATCGCTGGCCCGGCTGAAGCCGTGGATACGCTCGTGGCAGAACTCCGCTCGCTGCCGGGTCTCGAGGATCTGACGCCGAAGGTGAGTCTGAGTGAAGAGCAGCCCTTTCGCCGCATGCTGGTGCGCATCAAAAAGGAGATCATCGCCTTTGGCGTGGAGGGCATCGATCCATCGAAATACACCTCCCGGCATCTGCCGCCGCAGGAACTGAAAAAGTGGCTCGATGAAGGCCGTGAGGTGCTGCTCTTCGACACACGAAACGATTACGAGGTGAAGATGGGCACCTTCAAAGGGGCGGTGCCCGCCCAGGTGGATCATTTCCGCGATTTCCCCGCCGCCGTCGCCAAACTGCCGGAGGACTGGAAGAAGAAACCCATCGTCACCTTTTGCACCGGTGGCATCCGTTGCGAAAAAGCGGCTCCCTTCATGGAGCGAGAGGGCTTTGAGCAGATCTGGCAGCTCGATGGTGGCATCTTGAAATACTTTGAGGAATGTGGCCCCGCTCACTACGAGGGCGAGTGTTTCGTCTTTGATCAGCGAGTGGGGGTGGACCCCGCGCTGGAGGAGACGCCGTCGACCCAGTGCTTTGTCTGCCAGACACCCCTCACCGCTGAAGAGCAGGCTGACTCACGCTATGTGCCGCATGCGTCTTGCCCGTATTGTTTTAAAACGGATGAGCAGCAGCAGGAACTTCATCGCTTGCAAACCGAGGCCGCCATTCGGTGTGCGGCGGAGCCTTTGCCGGGCTGTGTGCCGTATGATCTGGTGCGCCCCTTTCACATCCCGGCGGCCTGTGATGGGATGACAGTGCTCGATGCCATCTGCCACATCCTGCCTCACACGGACCGCGAGGATTGGCTCCGCGTCTTTGCGGAAGGCCGCCTCACGACCAAGGACGGCGTGCCCGCGCTGATGACGCACAATGTCAGGTCCGGCGAACATTACCACCATCTCAAACCTGCCTCCCTGGAGCCTGCGGTGAATGCGGAAGTGAAGGTGCTCTTTGAGGACGAGGCGCTACTCGTTCTCCATAAACCTGCACCACTCCCGATGCATGAGGGCGGGCGCTTCTGCCGAAACACGCTGCAATATTTCCTCAACCTCGCGCTGCATCCGCTCTTGCCGCGCTCCATTCACCGCCTCGATGCGAACACGACAGGCGTGGTCGTCTTTGCCAAGACGCGGCACTTTGCCCGTCTCGTTCAGCCGCAGTTTGAGCGTGGCGAGATCGAAAAAATCTATCTCGCCCGCGTGCAAGGCCACCCGCATGCGGACGAGTTTGCCTGCGATGCGCCCGTGAGCAGTGAGGCAGGCAAACTGGGCGGTCGCGAGATCGCCGACGACGGTCAGGCCGCACGCACTGAGTTCCGCGTGCTGAGCCGTGCCACCGATGGCACCTCCCTCGTCGAGGCACGACCTCTCACCGGCCGCACGAATCAAATCCGCCTCCACCTCCGCCATCTCGGCCATCCGATCACGGGAGATACCACCTACCTCGCCGATGGAAGCATCGGCGAAACGCAAACCCTGCCCGTGGATGCCCCCCCGCTTTGTCTGCATGCCTGGAAGCTCACCCTGAAGCATCCGCTTAGCGGCCTCATGATGACCTTTGAGGCACCACGTCCGTCGTGGACCTGCTGAATGCTTCCGTGTGGGGTAGTCGTCTGCACGGCATCTTTTACCTGAGTTCAAAGGACTCAACCACACTCTTCAAATGCGCTGCGAGCCTCTCCCGCATCCGCGTCAGGCGCTCAGCCTGCGCGGGTTGTTGGGCGAGGTTGTGGAGTTCAACCGCATCGGTGCGGAGGTCGTAGAGGAGTTCTTCGCCCCCTTCCCAGGCGATGTAGCGGAAGGCATCGGTGCGCAGGCTGTGGCCGCGTTGTTTCGTGTGCGGGGCGATCATGGTGCTGATGGCGACCTGCTTTCCTTTGGCAGCGGGATCGTCGAGCACGGGCTTGAGGCTGCGGCCTTGCAGGTGCTTCGGCTTGGGCAATCCGGCGAGATCGCAGAGCGTGGGGTAGATGTCCACCTGCTCGGCCAGACCGCTGCGGGCACCGGGCTTCACGCCGGGCGCGGCGATGATGAGCGGCACATGATTTGCGCCTTCAAAGAGCGTCTGCTTGGCCCACAGACCGTGTTCGCCGAGTTGGTAGCCGTGATCGCCGGTGAGCACGATGATGGTGTTTTCGTCGAGATGCAGCTCGCGGAGTTTTTCGAGCACGCGAGCGATTTGCGTGTCCACGAAACTCGTGGAGGCCAGGTAAGCTTGCAGCGCATCGCGGACCTCATCGCGAGTGGGAGCCGCGTAGCGGAAAACGTTGTTGTTGGGCCGCAGCGAGGCTTTCGGCAGCGATGCGAGGTCTTCGCCGCCTTCGCGATAAAACGGCGGCAGCGTGAGCTGGGTCGGGTCGATGGCCTCAAAGAACGACTTCGGGGCCACAAACGGCGTGTGCGGCCGGATGAAGCCCACGGCGAGGAAAAACGACTTCGCCTTGAACTGCTCCAGCGTCGCGATGGCATCGTCCGCGATCGCGTAATCGGTGAAATCCGCCGCTGGACGCGCTGAGGCCGCGTAAGTGCGGTTGTAGCCCTCGCCCTCGCCCTTGGCTTTGGAGCGTGGTTTGTCGTCGGGATCGTTCGCCTTTTTGGCCTCGATGAGGATTTCGTTGTCCTTGTGCAGCGCGGAGCCGAGTTCGACATCGAGCTTCGTCTTCGGATCAGGCACATGGAAGACCTTGCCGACGCGTCCGGTGGCATAGCCGCTGTTTTTGAAGTGCTGCGGCAGCGTCACCACCTCCGGCAGCGCCTTCCGCAAACTCGTGCTGAGATCCATCACGCCCGTCTTCTCAGGATAGCAGCCCGTGAGAAACGAGCAGCGCGAGGGATTGCACAACGCGAACTGCGTGTAGGCATGCTCAAACCGCACCCCACGCGCCGCCAGCGCATCCATCCCCGGCGTTCGGACGTTTTGGTTGCCGTAGCAGCCCAGCGTCGTCGTGAGGTCATCGACGATGATGAAGAGGACGTTTGGCGGTGCCGAGAATGACGAAGGCGGAATGACGAATGACGAAAGGAGGAGCAAAAAGCGGAGCTTGGTAAACATATGGATGAGATTGTTT
This sequence comes from Akkermansia muciniphila, assembly GCA_943373155.1. Classification (GTDB taxonomy): domain Bacteria; phylum Verrucomicrobiota; class Verrucomicrobiia; order Verrucomicrobiales; family Verrucomicrobiaceae; genus Prosthecobacter. Next base: position 43,071 of record CALSBJ010000038.1, on the reverse strand, counting down.
TCCATGATCTGGAGGAACTGGAACTTCAGCAAAGTTTCTTGCATCGTTCCGTGGCGCTCTAACGCACCAATAGCGGTCATTACATGTCTATCATCCTTCAAACGGGTTCAAAACCTTCACACCCGTCTTGTCGAAGTCTGATGTATTTCTTATGACCACCGTCAAGCCATGACGCTGAGCCGTAGCAGCGATCTGACTATCGAGCGAGGGCACGCTGACGCCCGCTTTGTCCCACTTGGCTTTAAGCTGGCCCCAGACGTGGGCAGTGCTGATGTTGTAGCTGAGAACGCGTCCTTTCATGCATTCGCAGATGGATTGTAGCCAAGCGCGGAGTTGATCTTTGCGCTTGCCTTCGGGCAGACGCTCAATGCCGCGGCGGATCTCGCCGATGGTGACGGTGCTGACGTAGAGTTCACGCTCATGTTTGCGGAGCCACTCGACAACCTTGGGTTCCGGCTTGGGCTTGACCGGTTCGCTGTAGATATTGGTATCGACGAGGTAGCTCACAGCGCCGGTGGTTCAGAGTCGTCGCGGTCACGGGCCGGGATCTCAAAGGGTGCTGGGCAGGCAAGCAGGAGATCAACAAGGCCGGAATTGGCAGGCTGGCTGATGCGCCGGAGGGTGATGGAGTCGTCGTCTTCCACGAAGACCTCGAAGTCATCGCCAGCGTGCAGATGCAACTGCTGGCGGACCGGGCCGGGCAGCACGATCTGGCCTTTTTGTGATAGCACGGTAGTCATGGTGGGAAAATCCTACGCGCTGACAGATTTGAGGCAACCCTGGTTTGGGACGAAGTCAGCGTGCCTGTCGGTTCTCCTGTTCGGGCTTCAAAATCGGCGGCACGGCCTCCTTGGCGAACTGATCGAGCTTCGCGGTGAGGTCGCGAACTTTGTCGGGTTGCTCGGCGGCGAGGTTTTTGGTTTCCGAGGGATCGGTGGCGAGGTTGAAGAGTTCGATAACGTCGGGCGCGTTGCGGGCGGCGAGGCGTTTTTGCTTTTTGGCTTCTTTGGATGAGGCGGCGGTGGTTTGGGGGGCGTTTTCGTCGTCGGTGTCGGCGGACTGGCCGTTGCGGACGAGTTTCCAATCGCCGGCACGCACCGCGCCTTCGCGGCCGACGGTGTTGAGCAGCAGCAGGTCGTGCGGCGAGGGTTTGCCCTCGGTGAGCACGGGCCAGATGTCGCGGCCATCGAGCGGCTGAGTGGTGTCGGTGGAGGCACCGGCGAGTTTTGCCAGCGTGGGCAGCCAGTCCACCATGTGCAGCGGCTGATGCCGCACCGATCCGGCCGGGATGTGCCCGTCCCAGGTGGCGAAGGCCACCACGCGCACGCCGCCTTCATAGAGGCTGCCTTTGCCATCGCGCAGCGGCGCATTGCTCGCGGCGGCGACCTTGCTGGTGAGGCCGCCGTTGTCGCTGGCGAAGATGAAGAGCGTGTTGTCGCGCAGGCCTGCTTTTTCGACCGCTGCCACGACTCGACCGATGCCTGCATCCATCTCGGCGATCATGCCGGCATACAGGCTGCGTTGTGGGCCGAGGTGCGCGTAGGGCTTCGCGTATTCCGGCGGGCACTCCAGCGGCGTATGTGGCGAGTGGTAGGCGAGGTAAAGGAAGAGCGGCTTGGCTTTGTCGCGCTGCTCGATGCTGCGCACGGCCTCGCGTGTGAGCAGGTCGGCGAGCGAGCCGGTGTCCTTCACGGGCTGCTCATCGCGTTGGAGCGCATTCTCGCTCGTGATGAGATGCTGATGCTGCCGATGCTGATCGAGCCGGATGCCGTAACTGTGATCGAATCCGCGTCGCGTGGGCCAGTAAGCCGGGTCGAAGTCGCCGAGGTGCCATTTGCCGATCTGCGTGGTGGCATAGCCCGCGTCGCGCAGGAGTTGAGGCAGGAGTTTTTCGCCCAAAGCGAGCCCCACTTTCGAGTTCGGCCGCAGCACGTTGTATTGCCGCCCATAGCGGATCGGGTAACGCCCCGTCATCAGCGCACTGCGCGACGGCGTGCACACCGGCATGCCGTAGAAGGATTCGAGCTTGGCTCCGCTCGCTGCGAGCTGGTCGAGGTGCGGCGTCTGGATCTCGCCGCCATGAAAGCCGACATCCGCGTAACCGAGATCATCCGCGAGGATGAAGACGATGTTTGGCGGCGCTGCGTGAAGTGAAGTGCCGATGGCGAGGAAGAGGAGGTATCTCATGCGGAAGAGAACGCGCATGAGATGCACTTCTCACTCCTTCCCGGCGGCCCAGCGGACGGTGAAGGGGATCAAATGATGGAGGCCGTCGGTGAGTTCGGGGTGGGGGCTGAAGCAGAAGACGCGGCCTTTGCCATATTGAGCACGCACGGCGGCGGAGGTTCGGGCCATGACGCCTTGCGGGGCACCTTTGAGGGCGATCTCGGTTTTGAAGATGGCGAGGCTCTCGTAGTTCGGCACGTCGGGATCATCCCACTCGGGGCGAGCGAGCAGCGGGCCTTGGGCGTAGTGGATGGTCATCTCTTTCTCAGAGTGGGCAAAGAGCGCGGCGGCTTCTTTCGAGAGCTGCAACTGCACATCGCCGTTGCCGCGTGCCCAATGCTTCTTGTCCACGACCTTGGCGTCGATGAGGTTCAGCGACCATTCGTAGTCGTTCGTCGCCAGATACGCACCGCCGCAGACGCCGAGGTAACCGCCGCCCTGATTTACGAAATCACGCACGGCCTTGCGCCCGTTCTCGCCAAGCGCCTTCCCCTGTCCTCCGCCACTGCCACCGGGATGCACGAGGACATCCACCTCGGCCAGTTTGCCGCTTTGAATTTCGGCTGCGGTGATGCGGGTTACTTGAAAGGGATGCTCCTTCGCCTTTTCGATGGCTGCGATCAATGGCAAGGCACTCGGCCCAACGCCATCGCCATCAAAGACCGCCACGCGGACGGGTTTCTCCTGTGCCAGCAGGCCGATGGGCAGGAGAAGCAGAAGGAGGCCGAAAAGTCGGACGGGGCGATGCATGGGCTGGAAAGGGTTGCAGGAAAAAGGGGCACAAAGGTGATACTGGAGACCCTTTAACGCGTGTTGGCCACCACCGCTTCTCATCGAAATCGGGATTCGCAGTCGTCGATGATGGCTGCGCATGTGATGGGGATCGGTTTGGCTTCGACGGACGAGTCGCGATCACTTCGGGCAGACCTCCACTTTTCCATCCGCGTGCGCGGTAATAGTCAGAACACGATCTTGAAATCGAATGCCGTTGATGGTGAGCGACGGCCAATCTTTCGGCAGACGCGGATGCAGCTCATAGCCATCGGCGGTGGCTTGGAAGCCGAGGAAGCCGTGGAGCATCACCTGCGGCACGAGGACGCTTTCGAGGAACTCCTGATCCATGCCGAGTCCGCCGGCGGGGCCGCCGCCTTGGAGGGTGCCGCGGCTGGGCTTGGCATAGTAGGCGCGGTAGCCGCCTTCGCTTTGCACCTCGCGGAACCATGTGAGGATTTCCCGCAGGCGTTTCCAGGCATCGTCGGGGCCGTTTGTGTGCAGTCGCGCCATCACATCGTGAAAGCTGAAGCCGAGCACGGCGCCGCCGTCCTGGATCTGGCCGCCCCAGGGGATTTGTTCGGGGTTCGACCACGGCCAGACGTAGGTGTCGATGTTGCGCCGCGTGGTGGCTCGCGGGGCGAAGCGCCAGTGGTAGATGTCGGCTCCGCGTGAGGTGTCATCGGCGATCTCGCGTTTGCCATCGAGCCACTCGAGGATGCTGCGGGCCTGCTCGGGGCTCGCGAGGCCGTAGTGGATGGCCTCCAGATTGACGAAGGTGAAACCGAAGTCGTAAGCGCGGCCGGTGATATCGATCCAGCCGTTGAAGCGGCCCATTTCGGCATTCCAGAAGCGTTTTTGATAATCGGCCCGCACGGCGTCGGCGAGCATCGTGAGGTCCTGCGCATCAAACGGCGTGCCATCGGCTGGGATTTGCCATTCGGCGTGACTTTGGATGCTCTTTTCAAGTACGGCCATCGCTCGCAGCGCATCGTGCAGATAGGTCGTCGCCATCGCGTCGTGAGCGCCGAAGGGCACGAGGTCGTAGTAGTTGTTTCCCACGCCGAGACCGGCGCGGATCGACTTTTGGCCGTCAGGCCCGATCACGAGCCCGCTGCGGCCATCGTGGCCCACCCAGGGGACAAAGACGTGCTTCTCCTCGCGCACGCGAAACTCCTTCAGCGCAAAGTGCAGTGCCTTTCTCATGCGCCCGATGTTCTGCCGCAGAAACTCGACATCGCGCGTCCACGCGAAGTAATCGCCGCAGCCGCGCAGGAAGAGCGCGTTGGTGATCGGATGCCGCGTGTCGATGGCGGCGATGAGGGATTTCAAATCGATCTCCGCGCCCGCCGCGTGATCGAGTCGCAAACGATAGCGCGTGAGCAGTCCCGCGTGCGCCGGATGCCGGTAGAGCGGCACGTTCGCGTATTGCATGGCCTGCGGCGCAGGAAAAGCCACCACGCGACCCTCCGGCCACGTCGGCTCGCCCTCCTGCAGCCACTCGATGCCAGCCTGCGACTCCGCCTTCAACCCACGCGCCGCCCATTCCACCCGCGCAAACGGCGCGACGATCGTCCCGCAGCGAAACGGCGGCGTGGAGATCATCACCACGTCCGCTGTCGCCTTCAATTTCAGCCCTGCCACCGGATCGATGCCGATCACCTCCGCGCCCGCGATCTCCCAGCCGTCCGTGCTCGTCAGCGGCTTCAGCGCGAGCATCTGGATGGCCCAGACGTCATCCAACACGGAGAAATGAAACCCCGGCCCACCACTCTGCTGCCAAGCCGGAAACGGCCAACCCTCGCTGTGCGCCATGCCGCGATGCTGCTGCATCGACACATAGCCCTCCGCATCGATCCGGCGATTCAGCAACGACGCCCGATACTGTGCCCGCTTCTTTTCCGATGCCCAAAGCGTCGCCATCGGCAGCCACGCATCCCACAGCGTGCAATCCGAGAACGCCGCGTCGTGATGCAGCGCATGGAGGTCGTTCAGCGCCTTCATGTCGGCCTCGTGGCCGGGGACGATGAATTGCGGGAGGTCTGCGGCGGCAAGAGCCACGATCGGAGCCAGGTGCAGAGCTAGAAAAAGAAACTTCATTCGCGAAACCTACGCTCTCCCTCAGCCGGATTCGCCAGCGATTCGTGTCGACTTCTTCAAGCCCCAAGGCTCTTGGCCGCCAGCTCATCCCCACCGCGAGCAAGCACGACGCCACTCCCACAAATCACTCCAACTTGGTCTGATAACCTGTTGCACGCGCTACATCCGCAACGTGAAACCCGGCTCATGAGAGTGGCATCAGCCGCCCATTTTTTACCCTCTGAAATCTTTTTCCGGCAAATGAGGCGGTGACCGGCGACGACTAGGTTGTAAGCCATCCATGTCACCGCCATCCGAACACGAGCGTCATGCCCAGTTTCTCCGCCACTATGCGGAGAGCGAGGTGACGTTGCACACGTTTGTGAGATCGCTCGTGCCCACGCGGCAGATGGCTTCGGAGGTGATGCAGGATGTGATCCTCGTGCTGTGGGAAAAGTTCGATGCAGCGGCTGATTTCCAGGGCTGGGCCTTTGGCGTGGCCAAGAATGTCGCACTGCGCCACCTGCGCCGGCAGTCGCGGGACCGGCATGTGTTTGATGATGAACTGGTGAACCAGCTAGCCGACGATGCGGTCGCTCTGGTGCCGGTGCATGACAGGCATCGCGAGGCCTTGGAGCGCTGCCTGGACAAACTGCCCGCCGCGCAACGTGAGCTGGTGCTCACCGCCTACACGAAAGGCACCCGCATGGATGAGCTGGCCACACGCCGTGGGCAGACGCCGATGGCCCTCTACAAATTGCTCCACCGCATCCGGCAGGCCCTGCTGGAGTGTGTGGAGCGCACACTCGCCAAGGAGGAACACGCATGAACCCCGACTCACACGATCTCATCCAGCGCCACATGGCCGGGCTGCTCCCCGACGATGAAGCCGCCGTCCTGCAAACCTGCCTGAAGGCTGACACGGACCTGCGCAGGCTCTACCTGCACTACATGAATCTGGACGTGGCCCTGGAGGCACAGGCAGGATCACGAGACCGAGTGATCGATCTGCTTCAGGCAGCCCCGCTGAGTGAAAATAAACCCTCCGGGCCCTGGTTCTCCTGGCGTCCGATTACCGCTGCGGCGGCGGGGGTCGCGTTCGGGATTTTCGGCGCATCAATGGTGTGGGCGTATGCCGTTCCCATCGCCAACCGGGTTGTGAAGCGAACCATTGCCGTTCTGTCGGAAGGTTTTGAAGATTCGCAGTTCACGCCGCATCGCCGTTTTCCGACAGAAGCCAATCAGTGGTCGGGTGATCTGGTGGCGTCCGTGGAAGCGGAAGCGGAGGTAACGCCGCTGGAAGGGAACCGTATGATGCGGTTGACCCTGAAGCCCAGCAGAGAACTCAGCCACGCGTGGCGCATCGTGGATCTGGCGGATTTTCCTGAGCTTGCCCATGCAGAGACGCGCCGCTTGGAGGTTTCAGCGGCCTTCAATACGCCTGAGCCAGCGGGTGCGCTGCGGTATCGGGTGCGACTGGCCGCATTTGGCCAGGAACCCACGGCGTTGCGCGAAATTTGGAGTGATGAATCCGTGCTCTTCGACACCATGATCGAACAAGTCGTGCGCAACGTGTGGACCCAGCCCGATGACAGCGGCTGGCAATCTGTGCAGGCGAGTCTGGAGATTCCACCCGGAACACGCAGCATTGTCATCTCGCTGGCCGCTGGCGCGACTGATCCTGATCAAACGCCAGAAGTTCATTACCTCGACGATGTCCGCGCACGCTTTGTGATTGCGCCGACACAGGCGGAGTGACCCCGCCACAAGCAACTCCGAACGCCATTGCATGAAATCTCCACAATTACTCATCCTCATGCTCGCATGGGCGATCTGCGCTGTCTTTCAGCCCGCTCTCCGTGCGGACATCACACAGGATCGCATTAATCAGGTTCTCGATGCCTACATTGCCGATCCGCAGTCGAATCCGAATGGAGCCAGTGATGAGACCAAGGTTTGGGGAAGAATCAGTTGGTCATTGGCCGCGCTCACTCGGAACCGTTCGCAAGCCGAGATTGATCTGTCGAATACCTACCTTCAGTCCATCCCGGGCCTCGCCCCCATTCCGGTTGGAGATCCGGACAATTTTGAGTTCGGGGCGTTTTTCTCGATGCCGCTTATCATCCGGGTTTACATGACTTTCAAAGACAGTCCTCTGCTCACGCAAGCCACGAAGGATGCCCTCGAAGGCTACATGTGGGATCTGGTGTCCAATCGTCATGTGAACGTGAACCTCGCGCCAGTCCAGCGATCGACCTGGTATCAGTTCAATTCCGAAAACAAGGACACCGTGGAGAAGCACGCCCTACTGCTCGCCTGCCAGGGGTTGATCGATTCGCCCAATTACGGAGCGAACACCACTTTGTCGAATGGCAAAAAGCTCCAAGAATATCGAGATTATCTTGAGGCCTACTACGTGGAGTATTTTCGCCAGCGTGCCCGTGAGGGGATGACGTATGAGGTGGGCTCTCCGGCTTACCTGCGCCTGACCTTGGGGACTTACTACAACCTTTGCGACTTTCCGCACTCATCCTCCCTGAGAAAAGTGGCCGGGGATTATCTCACGCTATATTGGGCACTGAAAGTGCAGGACTTTCTGCCCGATTCAAGGATGTGGGGTGGCGGTGTGATTCGCCACGAGAAGGACTATATAGAGAGCGCGTCTTCCGAGTCGTATTCACCGATGCCCTACATTTATGGATGGATTGACGTGTTCTCGCGCTCCCATCCGGCAATGCTGGGTTTTCTAACCTCCAGTTACCGCCCTCCCGCGATTGTCAGCGCCATTGCCCGAGATGCCAACAGGCCGCAGACAGCCAATCAAATGTTGGGAACCACGGGTTCCGGCTATTTGCTCACCAGCCGGATCTGGGGCAGGGGAACGAATGGAATCAACAATGACAAGAACGCGATCTTCGAGTCTGACAATTCCGCCAACACTCGCCGAGATACCTGGGTCCATCCGAACTACAACATCGGTGGATTCACTTTCGACCTCACCGAGGGCAACAGCGATTACATCGAAGGGAACAAGCAGAACCGTTCCATGGGGATCTACTTCAACAGCGACCGGTCAGCGCGGATCATCTTCCACGGTGAGGGTGCCGGGAACAACAAGAGCTACATGGACATCAATGGGGTCGTTGGCAAAGACGTCCTTGTGGGTGCGCGTGCATTGACGGCATACAATAGCGGAGATGACACATTCATTTATATCTCCGCCGGTGTCCTCAGGAACAACATGATCAATGACAGCGGCTGGATCTTTACCCGGACCGCAGACACCTACGTGGGCATCTATATTGCCAATGGAACCTACAACGATGTCCAAAGCCAGTTGGGAAACACGATGGTTGAATTGACTGATGAATGGTCTCCGGTCGTTTTCCAGCTCGGGGCAGCCGGCGAATACGGGAATGATTTCGAAGCCTTCAAGACCAGTCTGAAGGCGAATGCCGTCAGCTTTTCCGGTGGGAAATTGACCTACACATCGGAAGCCGGAGAGACCTTTGAAATGTGGGCGAACTCCACAAACCTTCCCAAGGTCAACGGGGTTGCCGTTGATCTGAACCCGGCCAAGACTTACAGCAGTCCGTTCCTCAATGCTTACCATGGCCTGAATACGATGACGATTTCGTATCCCGGACACCCGGACCTCAGATTGGATTTCGCGAATCATGATTTTCCGCAGTGGGATGACTATCAGACGGTGGTGCTCTGGAATATGGATGCTCTGAATGGGACCGGAGGAATCGCCGATGACAATGGCGGGAATGTCGCGCGGGACGCGAGTGATCAACGCCCAGCTCGTCCTCTGACCCTCAATGGCGCGACTTTAACGACGAGTGGTGAAGCCCTTTTTGGCAAGGCGTTGAACTTTGATGGAGTGAATGATTGGGCGCGTGCCTCGGGAGCCTGGTCTTCCGCATTCCGGACGGTCAAAATTGAGGGCTGGATCTACCCGGGCGACAACGCTGGTGCCAATGTGATCGTTGCTGCCGACGGGGTTTGGAAGGTGGAGTTGAATAACAATAACCTCAATTTTGTGACCTGGAATGATTCGGTCATACCCACGCCTTTGAAGTGGCCCGTGCCGCTCACCACGAATACCTGGCACCACTTTGTCGCTTCGTTGGACAATGCGGGAACGATGCAGTTGTCGGCCAATGGTGAGCCTCCAGTCGTGGCCGTCGTTGCCAATCTGCGCAGTCTGAACAAAGACATCGATCTCGGTGATCGCCCCGGCAGTAACCGCTACTTTACCGGATGGATGGATGACATCAAGATCAGCCACCTCAACACCAAGGCGATCCTCCCGCGGGACCCGATGAGTTCGTTGGGTGCTTTCCGGCATGCATACGGGTTGGCGGCTGATGGCTCGGATGACCTGCTCGACGACTCCAATAACGGGGTGGCGAACATTCTCTATTTCCTCTTCGGTCTGGGTGATCCCAGCAACCCGGGAGTTCCGACGCTAACATCTGATGGAGGCACTCTGCTGGGTCTCCCAACCTGTGAAATGAGCGGTGGGGAGTTCATCTACAGCTATGTGCATCGGCTGAATCACACCGGATCGGCAATTCGCGTGGACTCTTCGGCTGACTTGGCGGATTGGGGTGACATTGAGGATGCCTTGACGGCGCATCGTCCCAGCCGAATCACCACGACGCCTGTGGATGCCGACTATGAGATCCGGCACCTACATTTCAGCCCGCTTACACCCAGTATATTCCTGCGGTGCAGAGCCACTCCGTGATGCCCATGATGCTTTGCGCACACTGTTTACATACATGACATGAGAACGCTGCTACTGACACTCCTTGCACTTGGCGTGCTGCACTCCTTCGTTCTGGGCGGGGAGGACAAACCAAAGTCCAACGTCATTGTGATCCTCTGCGACGATCTCGGCTACGGCGAGTTGCCGGTGTATCGGAAGCTCTACCAGGAGAGCGAGGAGTTCAAAACGGCCATCGGTTCCTTCACTCCACATCTGGACCGGCTGGCGAATGAAGGAGTCGTCTGCACCAGAGCCTACGGGAGCAACCACTGCGTCCCGGCCAGGATGTCTTTGCTGAGCGGGAAGTGGCAGACGCGCAAAGTTGTTCTGGGTGGCCAGCCGATGATCGGGCGAGCCATGCACGAGGCCGGTCTGAAAACGGCCCATTTCGGGAAGTATCACCACGAGGTGGAGAAGACCATCACTCGTCCCTATCATCGCGAGTTCCTCGATTTCGACGAGTTCTTCGGGTTTGAGGCGATGAGCGAATACTTCCGCAAGGCTGGCGAGGTCGTATCCGAGACGAAAAACTCTCCCATCACTTATCGGGTGGGAGAAAAGAGCATCGACTACCAATTTCCAAAGGAGAGTGCCTACCTCACGGACACCCTGACCGAACTTGGCGTGGATTACATCAACCGCTGCGCCTGGGAAAAACAGCCATTTTTCCTCTACCTGCCTTACAACGCCCCCCATACCCCCATTCAGGCCAGGGAGGATGACCTCCGCACCCTGTTTCCCAAGCAGGCCAAGGAAGCCAGCACGCGCCAGAAAATCATGGCCATGATCTATGCCGTGGATCGAGGCATTGGCCGGCTCGTCGAGACCTTGGAAAAGAATGGGCAACTCGAGCGCACCTTGATTCTTTTCACCGGCGACAATGGTGGCGAGCAAACGCTTTCGTTGACTCATCCCATGCATGGATTCAAACATGAACCCTTCGATGGCGGAATCCGCGTGCCTTTTATCGTCTGGTCAGCCGCTCTCAAGGCGTCTGCGGACAAACCGGTCCGTTACGACGGTCTGGTGTCGCTCTGCGACATCCTCCCCACGGCCTTAAAGTATGTGGCCCCTTCGACCGATCTGACGTCTCTCAAGAGCGATGGCACCGACCTCATGCCTTATCTGACGGGAAAAAAGCCACCTTTGCGAGGACGTCAGTATCTGAACGAACGCACCCTCAATCACCTGTCCAACACCTGGGATGGAGGCAGCAACACCGAGGGCACAACGATCGGCTCCAGCATCACCCTTCTCGTTGACGACTTCAAAATCATGAAGATCTGGCCGGATCGAGCAAAGAAGGACAAGTATTCCTATCAGCTCCAGCACCTGCCCGACATGGTCGGCAAGCCAAAGCCACGAGCCTCGCTGGTGGAGGATTATTACGAGGACAATGTCAACGATCCCGAAAAAAAAGCCGCGATGATCAAGCAATTGGAAAGCCTGCTTGAAGGCGACAAGTCGGTTCATGCCGTGGAAAAGCCTGCCAATGAGGTGGCCGGCGAAGCCCGCCTGTTCAAGAGCGCCGATGGAACCGCCATGCCCTATCGGATCTTCACCCCGAAGAACTTGGAAGACCGAAAGACCTATCCTCTGGTGCTGTGTTTTCATGGCGCGAAAGGTCGGGGCACCGACAACCAGGCCCGAGGCTCCCTCGCCTATCCCGTTCTGACTTCGGCGGAAATGCAGATCAAGCACCCCGCCTTCGTCGTCGCTCCGCAATGCCCGCTGGGAGGAAAGCGCTGGGTCAATGTCAACTGGTCGGATGGTGCCTACGATTCGAAAACAGTGGCCGTTAGCGACGAAATGACCCTGGCTCTTTCCATCGTGGGTAAACTGGTCGCCGAGCTGCCTGTGGACAAGACTCGCATCTACGTCACCGGCCGTTCGATGGGGGGCTTCGCCACATGGGACGCGATCGCGCGACGCCCAGACTACTTCGCCGCGGCGGTGCCGATTGCCGGAGGGGGCGATCGGCAGATGGCGGAACAATGGAAGGAGCTTCCCATCTGGGCCTTCGCCAGCGCGGGAGACGAGACCTGCCCGGTGGCCGGAACCAGAGCCGTCGTCGAGGCGCTCCAGAAGGTGGGTGGCATGATCCAATACACCGAGGACCCCAAAAAGAGCCATGGCCAGATTTGCGAAGCTTGGAAGGAGCAAGAGGGTCTCGCCGAATGGTTGTTCGCCCAGCACAAGCCCGTGGGCAAAGTAGAAGCTGAACTTTTGAAACCAACCCGATGAAACCTCCCCAATTCCTTGTTCTCTCGCTCGCCTGCGCGCTCTGCGCCTGCCTCCAGCCCGTATTCGGCGGCGACCTCAAACTTACAGAGACGGCCGACACCCTTCGCATCAGCCAGCGCGACAAAACGGTGCTCGAATACGTCAAGACCGCGAGGCCGGTGCCCGAAGGCATTGAGAAGCACTTCAGCCGCAGCGGTTACATTCATCCCATCTACACCCCGACCGGGCAGGAGCTCACCGGCGACTACCCCGAGGACCATGCCCATCAACACGCGCTGTTCTTTGCCTAGACAAAAGCAGGCTACGACGGGCAGAAAGTGGACTTTTGGAACCAAGCGGAAGATCTCGGCCGAATCGAGTTTCGCGAGGTGGTGGACCGGAAACAGGAGGAGCAAGAGGTCTTCTTCAGCGTCAAGCATGCGTTCATGGTGAAGGTCGGCGACAAGTGGATCGATGTGATCCATGAGGTCTGGACGGTCACCGTTCATCAAACCCCGGCGGACCATTTTCTCTTCGACGTCGTCAGCGTTCAGCGATGCGTGACCGACAAGCCGCTGAACCTGGCCCAATATCACTACGGCGGCATGTCGATCCGCGGCAACTACCAGTGGCTGAAGGAAAAGGATGATCACAGCATCCAGCCGGGCGACCTGCAGTTCCTCACCAGCGACGGCAAGGACCGCTGGGAAGGCAATCACACCCGCCCCAACTGGGTCGCCCTCTCCGGCCGGATTGACGGCCAGGACGTGTCGTCCGCCATCTTTTGCAGTCCGAAAAACTTCCGCGCACCCCAATCCGTGCGGATTCACCCGAACAAACCCTACTTCTGCTTTTCTCCCATGGTCGAGGGGCCCTTCAAGATCACGCCCGGTGAGGAATACGTTTCACGCTATCGCTATCTCGTGACATCGAAGGCCGCCGACGTGAACCTGATCAAAAACACTGGGACGAATACGCGAAAACCGAGAAGTGATGAAGCACTGCAGTTGGGCGCGATTGAAGGCGAGTGACACGTCCTACGCCGACGGCCAAGCCGCAAAGTGTAAAGCCAACCGCGCGACGAAGAAGGCAGCGGAGGCGAAGGAAACCCTGCCGAACTTCCTCACCGAATCACTCCAAGGCTCCGGCCGCCAGTGCGTGAAGCTCACCTTCTACGAATAGAACCACATGGGCGTCTATATCGAAGGCCGTAGCGGCACCGGAGCCTGGGAGTTCCTCGCCATCGACACCGAAAACCCCTGCATCGACGAACGCCCACCTCTGGCCGCAGGCACCCTCGAGGTCCGCGAATACCGCATGCGCTACCAGGACAAAGGCACCCCGAACGGCGACTCGACCGATGTGGTGAAGGTGACGGTGTCGCCATAAGCGACCAAGACAAGGAGATGGGGAGGCGATGAGACAAGGAGACTGGCTGATCGCTCCCGCATCGGCCTTCGGAAGTGTCTCCTCTTCTCCCAGTCTCCAAGTCTCATTGTCTTCTGAAACGCCATGCCCTTCGATCCAACTAGCCAAGCCCTGCTCACCCCTCACTCAGATTATCCCGCACCACGGTCTTGCCCTTCGCTTGGTTGGTCACGGTGAAGGGGGTGCGCGAGGTGTTGTCGCTGATGTTGGCGGAGAGGATGCCTTCTTCGAGGAGGAGGTGCTCGCGGGGCACCGCGCCGTCGATGAAGTCGCAGCCGCGCACTTGAAGACGGCCGGATTTGGCCTGGATGAGCGTGCGGATGGTATTGCGGGGGTCGAGGCAGTGGATGTGGCAGTCGGTGAAGCTGACTTTGCCGCCGCCTTCGATGCGGGCGAGGCCGATGCCGTTCGCGGCATGCATGCTGCCGAACAATCCGCAGGCGCTGAACTGGAGCGGGGCGTTGTTGGTCGCCTCGACGATGATGTCGCCGTAGATCTGCGAGTTCACGAAGCGCGTGCCGCTGTGCCCCTGCATCTCGACCACATGCACGGCGCGATTGCAGGTGTCCGCGCCGCCGCCGTTGATCATCGCATTGCCACCGCCTTGATACGCCGCCGCCGGGCTAGTGCAGGCGATGAACTGAAAGCCGGTCTCGTAGTCGATGCAGAAGCAGTTCGTGAGATGCTGCCAGTCGGTGCGGCCGATGATGAAGGCCTTGCCGTGCTTGCGGCGATACTCGGCCGCGGCTCCCGTCGCGCCCCAGAAGGGCCAGAAGTGGATGTTTTCCACGCGGCCCACGTCGATGCAGTGATCAATGAACAGTCCGCGATGCAGCGGCGCGGCATTGAGATTGCGGATGAAATGCCGGCCGGTGTGCCGACCACCGAAGTCCACCGCTTGATACGGATTAACGAGCAGAACATCGATGAGAGAGCAGTTGTCCGCGCCGCTGAGCAGTGAGCTGATGGTCCAAGGATAGGCGATGGGCGGATTCGTGTCCGTTTGCTCCGGATGAAACACCGCGAGGCCTTTCACCGTCGCGTTGTAGGCGAGCTGGATGAAGGGCGTGGCGCTCGCATCGCCCTTGCCAGCAAACGTGAGCAGCACCGAGCCATTCGGTGCTCCTTTGCCCAGCGACTCCGCCGTCCATGGGATCGTCGGAGGAGCGGTGAAGATGCCTTCGAGGGTGACGTTGAGTTTGACGATCAGCGTGCCGTTCAGCCGATACATGCCCGGCGGCACAAAGACGCTGCCGCCTCCAGCTGTGTGCGCGGCATCAATCGCGGCCTGAAACGCCGCCGTGTCGTCCGTAGTCTGGTCCGCCTTGGCTCCAAAGTCGCGCACATTGAGCCGATGATCGTTGTTGGGAGTGACTTTCGTTTCCGCCGCGAGCGAACTGCCGAGCATGGCGAGTCCAGCGGAGGTGAAGGCGGTGCGGCGGGTGATGGGGGACATGGATGATGTTCGGGTTACTTGGCTTCGCTCGATTTCCACCAGCGCTTCTCATCGAACTCGTGATTTGGCGTCGGCAGCTTCGCACCCGTGCGTTTGAGCCAGGCGTTGAGGGCGTTGGTGAGGTGGGTGGTCTTCTTTGGGCGGTCGGTGGCGACGTTGCGCGTTTCGTAGGGGTCCTCGCGGAGGTTGAAGACCTCGGTGCGCGGGCCGACGACGAGTTTGCCGTAGGGTTTGTCGTCGGGCGTGAAACCGGTGGTGTCGAGGTAGTCGCCGAACCATTGGATGAGCTTCCAATCGCCCTCGCGGATCACCGCGCAGGGCGTGCGGCCGTAGTTCGTGGTGTAGGTGGGCATGTGCCAGAACAACGCCGGGCGCTGGAGCGTGCCCGTTTGCGTCAGTAGCGGCAGGAGGCTCTCGCCGTCTAAAGTGGCTGCGGCTTTAGCCGCATCTGAGTTCTTCGATTCGGCTAAAGTCGAAGCCACTTTGGTCTCAGCCACACTCACAAACGTCGGATAAAAATCCACCGCATGCACCGGCACGTCACACTCGCTACCAGGCTTCACTTTGCCCGGCCAACGCACGATCAGCGGCACGCGAATGCCGCCTTCATAGGGCGAGCCTTTTCCCTCGCGGAGCGGGGCGTTGTTTGTCACGCGGGAGAGGCCGCCGTTGTCGCTGGTGAAGATCACGAGCGAATTCTCCGCGAGCCCGAGGGCGTCGAGTTTTGCCAACAAGCGGCCCACTTCATTGTCGAGATGCTCCAGCATCGCGAGGTAGTTCGCGATGGGGCGTTCGGTGGACTTGCCTTCATCGTCCGCCGACCGCTTGAAGCCTCGGGCGACGTGTTTCGCGATCAAAGCCTCCGGTGCTTCCAGCTTCGTGTGTGGGCTAAAATGCGACACAAACGCAAACCACGGCCTGCTACGGTTTGATTCGATGAACCCGATGATGTCATCCGTGATGGCGGTGACGGTTTTGTCCTCATGATGCTCGTTGCCATTCGCCGGACCGGCAAAATCGAAGCCGTAGGAGTCAAAGTAGCCCTCACGCTTCCGCAGGGCAGCCACCGCGTAGTTGTTCGCGATATGCCACTTGCCGCTGATGCCGGTCGTGTAACCCGCTTTGCGCAGTGTGGTCGCCAACGTGGCTGTCTCCGGCCCCAACGCGTCCTTCGCCTCCGCCGAGCGCATCGGCGCAAAGGACGGTTCCTTCTCGTTCAAAACCTTGAACACCCCCGTGCGAGCCCCGTATTGCCCCGACAGAAAAGCCGCCCGCGTCGGCGAGCACTGCGCATCCGCATACGCCTGCGTGAAACGCATGCCTTGCGTCGCGAGACGATCCAAGTTCGGCGTTTGCAGGTCCTTGTTGCCGTAGCAGCTCAACGCATTCCATCCCATGTCATCGGCAAGAATGTGGAGGATGTTCGGCTGCGCCGCGAAGAGCGAAGGGCAAAGGGTGAAGAGATATATCAGCAGATGTTTCATGGTTCGAAGGTGTTTGTAGACTCGTGCAGTTCTTTGGGCAGGTCGCCGCCCGGGTCGTCGGCGATGAAATCGAAGGCGGAGGTGGCTTTCGTTCCAATGAAGGTATTTTGCTCCACGCGGATGTTTTTCGGCTGCAGCGGGAACTCTTTTCTCAAGTAGGTGCCGGCGGCGATGCGCGAGTCGCAGTGCTCGAAGCGGTTCTGCGTGATGAGAATGTTCTTCGGGCGGCCGTAGCCGGCGACATCGCCGTTGTCGCCGTAATTCTCGGCGCTGCCAGCGGCCATGGCGATGGTCCAGAAGTAGTAGTTCCGCTGCTTCACCAAACGACGAAACGTATTGCCGATCAGCACATGGTCCGCGCCTTCGAGTGTGATGCCGCCGACGTTCTCCTGGCCCTTGCCGTCGAAGACATTGCCCTGCACGAGCACGCGATTCGCGGACCGCAGCGAAAGCACGCCCTGACAGCCGAGGAATTGATTGTCACGCACCACGATGTCGGAGGCTTTGAGCGAGACGATCTCGTTTTCGCCATCGCAGTCCTCGAAGGTATTCCCGGCGATCAAAGAGCCCGTGGCGGCTGCCTTTTCGCCGCTCCAGCCGAGTTGCAGGATCTCGTAGCCGTTTTGATCGTCGATCTTCGGCCGGTCGATGAAGCGGTTGTTGAGCACGTGCAGTTGCTGCGGCCCGTCCTTCGGCAGTTCCGCTGCGCCGAGCATCTGACCGATGTGTTTGAAACCGCTGAAGGTCGAGTTCGACACCGTGTTGCCACGACCGCGCATGCTCATGAGCCAGAGATGCAGCTTTGGCCAGTCCGCCGGGTTCGTGGAGCCGCAGTTCTCAAAGCGAAGCCGGTCGAAGACGCAGTGATTCGCCGGTTTCTCCACGCCATTGCCCACGCGGAAGAGCACCTCGTTGTTTTTCGACACCGTCACGCCCACGAAAGCCAGATCATGCACGATGAGATGCTCGCCATGCAACGTCACCGCCGATTCGCCGGTGAAACTCACGCTGCCCGGCTTCTCTGGCCGGATGATGATCGGCGCTTCCGCCGTGCCACGACCTTCCAAGGTGAATCGCGCATCCTTCCACGCCGTGCCCGCCAGCACGAGTTGATCCCCCGGCTTGAGCTTGCCGGACAACGCCCGCACCTCGACCGCCGCACGAACCACATGCACCTCACCGCCGCCAAAGTCGCCGGACTCGATCTTCACGAGTCGTGGATCAATGGGGCGCTGAAGATCGAGCCGCAGCGTCTTCGGCAACTCGGCCGCCATCACGCACGCGCTCCAAAGATAGAGGCCAAGTGCCGCTCTCATGGCTTCGCGGCAGCATTGAGCGTTGCTTTGATCCTCTTCCAATCCGCCTTCGGCAAAGCCTCCCACACACGCAGCCTGCGAAAGCTCGCCTCCGTTCCCGCGCCGAGCATGATGCTGTGCTTCGCTGTGCCGATGAGCGGGTTGTTCAACGTGATGCTTTGCCCATTCAAGGTGCCGACAACTTCATCGCCTTGGATTTCGAGCACGAAGGTGTGCCACTCGTTGAGCTTGATCGGCTTCAAGAGCTTCACCGTGGTGCCTTTCTCGCGCTGTTTGGTGGCCGGATTGATCTTGTCCGCGTCATATGGCGTCAAAAACAGCCCGCCTTGGCCGAGGCTCAGCGAGATGACATAGTCCTTCGCATCCGTGGCCTTCACAAACAGCGAGCGATACTTCCGCCCCTCGTCCGGCACATCGTTGAGGCGCACCTCGCACTGGATGATCACGTCTTGAAACGGGATGCCAAACGAAGCCGTGGCCGGATGATTCGCGCCGGGCGTCTCGATGCCGCGGAACTCGCCATTCGCGATCTCCCAACGTCCACCTTTCCCGCCCGTGGCCGAGCTGTTGTATCGCCAGCCGCTGAATCCACTCGCAAAGCCCACCGGCTTGCCCGTGAACGGAGCCGGTGCGGCCACAAAGTCCTCGCTAGCGCGCAGCTTGCCACGCGTGGTCATCAGCGTGGCGGGTTCTTCGGCCTTGGAGGCGAGGCAGAGCGTGGTGAAGAGAATCAGGGCGATTTTCATGACTATTTCTTCTTCGCCTTCGGTGTGGCGGGAGCTTTGGGATACCGCGTGACCTTGATGTCGTTCTTTTGCGGCGCTCCGGGCGTGCTGCGACCGGCACGGATGAGTTTTTCAAAGGCGGCCTGCATGGCTTTGACGCGCTCGGGATGCAGCGGGGCGACGTTCATCGATTCAGCGAGGTCTTCGTCGAGGTTGTAGAGTTCGGGCTCGGCTTGCGCGACGTATTTCCACGAACCGTCGCGGAAGCTCGGGGTGCCGCCGCAGGCGGTGTTCACGGCATTCGTGCGGATGGGACGGTCTTCGCCTTTGAGGAGCGGCATCAGGCTGAAGCTGTCCTCGCCGGCGGTGTCCGGGAGCTTCACGCCGAGGATTTCGGCCAGGGTGGCGAGGGTGTCGGCTTGCAGCACGAGCTGCTTGCACACGCTGCCTGCTTTGACGACTCCGGGCCATCTCACGACGAAGGGCACGCGGTGTCCGCCTTCATAGACCGAGGTTTTGTAGTCACGCAGCGGCCCGCTGGGATAGTGGCCCTGCTTTTCCATGTCCTTCACGCCGATGTAGGACGCGCAGCCGTTGTCGCTGGTGAAAAGCACGAAGGTGTCGTTTTCGACGTCAGCGGCCTTCAGCGCTTCCAGCACGCGACCGAGCACGTGATCGGTTTCCATCACCAGATCGGCGTAATCGCTATTCAGACCGCTTTTACCCTTCCACTCGGCATTCACGGCCAGCGGCGTGTGCGGCGAGGTCAGCGGCAGATAGAGCAAAAACGGCTTTTTGGCCGCGGACTGTGTCTGGATGAACTTTTCCGCGCGACTCGCCAACGCAGGCAATATGCCCTCCAGCTGCCAATCCGGCAGCGCGGGGCCTTGCAGACTCGCCTGATTCTTCACGAGCTTCGACGCGGGCAGCAACTCGCTCGGGATGCCGACGGTGCGATCTCCGTCGATGAAGCAATAGGGCGGCCAGTTCGGCACGTCGGTGCCGAAATACTCGTCAAAGCCGCGCTCCGTGGGCCCGCCGGGGATGCGTTGTGAAAAGACCGCCTTCCATGTCTCGCGATGCGCATCGGTGATCGTCGTCGAGACCTGTCCACCGCCGCCTGCCTTGCCGCCGAAGCCGCCAAAGTGCGCTTTCTGCGCCGGCGTGATCGGCCAGTCGCTTCCGAGGTGCCATTTGCCGATGCAGGCCGTCGCGTAGCCCTGTTCTTTCGCGAGTGAGGCGATGGTGACGCGATCATTCGCGATCAAAGGCTTCCCCCATGAGCCGACGATGCCGGATTGCAGCGTCGTGCGCCAATGGTAGCGCCCGGTGAGCAGCGTGTAGCGCGATGGCGAGCAGCAACCCGAGCTGGAGTGTCCGTCCGTGAAGCGCATGCCCTCGGCGGCGAGGCGGTTCATGTTCGGCGTCGGAATCTTGCCGCGCTCCGGGTTGTTCGCCTGCATGTCGCCATAGCCGAGGTCATCCGCGAGGATGATGACGATGTTCGGCTGCGCCGCGAAGAGCGAAGAGGTGAGAGTGAGGAAGAGAAGGAGGCGTTTCATGGGTTCGCGAGATGTTTTAGCTGACAGCAAATGGGGGCAGAAAAATGGATCCTGATATTTGCTCCCCTCATGTTTCTGTCAGCTCTCTGGGAGGATGGTACGGATGTCGATACGGTGACGGCTGATGTTGGCCCAGATGAGACTTTCGATGTCGAGGTGGTTTGCCATGTGTTGGATGTGGCTGGCAAATCGCTTTTGGCTGGACGGGCTTTCAAAGGCGGTGAGTTTGAAGGCAGTCTTGTCTGACACGAAGCGCATGTTTTGCGGTCCGATATTCTGCCCTTCAAAAAGCACGTTGGCGGGCCGAATCACACTCCCTTCACCACCACAGAAGTGAGTGATGGCTTCTTCATACAACCCGAGATCGAGGCACGAACCCCAATCGTGGAGCAAGTCAGAGAGGATAGAGACAAAAGTGTCCGCGCCAGCCATTCCTCGCTTGAGCCTATCCGTCACGATTTGAAACTGATGACGGTCGTGATGACTGAGCTGATTGTTCACGAAGTCTCGCTGCATTTTCTCCGGTCTCACGTTGATGAGCATGCCGTGCCAGAGTTCCGCCAGCATCAGGTAGTGGAGCAGTTGAGCTTTATGACGCGGCGAAAGCGCTTCCGCCACTTTGAACTCAAAAACGCCACCGAGAACGATGAGCACGTCCAGAAAGTAGAGCTTCTTGAAGCTTTGATGGCTGACCAGAATTGGCGCTTCAAGAATCACATCCTTTCGGTGTTGGGCGAGAGCCTTCTTGTAGTGCTTTTCATCGAAGAAACGTCCCAGCTCCTGGCGGATCGCGATCACATCGGAAAACACCTCGTATGACAGTGGGCCGAACTCGGCTTGGCTCAGTGGTTTGTAGCTGTGTTGAGGTTTGATGGGCATAAAAAGGATGATTCTTGGCTGACAGCAAATGGGGGCGGAAAAATGAGCCTGATATTTGCTGCCCCCATTATTCTGTCAGCTATTTCTTGATCCCACTCATCGGATGAGCGCTCACGGTGTCCCAGGCGATTTGTTGGAGGAGGATGTTGAGCTTGGTTTTGTCGTCGTCGCTCATGTCTTTGAGTGTGCGAAAGGCGAGCGGCAATGGCAGGCCGACGGGGCTCTTGCGGTAGATGACGGCAAAGTGGCAGTAGCTGGAGAGAAGCTGGAGCGGGACTAGCGCATGGCCCCAGTTGTCGCGGAAGAGTTCGCTTTGCTGCTTCAGGCCGGGGGCTTCGCCGTTCACGATTTTTTCGCGCAGTGTCACCGCCGCCATGCCGACGGGCACGATGAACACCGCACCCTTGCCGAGACGTTGATTGATGCCTTTGACGTGTTCTTCGATGTCTTTGGCGTAGCGCATCGTGGCATCGCGGAGCTTGGCGAGATCGGTGGCGTTGTGATCGACCTTCTTCTTGGTCTGGAGCGGATAGACGGGCTCATACTCGTCATTCGGCATCCAGTATTCCTGCACGGTGATGCGCAGCGCCGGGTTGTGCTCGATGCCGAGTTTCACAAACTGCTCGATGGCGTCGTCCGGCAGCCAGATGGGCGAAAGCGTGAGCACATCGGCCTTTCCGGCTTTCAGCACCTGCTTCACCGCGCTTTTCTCTTCGGGCACCGCCCAATGCTTAATCACCGTGGAGCCGCCGATGCTCGAAAGCCCCGCCAGTTCATGCTTCAAGCCCGCCGAAGCCGCGATCTCTGCGACTTGGCGATACGTGAACACATGGAAACTATGCCCGCAGGTAGCCACGCGTTGCCCCACCGAGATGGGCGGCTGCAAATCATCGGCGCGGGCGTTGAATGCGGTGAGGTAGAGAGTGGCGAGTAGAAAGATGGCTTTCATGTCCTCAGGAACGTCGAGGAAGGCTCGAATCGCTCAATGGGAAGCGGTTCGGTTTTGGCCGACAGAAAAATGGAGGCAGTAAATCCCAGAATTCAGAAACCTATTTTTTTGCCCCCATTTGCTGTCAGCTTCTTTCACCTCGCTGCCCAGATGCGCACGTCATCAAAGAGCACGCCAGGGCCTTTTACCGTGAAGTGGGGGCTCTCTTTTGCCTCGTGGGCGGTGTCGGCTGATTTCAGGAGGCCAGAGGGTTTTCCGTCGAGTGTGACCTGCATTTGATCGCCGAGGCTTTCGAGGGTGGCGTTGAAGCGAGGGGGGGCGGCGGCGAGGGAAGCGATGGCAAATAAGAGAACGAGAAGCGGCTTAACCGAGAGTAAAAACGTCGTTCGCAGGGCCTGCTCGCAGGCAATTTCCACTTCTGGCAGCCGCGTGGTTTGGCGATTGAATGAATCGTCGTCAGCGTCCAACATCGTGACCTCGCCTGAATGACTGCTCCAACTCTCGATACCATCGCCCTCATCGCCGGAAACGGCATCTATCCGGAGACCTTTGCCGCTGCGGCAAGGAAAGCGGGCGTGAAGAAACTCGTCGCGGCCGCCTTTACCAATGAGACGAAGCCTGAGCTCGCAGACATAGTCGATGCGATAGAGTGGTTCCGCGTCGGTCAGCTCGGGAAGATGATCTCCTACTTCAAAAAGCAAGGGGTCACTCAGACGGTGATGGTGGGCCAGATCGCTCCGAAGAACCTCTTCGACCTGCGCCCCGACCTGCGCACGCTCATCATGATGGCACGGCTGAAGCAGCGAAACGCCGAGACGCTCTTCGGTGGCATCGCGAACGAATTGGCGAAGGACGGCATCGCTTTGCTGCCCGCCACCACCTTCCTCGAAGACCTCATGCCGAGCTCCGGGCATGTCGCCGGTCCGCAGATCAAAAAACGCCGCCAGGAGGATGCCGAATACGGCTTTAAGATCGCCAAGGAAAGCAGCCGACTCGACATCGGACAGACGGTGGTCGTCAAAAATGGCACCGTGCTCGCCGTGGAGGCCTTTGAAGGCACCAACGAGGCGGTGAAGCGCGGCGGTGCCCTCGGACGTGGCGGCGCGACGATGGTCAAAGTCTCCAAACCGAATCAAGACATGCGATTCGATGTGCCTGTCGTCGGCCCGGATACCATCCGCACGGCCGCGAGTGCCGGGGTGGACCTCATCACTGTCGAGGCGGGCATGACCTTGTTGCTTGGGCGCGAGGAGGTCATGAAACTTTGTGCGGATCTGAAGGTCAGCGTGATCGCTATCGGATAGATCCAGCCTTGAGCGTCCTTATTCAGCGGCCATGAAACGATCCTTGGCCTTCTTGGTGCTTTCCCTTCAACTCGACGCTGCAGAACCTCCAACCTGCGAATGGGTCTTCAGCGGCGGCGGTGGTGGGCATGACAAGACGCGGGCGGTGACGACGGATCGTGCGGGGAATGTGTTTCTGGCCTCCGAGTGCGTGGGGGATGCGATGTTTGGCGATCAACTGCACAAAACCGCCGGTGAGATGGATATGTGCCTGACGAAGCTCGATGCCGCGGGCAAGGCATTGTGGGTGAGCGGCTTTGGCGGCAGCAAAACGGATCGCGCGTATGGCGTGATCACGGATGCGGCGGGGAATGCGTATGTCACCGGGCACTTCGAAAGCACGGACGCGATGGCGAATGGCGAGAAGGTGCCGAATGCGGGCAACTTCGATGCCTTCACCGCGAAGTTCGCCCCCGATGGCAAGCTGCTGTGGGTGCGCGTGAAGGGCGGAGAAAGCTCCGATTACGGTCACGGCATCGCCATCGACTCGAAGGGACATGTCGTCATCACGGGCGCGATCGGCGGGCAATTCTTTTGCACGAAGTATGACGCGGAAGGTCGCGAGATCTGGCATCGCACGCCTTCCGGCAAGGTTTCCGGCAGCGGCCACGGCATCGCGATTGACGGGAACGGCCACATCTACCTCGGCGGCAGTGCTTCGGGCGCAGGAGCCTTTGGCAAAGTCGCCATCGAATCTAAAACAAGTGCCGCGCTCGTGCTGAAGCTCTCCCCGGAAGGCGAGGGCGAATGGGTGAACCTCATCCCGGGCACCACAAGCGCCATTTACCACGAGATCGCGTGCGACTCGCAGGGTCGCGTGTGGGGCGCGGGCATGTTCAAGGGCAGCGTGAGTGTGGCAGGCCAGACGTTTCAATATAGCGGTAAAGATTACGATGGCCTCATCGTGCATCTCGATGTCGAAGGCCAGGTGCAGTGGGCCAAGCACATGCATGGCCCGGGCACCGATTACTGCCTCGGCGTGGTCACCGATGATCACGGCACGGCCTTCGTGTGCGGCGATTTCAATCAAGACACCGTGCTCGCCGGTCACGCCCTCACCACCCGCGGCAGCGGCGACATCTTCCTCGCGGCGTTTGATGGGGAAGGCGGCGTCCTCTGGTTGCAACAGGCCGGCGGCAAGCTCAACGACAGCGCCTACCCGATCACCTTCCGCGCTCCCGATGAACTCATCATCGCCGGCGCCCTCTCCACCCCTGCCAGCTTCGGCACTCACGAAGTGACCAAATCCGGCTCCAGCGATTTGTATGCCGCGAAGTGGAAGCTGAAACCCCTGAAATGATCCTGATGAACCCTTTCTTTGTTTTTCTACTCCTGCTGACCGCCCTCGCCTCTGCCGAGCCGAAATACGATCCCGCGAAGTTGCCGAAGGGTCACGACTACTTCGAGCTGCGCGATGGACTGGCGAATTGCCAGCGCAAGTTCGCGCAGGAGAAAAGCGGTCGCGTCATTTTCTTCGGTGGATCGATCACGGCGGGCGGTGCGTGGCGGCAGCACACCTGCGATTACCTCACGAAGAAGTTCCCGGACACGAAGTTCGAGTTCATCAATGCGGGCATCGGCTCCATGGGCTCCGTGCCGCATGCGTTCCGCTTGGGGCGCGATGTGTTGGCGAAAGGGCCGGTGGATTTGCTCTTCGTCGAGGCGGCGGTGAATGACAGCTCGAACATCCCGCAGCATCCCGATCTCATGCTTCGCGGCATGGAGGGCGTGGTGCGTCACATGCGCACCGTGAGCCCGCTGACGGACATCATTCAGCTTCATTTCGTCATGCCACCGCACATGGATGACTACCACGCTGGCAAGGTGCCCGTATCCATCGCCCAGCACGAGCGTGTGGCCGTGGCGTATGGCAATCCCTCGTTCAACCTCGTGCGTGAAGTCACCGACCGCATCGACGCGGGTGAGTTCACCTGGGCGGACGATTTCAAAGGCCTGCATCCCTCGCCGTTCGGTCATCAACTCTACGCCAACAGCGTCGCCCGCATGCTCGACGTCGCTTTTGCCAAACCCATCGCCGCCTCCGCGAAAGAGCATCCACTGCCCGCGTCGCTCGATGCTCAAAGCTATGCCAAAGGCCGCCTCGGCGATATTGCGCAGGCAAAAATCATCCAAGGCTTCACGCTCGTGGCGTCGTGGAAACCTGCCGACGACGACAAGCAGCCAAACGGCAAAAAGATCGGCGTGCGCGAGGGCTTTGTGAACGTGCCCTCGCTCGTCGGCACCGAGCCGGGCGCGGAGTTTGAGTTCAGCTTCCAAGGCACCGGCTGCGGCCTTTTCATCGCCTCCGGCCCCGATGCCGGGCAGATCGAGTTCAACGTGGATGGCGGTCCGCCTCGCACGCTCGACACGCTGACGCACTGGAGCAGCGGCCTGCACCTTCCGTGGGCCTTGATCCTCGATGACCAGCTCAAACCCGGCCCGCACACCGCGCGAGTCCGCCTCGTCGCTTCAAAGACCCCATCCAAGACCGCGCTGCGGGTGTTTCATCTGCTGCTGAATTGAATCCGCTGGGGGGCAATGGCGAGGGCTTTGAGCAACGTCAAACCCGGCTCGTGAGAGTGGCATCAGCCAGGAGTCCCTCGGCAGGATCAAAGACGGCCAAACGACACAGTAGCGCCCGCTCGCTATCCAAGGGCTGGGCCTCTTCCGGCAGCCTCAGCTCACCTCGTAGCTCTTCAGGATCAAAGCCTTGGCTTTCTCTAGGTCTTCGGGATTCCGCAGGGTGAGTTCGAGGTCGCCGGTTCCGAAGTGGCCGATGTCGGACACATCCCGTGAAAAGCCTTTTTCCAAGGGAATCGACTTGGGATCGACTTTGAGGTAAACCAGCAGCGTGCGCGGCTGGGGATGCACCTCGACACAGACGAAGTTTTTGATGCGCTTGAAAGCCACATAGTATTTGAGCTGGCTTGCTTGCACATCGTCCCCCAGCGCAAGGATGAAGGCCTTCAGGGCTTCAAAACGGTCCACAAGCTCCGCATCTGCCTGGGCCAGATAGTCCACGAAGCCCTTGTAAACCTTTCCACCTTTGGTCGAAGCCGTGGTAGGTTTGGGTTCGGTGGCGCTGTCTGCCTTGTGAGCATTCACCAGCTCCAGCAGGAGCAGTTCCTTGCCGTAGCGGCGGTAGCGGATCAGTTCGATGTTGCGGTTGATCTGAGCCACCGCGTGCTCGTCATACTTGGTGAACTCTCCGGCGATGCAGAGCAGTCTTGGCCCGCCCCACTCGATGTCATCCGCCGTCTCCTTGCCGAGATGCTTGAGCACCAGCAGTTCAAACTCGGCTTTGTGATCCAGCAGCCAGTCGAGGTAATACAGGCCTTGGTTGATCACATTCTCATTCAGGGTGCGCTTGTATTCGATGATGACCGGACAGCCGTTCTCGTCGATCCCAAGCGTGTCCACGCGTCCGCCATGTTTGGGGCCGGTGCTGTATTCCGTGGCGAGGAACCGAACGCCGAGAAAGGTTTCCAGATTCGCCTCAATGAGCGTCTGGAGGGATTTCTCCAGCGCTACCGAGCTGCCTTCGATCTCTTGAACGGTGTTTCCGGTGGTTTGGAAGAGTTTGATGTCGGCCATAGGGTGGCTTTGCGGGTAGTTTGACTTTATGCTTTTGGCATCACGTCTGGATACGGCCCAAGAAACCGCTCGCCGTTAAAGTGAATCATGTGGTCAGGGTCTTCGGCGATCCAGACTTCGGATTCCCAGGCGATGTGCGAGACGAAGGTTTGCATGGTGCGGCGGGTTTCAAAGGCGGTCACGAAGACCAGGCCCGCTTTGCAGCCTGCAAAGAGGTCTTTGAGTTCTTTGCGTCGCTTGCCATCCACAGGTCCTGCGCTGGTGACGGCTTCAATCAGCAGGAGCCAATTGCGCTTGGTATCGTGGACAATTACGTCAGGAATCTTGGCGGCGGAATCCAGACTGACCCCGAGGGCGGTTAAACCTTCGGTCTCTAAGTGGACGAACTTGTTTTCGGTGTCGCCGATGTAGAGGACGACACCGCCCGGAGCAAATGCTGGGCAGAAGTGTTCGATGATGGCCTTGATAAGCAGACACCAGCGGTAACGGGGATGGTAGAAAAACGCTCCGTCTGGCATCTGCCAGCGTTGCTCCTCAACCTCCCGTCGCGGGATTCCCAACGAACGGGCAAGGCTATCGACACCCACTGACGAAGGGTGGAAATGCGAGTGAGTCGTTTGGTGCTGTCTTGTCCGGCGCATGTATCCCGTTTTGGGTTATCCTAAAATCGGATGGAGTCTTGGCAAGTGTCAAAGTCCATCTTCACAACAGAGTATGCGGTTCTCCGAGACCTTCTGCGGGAACTCCGCATCGAGAAGGGCCTCACCCAAGTTCAATTGTCCGAGACGCTGGGCATGCCCCAGAGTTTTGTGAGCAAATACGAAACGGGTGAGCGTCGGCTCGATGTTATTGAACTTCGTGAGGTCTGTCAGGCGCTGGGCACTACGCTCGCCGCGTTCGCAAAGAAACTGGAAGCAAGACTCCCAGAACCGAAAAAGGGAGGTGCAGCATGACAAACTTGGATTCAGGGAGCGCCACAGCCGGGAAAGCTGCATTGCTGTTGTCGGCAAAAGGACTTGGCTACTTAGTCCCAACGGCGAAACAGAAGAAGAATCTCGTCGTGGCCTTTGCGAAGCGGGACATGATTGTCTATGGGAAGGCCTTTGATGTCGTCCGCCTTTCTGAACCTGTGAACCTCGATTCATTGGAGGAGGTTGAGGCCAACTTGAGCAAGGTGTTAATTTGCGAAATCAAATCCACCAAGAAGGATGTTGCTGCGGATTTCCGGGGCTATTTCTTTGGGTTGACGGCTGCTGAGGTGCTGGTGGCGCAGAGCCTCAAAGCGCAGTTCCGCTTTATCTTCGTGAACACGGTTTCTGGCGCGCACTTGGAACTTCAATTGAACGAGATTTTCGCGAAGGCTCGCGGCATCTATCCGACGTGGAGCATTTCGTTTTGATGCCGACTAAGCTGCCACAAGGCGGCGACGTTCCTCTTTGGAAGTGAAGCGCTTCGTTAGCAAATACATGCCCGTTGGCACCAACCACTGCCGCGTCTCAGCATTGTCCATGATGGCATTGGGTTTGCGGGCTTCGAGCTTGGGCCAATGGACGGTGCCACCGTTGAAATGACATGGATAGAGGAGTGGCACGGTGACGGACTCGGGTTCCTTGCGCAGTGCTTCTTTAAGCCGGAAGTCCACCACACGACCCGTGGAAACGGTCAATCCCAAAGCGGCGAGGGACGTGGTTAGGCCATCCATTGTTTCTTTCGCAGCGCCATGACTGGAGCATGACGGGATGTGAATGAACTTTTCCGAGTCGTTAGGGTGGACGATCTCGGCGAACGGAAAGACAGTCTCCGAGACCTCACTGCCAGTCTCGCCGCTGCTACTGGAGATGATCAGTTCGCGAGGCTGAATCCGGCCCTTCACAGCATGGAAGATGATGTTCTCCTGCAATACGCTGTCTTCGCGAAAGGCAGCTTGGCGTGAATCGAAGACGTGGAGTCGGCGTAGTTCCAATTGGCTCAAGAAGTCTTCACGGAATGGGCGGAAGTATGGCCCATTGCAGAAACTCCGAGGCGTGATGCCGACGAGCTGCCCACCAGGAACCAGCAATCGCTGAATGATGGCAATGAAACCGGTGTAGAGATTGCTCGTCTCGACGCCTATTGAGCGGAGAGCGCGCCTCTCGGATGAATCGGTGCTGATTTTTCGATACGGAGGATTCGCGATAGCCGTGTCGAATAAAGGTGGTTGCGCCCCAAACAAGTCACCGGAGAGCCGCGATGACATTTCTTGAATGAAGTCGGCGGAGTGAATGGTGAAAGTGAAACGAATGCCTGCATCGGCGCAGCGCAGTTCACATGCCCTCATGGTCGCTGCCAATGCATCGAGAATCTGCCCATCCACTTCATAAAGAGTCGCTTCGATGGCTCTGACGCCTGCACGCTCACGGCAGCAGCGGGAAACAAAGGCAGAGGTCAGCGCGCCAGCGCCTGCACCCGCATCAAGCAGGCGGACCGTGCTAGGCATCTGGTCAAACATCGAAGCCATAAAATCAGCCACAGGCGTCGCCGTGAGGAACTGTCCTAGCTCCTCTTGGCGGCTTCTTGGGCTTTCATTCTGACTTGGCTGCATGGGTGAATCGTAGCTGGCGAATCCCACTGTGCCAACCGTCGCTTTCACAACATGTCTGCCCATTTCTTCGGCTGGCTTCACTCGAAGATTAAAGCAGTTACTCGCCTCAAAAAACGCTTACCCCAAACCCGCCCGATCCCTCACAATCCGCCCTGATCGCTGCGGCATTTTCTCCTGGGGTCTGGGTGGGGTTCGTGGGGGCGGTGAACGACGGGACTCCGGCTCATGAGACGCGTTTTATGCCTACCAAGTCGGGCGCAACCTCACTTCTCATCCCCAGCCACGGGCGGCACATCCGGCACGGCGGCGAGGATGGCGTCCAGATCGGAGAGGCTACCCCGGCTGGCGCGTTTCTCGACGCTGTCGCGGACTTGCCAGACGGAGACTTGGGAGGAGAGGGCGATGGCGATGATGGAGTCCACGCTGGTGCCTTCGCGCTGAGCGACATCGGCGGCCTGACGGATGAGGAAGTCGGGGATGTTGGCTTGAATGGTCATGGGACGATGGATTGAAGGACGTGGAGGAACTCTTTCGGCGAGACGACTTTGACGGCAGGCAGGCGTTCGGCAGGAAAGTGGCGTTGATTGAACGTGACAAGGTAGCCGACTTTGGCTTCGAGTGCCAGTTGAGCAAAAGCTTCGTC
The DNA here is from genome assembly GCA_943373155.1 of Akkermansia muciniphila. GTDB lineage: Bacteria > Verrucomicrobiota > Verrucomicrobiia > Verrucomicrobiales > Verrucomicrobiaceae > Prosthecobacter. The sequence continues at coordinate 13,035 of CALSBJ010000038.1, read as the reverse complement.
GTCGGCATCGGGCAGAGAGGGTTTCCAAAAGCTGGAGGTGGGGAAAGCATCGGCTCCGGCACAGAGAGCGTCCAGATAGCGGTTCACGATGGCGGTGGTGATGCCAAAGGACGGCCCCTCGCGCTTGAGGACTTCGTCATACTCGGAGAGAACGGTGTTGCTCACGAGCAGTGAGAACTCCCCCTGGCGATAGCGGGAGATGATCTCGAACGATGCGCCTTGCCTCGACCGCAGGGCGGCGAGCAGGACATTCGTATCGAGAACAGCGCGTATCATGAGCACGGATGCTAGCGGGTGGTCAGGAGTAAGGCAAGCAGAGGGGTATTCCCGAAGATGCCCTTGCCCCGAGTCTCCCCGGTCCGGCACAATCCGCCCTGATCGCTGCGGCATTGTCTCCTGAGTTCCAGGCGGGACTCTCTGGCTGCTGTGAGGGCAGCGGCTTTGCGCAGCACCCGACAAGCCGAATCATTGTGCCTTCTGCCTGCGTATGAGCTTCCTCGCTCATGAAACGCTCCTTCCTTGCCCTCACCCTCCTTCTCACTGCCACCGCGCATGCCGATGTGTCGCTGCCTGCGACGTTTTCGGATCACATGATCCTCCAGGCCGATGCGGCGGTGCCGGTTTGGGGCTGGGCGGCGGCGGGGGAGGATGTGAGTGTCTCGATCGCGGGCCAGACGAAGTCGGTGAAGTCCGATGACAAGGGCGAGTGGCGCGTGAAGCTCGATCCGCTGAAGTCGGGCGAGAGCACCACGATGACGGTGAAGGGCAAGAACACGATCACGATCCAGGACGTGCTCGTGGGCGAGGTGTGGCTGTGTTCGGGGCAGTCGAACATGGCGTGGACGGTCGGCAGGTTGCGTGCGTTCAAGGATGAGCAGGCCACGGCGAACGCGCCGCAGCTTCGCATGTTTGTGGAGTCGTCCGGCGGAGCAGGCGAGAGCAATGGGAAGCCGCGCGGTGAGTGGAAGCTGACCACGCCGGAGAATCTCGCCAACTTCAGCGCCACGGCGTATTTCTTTGGCCGGCATCTGCACCGCGAGCTGAAGCAGCCCGTCGGTTTGCTCGTGTCCGCCGTGGGCGGCACGCCGATCCAAAACTGGATCAGCCCGAAGTCGCAGCGCACGCATCCGGAGATGGCAAAGCCCTTCACCGCGATGGATGCCACGATGAAAACCTGGACACCGGAGCGTGCGAAGGAGCTTTATGCCCGGCAGCTCGAAAGCTGGCAAAAACTGGCCGACAAGGCCAAGGCGGAGAACAAGCCAGCGCCGCCGAAACCTGCGCTCAATCTTGATCCGCGCTCACGATCCCCTGGAAACCTCTTCAACGGCAAAATTGCGCCACTGGCCGGTTACGCGATCAAGGGCGCGATCTGGTATCAGGGCGAGTCGAACGCCTTCACCGTCGAGGGCGGCAAGTTTTATGCGGAGCAGCTCCCGATGCTCGTCAAAGACTGGCGCGAGCACTGGGCGCAGGGCGATTTCCCGTTCGCATGGGTGCAACTGCCGAACTTCCACAACGATCGCTTCCTCGGCTGGTGTGAGGTGCGTGAATCCATGCTCAAGACGCTCGCCGTGCCGCACACTGGCATGGCAATCTGCCTCGATCTCGGCGACCCGAAGGACATTCATCCGCAAAACAAACAAGAAGTCGGCCGCCGCCTCGGCCTGTGGGCGCAGGCGAAGGTTTACGGCCAAAACATCGCGTGGAGCGGCCCGTTGCCGAAGGCGCAGCAGTTTGAGAACGGGGGCGCGGTTTGCACGTTCGAGCATGCGGAAGGCCTCAAAGCCCGCGCAGGCCAGATCGAAGGCTTCGAACTCGCCGGAGCCGATAAAACCTTCCATCCCGCCACCGCCAAGATCGACGGAGACAAAGTCATCGTCACCTCGCCGGAGGTGAAAACACCCGTCGCCGTGCGCTACGCCTGGAAAGACGATCCGAAGGCGAATCTCGTGAACAACGCGGGGCTGCCGGCTTCGCCCTTCCGCAGTGATGCGTGGTGAACTTTGATTTAGTAGGCAGAAGAGCCGAGTGAAACGAGACAGACAACCGGAGGTTGCCCGAAGGGAAGCGAAGCGCATCAATGGGGGCAGGAGAATGTCCCTGAATTGATTCTTCTGCCCCCATTCTCCTGCCTATTGATTTCAATGAAACGTCTTCTCGCTCTTCTACTCTTTGTCGCCAACACCCTGCACGCGGTGGATCTGACTCTGACCTCGCCGCTCGAGTATCAGGTCGTGCAGCGGAGCAGTCCGGGCAAAGGCTTGATTCGCATCGCGGGTGAGTTGTCGGAGGCGGTGGCTTTGCCGGATGTGGCGATCGAAGCGCGGGTGGTAGGTGAGCAGGATCAAACCTCCTGGCAGCGCGTGGGCGGCTCGGTTTCTGGGAAGAAGCTGGCGGGCGCTGTCGAGGTGCCAGCGGGTGGTTGGTGGAGGTTGGAGGTGCGAGTTTCGCAGAGTGGGAAACAACTCGCGCTCGGCAGCGTGGCGCATGTGGGCATTGGCGAGGTTTTTGTGATCGCGGGGCAGTCGAACTCGGCAAATCATGGCGAGGAGAAGCAGACGACGAAGACGCGGCGCGTGGCGTCGTTCGATGGCAAGGCGTGGCGAATCGCGGATGATCCGCAGCCGGGGGCGAGCGGTGGTGGCGGCAGTCTGGTGCCGGCGTTCGCGGATGCGGTGGTGGCGAAGGAAAACGTGCCCGTCGGCATCGTCGCCTGCGGCATCGGTGCGACGAGTGTGCGTGAGTGGTTGCCGAAAGGCGCGACGTTTCCGAATCCGCCGACGCTGGTGAGTCGCGTGGAGCAGCTTCCGAATGGCCAGTGGGCCAGCAAAGGCGCGGCGTATGAGGCTTTCATCGCGCGGATGAAGTCGGTGGGACCGCAGGGTTTCCGCGCGGTGCTTTGGCATCAGGGCGAGAGCGATGCGAATCAGAAGGACACGACGCGCACGTTGTCAGGTAAGCTTTACCGCGAGTGCTTGGAGAAGATCATCCGCGACTCACGACGCGACATCGGCTGGAGCGCGCCGTGGTTCGTGGCGCAGGCGAGTTATCATGTGCCGGGTGATGAAGGCAGCGATGACATCCGCGCGGCGCAGGCCTCGCTTTGGAAGGATGGCCTCGCCTTCGAAGGTCCCGACTCCGATGCGCTGAAAGGCAAACTCCGCGAGCGCGATGGCAAAGGCGTTCACTTCAGCGGCGAGGGTTTGCGCGTTCATGGTGCAAAATGGGCCGAGAAGGTGCTGCCGTGGCTCGCCAGGCAATGGACCGAGCCTCGCCAAACGAACGATGGCACCGAGTGGAGTGATTTTGCGCAGCTTCCCGAATGCCACAGCCTTGGCTGGGTGAGCGCGAACGTGCAGACGAAGGACACGAAGAGCTGGAACGGCGTGCTCGACGAAGCGAAGTGGGGCACGCCTGATCCGCAGCAGGTCGTGAGCCGCAACTGGGACTGGAAAGTGAGCGAGGCGCAGTGGCGCGAGGCCGTGAAGCAGAAAGGTGAAGGCAGGCGCGAGGAGGTGCGCTTCGATCTATGGCTGCCGAAGGACCTTCAAACCGCTCGCGGCATCGTCGTGATGTCCGGCCACGGCAGCGGCGAAGGTCTCTTCAAGCGTGCCGACCTGCGAAAGCTCGCCCAGGAGCTGGGTCTCGCGTTGTTCAAGTTCACCGGCAATCCGATGCAGCGCGGCTTTTGGCCTCAAAGCCTGCTTTTTGAGCATTTGGTTCATGTTGGCGAAAAAAGCGGCCATCCGGAGCTGCAGCACGCGCCGCTCTTTCTCTACGGCCACTCGAACGGCACCGGCTTCTCCGCCATTTTCACGTCGTATGTGCCAGATCGCGTGTGGGGCTGGGTTTCGATGCGTCCGGGCACGACGTTTCAGGTTTATCAGCCCGGAGCCGCCCAAGTCCCCGGCCTCGTCATCTTCGGCGAGGACGATCCCTTCCTCGCGCGACCTTCCCAAGAGGAAAACCTCGCCGTGGTGCCCGCGCTGCGAAAAAACCATCGCGCCCTCTGGAACATCGCCGTCGAGCCCAAGACCGGTCACGGCCCCGGCGAGAAGACCTGGCCGCTCGTGTTCAGCTTTTTGCGCCACACCTTCACCGCCCGCGTCCCCGCCGATGCCGATGCAAAAACCGGCCCCGTGAAGCTGCGCTCGCTCACGCTCGAAAGCGGCCACCTCGGCCAAAACTGGCAAACCAAACCTGGTGGCTATCAAAAGCTCCTCACCGCACCCTTCGCCGAATTCCCCGGCGACAAGTCCACCGCCTCCTGGCTGCTCAATGCCGACTATGCGAAGGATTGGCAGGCGTTTCAGCGCGATGGCGAAATCAATCAATCCCACTGAAAAGAAAACTCATGAAACACTCCTACCTCACCATCCTCCTCGCGTTCATCACTCTCGGATGTTCGTCTCTTTCTGCGGCCGACTTCCGGCTCGCTTCGGCGCTGTCGGACCACATGGTGCTTCAGCGTGAGAAGCCGGTCGCCGTGTGGGGCTGGGCGGATGCGGGCGCAGAGGTCACGGTCGAGTTCGCCGCACAGAAGAAAACGTCGAAAGCCGACGCCAATGGCCAATGGCTCGTGAAGCTCGATCCCATGCCCGCGAGTGACCAGCCACGCGATCTCCTCATCTCTTCAAATCATCAATCACAAATCATAAGTCATAAATGCACAGACGTGCTCGTGGGCGAGGTGTGGCTCGGCTCCGGCCAGTCAAACATGGCGATGACGGTCGCGGGTTGTTACCACTTCGATGCGGAGAAGGCGGCGGCGAAGTTTCCGCTGATCCGCCATTATCGCGAAAGCTCCGGGCCCGCTGAGCAGCCACAGGCCGAGGGCAAAGGTGCATGGCAACTCTGCACGCCGGACACCGTTGGTGGCTTCTCGGCAGCGCTGTATTTCTTCGGACGCGAGATTCACAAAGAGGTCGGCGTGCCTGTCGGTCTCATCAACACGTCCGTTGGCGGCACGCCGATCGAATCCTGGGTCCCCGCCGAGGTGCAGTCCTCCGATCCCGAGACGAAAGCGAACTACGACACGCGGCTCGATACCTTTTTGAAGTTCGATCCTGCTCAGGCCCCTACTTTGCATCAAAAGCAGCTCGCCATCTGGAAAGCCGCGTCCGAGAAGGCGAAAGCCAACGGCACCTCGTTCGTCACCCCGCCGCCGAAGGACCCGCTCGCGATGTGGAAGCTCAAAGGCGGCCCCTCCGGCCTCTTCAATGGCAAAGTCGTCAATCTCGTGCCCTACACCCTGCGCGGCATGCTTTGGTATCAAGGCGAAGGCAATGCCAGCAGCAATCCCGGCCTCTACCACAAGCAGCTCACGCAGCTCGTCACGAGCTGGCGCAAGCTCTGGGACGATGAGTTGCCCTTCGCGTGGGTGCAGCTCCCCAACTACACCGCGCCCGGCGAGGGCTGGCCGCGTGTGCGTGAATCCATGCTCAAAACGCTCGCCCTGCCGAAGACCGGCATGGCCATCACCATCGACCTCGGCGATGCGAAGGACATTCATCCGAAGAACAAGCAAGCAGTCGGCAAACGCCTCTCCTTTTGGGCGCTCGGCACCGTCTATGGCAAAAACGTCCCGGCCATCAGCGGTCCGCTGCCCGCTGGCTCGACCATCAACGGCAAGGCGATCACCGTCTCCTTCAAGCACACCAACGGTGGCCTCAAATCCATCACCGGCGGCCCGCTCACCGGCTTCCAGATTGCCGGAGCCGATCAGCAGTGGAAACCTGCCGAAGCCAAAATCGTCGGCGACACCGTCGTCATTAGTAACGCCGAAGTCGCCCAGCCCATGGCCGTTCGTTACGCCTGGAAAGATTGGCCCGACTACAGTCTCGCGAATGGCGCTGGCTTGCCTGCCTCGCCTTTCCGCACGGATGACTGGCCGGTGCCAGTGGTGAAGAAGTGAGCGTCGTTACATGCTGTTGGCATTTTCCGTTCATCGGAGCCATTCACTCTACCTATCCCCATGAAGCAACTCATCCTTTCCTTGCTCCTTCTCGCCAGCATCGGCCACAGTCATGAACCTGCAACACCCGCGCCCAAAGGCAGCGGACTCAAAGTGCTGGTCTATTCCAACACCGGTTACTATCGCCATCCCGAAACTCCGAAGATCAATCGCTGGCTCGTCCTGCTCGGTCACGAGAATGGCTTCGAGGTGGACGTGACGGAGCATTGGAAAGACATGCGCGCCGAGGAACTGAGCCGCTATGACGTGCTGGTGCTCAACAACGCCAACGAACTCGACAAGGTGCTGCCCGAGGAGCAGCGCAAGTCGGTGGAGGAATGGTTCACCCAGGGTGGCAAAGGCATCGTCGGCCTGCATGCGGCGCTGGTGCATCAGACCAAGTGGCCGTGGCTGAATGCGCTCGGTGGGTGCGATTTCAACAGTGACTCGGACTTCAGCAAAGCGAAGGTCTCCATCGATCCCGCCGCGAAGGATCATCCATCCGTCAAAGGTCAGCCCGCCGAGTTCTGGATCGAAGCTGACTGGACCAATCACGACCGCGCCGTCACCGGCCAACCCGGTTTCAAGGTCCTCATGCGCGTGGATGAGACCACTTACACGCCGGTGCGCGATTACTTTAAAACTCGCAACGGCAAGCCCATGGGTGCGGATCATCCCATCGCCTGGACGCACGAACCGGCGACCGGTGGCCGCTTCTTCTACACCGAGTTCGGCCACGACCTGCGCTCGCTCAGCACGCCCTTCGCGCGGCAGCATGTGCTCGAAGGTATCAAGTGGGCCGCGAAGATGACGGTGGCCCCTGAGAATCAAAAGTAGAAGATGGAATCATGAAGCACGCACTCCCCCTCATCACCGCCCTCCTCCTCGCGCCGCTGGCCACCCTCCATGCCGCTGATGCTCCGCCTAAGGAACAAAAACCTGCCCCCGAGCACCGGAAGTATGAGCTGCCCGTCGAGCCGGACGAAAACGTCTCGTATGGCCCGCATCGGATGCAGGTGATTTACTTTTGGCGTGCCAAGTCCGAGCAGCCGACGCCGCTGCTCGTTTACATCCATGGCGGCGGATGGCAGGGCGGGGATCGCTCGGTGGCCCGAAGCATGATCCTGCCAGCGCTCAGTGCTGGGATCTCGGTGGCGTCGGTGGAGTATCGCATGATCAAAGACGCCACCGCCGACGGCCTCGTGCCGCCCGTGAAGGGACCGATGCTCGACTGCGCTCGTGCGCTCCAGTTCTGCCGCAGCAAGGCCAAGGAGTGGAATCTCGATAAAACCAAGGTCGCTCTCTCCGGTGGGTCCGCTGGAGCCTGCACGAGCCTCTGGTTGGCCTTTCACGATGAGATGGCCGACCCAAACAGCCCTGATCCCATCGCCCGCGAGTCCACCCGCGTGCTCTGCGCGGCGGTGTCCGGTGCCCAGACCACGCTCGACCCTCACCAGATGCGTGAATGGACACCGAATAGCAAATACGGCTCGCACGCCTTTGGCATCGCGTGGGATGCGAAGAAGAAAATCGGCTCCTTCCAGATGTTCTACGATGCCCGCGAACGCCTGCTGCCTTGGATCAAAGAATACTCACCTTACGGGCTCGTCACCCGCGGCGATCCACCCGTGGGCCTCTACTACAGCAGCCCGCCCAATCTCGGTCGCGACGAAAAAGACCCCACCCACACCGCCAACTTCGGCGTGAAGCTCAAGGAGCATTGCGATGCCCACCAAGTCCCCTGCGACCTCATCTATCCCGGTGCGCCGAACGTGAAGCACGCCACCGACAACGACTACATCAAGGCCTACCTGCGGCCTGAGCTGAAGTAGAGCCCACCATGCTCCAACCGGAATCATCATGCCCGCAAACTCCACCCGCCGTCATTTCCTGAAGCTCGCCGCTTTGGCTTCACTCGGGGCCACCACGGCGCACGCTGCTTATTCGCCACTCCCGCGCACGGGCAAAGCACGCTTCACGCCGACGCTGAACGCGTATTCCTTCCTCGAACAGCTCAATGCGAACATCGCCGATCCCACGACGGGCATTGATCTCTTCGGCGTCTGCAATTTCTGCGTGAAGCATGACATCGAGGCGGTGGATCTCACGGGCTACTTCTTCCCCGGCTATCCGAAAGCGCCCTCGGATGACTATATCGCCCGCATCAAGCGCTACACGCATGATCGCGGCATCACGATCAGCGGCACCGGCGTGAAGAATGACTTCGCCACGGCGGACAAGGCGGTGCGTGCCGAGGGCGTGGCGTTGACGAAGCTCTGGATCGAGGTCGCCTCGCGGCTCGGTGCGCCGGTGGTGCGCGTGTTTGCCGGGCCGCATGGAAAGAACGCGAAAGACTGGCAAAGCGCCGCTGGTGGTGCTTCACGCGACGAGGTGGAGACGTGGATGGCCGACGCACTGCGCGAATGCGCCGAGCATGGCGAAAAGTTCGGCGTCATCGTCGCGGTGCAGAATCATGGCGACTTCCTCAGCACCGGCCCGGAGCACACCAGCCTCCTGAAGCGCGTCGATCATGCCTGGTGCGGGGCGCTGGTGGACACCGGCAAATACTTCACTGACGACCCGTATGCCGACATCGCGATGATGGTGCCGCACGCGGTGAACTGGCAGATCAAGGAAACCCTCGGCAGCAGCCTCAAAACACCGTCCACCGACTATGAGAAGCTCGCCAAGATCATCCACGACGGCGGCTATCGCGGCTTCGTGCCAATTGAAACACTCTCCATGGGTCGCAAAGACTACGACCCTGCCGCCGAGGTCGTCAAAGTGCTCACGGCGATGCGTGCGGCGATCGCGGAGTTGAAGTGACACGCTGTTTCCACATCCTCCTCCCACCATGAAATGCATCGTTTTACTCCTCTGTTCTCTCGTTTGTCCGGTTTTCGCCGCCGAGCCCATCCGCATGCTCGTATGGGATGAGCAGCAGCCGGAGCAAAAGCAGGGCTATGTTGACAAATTTCTCGGCGAAACGCTCGCGGCGCATCTGGCGAAGCTGCCGGGGCTCGCGGTGAAGACGGCGAAGCTCGACGAGGCGGATCAAGGGCTGAGCGACGCAGCGCTGGATGCGACGGACGTGCTCATTTTTTGGAGTCATCGTCGTGCGAAGGAGCAGGATGAGGCGCGGGTCGAGGCGGTGGTGAAACGGGTGAAGGAAGGCAAGCTCGGCTTCATCGGCCTGCATTCGGCGCATTGGGCAAAGCCGTTTGTGCGGCTCATGCAGGAGCGGGCGAAGTCCGACGCACTGAAGCAGGTGCCGGAGGCGGAGCGTGCGACGGCGAAGTGGGAGTTCGTGAATGACGCGCCGTATTACAAGCTCATCGGCCGGGCGTCGCGCATCACGCCGTATGTCGAGAAGGTCGAGGGTGCGGTGTGGCGGCTCACGCTGCCGCAGTGCGTGTTTCCCGCGTATCGCAACGACGGCATGCCCTCGCACGTCACCACGCTGCTGCCGCAGCATCCCATCGCCGCCGGACTGCCCGCGCAGTGGGACATCCCGCGCACGGAGATGTATGGCGAGCCCTTCCACGTGCCGCCGCCGGATGAGGTCGTGTTCGAGGAAAAGTGGGACAAAGGCGAGCACTTCCGCAGCGGCTGCGTGTGGACCGTCGGCCAGGGCCGCGTCTTCTACTTCCGCCCCGGCCACGAAACCTATCCCATCTTCCAGCAGGCCGAGACGCTGCGGGTGATTGAAAACGCGGTTCGGTGGATGGGAGATGCGATCACGCGATAAATCGGTCGTTTCCGTCCGCTGCATTGCCGTTGGCGAAAAGAGTGATTCGCATTCAAAGACTCCACTCATGCCACGACGCCTGTTTTTGCTACCGCTTTGCCTTTTGACCGCGCACACCCTCGCCGCCGAACCGTCACCAGTGGACTGGATGCCGCGGGTGGAGGATCAAACGGGGCTTGGGTGGGTGAATGGGCCGCCGCAGATGTTTCAGCGAGCGGAGCGGGCGAAGGAGGAGGTTCTCGGTTTTCAGTTTGGGAAGCAGACGATGCTTTTCGACACACGACGCGTGCGGCCGGTGGAGGGCGAGTGGGAGTGTGTGGTGATCGCGGAGGGGCGGCGCTTTGTTTGCAACGGGCACACGCAGCCGGAGGACGAGTGGCAGCAGCCGGTGCGCTTTGTGGAGAGCGGGCATTTATTTCAGCGCGTGGTGATCGAGGGGCTGACGTTTGCCGATGCGGAAGGAAAGGCCTTCAACGGCACAGCGCGGCTGGAGATCAGCGTGTGGCCGGACAGGCTCGCGTTTCGTCTGGAGAGTGAAAGCGAGGCGGTGATGGAGTTGCGGCATGGCGGGAAAAAGGTGGGCGGTAGTCGCAGTGTGTTGCTGGAGGTGCTCGCGAGTGACTCGAAGGCCGTGGTGGAGTCGGAGCTGGCGGTGACACGGGATGAGGCGCTGGGTTGCCATCGGCTGGCGCTGCCGGAGGAGCGGTGGAGCAATGCGGGTGGCACGTATTACCCGGAGGAGCATCTGGATCGCATCGACCGCTGGCGTGTGACGCTGCGCAACGACACCGTTGAGCCCACCGTGGCGCGATTGATGTTCACGCAGGAGAAGCATCTGCCGATCACGGGTTTCACGCCGATGCTTTGCGAGCCCGATGGCACGCCGACGGGCATTCCGGTGCAGATTTCCAAGAACTGGCACATCCGCGCGGAGAAGGGTCGGCTGCCGCATGACGGGCAGTGGTTCCATGGCTTCGCGTGGGTGCGTGTGCCGCCGAAGTCGCGGCGCGAGTTCGTTTTTCAGATGGTGCATGCTCGCTACGGCGGTGTGTGCGCGGCGTCGCACGCGCAGCTCTGCCTCATCGGCTGGGGGCACAATCAATTCTGGGATCAGGCCGCGGTGGGCAGCTTTGGCGAGAGCATCTGCTTCGAGCCGGGACGTGTGCAGCGTCGTTGTTTCATCACCGACGTGCGCCCGCTGATGACCTTGCCCGTCGAGGCGAAGGCGAAACGCTGGGGCTGGGCCGAGAACTGCGGCGGTGGCGATTTCCTCATGTGGAAGGACGCGCAGGGTCGCTATCAGGAGATGAAGGGCACGCGCACCGAGTATCGTGCGCAAGGCCCGTGCCTCACCAATGTGAGCTACCGCGAGGAATCGAGCGGCGGCGAGATCGCGGCGCGCATGGAGGTGTCCGTGCCCGCGGCGAACGATCATCTGCGCACCTTTCTGCGAGTGCGCTACGACGTGCGAAAGCCGGTGCGCTGGCAAAGGCTCGCGTTTTTCCAGCTCGGCGCGGATTTCTACAACGACGTGCCCGCGCGACGCGTGGCCATCGGCGATGTCACCGGCCTGCGTGAAGAATGGGAGCCGCGTCGCGCGAAGGATGAGTTTGATCGCACTGCCTTGCCGCTCTCCGGTGAGGGCGCGTGGGTCTCTGTGAATGGCGTGGAGCGTGCCGTGCTGAAAAAAGGCCACGCTGCCGCGACTCGCGGCCTCATCGTGCGCTCGTGGCGTGCCGTGCTTGGCGGCAAACCCGCCGCACCGCATCTCGCGACGTTTTGCACCGAGTGGGGCAAGAACAATCACCGCACCGCCGTCGAGCTCGCGCCACCGCCTGGCATCAGCGAGTTGCAGCCTGGTGATTTCGTCGAGGCGGAGCTGGAACTCGTCATCTTCCCTGCCGATGTCGCCGCTTACTACGGCCCGGATGCCAAGCTGCGTGACATGCTCGCCCGCGATGCCGATACCTGGCGTCCCGTGCATCGCGAGGCGCAAGGCAATGCGCTGAAACCCATCGCAAAACGCGGCGAGATCACGAACAGCTATCCGCTGGTCGTCGCGGTCGATGACGAACAGCGTGCGCAAGTCATCGTAAAAGGCGGACTCGGGCATGTGCCGGTCACTTTGGCCAATCTGAAGTCACCGAAGGGCCATTGCGTGCTCGTGAATGGCCAACCGGTCACGCATTGGCAGACGAATTGGGACGCGACGACCCAACGCTGGCAAATCGTCTGCAATGTCGCTGCGGGCGAAGATCGGGAGATCGAGATCGTATTGGAAAGCACTCCATGAACCGCCTCACCTTCCTCCTCGCCACTGCTTTCGCTTTCCACACATTTGCGGCCGAAACGCCCGTCGAGACCGATCCGCGGCTGCATTCCGATGGCAAAGGCTGGAAGCTCAACCAGGCGACCCTCAAAGACCCGAAGCGTCCGCGCGTGCTGCTCATCGGGGACTCGATTTTGAGCGGTTACATGGCACATGCGATCAAGAAACTCGACGGCAAGGCCTACGTCGATGCCTGGGTGAACCCCTACAACCAGTCCGAGCATCTCAACACCAAGATCCTGCCCGAGGTGCTCGCGAAAGGCCCGTATGACGTGATTCATTTCAACATGGGCCTGCATGGCTGGCAGGAGGGCCGCATCAAGCCCGGCACCTTCGAGCCGCTCACGAAAGGCTACGTCGATGCCATTCGCGCCAAACTGCCGAACGCCAAACTCATCTGGGCCAGCAGCACGCCCGTCCTGCTCGAAGGCGACGTCAAAAAGCTCGATCCCGTCATCAACGGCACCATCATCGAGCACAACCGCCTGGCTGCGAAAGTCATGGCCGAATGTGGCGTGCCTGTGAGCGACTTCTACGCCCTCCTCGTGGACAAACTCGACCTCGCCCGCGGCGGCAAAGACAAGTTTCACTGGAACGGGCCTGCCTATCAGATCCTCGGCGACAAATGCGTGGAAGAGGTGCTGAAGGCGTTGTCGACGAAGTGATGAGTGTGGTTGAGTCCTCTGGACTCAGCTGAGCAGTCGAGACGACTGCACCACATAGCTTACGCCACCATTCCTCATTCACACTACATGCACTCTAAGGCCTCTCTCATCGCCACCTTGTTGATGGCAGCATTTGCCACATCGAATGCCGAAAATCCCGCAGCGAGCACGACGAAGCTCGATGTGGTTTACAAGACGACCGAGCAGGGGCCGCTGAAGCTCGATCTGCATTATCCAGCCGCTCCAAAAGCGGGCGCGAAGGTTCCGCTGGTTCTTTTCACACACGGCGGAGGCTGGGCGGCGGGAACGAAGACCATTGGCGATCGTGGAGTTCGTT
>CALSBJ010000037.1:0-60289 GCA_943373155.1 Akkermansia muciniphila | reverse complement strand
TCCATTTCACATCCATGTGAATCCCTTCGAGGTTTTCTCCATCCTCAATGACAAGGGAGAGGAGCAATTGGACATCGATGTGAAGAGCGGCCTGCCCATTCCGCTATGGCGTGACACCGTCATTTTGCACGAAAACTGGAAAGTCAGTGCCCGCACACGCTACGAGCACTTTGACGGCGTCTTCGTGCAGCACTGCCACATCCTCGATCACGAAGATCAGGGCATGATGGAGCTGGTTGAAATCAGCAAACCGCCCTCTGCCGAAAATGGCCATGCAGCGGCAGGAGGAAGCAAAGCACTGGAGCAGCCGCTTCGCTCCTATGAAGCGCCGCTGTGGGCTCTGCCGGATGCGAAGGGGCAGGTGCAGCGCCTTACCGAGCTGCTCAAGGGGCCAACCCTGCTCGTCTTCTTTGAGGGTTTTAGCTGCCTGCGCTGCAATGAGCAAATTCAGGCCCTCATCCGTCTGCATGATCAATTCCAACAGCAGGGCACACGCATCATCGCCATTTCCTCGGATACGGTTGAGAGCCTGAGAGACACGCTCGGTGAGATGGACTGCCCCTTCCCTATCTTGGCAGACCCAGAATACCGCACCTTTCGACAATGGGGTTGTCACACTGGGCAGGAGCCTCTGCATGGCATCTTCCTCGTCGATGCGCGGCGTTCCGTGCGCTGGCAGGCCGTCTCCAGCATCCCCTACACGAATTTCACGCGCCTCCTGCGGGAGTCCGCACAGCTTTCCCCCGCTCAACAAACACACACACCCAAACGCGCCACAAGATGAATACGAACCACACCGCCAACATGCCACGTCGCGGCTTTTTGGCCGCCTCCACGGCTTCTCTAGCAGCCGCCTATCTCGGCACCGGCTCCTCCAACGCCCAACAGGCCCCCGCCAAATGGCGGCGGCACAATGTGAACACACCGGAAGGCCAGAAGGCCCTCAAAAGCTATAGCAAAGCCATCGAAGCCATGCTGAACCTGCCATACACCGACGCACGGAACTGGTACCGCAACGCATTCATTCACTACATGGACTGCCCGCATGGGAACTGGTGGTTCCTGCCCTGGCACCGCGGCTACCTCGGCTGGTTTGAGCAGACTTGCCGCGAGCTCAGCGGCGATCCCGATTTCGCTTTTCCGTTCTGGGACTGGACAACGGATCAAAAAATTCCAGACGCGTTTTTCGGCACAGACCCCGACTTCACCTATCTCAATCCCGCCAACCATCCCCTGTGGAAAAACAGCGGAGCCACCCAGCTCGATGCTTTTCAGAAAGCACTTTATGATCCGACGAAGGCCATGTACGACGGCTTCAGCGCCGATCAGCTCAAGATGCTGGCGAACCGCGAATTTACGAACTGGGATGACGCGCAGCAGCAGGGAGAAAGCTTTTGGTACAATCTCTGCGGCACCTACCTCAATACAAATCTCCAAGGCGGCCAGTACCCGCAGGACAACACGCCGCCTCGTGCCGCCTGGTACACGCCTCAAACCCCTGCTCTGGTCCGAAAAGACGGGCAAACTGGCAAACTGGTCCCCGAGCCGATGGTAGCCCCTGGCGTCATTGACGCCGCTCTGGCCCACCGCCGTTTCCCTGGCGGCAAAGACCCGAAGGCTCCCAGCAAATCCACCGGTTTTGGAAGTTATCCAGCACCGGCGTTTCAGCACAGCACCGGCACCGGTCAGTCGGATCTAGAGTCCGGTCCGCACAACAATGTTCACAACGATATCGGTGGGCCGACGGGCGGTTTCATGGGGCAGTTCCTCTCACCCGTGGATCCCATCTTCTTCCTGCATCACTCCAACATTGACCGTTTGTGGGACGTCTGGACGCGGAAACAGATCAAAAACAACCTGCCAACCGTCCCCACAGACCCCAAACAGCTCGCCACCTGGAACAACGAGCCGTTCTACTTCTATGTGGACGCGAAAGGCAACCCCATTACCGATCCTGCACAGGTCAAATCTGGGTTCTACAACGACATCGGCATTTTCAGTTACGACTACGGTGCCGGTTATGGTGACAGTTTCGTCCAGCCGCAGCAGCCCTTCATTCTGTCCGGTGTGCTCAACACGAAAAAGCTCATACTGGCCGCCGCAAAGACCTCCAACGCCGTGGGCGAGGTCATGCTGCCCGCGAAGCTCTCTGCGTCTGTGACCGATGAAAAGACGAACGCGCCGCTCTTTGCCCACATCACATTCAAGCCGGGGGCCTTGAAGCGTGGCAGCTCCTTCCGCGTGCTAGTGAACCCACCGGCGGACGGGTCAAAAGCCGGTTTTGAGCACCCCAGCTTCGCCGGCAGCATCAGGCCCTTCGGCCACATGCGCCACCAAGCGGCGATGTCATTTGATGTTTCCATCGCTGATGCCGTCAACGCACTCAAGAAGCAGGGCCTCTTCGATCCGGAGAAGCCCATTCAAGTGCATGTGGTGGATGATTCTGAAAACGCTCCAGACGCTTCCATCGATGCGGGCGTGCAGAGCATCATCATCAGCTCCTGAAACCCTGCCATGGTTCATGCGCGGAGGTCCCGCCAGCTTCCGCGCATGCCCCTTACCACCTCATGAACCGGCACCGTCATCATCTGCTGCTCGTCCTCACCGCACTAGCGGGAGTCATTTTTTATTTTCTTATGAGCATCCATGCCCAGCCCCCGAAAAATGCGCCTGCCCCTGCGGTGAACGCCAAAGGGGAATGCAGACTCGTTTTCCAACAGGACGCCGCTCACGGGCAGTTTTATTACCTCATCATCAAGGCCGCCAACCTGCCGAGAAGGGCAAGCATGGTCCTGCGCAGCGCGGATGGCAGACACATCGGCACCATCTCGCCCTTTGGCAAGACTCCGGGGCCGGAGGGCATGGAATTCACCGTGTCGGTGGCGCGTGAGCATGTCGTGAAACGCATCCTGAACCTTATCATCACCGTCGAAGAAGCCTCCAGCACCTCCCGCCCCGCCAAACCCACCGAAGTTCTCTCCATCGAAACGTCCGTCGAGCCATAACCCATCTCCCCTCTCATGAGCTACCTCTCCCAATCCCTCCGCCTGCACTTTGCCGGCCAGTTCCAGGCCACTGTCTCCACAGTGAACAATGACGTCACGCATTTTAACAATGAAACCTTTGATCCCAGCTTCCAAGAGCGGCCGGGTGGCTGGTGGAATCCGCAGGGTGACGGCGTGTGGCGGCTGATGGGCTGCCGCATCACCTCCGCCTATCTCGCGGACGGCCAGGAGGCCGCCGGAGACGATCCTGTTTTGCAAATGCAGATCGCTGATTCGGATGACTCCGCGCCGGCAAAGATCGTGGATCTCGATCCGCAGCAGCAGATGGTCTCCATGATCTTCGGCCTCACCGTGCGCATCGCGGATGGAAATGGCCGCACGCTGATGAAAGGCACTTTTCAGCCCGCAGCCTTCACGGATCTTTGGAGCAAGGTATGGTCCGCCACGGCCGGTGGTGATGCCGCTTACGGTGCCATGTGGCAATCCGTCATCACCGTGAGTGAATGGGCAGCAGATGCGCCGAAGTCACCTTTTTTGCAGACGCTGAAAGTCTCCGCTGACGCCAATGGCGGGCTGCTCTCGATCAAATTCAACGTCGATCTCTACTCGATGAATAATCCGCAGCCGAATGATGAAGGAGATAACAACTTCTGCCGTGGGCGCATCGTGGGCACCATCGGCCCGGCGGCGGCGGACGAGCCAGCGTGCTTCGTGTTAGGGCGCCAATTTTACCCGCAGATGCTCGGCGGGGCAGTGATGTATTTCTGCGCTGCGGTTTTGGATGCGAAGCAGAATCTCCTGCGGCTGGATCTCGGCAATGCCCTGCCTGTGACGGGTGAGGGCAAGCCCGTCCCGCTCGGTGATCTACTGCTCTGCACGGTGGACCCTTCGAGCGGCCGCAGTGTGCTGCTCGCCACGCTGCCGCAGGCCGTTTACAGCGATGTGGAGTGGTATCTGCGCACCGCCGGCATCGTCGAACTGCCGCTGGCGGCCAAATACGCAGCTCTCGCTCCCGATAACCCGTTGCAGATCATGATCGGCTCCAGCAAATCCGCCCCTGCGGTGGTGCAGGAAATGGACGGGCTGTATGTGCGTGCGGACCAGTTTGTCTTTCGCCTCAGCCCTGGTGAAAAACGCACGGTCGCCCTCTACGCCACGCAGCTCGGCCAACCCTATGCCAGCAAGGAGATCGTCTTCTTTGCCAATCCCTCCCAGCTCCAGGGGCCGCCCGCACCAGCGGGCACTGCGCCTGGCACGCTGGATCCTGGCGACTCGAACTACCCGAAGGGCACACCTTACACCGCCGCGCCTGATGACGGTGTGAGCTACCCCAGCAGCGTCACCACCGATGCCGCCGGCCGTGCGCAGATCATCATCACCGGCGGAGACACGCAAAACTTTCGCAAATACATCGACGGCCAGCTCTACGGAATCGGCTACGGCCTAGCAGATCAGGGTTTCCAAAGCGGCAGCGGCCCACAGCAGAGCCTAGCGAACAGTGACGGTATCCTCGCCAACTCGTGGAATTTCATCAGCGTGCTCGTCTTTGATGCATTCACGCCGGGAAATCCGGTCACTTGGCAGGATTTGCAGCCCATCTTCGTGCAATACGCCAATCTCTATCCCGTGATGAAGCGGTTCATCGATCTCGGAGATGAGCAGCAGGTCATCAGCTATGCCCGCATGCTCATCCATGCCTTCTCCTTGCCCGATGAAGACCCGAACGCCATGCCCGTCACGCGTGATCTCTCCCCAGCAAAGCGTGCCGCCATCCTTCAATGGCTCAAAAACCTGCCACAGCCAGCCGGAGAGGGTTCACCGCGCCTAGCCGGCATACCCGCCGCGAAGGCTCTGAAAGCCGAGAAGGCCGCGCCACCTCATCCTCTAGCACTCGCCGGTGGCAAAGCCGCCGCGATGGCACGCCGCCAATGCGCACACAAAGCCTAAATCCCCTTCCTCGGCACCGCATCCCACACCTCTCCCACACGCCATGATCCTTCTCCGCTCCTCCTTCCTCCAGCCTCTGCAAAGCGGCGGCATCGACGGCCTGCGTGACGCACTCCAAAAAGCCATCCAGCTCGAGCACGCCACCATACCGCCATATCTCTACGCCCTCTATTCGCTGGGCACCGATCCGAAAAACGCCACCGTGGCCGGCATCATCCAGAGCGTCGTCTCCGAAGAGATGCTGCACATGACACTGGCCTGCAATCTACTCAACGCCGTGGGAGGCGAGCCATTGATCGATGATCCAACGTTCATCCCGTCCTATCCCGGCCCACTGCCCGGCGGCGTGGACGGCGGCCTCACCGTCCACCTCGCGCCCTTCACACTCGAAGTGATCGAAAACACCTTCATGGCCATCGAGGAGCCGGAGAGGCATGTGGACTTTCCCGTGCGATTGGCCGCCATGCCTGGCGAGGACGATACATCGAAGACCATTGGTGCTTTTTACCGCCTCATCGCCGCTCAGATCACCGCCCTAGGACCATCCGTCTTCACCGGTGATGCTGCCCGGCAGGTGAAGCCGCCTTTTCCGCCCAGTGAGCTGGGTGATGAAGGCTTCAACGGCCTCGTCACCGATGAAAAAAGTGCATTGGCCGCCATTGATCTTATCATCGACCAAGGAGAGGGCAATGACCCCGGCAGCTCCCCGTTGGAGGACGGCCCCGGCAGTGGTTTATCTCACTACTACCGCTTTTCTGAGATCGTGAAGGGCCGCCGACTGGTAGCGGATACCTCCGTGCCGCAAGGCTGGAGCTACTCCGGCCCGCCACTGGTAGCCGCAGGCCCCATCGCCGCTGTGGAAACGGACCCCAAAGCGGCAGCGCTGCCAGTCGGCAGCGCTGCCAGTCGGCAGCGCTGAGCAGCATGCGATGGACAACTTCAACTACACCTACACCAGCCTGCTCAAAGGCCTACACCAGCTCTTCAATGGCAACCCGCAAACCTTCAGCCGCACCCTCGGAGCCATGATGTCCCTGCGCCAGCAGGCACTCGATATGATGTCCGGCACGAATCTCCACAAGCCCATCGGCCCCAGCTTCGAATATCAGCCCGTGAACCCAGCCTCCTGAACTCCACCCGTGGAGATATGTAGATCGGGCCACAGCTCAGCGCTTCGCTCTCCACACCTGTGGCGACCTCACCCCAGGCCGCGCCTCGCCGCCGGGGATGACGATCTCATTGTTCCAGAGCACCGCGTTCGTCGTGACGAGGGAAAAGGGCACCTCGCCGGCCTTGGACCATGTTTGTGTTTTCACTTCAAAAGCTAGCACCTCGCGTGGAAAGCCCGGATGAGCCGATTTGGGTTCAAAATTCACTAAAGCGCCGTCATCACCGCCGATGATGAGGATTTTGCCATCCACCACGGGAGCTGGTCCCGGTGCCGCCACGGCCACGCGAGGTAGGTCCGGCTGCTTTTGCCATCCGGCGGCTTCGGAATAGCTCCACGCGTCCTTCAGCCAGAGGCGTTCCGCTTTGCCATCGGCACCGGCCTTCAATGCCGCGCCGCTGAACAACCACACGCGGCCATCTGCGGCAGCCATGCAGCTCAAGATGCGGGCGCCGCCGGGACATGGTGACAGCTCTCGCCAGCCTGCGTCCGGCTTTTTCAAATCGAGCGACCAAAAGGTGTTCATCGCACTCGTGGCCGTCGGCGTCTCGATGCCACCGGCGATGTAGATGACGTCATCCAGTACGCAGCCGCTCATGAAAGCGCAGGGCTTGGGCAGCGGCGGCAGTTTCGCGTCTTTTTGCAGCCAGAAGACCTCCCGAAAGTGCTCCTTGGCATTCCCACCACCCGCGATGAGCATCCCCTGCCCTGTCGTGACACTCACGCCGTAGCCATTGGGCTTTGGCAGCTTGCCGATGACCTTCCATTCGCCGTCGAAGGCATGCACCGTGTCATACCAGACCTTTGCCCCGCCTTCCCAAGGCATCTTGTCCGTGAAGTGTGTACCACCAGCGACGATGAGCTTCCCATCTTGCACCCCGGCGAAGGCTCCCGCGAAGCCGCGAGGATCAGGAATGTCGGGCAGGCGTGTCCAAGCCATGGCAGCGAGCAGCAAGAGCGATTTCATGCCGCCTTTTAGGGCTTCACCCTTCATTCGTCATTCTGAATTCGTCCTTCGTCATGGATCGCTGAAAGCCTTCGCTCCGCCCCACCGTAGTTTTTGGCCATGCTCACCCTCTCCGGCAAATCTCACGGCAAATTCTGCGACGGCGTCTCGCGTCGCGATTTCCTGCGCATCGGCGGTCTCGCCATGGGCGGGCTGTCGTTGCCGGAGTTGCTCAAGGCGGAAGCGGAGGCCAAAACGGGTCGCAGCTTCAAATCGGTCATCATGATCTACCTGTGCGGAGCCCCGCCGCATCAGGACATGTATGATTTGAAGATGGATGCGCCGCTGGAGATCCGTGGCCCGTATAAACCCATCAAGACCGCCGTCCCCGGCATCCACATCTCCGAGCACGCCCCGCGTCTGGCGAAGATCATGGACAAGCTGGTGCCCATCCGAAGCATGTATGGCAGCCCAAACGGGGCTCACGACAGCTTCATCTGCTACACCGGCCGTCCGCCGCCTCCGAATGGTGGCAATGCGCCCACCGGTCGCCTTTCCGATCCGCCTTCCTTCGGTTCTGTGATCTCCAAGCTGCAAGGCCAGGCCGATCCTGCTGTGCCTGCCTTTGTTGGCCTCGCGCCAAAGGCCGGACATCCGCCTTACGGCTCGCCGGGGCATCCCGGTTACATGGGCAACACGCACTCCGCCTTTCGCCCCAACGGCGCAGGCGTCGAGGACCTCCAGCTCAATGGCATCACGCTCGACCGCCTCGAAGACCGCCGCTCGCTGCTCGATGGCTTTGACCATTTCCGTCGCGAGATCGACGCCAGCGGCCTCGTCAGCAGCATGGATGCCTTCAATCAGCAGGCGCTGAATGTGCTCACCTCCAGCAAGCTGCTCACCGCCCTCGATTTGAGCAAGGAGACCGTCAAAACCCGCGAACGCTACGGCAAGGGTGATCCCAAAAACTACGGCGACGGCGCGCCGCTGAACCTTGAGCACTTCCTGCTGGCCCGCCGCCTCGTCGAGGCTGGTGCCCGCGTGGTCACCCTGAACTTCGGACGCTGGGACTTCCACGATAACAACTACCCGCAGCTCCTTCGCCATCTGCCGCTCTTCGATCAAGGCATGAGCGCCCTCGTCGAGGATCTCCATGAGCGTGGCCTCGACAAAGATGTGGCCGTTGTTGCCTGGGGTGAGTTTGGCCGCACGCCCATCGTGAACAAAGACGGTGGTCGTGATCATTGGCCGCGTGTCGGCGGTGCCCTGCTCGCCGGTGGTGGTTTGAAGACCGGGCAGGTCATCGGTGCCACCGACAAGCTGGGCGGCGAACCCACCGACCGCCCCGTGCATTTCGGCGAAGTCTTCGCCACACTTTACCGACACATGGGCATCGACACCGTCAAAACCACCCTCACCGACCTCACTGGGCGTCCACAATACGTCGTCGATGGCTGGCAGCCGATGCCGGAGTTGGTTTAGTTCACCAGATTCCCTCGTCGTGCAGCCACACACCGCAGACGGAGCAGGCGTGTAGTTTGTAACGACGGGAACGGCCTCGAGTGAACTCCCACTTGAGCTGTCCCTTGCATTCAGTGCAGATGAAACACTCCGGCCCCTTCTTCAACGACTTGGAACCACAGCACGGGCAAAAGAGGCCGATGCTGTGATCGACCTGCTTCGAGCAGCAGGGGCAGCGCGTGGCACGGCTATAGTAGCAGACGAGATAAGAAATGAACGTCCCCAACGCCAAAGACAAAACAGCCTGCGAACGGCTGCCTGAAACAAAGGCCGCTACCGCCACCAACAGAAAGAACGCGCCAATCCATTTCGCCTTTCGGAACCGGCGTGCGTGTTTGGTGGTGAACTCGTTCTTGTACCGCTCCAGTTCCTCGTGCGTGAAAGCTCGGTCAAAGTGGATGCCCGGCTCCATCGGCCAGCCTCGATGATGCGAGTAGTAGAGAGCAGTCTTGATTCTCTTGAGCATGAGTTTGATCCGAGATTCGTAGCCATGGTCGATCCATTCGAGCTGCTTGCCAAACCATTCGTCAGGCGAATCAAGAGCTGTGAAATGGCTCGGGATGCGTCACCGAAACATTGCAAGGGGGCGATTGCCTTTCCCCTCACCTAACCTCCACTGCCATTTAGTTAGTGATCGGGCCTGCAACGCTGCTTCGACTGCCAGTCGAAGCTACGGCAACCGCCGCGAGGCATAGCTTCGATTGGCAATCGAAGTCGAACGTCGCCTGGCTTCGCCTCGTTGCTAAACTATATGGCAGTGCACCTAACCTCTCCCCGCATCACACGATGAGGTCATCGAATGCTGCTCGCGGGAAGAGGGACCGCAAAGCGCACTCCCTCTCCCTCGCAGACGATTCACGTTCGTACTTTGAGTTTACTTCGAGGGAGAGGGTTGGGGTGAGGGGCACTGCCAGCGTTCCCTCCGAGCTATGTCACGCAGTCCCCTCCCTGGCGCAGACGTTTAGCGATAGCGTCCGTTCTCCACGGTGATCTTTGGCACCACACGCCTCGTTTCAAAGTGCTGATAGCCCTCGCGGAGGTTCTCCCAAAAGCTGAACCACGGTTCACCCTTCGCTTGTTGCATGCGTTCATCGGTGAAACGGAAAGGGAAACCATGCACGGGAACCTGTGGCTGGCCTTTTTCGAGAGCCTCGGAGACGAGGAGATAAATTTCCTCGATGACGGGATCGGTCATCGCATAGCAACCGACGCTGACTTCATCGCCATGCACCATGATGAGGCTGCCGGTGCGCTGATGATGGAGGTCGAAGGCGTTCGGGTAGCCGATGTTGAAGGCGAGATGGTAACTGCTAGCCGGATTGAGCTGCTTCGCGGTGACGGTGTAAAAGCCTTCGGGTGCCTGCATGTCGCCTTCACGCTGCTTCGGGCCTAGCTCACCTGAAAAACAAGCGATCGGATAGGTTCGAAAGGGTTTCCAGACTTGGGTGGCATCCTGAAGCCAAACTTCGAGTTCGCGTGTTTCCTTGAAAAGGCGGATGAAAACGCGGTTTCCGAGCCGCAAACCACTCTCGACCAGTTTCTTCTCCAAAAGCGGTTTCACGCGCCGGTTCACATCGGCGAGCCGCTCGGAAGCAGGCATCGTTTTCCACTGCTCGCGAGGTGGGGGCGGTGGATAAGGGAGTACCAGAGGCTGCAAGGTGAGGCGTTGCATCAGAAGGCGAGTGTAGGGTGCCAGCAAATCCAAGCCCCAGGCAGCGGAGAGCAGCACAAAGAGCGCGGCGAAGATCCAGGCGAAGCGTCTCATGCCGCACAGACCTCAAGAAGCCGCGGGCGGCAGTGTGGCGGGCTTGCCGCGGACGATGTTCATCGCGCCATTCAGCTCGCCTCCCGGCTCAATAGAAACAGAGCGGGCGGTGACATCGCCATTCACGGAGCCATTGGCCCCGATGAGCACGAGGCCCGAAGAAAAAACATTGCCCGTGATGCGCGCCTGAATCTCCACCTCCTCGGCACGGATGGGATTTCTGAAGACGAGGTCCGATCCTTTTTCGACGATGAAGCGCCGGCAGCGGATTTCACCGATGACCGTGCCGGTGGCTTTGAAAATGGCGTCGCCACTGCACTCCACATTGGCTTCCAAATTGCCGAAGCAGCGCAGATCGCGGCATTGCAGGCTGCTGGCGGCGAGATGGCCGCGCTTGCGGATGATCACATCGCCACGCGTCTTCACCGGTTGCGTGGCGTTCATGTTGATCTCCACATCTTCGAGCGAGATGTAGGCCCCGCAGGTGGGGCAGTTCGCGGAGCGGGCAGAGCGGCTGGTCTTGAATTTGTGACCGCAGTCAAAGCAGTCCGCGTCTTTGAAATACTGGTTCCGATACATGCCCATGTCCTTCATCTTCTGAATGGAGCTGGCATTCATCGGGGCCGGCGTCGGTGTGGGAGCCGGAGAATTGGAGGTGGGGCGGCGCAGCGAACCCGTCAGAGGCTCTTCCTGAGGCCGAGCCTCTGCCATGGATGGCTCAGAAGCCTCAGCGGGGAACGCTGGCACTGGCAGCGCGTCGGGCTGCACCTGCGCCTTCAAAAAGGCTCCAAAACCATCGGAAGCCGAGAGATCCGCCTTTCGATCCTCTTCGCTCACCGCTTCGGGCAGGACGACCGCTTTGATTTCAGGCTCAAGCGCTGGCTTTTCAGGAGCGGGAGCGGCTGGAGCTTCGGCTTTGGCGGAACCGTTTTCTGTCCAGTCATCGTAGCCCGCCCCCGACCGGCTGACATTCGAAGCGGTGACACGGCGCTTCTGGATGGTGAGGTGAGCACCGCACTTTTTGCAGAACGTGGAAACGACAAGGCGCGGCTCATACTGAGCCGCGCCACAAGCCGGACACACCACTTCGATATGGTTCTTCGGTGGTGTCGGAAGAATGCTGGACTTCGGTGCGAAAAACCGTCCGAACACTCGGATAAGAATTAAAGGTTAGGGCTTGGGGCCAAGGTTGAGACCGCCAGCGGGCTTAGAGTCCGCTTTTTTGCCGACTTGGGACTGACCCATGAAGGTGGCACCTTCTTCGATGGAGAGCGTACCAGCGGCGATGTCACCCACGAGGATGGCATTGCTCTTCAGCTCACAGCGCTCGGAGACCGTGATGTTACCTTCGACCTTGCCGAAGATGATCACGCTGCGGGTTTTGACTTCGCCCTTGATGAGAGCGTTTTCACCCACGGTGAGGCTACCGTCGGAGATGACTTCTCCTTCGATTTTGCCGTCGATGATGAGGTCGTGGGAGAACTTGATCGAGCCTTTGATCTCGACGTCGTTGGAGAGGACGTTTTTACTGGATGTCATGATGGGTGCAGAGTGAACGCGTTGGGGTGATGCAGCGGGAGCGGGGGCGGCGGAGAGGATGGGAGCACGCTCGGCCACGGGAGCCGGTGCGGGAGCAGCCTCGACGCGTTTGTCGTCCTTATGCGCTTCTGATTGTCCGATAATTTGCCTGAGCATGAGGCCAAAAATATAGTCGTCTTGCCCGATGAGTGTCAATGCCCGCGTCTTTTTATTTTCATGAGGTCTTCAATTTTGTCACGCGCCGGCTCTTTCATGCTTGGCACGGGCCTTCGAGGCGGCAGAATCGGGCGCATGCCGAGCCTGCCTCTCTCGATCTCCATCATCTCACTCAACGAGGAGGCCAATCTGCGCCGCTGCCTCGCCAGCGTGGTGGATCTGGCCTCGGAAATCGTGATTCTCGACTCGGGCTCCAAGGACCGCACGGCGGAGATCGCGGCCGAGTTCGGTGCCAAGTTCATCCACCAAGACTGGCTGGGCTACACCGCTCAGAAAAATCGCTGCCTGGAACTCTGCACCCAACCCTGGATCCTGAATCTCGATTGCGACGAAGTTGTTTCACCCGAGCTCGCCGCCTCCATCCGGGCCTTTTTCGAGCATGGCGAAGCGGAAAAGCATGCCGGTGCCTCCATGGCGCGTCGCACTTGGTTCCTCGGTCGCTGGATTTATCATGGCGATTGGTATCCCGACCGCAAAACGCGACTCTTCCGCCGCGATGGCAGTCGCTGGGAGGCCGATGGCGGCGGGCAGGTGCATGAGCGCCTTGTGGTGAATGGCAGCACGACCTCGCTCAGCGGGGATCTGCTGCACTACTCCTTTCAAAACATCCGCCACTACCTCGTGAAGCACATCGAATACTCCGGGGTGTTTTTGAGCACGCAGCAGGTGAAAAAGAAGCGCTGGTCGCTGCTCCACACGATCTTCCGGCCCATCTGGCGCTTCACACGGGCGTACTTTTTGCGTCGCGGCTTCCTCGATGGCTTCCCCGGTTTGTGGATCGCCGTGGCGACCGCCTTCTTTGCCTTTGATCGCTACGCACGGCTTTACGAGAGCGAGATCGAGGCAGGTCAAACCAACAGTGACACATGAAGATCGCCCTCCTCCACCATCAAATCATCCGTGGCACCGGCGTGGAGGTGTTTCTCATCGAATTTGCCAAGCGCCTCCTCGCCGCCGGGCACGAACTGAGCTACATCAGCACGCTCACCACCCCGGAGATCGGCGCGATGCTGCCGGGAGATTGGCGGCTGCTTCCTCGCCTCAAAGGCAGCGCCACCTTGCGAATGTGGCACTTCAACCGACTCGCTCCACGTGCCGCCCTCGAAGCGGGAGCAGATGTCAGCATCGGTTTTGGCCGCACCTGCGTGCAAAGCATCCATCGCAACGGCACCGGCTGCCACCGGCTCTACGGCCAGCTTTTGCCGCTGTGGCAACGCTTCAGCGCAAAACACCTCTACGAGCTGCATTTGGAGAAAAAACTTCACACGAGCTCCAGCACGCCCA
This sequence comes from Akkermansia muciniphila, assembly GCA_943373155.1. Classification (GTDB taxonomy): domain Bacteria; phylum Verrucomicrobiota; class Verrucomicrobiia; order Verrucomicrobiales; family Verrucomicrobiaceae; genus Prosthecobacter. The sequence goes on along the minus strand of CALSBJ010000037.1, from coordinate 46,898 downwards.
CGCTCGTCACCAGCTCAGCCCGCGTTGCCGCCCAGCTTCAGGGCATCTACCGCACCGATGCCTCGCGCTTCCGCCTCCTCTCCCCGCCGGTCGAATCGCAGGTCTTCAAGCCTGCCGATGATCGTGCCAATCTCCGCGAGCTGCTATGCCGCAAGCTCCAGACCGATCCCGCACGCCCGGTGCTGCTCTTCGTCTCGCTCAGCCATCGACGCCGTGGGCTCGAGCCCATGCTCGAAGCCATGCAAAAGCTCGACGCCACGATTTGGATCGTCGGCAAAAGCCTCGGCCCGGTCGCGCAAGGTCTGATCCGGGGCTTCGGCATCGCTGAGAAGGTCCGGCATGTGCCCGTCACCAGCCAGCTCATCGAGCTGTATCAGGCCGCCGATTGGTTCATCCATCCCACGCAATACGACGCCTTCTCGCCCACCGTGCTTCAAAGCATGGCCTGTGGCCTTCCCGGCATCGTCTCCGTCATGGATGGAGCTGTCGATCACATCCGAAACGGTGAAAACGGCCTCATGCTCTACCATCCGCAGCAGCCCATCGAACTCGCCGCCCGCATCCAGGAAGCCCTCGACCTCAGCGAAGCCGAGCGCACCCGCCTCGCTCAAAACGCCCGCGAAAGCATCCTGCCGCTGACCTGGGACAAGCACATGCGTGACTGGCTGGATCTGATCGAGGCCGCCAAAATGTAGATTCGATTGGCAATCGAATCGGTTGGGGAACACTCGGCTTCGATTGCCCATCGAAGCGACTACTGCAGCCTCGGCAGCAGCGGTGGATACACCCAGGTCTCCTCTTCGAGATGCTGATCGCTCGTGCCTTCCTTCCAATCGGCCGTGGTAATCACCTGCCAGAGTCCCTCGACGGGCACCTTGTCCTTGTTCACGAGATTTTTGATCTCCTGCACCTTCACCTGGTAGGTCACGCCGCCTTCGTCGATCGGAGCAGGCTGCTGCGGACGTGCGCCCGCCACCGTCAGGGCAATCAGCCGCGTCGTTTCCGCCGTCAGCGCCGCCATCCGGTCGTGGATGCGGATGTCCTCGCGGATGATGTTGGAGGTTTCTCCAGAACGCTGAATCGCCTCCGCCAGCGCCACCACCGCCAGACTAAAAATCGCCAGGGCAATCACCGTCTCCATCAACGTGAAGCCGGCACGGCGTGCGGAAGGGTGGAGGTGGTGGGGCATGAGGAGAGATAGGCTGCCGCACCGCTTTGGACAAACGATTCATGGTCACTCTGCGGCACCCATGAGGCCCACGTCACTCATGCCGAAATATTCAGGCAGGCCGACACAGACGCCGATGCCGTAGAACAAATCCAGCCAAACGACAGAGCCAATGGCCCCGAGCCAGATCAGCCCCACAAGCGGGGTGCCGATCACCTTGGTGAGAAGACTGCTGGGCTGCTTCCAGATGCCGTGCCAAATCGATGAAGCGTCACCCGTGCTCGGAAACGAATGCATGGCGATGCTCACAGCGAGATACATGAGTATCGGAAACATCACCCCACCATCGCCAGACGTGTTTTTGAGCCCGTAGGCCATCATGGCGATCCAGAAGCCGATAACGGTATTCACAACCAAGGGACCAAAGCCGATCAGGATGTGCTTCCAGGGCGAGCTGGGTGTTTCATGAATGACAAACCCGGCAGGGTTTCCAAAACGGAAGTAGCAAACCTGCAGGACACGTGTGCCGGTGAGGTGACAAAAAATCTTGTGGGCGAATTCGTGAACAATGACGCCAGGAAAGGTCGCCCCAGTGATGAGGAAGCCGGGAATGATCATGCGACGGCGTTTTACCAAGCAGCCGCTCAGATTGGCAAGGATGAACTTTTAGCCACGCCTTCTGCGCCCAAGCAGGCTCAGCAGTCCGATCATCAACAACAACATCCGCGAAGGCTCGGGAGCGCCCGTAGTGGGGATCTGGGGCGTGGTGCTGCCATCGACAGGCTTCAGCCCGGCGCGATCGTATTGAGCCTGTGTTTCGAGCACCACGGCCCCGGAGTAGGGCGTGACGAGCTGATGCTGCGCGGCCTTTTGAGCCTGCGCCTCCGGCACGCGGTCGCGACCTCGAAACGCGGCCATCACCTCGCTGAAAACGGCATGGCGGGCGAGTTGCTCCCACACCTGGGGCGCATCGGCGGGAGCTTGATCCACGCGACCGTACTTCCGCGAGGTGCTCGACGGAGCCGTCATGCTTTCCAGCAGACTTTTTTCGGTGCCATCCCAACGGCTACCGCCCTGGATGGCGGTGCTGTCGTAGAGGTCTTCGAGCAGTTTGTTGCGACCCGGCACCATTCCAATGGCGTGAATCACCGGCGGCGAGGCATCGCGCTCCAAAATCTGCTGAATGGCCTCCTTGCCCGCCATGTCCACCGGCTGCGGACCATGCAGCCACACGATGGCGCAGTCCTCACCCGCCTGACGACAGCGCTTCAAGGCGGCCTTCAAAGCCGGAACCGCATCGCGACCTCCTCGGAAGGTTTTCTCAGTCAAATCGGATGCTTTCACCCCCTCGGCCTCCGCATCGGTGCTGACAAAAATCGCCTCCAAACTGCCCGCAGAGAGCTTTTCAAGCGCCGAACGCAAAAGGGCCGCATGGGGAGCCAGTTTCGCCGAGGCATCGATCACCACCACGACACGCTTTTTCACCGCCGGAGCCTCCGAAAGCTCCCGCACGACAAATTTTGGCTCGGTGCCTGCCAGCAGGTCCTCCGTCCACACCTTCGGAGCAGGACCTTCCTTCGCGTGAAAGGCCAGCTCGTCGATCTGCGCATGCCGCACCTCCTCCTGCCAGCTCCACGAACCGTCCTTGGCCTTCACGGCATCGGCCGCCTCGGAATTGTCCTCCAGCGCCGATTTCGACTGCACCCACACGGCATGCTTGAGGCCCTCGGCGATGCTGAAATTGCGGTCAATGATCAGCGGCATGTGCAGCCCATGCTCGGAAGGGGCGGTGATGCCGAGGCGGATCTTCATGAGGCCGTTCGGCGGCACCGGAAAACACTGCGTCATCACCCGGTCCGGCCCCACCATGTTCACCATCACCGGATCACGTCGCTCCACCTGCACCACCTGCTTGTAGGCGGCCTTCACCGCCGATTTCGCCCCAAAGGCCGCCTCGCGTGGCTCGCCCTCAATCCAAAGCGTGAGGCGACTCACACAACCGCCCGGCGGCAGCAGCATCTGGCAGCGTGCCTCCTGCGCATTCGCGTGCGTGTTACGAAACTCCAGCGTCCACTCGCCATGCGCCAAAGCGGAAGGCGCATCCACATGCCAGTCCAGGCGAGAAGTCACCAGCGAGAGACCTCGAATGCGTGCACCCACCTCATCGCCACCGCGTTCCCCATCCCAGGCAAAGGCATCCATCGAAGAGTCCTCAACAAAATCCAGTCCGCGGCGCATGCCGACCGTGCCTCGCGGCGGCGGCAGATCACTGAATGGCGTGCCCGTGACACGGAAGTGAATCGAACGCAGCGTTTCAAGGCTAAAGCTGCTCGTGCTCAGACCCCAGTTCTTGAAGAGTAAGCCGCCGAGGCCCTGCTGCGGATCAAAAATGTGCCCCAGCGGCCCAAAATCCTTGGGTGCAGCGCCTGAGTAGCACAGGCGATGCAAAAACGCCTCCTGCCCCGACGTCCGCAGCACCTCAAACGCCTCCGGCTCCCGTTCCACATCACGCAGATGCGTTTCCGCCGCATGCAGTCGCTCATGCATCACCACCATCGGCAGTTCTGCCGCGATCACCATCGCCCCACCCGCGAGCAATCCGCCGATCCACAGCCGCCTTTCATTCCAGCGCCACACCCGGCGGATCGAGCCCAGCCACACCACCAGCGCCGCCAGCGGCCCGATCAGCGCCAGGATCAAGAGCGGGATCATCGGCTCAAAGATCGCCACCACCGCCAAAGGCAGCAGCATCACGCCAAACAGATTCATCGGCCCCATCGCCGCCACATAGAGAAGGGCCGAGCCCAGCATCACCCCATGCGCCACCGTGCCGAGACGCTTCCACCGCTCATCCTGATCACGCCGTTTCGCCACCCACAGCAGCGCCAGCCCCACCGGCATCAAGGAAACAAGCACGACATGTTGCCAGGTCGGGATCGGATCAAAGAACTCCGCCGCGCAGGCATGCGTGAGCAGTTCCATCACCAGCGAATGCAGCGGCAGCAGCACGCCCGCAGCAAAGATGACATTCCAGACAAAGGTAAAAAATCGCTTCATCCACCGAGGCTACCAAGCCGCCTGAAATCTGTCCCGTGAAATCAGGGTGAAATGCGGCTGAATGCCTCTTTCGAAGGCGTCTTTCCCCTAGCGCCACACACCATACCAACTCGTGGAATCCCAAACCTGGCATCAATCGTTACAGTCATGCGTTTGCTCGAGGGCCTGTGCGTCAAAGTGATCGCCTTTCATTAATCCACTCATTCTCTTTTCCGATGTCACCTCCCCATCCGATGATACGCCAGCATGCATTGGATTCCTGGGAAGTTTTTCTGCCTCAGGTGGTGCCTTATACGGCCGTGAGAAATCATGTGGCCCCTGCACATAGGAATGTGTCACGGCTCAGCGTGAGCATTCGATTTCGCACCTTGCTCGAGGATGAGATCATCCAAGATACGTTGACCAGACACGGTCTCCGGAAAGCTGAAAAATGGCTCCAAGAAGTGTGCTGGCGCCGCTACTGGAAGGGCTGGCTAGAGATGCGTCCGCAGGTCTGGACAGAGTGGCGGCGCCGGGTTCGGACGCTGCGGGCGGAACTCCCGCAAAAGACACTGGACCGAGCCGAGGCGATCATTTCAGGTGAGAGCGGCGTGGCCTGCATGGACAAAATCGCCCGCGAGCTGATCGAGACTGGCTACCTACACAACCATGCCCGCATGTGGTGGGCGAGTTTTTGGATTCATGTCGAACGCATGCCATGGGAGCTCGGCGCTGATTTTTTCTTTCGACATCTGCTAGATGCCGATCCCGCGAGCAACACGCTTTCATGGCGATGGGTGGCTGGGCTTCAAACCGCAGGGAAAAGCTACCTCGTCCGCCTCTCGAACATCGAAAGACATGCCCCGCACTACCTCACCGGTCATCACCTCGGCAATGACCGACTTCGAGATGAAATCGTGAGTGCGGTGAAAATTCACGAAAGTGCTGACCTGACCAAAATCACTCTGCCACAGTATCCCATCACCCTCTCACCAGGCACCACCCGAAGGGGCTTATGGTTACATCCCGATGATCTTGGGCCTGAGATCGGACCACTCGCCACACTCCGTCCTGTGTGCGTGACGGCATGCATCAGCCGCTCCATTTGCCGGGATGTTTATCGTCTCAGCAAGCAGCGCATTGATTCACTAGATACGATGATTCATGACGGCCTGACGAGAGCCGCAGCTCACTACAACTGCCCGCGATCCGCCTTGACGGCTACCGATCCCGTGGAGGCACTCTGCGCATGGGCCAAACAAAATGAGCTCAGCGAAGTGATCGCCTTTGCACCATTCGTGGGACCGATTCACGACATGCTGCCACGCCTGAAGACTGAGATGGCAGCAATCAGAGTCCGCCTCACACTTCTCAGGAGAGCATCGGACGAGACCGCATTTTCCTACGCCAATGCCGGTTTCTTTCCCTTTTGGCAAAAAATGCGTCATCACCTCACCTCTCTTCAATCGTCATGAAGTCCCCCCCCTATCTCGTGAGCAGGTATCCCACATCATCCGCGATGCGTGGGAGGATCGCACCAGCTTTGAGGAGATCGAAGAGCGGACAGGCCTGGCTGAGAAACACGTCATTGACCTCATGCGCCGGGAACTGAAGCCCTCTAGTTTTCGCATGTGGCGCAAACGCGTCTCGGGTCGAGTCACTAAACATCGTCGGCTGCTCGAAGAGCATCTGAAGGGCTCACTTGAGGACGAATGAGCCAACCCAGCCGCCTCAATAGGTGCTGCCCGAGCATCGAGCTGCTTGCGCAATGAACCGGACCGGCTGAAATGGCGGCGCATGCAAAAATTGGTTCTTGTTCTCTTTCTGGCCGCGCTCTTTCTCGCGGGTGGGCTGGGCACAGAGACGAGGCTGCTGTTTTTCTGGCCGGGGGCGCTGCTGCTAGGGCTCGGAGGAATGCTGGCGGCGGCGAAGTGGAGGCTGCGGGTGAGTTTTCCGCCGGCGGATGCTTGTCTGGCCTCGACGCTGCTGTTTGCGGGCTATGTGGCGGCACGGGCCTGGGGCTCGCCGGTGGGGGATTGGGCGCGGGAGGATGCGGTGATGCTGTGCGGGGCTCTCGTGGCCTATTTGCTGGCGGCGACGGCAGCGAGTCATCCGAGGTCTCGCATGGGCCTTTTGTATGTGTTGCTCGTTTTGACGGTGACGAACCTCGCGGTGGGCTTGGTGCACTTTGGCGGACGATGGGAGTTCCATCTGGTGCCGGGCTTTGGGCGCAGCTTTGGAGCGGGACGCATCGGCGGCCTGTTCAACAATCCCAACCACCTGGCGGCGTTTCTCTCGATGGTGATGTTTTTGTGTGCGGGCTGGATGTGGTTCGGACGGGCGGTCGCGGCGTTGCGGTTGTTTTTGGGCTTCGTGATCCTGGCGATCGCCACGGGCACGGCGCTGACGGTGAGTCGCGGAGCCTTGCTGGGCGTGGCGGCCGGTGCGGCGGTCTTTATGCTGCTGGCGCTGTGGTTACTGTGGCACACGCAGCGAGCACTTTTCAAATGGCTGCTGCTCGGTGGATCGCTGCTGCTGGTGCTCGGCGGCGGGGTGCTCTACAAAGTGAACGAGGAGGCGATCCAGCGTCGCGAGATGGGATCGCCGATGTCGGAGGATGTGCGCGGGCGGATCTGGAGTTCGGCGATGACGCAGCATGCCGAGGAGCCGCTGTGGGGCTCGGGGGCGCGGATGTTTTACGCCGGCAGCATCCAGTTTCGTGATCCACGGATGGCGAACTGGCAGGGCGACGCGCTCTTCGCCCACAATGACTACCTGCAGATGCTGGCGGACTATGGCTGGGCGGGGCTGGGATTGCTCGGGGTGCTGCTCGCCACGCATCTGTGGAACGGGATCGTGTTCGTGAAGTGGTTCGCGAGGAGCAAATTCCCACGCACCGGCCGGCTCGGCAGCGTGACGCTGTCGCTCGTGCTCGGCTCGCTGGCGGCGCTGACGGCCACGATGGTGCATGCGATGGTGGAGTTTCACTGGCACATCCCGGCGGTGATCCTCACCGGCGCGGTGATGCTCGGTTTTCTGGCGAATCCGGGCATCGACGCGGAGGGTCCGAAGCGACTCCGCGTGCCCGGTGTGCGTGTGGGCATCAAACTGGCCGCGATGGCCGCCAGCGCGGTGCTGGCCTTCGGCGCGGTGACCTGGGGCTTGGCCGATTATCAGGCCGCGCAGGCCTATCTGGCCGTGAAGCGGCAGGATCAGGCGACGGCGCTGGAGCATCTGCTGCGTGCCGCCGAGATCGACTCGCGCAGCGGAGAGATTCAGTATCGCTTAGGACTCGCCTACCTCGACACCTGGAGTCCGAAAAAAAGCCCCTCCGAGCAAAAACGCCTCATCGAAGCCGGCCTGGTCGCTTTGAGCCGTGCCTGCGTTTTGAACCCAATGAGCCATCACTACCAGCTCGCGAGAGCCGATGCCCTCGATGCCGCTGGCAAGCATGACGAGGCCTTGCTGGCCATTCATCGGGCCATGGAACTCGCTCCGCTGCACGAAGAGCCTCGCGTGGCGCTCGGAAAGCATTTCCACAACCTGCGCCAGTTTGAACAAGCCGAGGCGGTTTACCTTTGGGCACGTTCAGCCAAGGCGACGAATCCGAAAGGCACCGCGAACTGGAGCAGCTACTACGAGCAGATGCTGCGTGACACGGCGTACCTCGCGGAGTTGGCGAGGAAGCGGGGAGGAGCTGCGGTGGAGTGATGGAGACATGGAGTTTTGGCAAAACCCAGCACTCCAGCACTCCAGCACTCCAGCACTCCAACTGGTCCGGTGCCTCAAGCCTTCAGCGCCCAATCGAGCAAGGCCTGCGCATCCTTCCAGACGCCGCTTTCGGTGTCGTTGAGGATGACGACGATGCGGCGACGGCCGTTGCGCTCGCCGGTGGCAACGAGGCAGTAGCCGGCGGCATCGGTGTAGCCGGTTTTCATGCCGTCGCAGTAGGAGGCGGTGCGGAGGACGCGGTTGGTGTTGGCGAGGTCGATGAACTTGCCATCGGGCTTTTTGAATTTGTAGCTCTGCAGCTTCACGATGGCGCGGATCTCGGGCATCTTGTCGGCCCATTTGGCAATGACCGCGAGGTCGCGGGCGGTGGAGTAGGGCTGGTCATCGGTGAGGCCGGGAAGGCCATGCGGATTGACGAAGTGGGTGTTTTGCAGGCCGAGTTCCTTGGCCTTGGCGTTCATCTTTTCGACGAAGGCGGCCACGCTGCCCGCGTTGTCGCGGGCGAGAGCCTGAGCGATGTCGTTCGAGCTTTTCACGAGCACGGCGCTGAGGAGCTGATGGCGGGTGTAGGTCTCCCCCTCCTTGAGGCCGAGGCGCACGGGGGCGCACTGGGTGTCACTTTTCTCGACGGTGATGATTTGATCGAGGCTGCCAGCTTCCACGACAAGGAGGCCGGTCATGATCTTGGTGGTGCTGGCGATGGCACCACGCTTTTCGGCGTTCTTCTCGAAGAGGATGTCGTCGGAGGCGGGATCGATCACGATGCTGCGATCGGCGGAGATGAGCGGGACGGGGCCGCGGAGGTTTTTGATCTCGATCTCGCGGCGGACCTTTTTGAGCTTCTCGGTCTCCTCGGCGAGCTGGGCGAGCATGGTTTTCTCTTTGTCATCAACGGCCTTTTCGCGGGCCTCCATCTGCTTCAGCGCCTCGGTGATCTGGTGCTTCTCTTTGGCGAACTCCGCCTCGCGCTGCGTCATCGCGTTGAGCTTGGCCTGCACCTCTTCCTCACGCCAGCGGAGCTGCTCCTCGCGTTTCGGATCATCACAGGAAGTGGCCGCCAGGCAGGCCACGAGGGCGAGCAGGGCGGTGCGTGGGGTGTGGGACTTCATGGCGCGGATCAGAGCTGGGGAAGGAGTTGTTTGAGTTCGGAGGCTGGCCACTGGCCGGGAGCGTTTGAGGTGCCAATGTAGCCGTAATTGAGCAGGCTGCCGCATTTTGCCAGCACGAGACGCGAGACGCGGCCCCAAGTGCCCATGCCCATGACGGAGATGCGCTGGCGATGCGGCGCGGAGGCCAATTTCATGAGGCGGACGAGATCGTCCTGGCTGTTGAGGAAGGTGGCGATCTTCACGCTATCGAGCCCGAGTGGCTGGGCGAAGGAGATGGAACCTTCCAGCACTTCATCGGCGGGGGTGGCCTGGAAGTCGTGGAAGGACCCGATGACGAAAGCACCTGCCTCGTGGGCTTTTTGAATCGTGCCCTGCATCTGCGCGGCGGTGCGCAATTCGATGTCCACCAGCGCGGCGAGGTCCAGCAGCGGCTCGATCATGGCCGCCCGGGCGGCGGGATCGGTGGGAGAGGAGCCGCCTTCAGACGGGTGACGGCAGGTGAGCAGCAGCGGCAGGGTGTTTCCGACCAAAAGGCGGCGCAACTCCTCGGCAGGCAGGTTGAGTGTATCCAGCCGCAGCTCCACCACATCGCAGGTGGCCTCACGGCTGGCGGGGTCGAGGCTCATCAGATGCTGGAGGGCCGCCAGATCGCCCACGACCCCCACGGCGAGGGGCCGGGAGGAGAGGAGCAGGTTTTTCGAGGAAAGGAGTTGTGGCACAGGCTAGGTCTGTTATAATTTCAGTAATCTTAAATAATAACCAACGGTTGGAACGCCCCGAGTATGCTTGGCCGAAAGCAAGAAATCAATTTGCAGCTCACGGAGATCTTCGACAGCGCCGTCCTGGCCTTTTGTCTCTGGTTTAGCCACTACCTGCGCTCGCAGGTGGTGCCGATGTTCATGCCAGAGGCCATCGAGATCCCGCCCTTTGAGCAGTTTTACTGGGTGCTGGCCGTCGTGCCGCTTTTCACCCCCATCGCCCTCGAGGCCTGCGGCTTTTACTCGAACATCCACAACAAGACGCTGCACCGCTCCCTGCGGCAGCTTTTCGAGGGGCTGGTGATCATCGGCATGTTTGTGGGTGCCTGCGTGGTGTTCTTCAAATGGGAGGTGCCCAGCCGTGCGGTGGTGCTCTTCTCCGTCGGCCTCGGTGCCTGCGGCCTGCTGCTGCGTGAAAGCTGGCAGCGTGATCGCCTGCGCCGCCGCCTCGCCTCGGGCAAAGGCCGTGAACGCGTCATCGTGGCCGGCCAGGAGCAGGACATCGAGAGCTTCATCGCCCATCTCACCCAGGAGCAGCGGGCGGAAATCGATGTCGTGATGAAATTTGATATCACCACGCGTCCGGTGGGCGAGCTGGAATCCGCGCTGAAGGAGCACGCCATCAGCCGCGTGCTCTTCGCGGTGCGTCATGTGCATTTCGGACGCATTGAGGAAGCCGTGCAGGCCTGCGAAACCGTCGGCGTCGAGGCCTGGATCGCGGCGGACTTCTTTGAGACCGCCATCGCCCGACCCACCTTTGATGTGATGGGCGGAAAGCTCATGCTCGTCTTCCACAGCACGCCTCAGGCCTCGTGGGAGCTGCTCTGCAAAGGCGCCTTGGATCGCATCGGCGCAGCCATACTTCTCGTGCTCTCCTCGCCCGCGTGGTTCATCGCCATCCTTGGCATCCGTCTCGGCTCACGCGGTCCGATTTTCTTCAAACAAGAGCGTGCCGGCCTCTACGGGAAGCCCTTCACGATGTGGAAGTTCCGCACCATGCACACCGATGCGGAGGCACGCCGAGCCGAGTTGGAGGTTCACAACGAGATGGACGGCCCCGTTTTCAAAATCAAAGACGACCCGCGCATCTTCGCCTTTGGCCGCTGGCTGCGCCGCATGAGCATCGACGAACTGCCGCAGCTCATCAACGTGCTCCGTGGCGAGATGAGCCTCGTCGGTCCGCGACCGCTGCCCGTGTATGAGATCGAGCGCATCGAAAAGCACGCCCAACGCCGCCGCCTCAGCGTGAAGCCCGGCCTCACCTGCCTCTGGCAGGTCACCGGCCGCAACGGCATCAAGAACTTCGACGAATGGGTGGCCCTCGATCTCAAGTACATCGACAATTGGTCCCTCTGGCTCGATGTGAAGATCTTGGCGCAGACCTTGCCGGCGGTGCTGCGAGGCGCGGGGGCGAGCTGAGGGCAAGGCTTGCGGTTGAAACCATGCCGCCGCGCACTAAGCTCATTCCATGAAGTTTCAGATCACCATCGACCGTGACGAGGACGGAGCCTGGGTCACCTCCTGCCCATCCATCCCCGGCTGCCATAGCCAGGGCAGCACGCGACAGGATGCGATAGCCAGCATTCGCGAGGCCATTTCCCTCTGCCTCGAAGTCCGTGCTGAGCGAGGAATGCCTCTGACCGTGGAGACCTACCAACTGGAGGTCGCCGCCTAATGCCCGCCCTGCCGGTCATCAGCGGGGCGGACGCTGTCAAAGCATTCAACCAAGCTGGCTGGGTGGCAGTGCGGCAACGAGGCAGTCACATCATCATGGTGAAGGAAGGCAGCATGGCCTCTCTATCGGTCCCCGACCACCGAGAACTCGCACGCGGGACTTTGCGCAGCCTGATTCGTGACGCGGGTCTTACCGTGGGTGAGTTTATTGAGTTGCTGGACTGAGGATGGAATATCTCCACGCACAAATGCTCGCCGATGCAGCGTTTGAATGCGCCTCATGACACGCACCAGCCTTCTCCCTCTCGTTTTCGCCACTTCTTCCCTGCTCGCGCAGACGCCACGTCCGGGCGTGAACTACGATGAGGCGAAGGTGGGTAACGATCCGCTGCCGGACTTGAAGGCGACGACGGCCGAGGCGTGGACGAAATCGCGACGCGGGGAGATTTTGGCGCTGTTTGAGCAGCATGTGTATGGCAAGACGCCGGCGAATATCGGCAGGCCGAAGTTTGAGGTCACGGCGACGAAGGCGGATGCGCTGGGCGGGCTGGCGACACGGAAATTCGTGCATGTCTCGTTGCCGGAGCGTCCGGCGTGGCAGGGCATGGATGTGATGGTTTACATCCCGAATGGCGTGAATGCCGCGCCATGCTTTGTGGGCCTGAGCTTTGGCGGAAACCATGCGGTGAGCACGGAGAAGGATGTGCCGCTCTCCACCCGCTGGATGCGCGAGAACAAGGAGAAGCACATCGTCGATCACCAGGCCACCGAGGCCACTCGCGGCACCGAAAGCAGTCGCTGGCCGCTCGAAATGATCCTCAAGGCCGGCTTTGCCGTGGCCACCGCCTACTATGGCGACATCGAGCCCGACCACGCGGATGGCTGGAAGGACAGTCTGCGTGCCGCGGTGAGTGCTGATGGGGCAAACACGGTCTGGAAAGACGGCGAGTGGGGAGCCATCGGAGCTTGGTCGTGGGGTCTGAGCCGCATCGCGGACTATTTGCAAACCGATGCACAGATCGATGGCAAGCATCTGGCGGTCATCGGGCACTCACGACTTGGCAAAACCTCTCTCTGGGCCGGCGTGCAGGACGAGCGGTTCGGCGTGGTGATCTCCAACAACAGCGGAGAAGGCGGGGCGGCCCTGATGCGCCGCGATTTCGGCGAGACGACGGCCATCATCACGAAGGCCTTCCCGCACTGGTTCACGCCCAAGTATGCAACGTATGCCGGAAACGCCGCCGCGTGCCCCATCGACATGCACATGCTCATCGCCCTCGCCGCGCCGCGGCCGATCTACATCGCCAGCGCCGCCGAGGACCACTGGGCGGACCAAAAAGGCGAGTTTCTCTCCGGTTTCCACGCCGGACCGGTTTATGCCCTTTTTGGCAAAAAAGGCACCGTCGTCGATGCCCAGCCCGCCATCGACACCCCGGTGGGTGACTTCATCGGCTACCACAACCGCACCGGGAAGCATGACGTAACGGATTACGACTGGACGCAATACCTCGCCTTCGCGAAAAGGCACTGGGGGCGGTAAACAGCCGTCTTCGACATTGCCAGAGGGGTAGCGGTCAGGGTAAAACGGCGGGGTTAATTCGTCTTCAACCTCACCCCGTCCCCTCCAGCCATGAAAATGCGATGGCCCGCCTTCGTCGCGCTTGCCGCGATCCTGCTCTCTTTGGCTGTTTTTCGTCCTGAAGGCGAGAAACAAGCTCCTCAAGCCTCCAAGTCCGTCGAACGCCCCGCTTTGCCGCAACGCGTCGTGAAGCTCTCCGCACCGACGAAGGCCTTCAAGGAATGGTTTTCGGCGTACACGGCCGATCCCTCGCCGGAGAGCCTGGAGCTGGGCAAAGCGTATGCAAAACAGCACACGGCGGAGATTGCGAAGCTCATCGTGAGTGATCCGCAGCTCGCCATCGAGAGCGCGGTGCCGATGGTGGTGCGGCAAAAGCTGCCGAAGGAGATTTTGGCGCTATTGGAGGATCGCGTGCGGGTGCGGGCGGATTACGAGGTGTATGGGAATGCGCCGCTGGAAGGTCAGGAGGCCACGATGGAGCCTTACACACGCACGGTGACGACGGCGGATGGCAAACGCTGGAATGCGCATGTGTATGGCAAGCGCCAGTGGCAGCGCAGCACGTTGAATGCCTCGCTCCATGGCGTGGCGGTGGGGCGTGAGATGGCGGTTTCGGATTCGCCGCTGCGGGTGCTGGAGGTGGGCGAGGTGCCTGCGGATGATGGACGGGAGATCGTGGAGGCTTGTCCGATTTCGGGCATCGAGACGGAGGTGGAAAAGGCACCGGATGGCTCGCTGGCGGCGGTTTCGGAGGAGACGCCGGCTTTTGAGACGCCGGAGCGGGTGATTTATGTGTGCAGCGGCGGCCACATCTCGCAGATCGCGGAGCAATATCTCGGCGAGGAGGAGCAGCAGCACTGGGCCACGCTGGGGACGGAGCTTTTTGCCGGCACGGGCACGGGGCCGGCGCATGCCCCGATTTCGGGCACGATCCCGAGCGGCTGGACGCTGGGGAATCGCACGTTTCTCTACATTCGCGCCTGCTTCCCGGACAATCCGGTCGATCCGCAGAACGAGCAGGAGTGCATCGACATGCTGAAGGCGGCGAATGATTACGTGGTGCAGACGAGCTACGGACGCTGCTACCTGACCTACGCGGTGGCACCGCTGGTGGTGCTGCCTTACCCGCTGGAATGGTACAACCGCTACAACACCGATGTCGGCGGCGGGGACACGCTGCTGCAGAATCACGCGATCCAGATCGCGAAGTCGATGGGCTACGACACGGCGAGTTACAATCTGCGTGCGGTGCGCTGGAGCGGCGGCCCGGGCAGCTACGGCGGCAGTGCCTCGGTGGGCGCGGCGGGGATGCGCATGAAGACGAGCAGCAGCGGCACCTTCATCCATGAGCTGGGGCACAATCTGGGCGTGTGGCATGCGAATTACTGGCGCACCACGCCGCCGAGCGTGACCGGCCCTGGTAACAATCTGGAATACGGCAACACCTTTGACGTGATGGGCAGCAGCGGCAGCAGCGGGCAATACACGGCGAGTTTTAAAAACACGCTGAACTGGATGCCACCGGAGCAGTATTGGAATGTGACGAGCAGCGGGCTTTACCGCATCCACCAAACGGATGCGAGCATCGCCGATCCGAGCCTGCGCTATGCCGTTCGGGTGCGGCGGGATGCGGAGCGGGATTTCTGGGCGGAGTTTCGCCTGCGGCACACGACGAATGTGGGCTTCACGAATGGATTGATGATGACTTTTGACCAGTGGGGCCTCGGTGGCATCGGCGGCAGCGGCGGGGCGCCTTTGAATGGGAGCAATCGCGGTGCGCAGCTCCTGGACATGACGCCGGGGAGTTTTGGCAACGGGATCACGGACACGCGGAATGATTCCGCGCTGTGGGTTGGCCGCACGTTCAGTGATCCCGATTTCAACATCCACTTCACGCCCGTGGCGAAGAACACGGGCACGACGCCGCAGTCGATGGATGTGCAGGTACACATCGGCGATGTGCCGGGAAACAATGCTCCCACGCTGAGTGTCGCTGCGAGTGCCACGAGCGTGGGCACGGGAGTGAACGTGACGCTGACGGCCACCGCGAGTGATCTGGATGGCGACACGCTGGCCTACGCCTGGGTTTTCGATGACGGGACCTACTCCACGAACAACAACGCGGTGCAAACGAAGTCCTGGAGCACGGCGGGCCACTATCAGGTGCTCTGCACGGCCTCGGACATGAAGGGGAAACGCACGACGAAGGCGGTGCTCATCACCGTGGGAAGCCCGACGACCTTCACGGTGAGCGGAAACGTCACCGGGCCGGACTCGCAGCCGCTGGAGGGCGTGTATGTGGCGAACTTTGCGCCATCCAACAACACTTCACACGGCAGCAGCACCACCTTCCGCGGCACCTGGACGGACAGCGATGGGAATTACATGATCACGCGGCTTGCGGCGGGCACGTTCTCGATCAGGGCGACGTTGTATCCGCTGGTCTTCAACAATCAATCCGCCACGGTGGGCCCCAGTGTGACGGGGGAGAATTTCACCAGCACCAGCCTGCCTGCGGTGACGATCAGCTACCCGGATGATGTGGCGGCGGAGGGATCGACGGCGAATCCGGCCACGATCCGCCTCACGCGTGAGGGATCGACTGCGGCGGACCTTTCCGTGCAGATTTATAATGTGAACACCGGCTCCGCGACGCGGAACACGGACTACACGTTGAGTCCCGCACCCACCGCGGGCACTAGCCCGGACGGTGGCAGCGGCACGAGCCAGTACATCATTCCTGCCGGCTCTGCGACGCTCGACATCACGCTGACGCCGGTGAATGACAGCACGGCGGAAGGCGTGGAGTTGGCCTCGCTGGATTTTGTGAACACGGCGCAGGGTTACATCATGGCGGGCAATCCGCGGGCGCAGGTGTCGATCACGGATGACGAAAGCTCTCTGCCGGTGGTGAAGATCACGCCGGTGGATGATTCCGGTCACGAGGCCGGCACGGACACGCTGACGATGAAAATCGAGCGCAACGGGCCGACAACAGCGGCTTTGACCGTGCAGTTCGCCTACACCGGCACCGCCACGCGCAACACCGACTTCACCGCGCCGAGCAATGCCACGATCCCGATGGGCGAATCCAGCACGACCTTCACGATCACGCCGATCGATGACACGGCCATCGAGACCACCGAGACGATCATCTGCACGATCTCGACGAATGCGGCCTACATCCGCGATGCCATCGCGGCGAATCAAAGCGTGACGAGCCAGCTCAATGACGATGACATGCCCACGGTGAGCATCGTGGCCACGGATGCGGCGGCGAGCGAGACGGGGCCTGACAAGGGTGTCTTCACCATCACGCGCACGGGGGCCACGACGGCTGCTTTGACGGTGGATTACGGCGTGAGCGGCCGCGCAGTGCTCGGCACGGATTATCGCCGGCTCGAAGGCCGTGCGGTGATCCCGGCGGGCCTCGCGAGCACGACGGTGGAGATCGTGCCCTTTGATGATGCGCTGGATGAAGGCACGCAGGATGTCGTTTTGCAGCTTCGGACGAGCACGGGCTATTTCATCAGTCCCACGGCGCAGACGGCCACGGTGACGATCGCGGACAATGATGCCTCGCAGGTCTATATCGAGCTGAACACCGGCAGCGGCACGGAACCGGCCAGTGGCATTGCTGCGGGGCCTGTCTTCCAAATCACGCGTCCGGCCAGCGGCACGGCGATCACGGTGAATTACTCGATCAGCGGCACGGCGACGAGTGGTGCGGACTTTACCGCGCTGCCGGGCAGCATCGCGTTTGCATCGGGTGATGGGAATAAAACGATCACCGTGAGTATGCTCGCGGACACAGCGCTGGAGGATGCGGAGTCCATCACGATGACGATCACGACCGGCACGGGCTACTCGCCGCTCGCGGGGCAGAATCAGAGCGCCACCGCGTGGATCTATGACGCGGACCAGCCGACGGTGGAGGTGAATGTGGCGGACAACACCAGCGGCCTCACGGTGCCTTTCACGGAGACATCCACGACTAGCGGCGAGGATTTCTTCATCAGCCGCCGCGGCGCGACGACGGCGGATTTAATCGTGAACTACACGATGAGCGGCACCGCGACGGAAGGCGTCGATTACACGGCCCTCAGCGGCACCGCGACGATCCCAGCAGGCAGCACGGGCGTTTATGTGAACGTGATCCCCATCAATGACACCACACCGGAGGGTGCAGAGACCATCATCATGAACATCACGCCCGCCCCAGGCACTTACGGCGTGCGTGTCGGCTCCACGACGCTGCTTTTGGGCGATAACGATAGCTTCAGCGGCATCAGCGTGGGCTTCGCGGGAGCCACGGCGAGCACCACGGAGGACATCGGCACTTACAACATCCCGGTGAACCTCACGGGCTCTCCTCCGGGGGATGTGAGCGTGATGTATCGCGTCAATGGTGGCACCGCCGCGGGCAATGGCATTGACTTCAGCCTCGCGAATGGCGTGCTGAACTTTCCCAGCGGCACCACGACGCTGAACATCCCGGTTACGATCATCGCCGACCAGCTCCCCGAGCCCGCGGAAAACATCGTGGTGCAGCTTTTGAATCAAACCGGAGCCAATCTCGGCACCAGCAGCCATACTTTGACCATCAACAACCGCTCCATGCCGGAGGCATTCAGCGATGCAGCCTCGGCGGTCTCTCCTACTGGGGCGACGCTCAACGGCCGCGTGATGCCCGGCGGCGTGGCCTCGACGTCTTGGTTCGAATACGGCACGAGCACCGCCTACGGCCAGGTCACGACCACGCAGAACATCGCGGCTGGCAGCGCTTTCTCACCCGTCACTGCGGCGCTCGCGGGGAATCCAGAAACGACGTATCATTACCGAGTGGTGGCGCAAAATGCGCACGGGACGACCTACGGCATCAATCAAACCTTCACCACAGCGGCGGCCATTCACTTTGCCACGGCGCAGACGATCCCGATTGTGGCGGAGGACTTTTCCGCCACCAGCTCACTGCTCGTCACACTCGGTTTCACGCCCGTGGAGGGCCAGGTGCTCAAACTGGTCAATAACACCGGTTTCATGCCCGTGAGCGGCGTTTTCGCCAATCAACCGGAAGGCAGCCTTGTCACCGCCATGAATGGTTCGACGCCTCACAGCTTCGAAATCAGCTACGCGGGCGGAGATGGCAATGACATCACTTTGACCGCCGTTAGCGAAGTGATCACCTTTGACGAGATCGGCGTGAAATACGTCGGTGATCCGGCTTTCACGCTGAATGCGACCTCCAGCGGCGCTTCGGCGGTGAGTTATCAAATCGTCGCCGGGGCCGCGAGCGCCAGCGTGAGCGGCAACACGGTCACTTTGACCTCCACACCCGGCACGGTGACGGTCAAAGCGACGGCGGGCAGTGCTTTGCCGAAGTATCAGACCTTGGTGCTCGCCGCGGCGGACTCGGGCTTCACGCAAATCAGCGCCAGCAAGGCATCGGAGTTTGCGCTGGGCATTCGTGCGAATGGAACGCTTTGGGGATGGGGCGCAGGCACTTACGGCAGGCTGGGAGATGCCAGCACCAGCACACGCCGTGTGCCCGTGCAGGCAGGCACGGCGACGAACTGGCGGCAAGTCAGCGCGGGGACCGATCACGGCGTCGGAACCCGCACCGATGGCACCTTGTGGGCCTGGGGCCGCAACAACAACGGCCAGATCGGCCAGGGCAGCACCACGACGACACAGTACACCTCTCCCACACAGATCGGCACCGCCACCGACTGGGCCTGGGTGGTCGCGGGAGCGAATCACAACGTCGCGGTGAAGACCAACGGCACGCTTTGGGCTTGGGGTCTCAATTCGAGCAACCAGCTCGGTGATGGCAGCACGACACTGCGCAGCGCACCGGTGCGGATCGGCACGGCCACGACGTGGTCGCAGCTCGGTCACCAGCTCCATGCAGGTGCGGATTTCACCCTCGCCATCCGCACAGACGGCACGCTCTGGGCCTGGGGCCTCAACAGCAGCGGCCAGCTCGGTGACGGCAGCACCACCAACCGCAGTGCACCGGTGCAGATCGGCACGGTGACGACGTGGAGCCGCGTCGCCTGCACCAACGCCTCCGCCGCCGCGCTGCGCACCAACGGCACGCTCTGGACCTGGGGAAACAATGGCAGCGGCCAGCTCGGCGATGAATCGCTCACGCAGCGCACCAGCCCGGCGCAGCTCGGCACCGCCACCTGGCAGCTCGTCACCGGCGGCGGATCCCATTTCCTTGCCCGGCGCAGTGATGGCAGCCTGTGGAGCTGGGGGCTGAATACCGCTGGCCAGCTCGGCCGGGGCGTCGCAAACCTCGCCACCGGGAATGCTCCGCAGCAGATCGGCACCGCGTCGAGTGAGTCCGGCATCGCTGGTGGCGGCAATTTCAGTCTCGCCATCACCACGGACGGCGGATTGCGTGCCTGGGGTGGGAATGGCAGCGGGCAGCTCGGCTACCTGCCACGCCTGCCGCTGCCGTTGTATCCTTTGCTCGGCCCCGTCACCGCCGCGGCGGCAGGCGGCAGCAATCACAGCGCCTTCATCCGTGCCGATGGCTCGCTTTGGACCTTTGGCAGCAATGCCAATGGGCAGTTGGGACTCGGTGCCACGAGTTCATTGCAGCAGCCGGTGCCGCAAAAAGTGGCCGCCGGGCAAACCTGGCTCAGCGTCAGCCTCGGAAACACCTTCACGATGGCCATCCGCACGGATGGCTCGCTCTGGGCGGCTGGTTTGAACTCCAGCGGCCAGCTTGGCGATGGTTCGCTCACCAGCAGCGCCGATTTGATCAGCGTCGGCTCGGACAACGACTGGGCCGTCGTCGCCGCCTCGGGTGCCTCCGGCGGCAGCCCCGGTCATACGCTCGCCGTGAAGAGCGATGGCTCGCTGTGGGCCTGGGGCAGCAATGCAAGCGGCCAGCTCGGCGATGGCACCACCACCAATCAATCCACGCCCGTCCGCATCGGCACCGCGAACGACTGGCGCACCGTTTTTCAAACCAATGGCAGTCACAGCATCGCCATCAAGACGGACGGCACCCTTTGGGCCTGGGGCCTGAATACGAACGGCCAGGTGGGGAACAACACGACGGCGAATGTGCTCAGCCCCGTGCAGATCGGCACCGCCACCGACTGGGCTACCGCCGTCGGAGGAGCCGCCTACACCCTCGCCATCAAGACGAATGGCACGCTTTGGGCCTGGGGGGCCAATGCGAGCGGCCAGCTCGGCGATGGCGGCACCGCGCAGCGCAATGCGCCCGTGCAAATCGGCTCCGCCACGACCTGGCGAAGTGTGTCCAGCAGCAACGGCACCACCAGCATGGCCTCCCGCACCGATGGCACCATGTGGGTCTGGGGGCCCGGTGCCTTCGGCCAGTATGGCACTGGAGCCTACGGCACCTCCAACCGCACCTCTCCCGGACAGATCGGCAGTTCCACCGCTTGGTTTGCGCCCGCTGCCTTCGCCAACAGCGGCCATCAGCTCGGCCTGACCATGGACCGCTCCCTCTGGGGCTGGGGCTATTCGCACGGCGGACAGACCGCATTCGCAGGGCATCATCAATTCCTCCCCGATCAGGCCATCCCGGCCCTCAGCCCGCCGCAGACCATCACCTTCACCGCGCCTTCCAGCGTGCCGGTCGGCGATACGATCACGCTCAGCGCCACCACTTCGAGCGCCCTGCCCGCACGCTACATCGTCACCGGCCCGGCTTCTTTGAATGGCGACAAGCTCACCATCAACGCCGCCGGTCTCGTCACCGTGATCGCCTACCAG
This sequence comes from Akkermansia muciniphila, assembly GCA_943373155.1. GTDB lineage: Bacteria > Verrucomicrobiota > Verrucomicrobiia > Verrucomicrobiales > Verrucomicrobiaceae > Prosthecobacter. The sequence goes on along the minus strand of CALSBJ010000037.1, from coordinate 26,084 downwards.
CCCGGCGACAGCTATTGGCAGTCCAGCGACATCCGTCATGCCTACATCAATCTCGCCGCACCTACCGCCACCACCCTTGCCGCGACGAACGTGGGCACCACCACCGCCACATTGAATGCCACCGTCAATCCCAACGGATCAGCCACAACGGCGATGTTCCAAAGCGGTACGAGCATCGGCTACGGCACCGACTCGCCCATCCCCCTCGCCGCCTCCTCTGGCGTGACGGCTGAAAACGTTTCGCTGGAGCTCACCGGGCTGCTTCCCGGCACCACGTATCATTTCCGCATCAGCACCAGCAACCTTGGTGGTACCGAAAACGGCGAAAATCTGACCTTCACCACGCTCAGCAACAACGCAGACCTCTCCGCGCTAACTTTGAACAGCGGCACACTCGCGCCCGCCTTTGCCAGCAGCACCTTAAACTACACCGCCAGCGTCACCGCGAGCACCGCCAGCCTGAACCTCACCGCCACCACCGCCAACGCGAACGCCACGCTGCAATACCGCGTGAACAGCGCCGAATACACCCCCACCAACGGCATCGCTATCCCGGTGCCGCTCGAAACCGGCCTCAACACGGTGCAAATCGAAGTCACCGCCGAAGATGAGGTCACACTGCGACTCTACACCCTCCAGATCACCCGCCCATCCGGTTACTCCCAATGGAGCGCCGCCGCAGGCATCGCCGGCCCCACGAACACCGGGCCGACGGATGACTTCGACGGCGACGGCATCGCCAACGTGCTCGAATACGCCCTCGGCATGGCCGGAGCCAGCGCCGGCGGCACGGGCGCCCTCGTTTTGAGCGGCAACACCCTCAACGCCACCGGTCAGCCCATCGCCCGCCAGCTCCCACCACCCGGCGGTGGTGCCCCCGAGTGGTGCGCCATCTACATCCGACGCAAAGATTACGTACAAGCCGGTTTGACCTACACACCGCACTTCAGCACCAATCTCAGCACCTGGGAAGCCAGCACCGAAACACCGACCATCCTCGCCGATGACGGCGTCTATCAAGCGGTCTGCGTCCCCTACCCCGAGATCAGCGGACAGCCCGCGAGGTTCTTCAAGCTGGGCGTAACGATCACCCCATGATCGTCAGTGCCGAGAGGGATTGGTGGGCAATCGATGGCTGATTGCTGAGGTGTTTGCCGTCGTAGGGCACGCCTCATCCTTCAAAAATCAAAAATCGAATGTTCCTCAATCGTCAATCCGTGCGGCCTCCAGTCGCTCTGGTTCATCCAGAAAGTTAGGGCGGAAGTCGAAATCCTCCGGCCCCTCACCTAACCTCTCCCCGCATGGGAACCGAGAAGGACATGTGCGTCGTGAGCGCGGAGAGGGACTGTTTTTGCTGCTCTCAGGTTTGTAAAGTATGGCACAGCAAGTACCTAGTGCTTCCTGAGGAGGATTTGACTGCTTTGAATGTCCCTCTCTCCGCGAGGGGCATTCAATGGATTCATCGCATGAAGCGGGGAGAGGTTAGGTGAGGGGACAACGAACGATCTGTCGCCAGAAAACGCGTCGACTTCTCAGATGAACCCAATCATTTTTGCGGCAACGACTGCGCTTCGTTCGCTGTCGCCTCTTCGAGAGCATCATCACGCTGTTCCCATCCTCCACCCGCCCATGCCTGCCTTTGATTGGTTCCGCCTGTTTCCTGATGCCAGCCATCGTCTGGCGATGAATCTGCGTCCGGGAGATGCGGCGGGCTACTGGCGGGATTCGAAGGAGGCAGTGGAAACCCTCGCCGAGCGGCGGCGATGGCTGGCGGAGCATCCCGATCGACATCTTGGCCTGCTGCCGGAAGGTCGCGAGGAGGTGCGTGAAGCGCTCGCCTGGATCATGCAGGTGCTTGGGCGACCGGAGGCGACGCCGGAGCAGGCGGCGGTCACGCTGGAGCCGGACTGGCTCGTTCTTTCCGGCGAGGCAGCGCGGGCGCATCCCGTGCTGGGCGGCGCCGTGATCTTTCCCTCCGGCTGGGCGCTGGAGGAGAAATTGGGGCGACCGCTGCATGAAGTCCATGCGCCGGTGCCGGGCCTTCAGCAGGCGCTCGGTGCCTCGATCAGCACGTTCATGTCCCGCGTGGCTCCACTGGCCGCTTGGGAACGGGACAACTGGGGCCTTTCTGCTGATCCTGCGCTGAACCACCATCCCGCCCGGCCTTTGAAACGTCTCGATGCCTCTGCGACGCTCGAGAGCACCTGGGTGCGTCTAGAGCGGCAGTTCGTTACGCGGCTGCCCATCACGCAGGCCATTCTGTTTGGCATCCGCGTCTCCAATCACCGCCTCGATCACCTCGCTGCCTTGCCCGGTTTGGCCCCACGGCTTCGCCTAGCCTTGGACACGATGGATGAGACGCTCGCCCGCTACAAAGGCATCGCTTCGGCGCGGGAAGGACTCGCCGCGCAGCTTGCGATGGGGTGTTGATAGGGCACAAACGATCCGTGAACCTTCATCCGGGAAAGGATGACCACGGAAGACACGGAATGAAGCGCCATGGCAGCTCAGCGGAGTCTCACTCCAACTAGGGACTGACCAGGAAACACCTGCGCCGTTCTTTTTTCGTGTGTTCGGTGCCTTTCGTGGTTCCTCGCCCCTGCCCACCAGCCTTTCGGAACCCACGCTTCGACGCACCCACGATGATTCCCCAAGCGCGTCACCGTTTTGGGTGACATTTTCGTCAGAGGCTCGAATTTTTGCTTAAAAATGGCCTGATATCCGCGTAAAAGCGCCCTCGAATTTGAGGGACGATGACAAGGACATGCCCCGAGCGGACATCCAGCTCGAGCGTGAGGACTGGTATGCGCTTTGGGTGGCCGCGAAGAGCCATGGCGTGCCGTGAGGCTTCTCGGGAAGAAATGCGCAGCCTTTCCTAGCCGAAGTGCTTGCGGGTTTGGTCCTCTGATTCCATAGGCCGTCCATGCCTGCTGATCTGCCTGACGAAGTCATCCCCTACAGCCTCGAAACCTACACGCCGCACATTGGCAGTGAGGTGGAGGTGCTGCGGGGCACGGAATGGGTGCGGCTGAACCTCACGGCAGCTCCGGCAGCCAAAGGGCATGTGGCGCGGACGCGGGAGAGTTTTTCCTTGTTGTTCAGAGGTGGCCTTGATCAGGCTCTGGAGCAGGGATTGCACCGGTTCCGACACGCGGCGATGGGGGAGTTTGAGCTGTTCATCACGCCCGTGGTGCCTCAGGACAGGGAGCACCGCTGGTATGAGGCGGTGATCAACCGGGTGGTGAGCTGAAGCGAGGATTCACACGGTTTGTTTTGAATGTGTCACAAAAAACGAGTGACAGTTGGGCTGGATATTGCGTAGAAGACAGCGGGTGATTTCACTAATTACCCCTGTTCGGGGTATGAAAATGGGCCTTAACGGCTTGGTTTTCATCTTTCGGGCATGTCTCAGCGGGCGGCCGCGCCCGTCGCTCAGTGTCATCGCGGCTAGGTTAGCGTTCACTTCAAACATCAACACCACACACCTCGATTACCATGGATCCATTTCTCGGCATGATTCGCGCTTTCGCCTTCCAGATAGTCCCCAAGGGCTGGGCGGCCTGCAATGGGCAGCTCCTTCCCATCAATCAAAATCAGGCGTTGTATTCGCTGCTGGGCACGACCTACGGGGGGGATGGGCGGCTAACCTTTGCCCTGCCGGACCTGCGTGGGCGGGCGATCGTGGGCGTTGGCACGGGACCAGGGCTGGCGTCGGTTTCGAATGGTCAGGTCTTGGGGGCGAATACGGTGACGGTGAGCCAGTCCCAGATGCCTCAGCACACGCACCAAGTGGTAGTATCCAGCGCACAGGCAAACACGGATTCGTCGGGAGCAAATACTTATGCGAAGACCAATGACCCGGCCGGCTCGGGTGCGGATCTGAAGTGCTACGGCCCCGTGCCCTCGAACCCGGTGGCGATGTCTCCGACCATTCAGGCGGGCAGCAGTCAGCCTGTGAACGTTCAAAACCCCTTTCTGGGCATCAATTACTGCATTTCCATCCAGGGCATCTTTCCTTCCCGCAGCTGAGATCACTCGTTTTTAATCTTCAACCCACTCAAAATCATTATGGATGCTTTTTACGGACAAATTTGTGCCTTTCCCTTCAACTTCGCCCCCCCTGGCTGGCTGCTTTGTGATGGAAAAACGCTGCCCATCCAACAATACACGGCCCTTTTCGCCCTGCTGGGCACGACTTTCGGCGGTGATGGCAGAACTAACTTTGCTTTGCCGGACCTGCGCGGACGCATGGCCGTCGGCACGGCGGACCTGGGCGGCAGCACGAACGGCCTCTCCAAGATTTCGATCGGGGAAAGCGGCGGCAGCAGTCAGGTGACCCTGGGCGTGAACAATCTCCCGGCCCATATGCATATGCTGCCCGCGCAGCTCGAGGATGGCACCTCGATGCAGCCTGTGTCTGGGGGAGTCCCGGCCAAGCTGACGGACTCGCTGGGCTTTGGTGTGCAGGCCTATGGCCAGCCGGGGAGTGACCAGCTTGCTCCACAGGCGCTGGCGCCAGCCGGTGCCAGCTCGCCAGTGCCGGTGCCGGTGCAAAACCCCTCGCTCGGCGTCAGCTTCTACATCAGCACGCAGGGCATCTTCCCTTCACGCCCCTGATCCCTCTTTATCATCCCTTTACCCTTTTAACACCATGGAACCTTACATCGGACAAATCGAACTCCTAGCCATGAATTTCGCGCCGGTTGGCTGGCTGGCTTGCAATGGCCAACTGCTCTCGATCAGTGGAAACGAAACGCTCTATAGCTTGCTCGGCACCTACTATGGTGGTGACGGCGTGAGCACCTTTGCCCTGCCCAATCTGAATTCCCGCGTGCCCGTGGGCGTCGGCAGAGGACTTAACCTGCCCAACATCGACCTGGGGCAGACTGGTGGGGCGGAAAATGCCACGCTGACCCCCGATACCATGCCAGCACATGTGCATGTTTTTCAAGCCTCCGACAGCACGACGAGTGACACGCCGAAGGGCCTGCTCCCGGCAGCCACGCAGGACAGCGCCGGGGCGGATGTGTTGATGTATGGCACCATTTCTTCCAGCGTGATGGCTGCGGGTGCCGTGACGATGGCTGGTGGCAGCCAGCCCTTTGGAATCCGTAATCCCTACCTCGGACTGGTGTATTGCATCGCCACTGAGGGTGTTTATCCCCAGTCCAACTGATCTTGATCCATCGCGGCGGCCTAGCTCCGCGCCGTGGTTCTTTCACTCCCGGACCCGCAGTTCACACTGGGGGTCCGGTTCTTGCTATCCTGATTATTTTGCCTAAACAACGCCATGAATCGCCTCTTCCGTGCCCTCTTCCTCACCGCAGCCCTGGCTGGCTCTGCCGTCATGCGCACCCAAGCCGCGCCTACTGCTGGCACTACGTCCTTCAGTTCGCCTACTAGCGGAGGTTTCACGAACCTGTTCGGCCAGCCCTCGCCCTTGTCGGCGGATTACCTGGGCTTCAGATTCATCGTCTCTACGGCCTATCAAGCCGGTCTGAGCCACGCTTCTGGCCGCGTCAACCTCGGCAATGGAAATACCACGCCAGCCTCCACCTTTAACTACCTCAGCGTCGGCTCGGACGATGGTTCCGAATTCAAGTTCAGCGGATTCAATGGACGCTGCACCAATGGGACCTGGCTGGGGCCGATCACAATCACGGGTTACCGGAATGGCGGTGTCGTCCCTGGAGCAACGGCCACTCACACCTTTTCAGGCACTGCCACCGACAATACCGTCGATTTCTCTGCCGACACGGATTTCAACTGGGTCGATGAGGTGCGGATTACGGGGGCTGGTGGCACGGGCATCGGCTTCGTGTCGTTCAACAGCATCACCACCGCCGCAGGCACCCCTCCGCCAGCCCCCGTCGTGACGAACGTCACCTCCTCCACGCCGAACGGAGCCTACAATGTCCCTGACCCTATCTCCATTCAGGTCACCTTTGATTCGAGCGTCACCGTCACCGGCACGCCCACGCTGGCGCTAAACTCCGGCGGCACGGCCTCGTATGCGTCCGGCAGTCCGAGCAACACGCTCACCTTCAACTACACCGTCGGTGCCAGCCAAACGGCGGCTGACTTGGATTACGCAGCGACGAACTCCCTCGGCCTCTCTGGCGGCACGATCAACGGCACGACGGGAGGCTCGCCAGCCACTTTGACGCTGCCTTCGCCCGGAGCAGCAGGCTCTCTCGGTGCGAACAAAGCCATCATCATTGATACCACCGTGCCCACCATCAACATCGGCGCTCCCTCGGTCTCCACCATCGTGGCTGGCGCTGGCTCGGTGACTTACACGGTGACTTACGCAGACACGAATTTCAGCGGCAGCACGCTCAACAATGGCAACATCACGCTCAACACCACCGGCACTGCCAGTGCCACAGTCGGCGTCTCCGGCAGCGGTCTCACCCGCACCGTCACCGTCAGCAGCATCACCGGCGTAGGCACTCTCGGCATCAGCATCGCCTCTGGCACGGCCAGCGATACGGCAGGGAATACCGCAGCCACAGCCGGACCGAGCGCGACCTTCGCCGTGACGTCTCCCCCGGCCACGGTGCAGTCTCTCAACGGCACCACCAACGGACCGCAGAACGGTGCCTTCATCAGTTGGCAGATTATCTTTGACGTGCCCGTCTCGGGCCTCTCGCCGTCGAACTTCGCCACCGTACCAACCGGCCTTGGTGGCAGCCCGGCCGTCATTAGCGTCAACCCTCCTGGTTCCTCGCCCAGCACGACCTGGAACATCAGCGTCAGCACCGGCACGGGAGACGGCACCCTGGGCGTGAATCTGGTCAATGACACGGGCCTCAGTCACGATGTCACCAATGTGCCCTTCACGGGCGTTGTGCGCACGATTGACAAAACCGCCCCCTCCATCGGCATCGGTTCACCCTCCGCCAGCACCATCGCTGCTGGCGCAGGCTCGGTGACCTACACCGTCACTTACGCCGACACGAACTTCAACTCCAGCACCCTCGCCAATGGCAACATCACGCTGAACACCACTGGCACGGCCAATGGCACGGTGAACGTCTCCGGCAGCGGTCTCACCCGAACCGTCACCGTCAGCAGCATCACCGGCGTAGGCACTCTCGGCATCAGCATCGCCTCTGGCACCGCCTCGGACACGGCGGGGAACACCGCCGCCGCAGCGGGACCGAGCACGACTTTTACGGTGACCAATGTTCCTGGCACCCCCACCATCGGCACGGCCACGGCGGGGACGACGGCCAATGCCACCGTGACCTTTACCGCTCCGGCGAGCGATGGTGGCTCGCCCATCACGAGTTATTCGGTCACTTCGGCACCTGGAGGTGTCGTCAACACAGGGGCGACCTCGCCCATCACCGTCTCAGGGCTGACTCCTGGCATCGTTTACACTTTCCGAGTGCAGGCGTTCAACGCCAACGGCCCCAGTGCGCTCTCAGCGGCCTCGAATTCGATCACGGCGGTGACTGTGCCGGGCACCCCCACCATCGGCACGGCCACGGCGGGCAATGCGACGGCTAGCGTGGCCTTCACCGCACCCGCGAGCACGGGAGGTAGCGCTATTTTGGACTACACGGCTACCTCCAGCCCTGGCGGCATCACCGCGACGAGTGCCACTTCGCCGATCAGTGTCACGGGCCTCACCAATGGCACGCCTTACACCTTCACCGTGACGGCGAGGAACGCTGCGGGCAGCGGCGCGGCCTCGTCGGCGTCGAATTCGGTCACACCGACCGCCCCGGCGGAGGTCCCCATTTCACTGACCTCTGGGTCCTTGAACATCGACGCGGGCAGTTCCCCTGGCGCAGCGAATACGGTCCTGCGCTTCGTCACGGGGCCTGGCGGGCCGTTTTTGGAGATCTTTGACGCCGGACGCACCCTCGGGGTACCCGCAGGCGGTACGCAGGTGGATCCGAATACCGTGCGCATCCCCATCGCCAGCCTCACGGGCGGGATCACGCTCACGGGCAGTGCCCTGGCGGATACCTTCACGCTGAATTTCACCGACGGGGACATCTGCCCACCAGGAGGCATCGCGGTGCATGGTGGCGCCCCGACGATCTCGCCGGGGGACACGCTCGTCTTGGATGGTGACTTCACCTCCGGCGGCAGCTACGGCACCGGCTCGCTGGGTTCAGGTACGCTCGGGCTGGATACGGGCAACACGGTCACTTTCACCGGGCTGGAGCCGGTGGACATGAGCGCGGCCAGTTTCGTTGATTTCAACATCACCGTCGATCCGACAGCTGTTTTCAGCGGAAACGTCATCACCACCGTCGCCGCCGTGGATGCGGGAGTGAACACGGAAGTCACGTTCGGCAGCAGCGGGCTGGAAAGCGCCAAACTGGGCGTCGTGACGGGCACTTTGACCATCAACGGGGACAACCTGGAGCAGGACTATTTCATCCTCCAGGGTCTCGGCAGTGCCATGACGGGTCATTTCGTCGTCGATGGTCGTGGAGGCGATTCCGATGTGATCGAGGTGAACAACACCACCTTCACCGTGGCCGGTTTGAACAAGAATTTGAGCCTCAAGGCGGACTTCATCGGCCTGGGCCGCCTCGATGCCGCTCCCGGCAGTGATAACCCTGGCGTGATCAATGGCAGTGGTGGCATTACCTTGGAAGCCAATGGCGACAACACCGTGGTCACGCCGCTGTGGAACACCACATCACCCGTCGCCACTGGCGTGTGGGGGGCGTTGCCCACCTACTTCGTGGTCAGTACAACGCCACTGCTCACCCACCGTGGCACCATCCAGGTCCGTGGTGACATCCTCAAAACGGCTGGCAGCGATGCCACGCTGACACTCAAAGCCACCGGCACCGTGGTCTTCCCAGCAGGCACTGTCCTTGCTGGTCTGACCGGCAGAGCCGTCGCCACCACCAACAAGCTCAACGTCGTCATCCACAGCGACTCCGACAGCCTGAATGGCGGCAACGTGTGGATCCAACGTCGAGGCACCCTCACCACCAACGGCGGCAACCTCACCGTCGGCGGAGGCAGCGATCCAACGACTAGCCCAGCCGTGGGCTTCGGCACATCATCGACGTCTGGCGTAGGCATCTTCCTGCAATCGTCCGTGATCAGCACCAGCGGCGGCAACATCGCCATGCGCGGCCTCGGCGGCGGCACCGTGAGTCCCTTTGGCTTGGTGATGTCCGCCTTCGGCGGTTCCGTGGACAATGTCCTCGATAGTGGCTCTGGCACGTTGACCCTCATCGGCACTGGCGCACCTGGCTCAGGAAATAGCCAAGCAGGTGTCGGCATGATCGGTCAGGCCGCGCAGGCCATTCATGTGAAGAGCACCACTGGCAGCATCACCATCAATGGCACCAGCCAAACAACCGGCACTGGGGCCAACAACAGCGGCTTCCACCTCGGCACCAATGCCGACATCGTGTGCAGCGGTGCTGGGAACATCAGCATCACCGGCAGCGCCGCCGCCACGCCCAGCGCCACCTTGGGCGGGGTGACTCTGGCTCCTGGCAGCGGCACCACTGCCGCCATCACCAGTGCTGGTGGCAATATCACCCTCATCGCCGACACCATGAATCTCAGCGCCGGGGCTGGCACCGAGAGCATCAGCACCAGTGGCAGCGGAAGTGTGACACTGAAGCAACTGTCCAATAGCAAAAACATCGACCTCGGTGCGGCCGACAGCTCCACTTTGCTGGCCTTTGCCACCAACGAACTCGACAACGTCACCGCCCCCACGCTCACCATCGGCGACAGCAACAGCGGCAGCATCAACGTCAGCAGCGTGATCGCGCCGCTGAACTTCAAGACGCTCGCCCTGGGCAACAATACCACCTTTGCAGCGACAGGCGGCTTCACCGCGGATGTCACCGGCGCCAGCGTCTTCGAGAAAATGACCGTCACCGGCACCGTGAACATCACCGCCGGAGCCGCGCTCACCATGGCCAGCGCAGGCGGCTACGTCTGGAATGGCACGGACACCTTCACCCTGCTCGCCAATGACGCGGCCGACGCCATCACCGGCACCTTCACTGGACCGACGTTGACCAACTTCCTCGGCAGCGCCCTCACCGCGCAGGCCTTCTACAATACCAGCGGCGGCAACGACCTCATCCTCGGTGCCGCGCTCTCCAGCAACGCCGATCTGAGCGCCCTCGTCGTCAACACCGCCTCCTTCAGCCCCACCTTCGCCGCAGGCACCACCACCGGCTACACCGCCAGCGTGTCGAATGCGACGAGCAGCGTCACCGTCACGCCCACGCGAGCCCAGGCCAATGCCACCATCGAGGCCCGCTCGAATGCCAATGCCTTCGCTAGCGTCACCTCCGGCAGCCCCAGCGGTGCTTTGGCCCTCAACCTTGGCTCCAACACCCTCGACGTGCGAGTCACCGCGCAGGACGGCATCACCATCAAGACCTACACCATCACCGTCACACGCCGCAGCCTCATCGAGGACTGGCGATTGACCTTCTTCGCCGATGCCAGCGGCACCTCGAACCGCGCCAATGGGGCCGATTTCGATCTCGATGGCAAAACCAACCTCCTTGAGTTCGCCTTCGGCACCGATCCCACCCTTGGCAGCAGCGGCCCGCCGGATCTCACCATGACCGGCACCTACGCTGCCGCCACCTTCGGCACCACTGGCCAGCCCATCGTCAAACTCGAACCCATCACCAACGGCGTCGATTATCGCGCCGTCTTCATCCGCCGTGTGGATCACGCCGCCGCCGGGCTCACCTACACGTCGGAGTTCAGTGCGGATAATTTCACTTCGTTCACCGCTATCGCCACCGCCCCCACCGTCCTCGCCACCAGCGGCAGCTACCAGCTCGTGAGCGTCCCGTATCCGCATTTCCTCTCCAATGGCAAAAAGGCCCGCTTCTTCCGTGTCAGCGTCAGCATCGCACCGTGAGGAACTTTCAACATCGAACTTTCAACTTTCAACATTCAACACTGAAACCCATGAACCATCTCCCCACCACCCCGCCGTTGAGCGTTGAACGTTCGATGTTGAGCGTTGGACGTTCCCTCAGGGCCTTCATGTTCGCCATTCTGCCATTCCTCATTCCTCATTCCGCGCAGAGCGCGGTCGTCTATTCCGGCATTCAGAATCTCAGCGTGCCGCAGGACCTCGGCGGCCTGTATTTGAATGTCACGCTGCCCGGATTCAGCACCCATGGCGGCACCCAGCCTACCTCCTGGGCCACGGCACCGTGGATCAATCCCTTCTTTGGCGGCGTGAGCATCGGCAACAGTGAATTGTTTCTCCCAAATACAGACGGGGCCGGGCGTAACCTCAAAGTGGCCATCGGCAGCATCGTCAACAACACCCTCGACTTCGCCGCAGGCGAGGCAGGCAGCACCACGCACGTCGGTGCTGGGGCGGACCAGTTTCAGCTCGGTGCGCAGGGCCTGCTGGCCTTTGTGATGCAGGAAAGCGTCGGCGGCCCGAACCGCTACGGCTGGATGCGTATCCTCATCGATAATTCCGGCGCAGGCACCATCGTGGACTGGGCCTACGACACCAGCGCCAGCAGCATCATCGCCGGCTGGACCGGCACGGTGCTCATCCCCGAGCCATCCCGCATGCTCCTGCTCCTCGGAGGCATGCAGGCTCTTGTTTTGCGCCGCCGGAGGAGGTAGCCCCCTTCAACAATCAGCAATCGACAGCCGAGCGGAGCGAGACAGACAGCCGCAGGCTGCCCGAAGGGAAGCGAAGCGCATCAATCCTCAATCGAGTCATCTTCCGGCTCAAAGCGGGCCACACTCCCCCAGAAAACCGCAGATTGCTGAACTCCGATTGCTGATTGCAGAGGTCTTTCCCTTGGCTGAACTCGACTTACCCTTCGAAAATCAAAAATCGACTGCTCTTCAATCGTCAATCCGTGCGGCCTTTATCGACCTCAAATCATGCTCTGAGACTGGCCCCGTCTCGTCGCTAGCAAACCCCATGCTCCAAGTCCAAAAGCCACGCCGAATCTGGCCGCTGCGCCTTCTTTCGTGGCTCTTTGATGTGACGCCGAGGTGGCTGCACTTCACGGCGGTGGCGCTGGCGGTGGTGGCGGTGATTTTGACCTTCCAGCGCGGGCATTTCATCAAGACAGAGTTCAAAGCCTGGTGGTCCCGCCGCATGGTGGTGGAGGCCAAGGAGCTTCTGCAGGAGGAAATCAGCCAACGGGAGGGCGTGCAGCTACTCCTCGAAGCCTGGCAGCTCTCGCCGGAGGAGCCGGGGGTGATGCGGGCACTGGCGCGGGCCTCCTCGGAGATCGGCCTGCCGCACTACGCCCGGTTCTTTTACACCCAGCTTCCTCGTTTTGAAGCCCTGACGCCGGAGGACGAGCTCGATTTCGCCAGTGCCCTGGCCCGCCTAAGTGATCACACGGGGGCCCGCATCGTGCTGGATGAGTTTGAGCGTGCTCACGGGGAGACACCCGAACTTAGGCGTGCCCAGGCCACACTCGCCACCCAGGCCGGCGATACCGCCGCCGCCCGGGCCGCGATGGAAAAAGTCATCCAGCTCGCTCCCGAGGACAATGTGGCCCGCCTGCACCATGCCGCTTCCCTCGCCAGCTCGGCGGACGGCCAGCAGCAGGCGGCTGGCCTCGATGCCCTGCTCGATCAATTTGAAAAAACGCTCCACGAAGGAGATGTGGAAGGCCGCGATCACTGCTTCTGGACGCTCGCCCGCCAGACGCTGGCGGATCCAGCCCGCCGCGCACGTTTCAGCCAGCTCATCGGCCGCATGCCCTGGCAGGATCGCGAGCGGGAAGTCACTCGTCACCTTCTCAGCTATCCGCTGCCACTTGCCGAGGAGAGCCGCAAAGACCTGCGTGTCTGGCTGCGGGCGCTGCTCCGCCGTGCTGCCCTCACGCTGACCGCCACCGATCGCCTCGCCATCACCCGCCTGCTCCAGCGTCATGGGGAGCATCTACTCTGCTTGGAGGTCATCCCGCATGAGATCGCCCTCGAGGAAGCACCACTCTGCGCCGCTCGTCTTGACTCGCTGATGGCGGAGGGGCTCGCGACTCCAGCCGCCAACCTCGTGAACTCACCCACGGTGCCCATCGAGCGGCCTGTCCAGGCGCTGTTTCAAGCCTGGATCAGCCTCCAATCGGAGGGAGACAGCTCCACGAGCATCAAGAAACTCGGCGAAGCCCTCGAAGCCGCCCGTGATCATGCTCGGCAGGGCAGCTTCATCGCCATCGCCCGCCTCGCGAGGCAGTACGGCCTCCACCGGGTGGCCAGCGAGGCCTTCACCGCCGCCTTTGATGCTCGCTTCCCCGTCGCCACACACCTACTGCCCGAACTGCTCGAATCCGCCCGCCGAGGAGGAGCCAGCCCTTCGGAAACGCTGCGCACGGTGGCCATGCGTGAGCATGTCGAGCCGTGGAATCTGGATCTGCGCCGCCAGGCAGATTCCTTGCGCCTTCTGTGCGGAGAAGGGGTGGAAGGCATCCTCACGGCCTCACGCCAGGCACTCGCTGCGGATCCAGATGATCTCCATGCGACCTATCTGGCCGCGTTTGCCTGCCATCGCCTCCATCTCCGGAAGGAGGCCACGCAGTATCTCGAAAAGATCCATCGCCCGCATCCCTGGCATCCGGCCGAGCGTGCCGCCATGACCGCCATCCTCCTCGCAGCGGATGAACAACCCCTCGCGCTTCAGATGGCCGCAAGCGTCTCCACCGCTACCCCGCTCTTTCCCGAAGAGCGCCGCCTGCTCGACTGGCGCTGAGATCGACTGGCAAGGCAGCCATGAAATCCAATTGTCACTTGCCGGGAGGCTTGGCCCCGTGTGTCATGAGCGATCATGCCCGCGAAAAAAGCTGCTCCCAAACCTGCCAAGGCCCCGAAAAAGAAAATCCTCAACGTGCCCTTCTGGATCGGCTTTGATCTCGGCGGCACGAAGATGATGGCCACCGTGCTCGATAAGAACTACAAAGTGCTCGGCAGCGCCCGCAAATCCACGAATGGCAGCGATGGGGCTTTGAAGGGCAAAAAGAAGATGCTCAACGCCATCCACGAGGCCATCGAGAACGCCGGCGTGAACCCCAAAGGCCTCCAGGGCATCGGCATCGGCTGCCCCGGCCTCGTGAATCCCGAAAAAGGCATCCTCGTCTTCGCTCCGAACCTCGGCTGGCGGAACCTACCGCTGCGCAAAATCCTCGAAACGGAGTTTCATAAGCCGGTGGCCGTTTTGAACGATGTGGATGCCGGCACCTATGGCGAATACGTCCTCGGCGCAGGCAAGGGCGCACGCTCGCTTTTGGGCGTCTTCCCCGGCACCGGCGTGGGCGCAGGCTTTGTGTATGATGGAAAGCTCGTCATGGGCAAAACCATCTCCGCCATGGAACTCGGCAATGTCATGCTTCCCGGCACGCACCTCGGCAGCACCGAATTTGGAACCGTGATCCTCGAAGACCTCACCAGCCGTCTCGCTCTCGCCGCGAATGCCGGTGTGGCATGCTACCGCGGCCAGGCTCCCGAGCTCGACCGCAAAACGCAGGGCTCCCTCCGCGACATCCGCAGCAAGGCGCTCGCCGCTTCCTTCCGTGGCGGCGAGGAGGCCACGATGATCCTCTTCCGCAATTCCGTCCGTTACCTCGGCATGGGGGTGGCGATGATCGTCAATCTCTTCGCTCCCGACCAGATCACCCTCGGCGGTGGCCTCGTCGAGGAATTACCCGGCCTCTACGTCCAGCTCCTCAAAGAAGAGGTCGAACGCTACGCCATCCCCGAGCTCGCCAAAGGCATCAAATACACCATCGCCAAGCTCGGCGGGCAGGCCGTGGCCGCTGGAAGCGTCGCGTGGCTCCGCAATCAAGGCTGATACCTTCGATAATCATCTATCGACATTCCACCCGCTCCAATCCAACCGCAGATTGCTGAATTCTGATTGCTGATTGTCGAAGTTCCTCATAACTCGCAGCCCTATGAATGACAAAGCATTCGATCTCGAAGACCGGCTGGTGGACTTTGCGGTGAGGATCATCACGCTGGTGGAATCCTTGCCCGCCACCAAAGCAGGGAGCCATGTCGCGGGGCAATTGATTCGCTCGGGAACATCACCCGCACCGAACTATGGCGAGGCTCAAAGCGCAGAATCTCGGAACGACTTCATTCACAAGATGAAACTCTGCCTCAAGGAACTTCGGGAGACATTGATCTGGCTGAAAATCATCGAAAAGAAGCCTCTATGCACGCCTGCCAAGCTCGGCTCTATTCTGCAAGAGTGTCACGAGTTGATCTCCATTTTTGTCAGCAGCATACAGACCGCCGAGCGCAATAAGGAACGCTGATGCTTTTCCCCTTCAACAATCAGCAATCGACATTCATCAATCGACATTTCCCACGCTCCACCACATTACCCCGCTCCAATCCAACCGCAGATTGCTGAATTCTGATTGCTGATTGTCGAAGTTTTAAAACGCCGCATGTCCCTCCCCGCCCCGAAAACCGCCGCCACTCCCGCCCCTGAGCACGCCGTCATCTACGTCGGTGCGGCTTCTGTTTCGATGATCATCGGCCTGCGAGGGGCAGAAAGACTCCAGCGAGAGGATGTGGAGCATCTCGACCGACCACTGCCGCTCGCACGCGACATCTTTCGAAGTGGCAGCATCACCCGCAGCACCGTGGAGCAGGCCGTGGCCATTCTGCGTGATTACCTCCAGACGACGCGTGAGCTTGGCATCCCTCTCACGCAGGTTCGCCTATACACCACCAACATCCTCGCCGAGGCCGCGAATCACGAGATCTTCCTCAACCGCCTGGAAATCCAAACCGGCGTCTCTCCCAGCCTCATCGACGACGGGAACATGACTCGCCTCGTCTTCCAGATCAGCCAGCGCCTGCTGAAAAAAAATCCCCGCCTTGCGCAGGGCCGCACCTTCGTCACCCACATCGGCCCCGGAAACACCCGGGCGATGTACTTCGATCACGGCCGCCTCGCCGCTTACTCAAACTATCGCCTCGGCATCTTCCGCGCTCGCGAAGCCGTCTCCAGCAGCGATGAACTCGCCCCGCAGGCCATGCTTCATCTGGAGGAGCAGATTCGCGGCGTCGTCGATCACCTCGCGCAGGATTACTCCGGCCATAAAATCGATCACCACGTCGCCACCGGTTCGGAAATCCAGAGCGTCGCTCCCAGCCTAGCCAAAGCACGCCAAGGAGCTTTTCAGGTGCATGAGGATGATCTCGCCCGCCTCACCGAAAAGCTCGCCCGCATGAGCCCGGACCAGCTCGTCCGTGAGCTGCACGTCCACTACACCGGCGGCGAGGGCATCGTGCCCGCTTTGCAGACGAATCTGGCCCTCGCCAAACGCTTTGGTGATCAATCCCTCTGGGTCCCCGAGGGTGATTTCCACTTCGAGCTCATGCTCGATCTCATGACCTCCGGCTCCCGCACCGCCGTCTTCCAAGAGGAGGTCATGCAGGCCGCCTGCGAGATCGGCGTGCGCTACAAAACCGACCGCAAGCACGCCGAGCATGTGGCCCTCTTTGCGCAGCAGCTCTTCCGCGAGCTTCAGCACCTCCACGGCCTCGATCCGAAATTCGAACTCGTCCTCCGCGTGGCCGCCACGCTGCATGAGGTGGGCATGTTCATCAGCCCGCGTGAGCATCACAAGCACAGCCTCTACATCCTGCTGCACACGGAAATCTTCGGCCTCAGCACGCAGGACCGCGAGCTCGTGGCCCTCCTCGCCCGCTATCACCGGCGCTACAATCCCGAGCCGAATCATCCCACCTTCTCCGACCTCAGTCGCGAGGATCGCATGATCGTGTTGAAACTCGCCGCCATCCTGCGCATCGCCGATTCGCTCGATCGCAGCCACGCCCAACGCGTCAAATCCATCCAGCTCCGCCCCGAAGGCCCCCGCCTCCGCATCATCACTCACGGCATCGACGACAACACCATCGAGCAGATCGCCATCGACTCGAAGTGCGATCTCTTCCGCGAGATCTACGGCTACGAGGTCGTTCTGGCGAAATCATGAACGCCCTCTCCCGCCTCTCGCTTGTCTTCCTGCTGCTCTCACTCAGCGCCTTGGCAGGTGAGCCAAAGACGATCCGCCTCCTCACCATCGGCAACAGCTTCTCCGCAAACGCCACGAAGTATCTCAAAGACCTCGCCAAAGCGGGCAAGCATACCTTGATCCACAACTCGCTCGTCATCGGCGGCTCGTCGTTTCAGGTCCATGCGGATAAAACCAAGGCGGAGGGCAAGGCCCGGCTCTACACCAATGGCAAAGATCTCGTCGCGAATCTCACGGCCGACACATGGGACTACGTCACGATCCAACAGGCCAGCATCAAGAGCCACGACTTCGGCACCTACCAGCCGCATGCGGGCTTTTTGCGGGATTTGATCGTCAAACACGCGCCACAGGCGAAGCTGCTGATTCATCAAACCTGGGCCTATCGCGTCGATGATCCACGTTTTGCCGTCAAAGCACCGAAACCTGGCGAGCCGAAAACGCAGGAGGAAATGTATCGCAGCCTCACCACCGCCTACGGCCGACTGGCGAGCGAGTTAGAAGCTAAAATCATCCCCGTGGGTGATGCCTTCTTCCAAGCCGACACCGAGGCGAAATGGGGCTTCAAGCCCGATCCGAAGCCTTTCGATCCCCAAACGGCCAAACAGCCTGAATTACCCCTTCAAACGCACTCACTTCATGTCGGCTGGGCGTGGAAGAAATCGAAGGATGGCAAAAAGACCATCCTCAGCATGGACGGCCATCACGCCAACCTCGCGGGTGAGTATCTCGGAGCCTGCGTCTGGTATGAAGTGCTGTTTGGCGAGAGTCCGGTCGGGCTCAGCTTCATCCCCAAAGGACTCGAAGCGGAACATGCGGCTTTTCTCCAGAAAACAGCTCATCAAGCGGTGACAACGCGGCTCAAGGCCGATTGAAGAAACTCATCGCCACCACGAAGGCAGATCGCTCATCGTTTCCTTCAAGATCTCACGGATCGCACGCCGCTCCTCCGCCGTGAGATGAGGCATCGAAGGCTGCGCATCCCGCAGCGCCTCCGCCATGCGGTAATAGACGCGGTCTTTGATCTCCTTTGGCGCATGCGTCCAGGTCTCCGTGTAGAGCATGAAGCTGCACCGGTGCTTGAAGAGCCGCGTCTTCAAATCGAGATCCTTCAGTGAGAGGCCGCGCTTCGACTTCCGGCGGTCTTCCAAAAAGTCCCGCGCATAGGCGGCATCCCCTTCGATGCCTTCGCGGGGAAATTTGGCCTCATCAGCAAAGAGCACATACCTCGCGAAATCCTGCGCCCACCCATCGATCTCCGCCAGTTCCGTGGAGCCGAGCACGCCTTTGCGGTCGTCTTTAAGCTGCCGCACCGTGTAAATGCCGCGCACGAGGCGGTTTTCAAAGCCGATCTGATGCTCGTGGACGAGATGCGGCAGGATGTCACTCGTGGTCAGCAGGTGCTTGGCGGTGTCCCACGTCTGGCCGGGGATGACCTCCACCTTTTCGATGTTTCCAGGACGGGTCAGGCCGTACACATTCGCTTTGTGACCGCTAATGTGATGCTCACCCGTGAGATGCCAGCCACCGAAGCGATTCTCCAGCGGGATCTGATGCCCTTGTTCATCGCGACGATAGGTCTCCAGACTCGATCCGGCCTGCGAGACGAGCAGCGACTCCGCAATAAGCCCCGGCAGCCGCTTCGTGGCCGTGCCGCCATGGCAATTAAAGCACCTCGTTCCCCGCTCCACCTGCGGGAACGGCCCACCGGGCTGGGAACGCCCGAACACATAAAAAATCGGCCCCACCTCAGGATCTGCCGCCGCCACCTCCAGCACACCACCAGGCACAAAACCGACGTAAGTGTCCTCGTTGAAGAACAGCGCCCGTGGATTGCGCGGGTTGATGATCTCGCTTTGCAGGCTGCTGGCGGAGAAAAGAAGGATTTGCGAGCTGACGGGGATTTTCAGCCCTTGGAGCAGGCTGCGCAGCAAGGCGTGATCGCTGGAGGTATCCGGCTTGAACTCACCCTTCTCGATTTGCTTCAATAACGCCGCAAAGCGGTCCTTCGGCTCGTGCTCCATGTACCTGTGCGGCGGCGCACGGAAGTCCATGACCCGATACGCCAGTTCCGCGGCCATGGTGGTCGCGCTAAGAAGACTCAAAGGCAGGATGACATCGAGAAATCGCATTCGAAGACTGGGTACGAAGCCAAAACGTCCACTTCCACGCCTGATTCGCAATGATTCTCTCTCCAAACTTCGCTAAAGCCGTGCGTTGCCCTCGTTACAGACCTTCCATGAGAGACCTGCTCGCTTTTTTCCTTGTGGCTATCTGCCCTCTTCTCGCCGCTGCCGAAAAACCAGACGTGCTTGTCATTCTCGCCGATCAGTGGAGCCCGCGATACACGAGCTGGGACAACCCGGAGGTCTGCACGCCGCATCTCGATCGCCTCGCTCGTGAAGGCCTGATCTTCGATGCCTGCTACACCACCTCGCCCGTGTGCATGCCAGCGCGGGTATCGCTGCTCACCGGCCTCTACCCGCACAATGGCGGCCACGGTTTGTGGGGCAATGCGGTAGGCTATTACCCGCAGCCGGAGGACGCGCCCATGTTCCTCGACATCCAACGCGCCGGCTGGACCACCGCGCAGATCGGCAAGACGCACTGGACCGCCGGCCCGGCGTGGCATGAGCAGTTCAAAAACAGCGGTGCCTTCTTCAAAGCGCTCGGTCTCGATCACGTCGCGGACATTCCCGGCCCGCCCGACTCCACGAAGGGGCGCGATCCCTACTCGCAGCATCTGCAAAAGCTCGACCTCCTCCAGTCCGTGGCCGATGACCTGCATGGCCGCTATATGAAGGGCGAGTTCGCTCCGCGTGCCAGTGTGGTCAAAACAGAGGACTACCATGATTGGTTCACCACCGGCCTCGCGGTCAATTTCATCCGTGCTCAGCCAAAAGAGAAGCCGCTCTGCCTCGTCGTCAGCCTGCACTCGCCGCATCCGCCGCTCGATGCGCCCGGCGATTACGCCACGATGTTTGATCCCGAAAAGCTCACCCTCCCCGCAAACGTGCCCCCCAAATATCTCCGCGAAGGCCACGCGCTCGATCACGCTGAGACACGCGCCATGCTGGCGAACTACCTCGGCAAAATGGCCCTCGTGGACGACAACATCGCGCGTCTGGCCGACGCCATGAAAGCACGCGGCACCTGGGCCAACACGCTCGTCATCTTCACCGCCGATCATGGCGAAATGATGGGCGCTCACGGCTATCTCACCAAAGGCCGCTTCTACGAAGAGTCCGTCCGCGTGCCCCTCGTGTTGCGCTGGCCCGGCCACATCAAAACCGGCCGCAGCAAGGCCCCGGTGCAAATGATGGACGTGTATCCCACCCTCGTCGAAGCCATCGGCGGTGAGCTCACACCCGGTCGCTTTGCCAAGTCACTCCTGCCCATCGCCACCGGTCAAAGCGAGCGCCTCCGCCCCATCGCCCTCAGCGAGATCGGCGACCAAGCCCCGCTGCGCATGATGGCCCGCGATGACCGCTTCAAATACTGGGCCGATGAAGACCGCGAATACCTCTTCGACCTCGAAACCGATCCCCTCGAGCAGCACGACCTCGCCACCGACCCCACGCATCGCGAAACATTGAACAGCATGCGCGAAAAACTCCTCACGCACCTCCGCTCCACCCAAACCAACCTCTCCGCCGGCTACAAACCCAAGGTCCAGCGCCTCCGCGAGGCCGAGGCGAAGAAGCGGCGTGATTGAAGTGACATGGATTGACCATGATCATGCCCATGATTCGGGGGCGGCGATCTGCACGACTTCACTGCACATGTCAGGATCCTCGTTCCCTGCACGTTGCAAGCCATGATGAGGCTCGCCCTATTTCTCTTCTTACTAACACCCTTCCATGCTCCGGCGGCTGACTTCCGTGCCATCCTCAGCACCTACTGCCTGGAGTGCCACGACAGCGAGATGAAGAAGGGGGATCTCGATCTCTCGCCCTTCACCGACGAAGCCGCAGTCATGAAGGACCATGCCATCTGGCGCTCCGTGTTTGAGAAGATCGAGTCGCATCAGATGCCGCCGCCGAAACAGAAGGAGCAACCAACGATGGCACAGCGGCAGGAACTCATGGCGTGGATCATGGACATCGCGACGCGGCCGAATCTGGCACTCGGAGCTGTGGACCCCGGCAAGCCCGCGTTACGCCGACTCACTCGCCTCGAATACAACAACGCCATCCGCGATCTCTTCGGCCTGGAGATGGATGTGTTCATGTTTCCTGAAAGGCTGCCCATTCGTGACAAAGCCTACTTCCAGCCCGCCAGCGGCAAGATGCCCGACGAGCTAAAAGTCGAGATGCGCGAATATGGAGCCAAATACCCCGTGCTCTGCCCGCAGCTCGGACTCCCCGGCGACAACCGCGCCGAACACGGTTACCGCAATCGCGGCGACGCCATGGACTTCTCGCCGCTGCTTCTGGAGAAATACGTGTCAGCCGCGCAGGAGATCGTGAATGCACCTGATCTGCCAGGGCGCAGCAAAATTTTCGCTGATCTCCTCGGCGTGCAACAGACGCTCCTCTCGGTGGCAAAACTATCCAAGACAGACCTCCCCGTCGTCGCGCTCAGCCCGACCTTCGCCCCCGACCGCGAAAAGATGCCCGAGGCCAAGGGCAATAGTCTCACCCTCGCCGACTTCCGCACCAAAATTGCCGCCGCGCACGCCAGTGGTCTTGGCGGCGTGTTTGATGTGCCCAAGGCCTCCGCAAACAAGGTCATCAGCGGCAAAGGCGGTCTTCTGGAGACGAGTTTCGGTTCACGCAGCTTCACCGTGAACCCCAACGCCGACATTTGGCTCGCCGCCTTCTCCACCGTCAAAGCCACCTCAGGCCCCGCCATCCTCACGAACAAAGAAAAGGCTCAAAACCGTTACGAACTCACCTTCGACATCGTTAGCGACGATGACGACGAAGGCATCGAGCACCTCGCCTTCTGTGCATTGGGCCGCAAAGGCCAAAGTGGACCGCTTAAACTCACCGCCGTGCTCACGGACGCCACCGAGCAGGTCATCACTCTCGAACAGGCCGAAGCCGAAGCAGGCACTACCTTCGTTTCGTTCAGCTCCCATGCGGGTGAGAGCATCAAGAAGCTCATCGTCGATGGCAGCGGCATCCAAGGCGACTACATCGTCTTGGATGACCTCGCCGTGATCACCAATGGCGTGAAGCAGATACTCGCGCCTGTTCAAAAAGAACCTCAACCGAGGGCTGAAAACAAAGGATCAGAGCAGACAAGAGTGTCTGCTTCACAACGCCTCGCCGCTTTCGCCGAACGCGCCTTCCGCCGCTCGCTATCGGACGAAGAACAAGCCACCTACCGCACCCTCTTTGATCAAGCCAAAGCCAGCGGTGCTTCCGAAGCGGATGCAATGAGACAAGCCGTCGTCGCTATTCTCGCGTCGCCCGCCTTTCTTTACATCGAAGCCAACGGCACGCCGAACGACACCAAAGTCTCGCCCCTCGAAGATCACGAACTCGCCACCCGCCTCGCTCTCTTCCTCTGGTCATCCACCCCCGATGATGAACTGCTCGCTCTCGCTAAAACAGGTAAACTCCGCGATAACCTCGAAGCCCAAGTGCGCCGCATGCTCAAAGACCCGCGATCACGCGAGTTGAGCGAATCCTTTGCCACGCAATGGCTGCGTCTCGATCAGCTCCAAAGCGCCAAACCCGATGCCGCGCTCTTCAAAAGCTTCTACTACGGACCGCAAAACAAAGGCACACTGCACGGAGCCGCACTCGCCGAGGCCTTGTTGCTCTTTGAAACCGTTCACATCGAAGACCGGAGCATCCTTGATTTCCTCGCCGCCGATTACACGTGGCTAAACAGCCAACTCTCCCGTCTTTACGACCTCCCGCTTGTGGGCGACGAAGCTGAGCCCGAAGTCGCTGCTGGCACGAATCGCGAACTCAAACAAAAGAACGACAAAGCCGCCAACTGGCGTCGCGTGAAGCTCACCGATGCCAAACGCGGCGGCTTCATGACCATGGCCGCGCCCATGATTGTCACCTCGCTTCCGTTTCGCACCAGCCCAGTAAAACGTGGCGCTTGGATGCTCGAAACCATCTTCAACCGCCCGCCCACCGAGCCGAAAGTCGCCTTCGCCATCGAGAACGACACCAAGGAAGCCGCGCAGCAAATGAGCATCCGGCAGAAGTTTGAAGCCCATCGCAACAAAGCCGCCTGCTACTCCTGCCACATCCGCCTCGACCCACCGGGTTTCGCCTTGGAGCGCTTCAATCCCATCGGCCAATGGTATGACAAAGCCGACGCCAAAGCCGAGTGGGCGGGCCACCCCTTCGACGGCCCCGCCGAGTTCAAATCGATCCTCACCAAGAACCCCCACGAGTTCACCAGAGGCTTCATCGAGCACCTCATGTCCTTCGCTCTCGGCAGACCGCTCGCCGTTTACGACATGCCCGCCGTGGAGAAAATCCAAAAAGCCGCCGAGGCGGATGGTTGGAAGTTCAGCCGCATCGTTGTCGAGATCGCGAAATCGTATCCTTTTACCCACGTCCGCCAATGATCACGAACCGCCGCCACTTCCTCCGCTCCGCAGGCGTCACGCTCGGCCTGCCGTTCTTTGAGAGCCTCGCCAGAGCAGCACCCGCAGATGCCCCACAGCGATTCGCCTTCATCTACACACCGAACGGCTATCTTCAGAGCAAACTGCTCCCCGAGAGAGTAATCTCGGGCTTTAGCCCGTTCACGCTCACGCCCTCTCTCGAACCTCTCGCCAAGGTCAAAGACGACATCACCTTCATCACTGGCCTGGACCGTCAATTTGTGCCTGGGACCGGCGTTCATGCACAGGCTGGCTCGTGCTGGCTCACTTCATCCGCACCGCAAGAAACGCTGGATGGCGGCTTCCCCACGAATCTCACGCTGGATCAACTCATCGCACGCCAGATCGGCCAGGACACCGCGTTGCCCTCGCTGGAGCTGAGCACCAACGACTACACCGACAACAAGGAGACGAAATACTTCGAGTGCATCTCCTGGTATGGCCCCGGTTACGCCGCGAACACCGAAAAGAACCCGCGAGCCGTCTTCCAGCGTCTCTTTGGTCAAAGCCAGGGCGGCAGCACACGCAGCATCCTCGATGCCGTTCTCGCCCAGGCCCACAACCTCGAAAAACGCCTC
The DNA here is from genome assembly GCA_943373155.1 of Akkermansia muciniphila. Taxonomy (GTDB): domain Bacteria; phylum Verrucomicrobiota; class Verrucomicrobiia; order Verrucomicrobiales; family Verrucomicrobiaceae; genus Prosthecobacter. The sequence goes on along the minus strand of CALSBJ010000037.1, from coordinate 1,920 downwards.
GGTGGCGAGGATAAGCAAAAACTCGGCGAGTATCTCGAATCCGTCCGCAGCACCGAACAGCGCATCCAGCGAGCCGAAGCCGCCGCCAAACGCATCGGCAAACCCACGCTGCCCGAGCCAAAAGGCGTGCCCGAGAAACGCAGCGAATACCTGCGCCTCATGGCCGAGCTATTCATCCACGCTTTTCAAAACGACCTCACCCGAGTCGCCACGCTGCTCGTCGCGCCCGAGCGTTGGGACAATCCCACGCTCTACGACGGAGCCTTCGACAAGCCGCAGAACCACCACGTGCTCACCCACACCAAGGGCGACGAGGCCAAAGATAAGCTCGCCATCATTGATCGCTACCACATGGAATTTTACGCCCACGTCGTGCAGCGTCTCAAAGCAGCCAACCTCCTCGACACCACCACCCTCGTCATGGGCAGCGGCATCAGCGATGGCGACAGCCACAACTACGGCAACCTCGAAGTCCTCATCGCTGGCGGCCCCTGGAAGCGCGGCCACTTCCACTACGAAGGCGCACGCCCCCTCGCCGACCTCTGGCTCACGATGGCGCAGAGCACCGGCATCAAACAGCAGCGCTTTGCCGACAGCACCAAGCCCCTCACCGAACTCTCATGAAACACCTCTTTGCGTGCCTCTTTGCACTTTGCGGGTTAACTCAAGCCGCCGACGAACGTGCCCTCGCCGAATCCTTCGCGGCGAAGAGCATCGGCAGCAAAATCATCACGAACGACTCCGGTAATGTCATCAAACTAGCCGTCTCCCGCCACGCCCCAGACAAGCCGCCAGAGATGCCACCCGGCATCACGGACACCGATTTCCCGGCCCTCTTGAAGCTCTCGAAACTGGAAGCGGTGTTCATTGAGAAAATGCCGTTGAGTGATTCCAGCTACGCCCTGCTCGCTCAGCTCAAGACACTCAAAGACGTTCGCATTCACTACCCCACGCAGTCGAAGCCGCTGCCGAACAGCGCCCACTTCAACGCCACAGATCGGTTCGCTCAGTTCCTCAATGAACTGCCCGGCCTACGCATCCTCCAGCTCAAGCACATCTTCGGTATGAAGAGCGATGCCATGAAGGGGCTGAAGCCACAGCCCGAGTTGGAGCATCTCGAGATCGACACCGTCGCCGCCAAGGCCAGCGCTGTGCCTTTCGTGACCGCTGCGAAGAAGCTCAAGAACCTCCAAGTGCATCGCTGCGACTGGACCGACGCCGATTTGCAAATCGTGCTCGCCGCCTTGCCAGAACTCGAAGTCTTCGAGCTGAAACCCAATAGCATGAAACAAGACGGCATCGGCTTTCACAGCCTGCGTGGCCTCACGAGTTGCCCGAAGCTCAAGCTCCTCCAACTCGCCGGAAACTGGGCCGACATGACCTTCGAGAACGGCCTCGATGTGCTGCTCAAACTCCCGGCGCTCCAGCAAGTGAACTTCGCCACAAAAGTGCCAGAGGAAGTCATCCAGCAGCTCCACAAAGCCAAGCCTGATCTGCTCATCCAATCCAACGGCAAGTCCCTCGGTGGCAAACCCGGCCAAAAGCCACTCGGCGTGGACGACGGCTACGACTGGGGTGGCTCCGTCACCACTCACGGCTAAAACCATGCTCGACCACGAAACCATCCTCAAACACCTCTTTGAAGCACGCCAGCGGCTCAGTGCGGCGGCGTGGTTGATCGTGCGAGATGCGCAAGCCACTGAGGACTTGTTTCAAAACGTGGCGCTGAAGTCGGTGACGAAGAATGTATCGTTCGAGCACGAGGGCGCGCTGCTTTCGTGGGCGATGGTGTCGATCAAGCGCGAGGCCATCGACTGGCTGCGCAAGCGCAAGCCCGAGACGCTCGGTTTGAAGCCAGAGTTGCTCGATTTGATCAGCGAGGAGTGGCCCACGCATTCCCAACCCGAAGGCCGACGCATG
>CALSBJ010000036.1:0-60480 GCA_943373155.1 Akkermansia muciniphila | reverse complement strand
GATGGTGCCCGCGACACTCGATGACGACCTGCGAGCCATGTTTGAGCGTCACAAAGGTCGCTTCCGAGAAAACATCCCCGAAAAGCTCGAAAACTTCCTCGGCGAGGCTCCCGAGTCCGGTCCCTGTGATTGTCGCATGCTACGTGTTTTTGAGGGCGAAAAGCTCCTCGCGGCCAGTTTTCTCGATGTGGGACAAAAGGCCGTCTCCAGTGTGTATGCCGTGTTTGAACCTGAGGCCGCATGGCGCAGCCTGGGCACCTTCACGATGCTGCTGGAGCTTCAATTTGCCTGCGAGTCTGGTTTTGAGTTCCTCTATCCCGGCTATGCCACGCAGGAACCGAGTGCCTACGACTACAAAAAGCAGTTCACCGGCCTCGAATGGCTCGATTTTGCCACGGGCGCATGGCGGGAGTTGCCTCGCTGATTCAGCCGGGCGATAAAAGCCGCATGAGAGTGGATGTTGTAACCCTGTTTCCCGAGATCGTGACCGTGCCCATGGGCGCGAGCATCATGGGCCGTGCCCAGGAAAAAGGGGCGCTGGAACTGCAGGTGCATGATTTGCGTCAGCATGGCCTCGGTAAGCACCGTCATGTGGATGACACGCCTTACGGTGGCGGTCAGGGCATGGTCATCCGCCCGGAGCCGATGTGGGCCATGCTGGAGCAGTTGGATCGCCCGCAGGCACGCGTGATCCTGATGTCGCCGGCTGGAAAACCCTTCACGCAGGCCACGGCACACCGCCTCGCGGCGGAGGAGCATCTCATTTTCATCTCGGGTCACTACGAAGGCATCGACCAGCGAGTGATCGATCACTGGGTGGATGAGGAGATCAGTCTCGGCGACTACGTGCTCACCAATGGAGCCATCGCGGCGGTCGTCGTGATGGATGCCATCGTGCGTCTGCTGCCCGGTGTGCTTGGCGATGAGATGAGCGCCGTGGAGGAGAGTTTCGGTGAAAGCGGCCTCCTCGAAGCGCCGCAATACACCAAGCCCGCCGAATACGCCGGCCTCAAAGTCCCCGAAATTCTCCTCGGGGGCAACCACGCCAAAATCGCCGCTTGGCGACACGAACAAGCTTTGGAACGCACTCGGCAGGTGAGACCGGATTTGTTGGCGGAGAGGTCTTAAACTTCAACAATCAGCAATCGACATTCGGCAATCGACATTCCGAGCCACGAAAGGCATGAACCGCAGATTGATGAACTCTGATTGCTGATTGTTGAAGTAAAACGTAAGCAGCGCACCTCTTTCCCATGCCCTCATCCGCCCTCGAACTCGGCCAAGCCTTCCTCACCGAAAACGCCTCCAAACCCGGCGTCATCACCACCGCCACCGGCCTGCAATACCTCGTCCTCACCGAGGGCACCGGCAACAGCCCCAAAGCCAAGGACACCGTCGTCGTGAACTACCGTGGCACCTTGCTCAATGGCGTGGAATTCGACAGCAGCTACCTCGCGGGCCGCGAACCGGCGGAGTTCCCACTCAATCGCGTCATCAAAGGCTGGACCGAAGGCCTGCAAACCATGAAGGAAGGCGGCAAGACCCGCTTCTTCATCCCCAGCCACCTCGCCTATGGCAAACGCGGCGCAGGCATCGACATCGGACCCGATGAGACACTTATCTTTGAGGTCGAGCTGCTGAAGGTCTGGCAAGACTGATTGGCCTCACAGAGCATGCACCGCATCGACGAGCGGCTTCACAAAGGCTTCCACCTTCGCGGCGCAGTTTGGCGAGCTGCCGTTTTGCTCGATGAGCTTCACGATGGCGCTGCCGACGACCACTCCATCCGCCTTGCTGGCGATGGCGGCGGCCTGTTCGGGATTGGAGACACCGAAACCGACACACACCGGCACTTCCGTGGCCGCTTTGATCACCGCCACCTGCTCGGCGATACCCGTGGCGATCTCCGCCTGCGCTCCGGTGACGCCGAGACGGCTCACATAATAAACAAAACCTTCCGCGGACTTCGCGATGCTCGCGATACGCTCCGCCGGACTCGTCGGGGCGATGAGTTGGATATGCCGCAGCTCTGGCGCAGGCTTCAGCTCGGCATTTTGCGCCGCTTCATCGGGGGGGAGATCGAGCACCAGCACGCCATCGGCGCCAGCGGCTGCCGCATCGTGGTGGAATCGCTCGTAGCCGTAGGTGTAGATCGGGTTCAGGTAGGTGAAGAGCACGAGCGGGATCTGGCTCTTCGTGCGCAGCTTGCGAATCATCTCGATCACGCCAGGCGTGGAAGCTCCGGCCTTCAGCGCCCGATCAGCCGCCATCTGATTCACCACGCCATCGGCCAGCGGATCGGAGAACGGCACGCCCAGCTCCACCACATCCACCCCGGCACGCTCCAGGCCCAGCACGATGTCGATCGTGGCATCGAGCGTGGGATCACCGGCACATACATAGGCCACGAAGGCTTTTTTCTTCGCGTCACGGAGGGTGGCAAAACGGGCGTCGATGCGGTTGGCAGGGGCTGGCATGGGGCGGGCCGTTTAGCATGGGGAATGCCCCCTGTCGAGCCGAGAGCCGCGCAGGCGGCCCATCGACACCCCTCATGCCGTCCATGAACAAAATCCCCTTTGCCAAGGCAGGGCGGGCAGGTATGGACGCAGCCCCTAAATTATGAGCAAAAAAAGTGACTTCGGATTGATCGGCCTCGCTGTGATGGGCCAAAACCTCGTTCTCAACGTCGAAAGCCGCGGCTTCCAGGTGAGCGTCTATAACCGCACCACCAGCGTGACGGATGAATTCATCGCCAAACACCCCGGCAAAGCCCTCGTCGGAGCCCACACACTGGAAGAATTCGTCCAGAGCCTGGCCACCCCGCGCAAGATTCACATCATGGTGAAATCCACCGCCGTGAAGGACACCGACCGTGATGCTGTGGACGCCGTGATCGAGCAATTGATCCCCCTCCTCGATAAAGACGACATCGTCATCGACGGCGGCAACAGCTTCTACCAGACCACCGAGCGTCGCGACGCCTACCTCGCCGAAAAAGGCCTTCGCTTCATCGGCGCTGGCGTCTCCGGCGGTGAAGAAGGCGCCCGCAAAGGCCCCTCCATCATGCCCGGCGGCCCTGCCAGCACCTGGGAAGTGATGAAGCCCATCTTTGAATCCATCGCCGCGAAAGTCGATGGCGAGCCCTGCGTCATCCACATCGGCCCCGGCGGCGCCGGTCACTACGTGAAGATGATCCACAACGGCATCGAATACGGCGACATGCAGCTCATCTGCGAAGCCTACAACATCTTCAAGCACGCCGGCTTCACCACCGACGAGATGGCCGCCATCTTCAACGAGTGGAACGAGGGCGACCTCCTCAGCTACCTCATCCAGATCTCCGGCAAGGCTTTGGAGCAAAAAGACCCTGAAACCGGCAAGCCCGTCGTCGAACTCATCGTCGATAAAGCCGGCCAGAAAGGCACCGGCCAGTGGACGCTGCTCAACGCCGCCGAAAACGCCGTCGTCATCAGCACCATCAACGCCGCCGTCGAGGCCCGCATCCTCTCCAGCCAGAAGAAGCAGCGCGTCGCCGCCAGCACCCAGCTCACCGGCCCGACCGTCAACATCACCACCGACAAGAAGGAACTGGTGAAAAAGGTCCACGACGCCCTCTACGCCTCCAAGATCATCAGCTACGCCCAGGGTCTCGACCTCATCCAGACCATGGGGGCCAAGAAGGACTGGAAGCTCGACCTCGGCCGCATCGCCGCCATCTGGCGCGGCGGTTGCATCATCCGCGCCCGCTTCCTCAACCGCATCACCGATGCGTATCGCACCAACGCCAATCTGGCCAACCTCATGCTCGATCCGTTCTTCAAGGACGTGCTCAGCAAGACCCAGCAGAACTGGCGCGAAGTCGTCAGCATCGCGACGCTCAACGGCATCCCGGTTCCTGCCTTCAGCGCCTCCCTCGGCTACTATGACAGCTACCGCGCCGCCCGCCTCCCCGCCAACCTCCTCCAAGCCCAGCGCGACTTCTTCGGTGCCCACACCTACGAGCGCACCGACAAGCCCGAAGGCCAGATGTTCCATACGGAGTGGCCTGAGGTGATTGGCTAATGTTCGTAGTTCGGGCTTTAGCCCGTTCTGGATCTCTCGAAAGGCGGCTGAGGTAACTCAGCCGCTTTTTTCATGGTCAGCTCAAGGCTGCGAGCTCTTGTTCGATCTGCTGTGGTGTTTTGCCCACCGCCTCTAAAAGCAGTCGGTAGCTTTCGGAAAAGGAAGCGAATTGAGGATGTGGATGGCCTGTCTCCATCAAAAAACTCCGAAAAATGGCATTTGCCCGTCTCATAAGCGGTTCCGCTTCCGCAAGGCGATTTGTAGAACCCATCAGTAGCGCCAGGTTGTTGAGGTCCCTTGCAACAATCGGGTGGTCAGGACCAAAACTCCTTTGATCTATTTCAAGAGTGCGGAGCATCAACTGCTCTGCTTCCATATGGCGATTCGTTACCTCTAGCAACTGCGCCAAATTATTGAGGTCTCGGGCGACGTTAGGGTGATCAGCACCAAACTTCTTTTCATCTAGCTCCAGAGCACGGCGCATTAGAGGTTCCGCGTCCTGCAATTTACCTCTATCATGCAGCAGTTGCGCGAGGTTGTTGAGAGCGATAGCAACATTGTGGTGACTGGAACCGAAGGTCTTTTCAGTCAACTCTATAGCACGACGCATAAGAGGTTCTGCCTCTTCCAGCACTCCCATGTCGTGCAGTAATTGCGCCAGGTTGTTGAGATCTCTGGCGATATTGGGATGGTCAGGACCTAGGCTTTTCTCATCGACTACCAATGCACGGCGCATGAGCGATTCAGCCTCTGCCAGCCGACTTGTATCTTGCAGCAAGAGCGCAAGGTTGTTGAGGCGGATAGCGACACTCGGATGATCAGGGCCGTTGATCTTTTCGTCTAGGTCCAGAGCTCGGCGCATGAGAGACTCAGCCTCCTTTAGCCGGTTCGTGGCTTGAAGCAGTTGAGCATAGTCATTGAGTGTCCATGATAGCAGTGCTGGCGCATAGGCTTCTGCCTCCTCCACTGCGAGACGCCTCTGTGTTTCAGATTCAGGCCAGTGAGCCAACTCACGATGAATTCTACCAACCTTCAGCCTGAGCCTCACACGATCTTCTCCTGGAGGCACTTCTTCTAGATGAGCCTCCAAGAAGGCGAGTTTGACCTTTGAATAGGCAAAAGGAGTGAAGCCATCGCCCATTTCCCGCATCTTTCGCACAAAAGCCTCCAGATTACCGCTGCGGTGCTCATCCCAGAGTGTAATGAGGTCTTCGATTTCCGTTAGGTAGTCCGGATAGTCGTTCTCAATGGCGCTGCGCACGATCCATCCGCCGACACGATCCAAAGGCTCGTGAGAGGCTTCTCGAAGCACGCTTTGAGCATCGGTCGGGTGTCCACCACGGCTGTAAGCAGTCGCCAGCACTACTTTAGACCTCGCACGCTCAAATGGCGTGCCGATCTCGCTCAGCGTATCAAGCGCGGCGAGGGCATTGGCGCGTTTTTCCTGCTTTCCGGCGTCTTCGAGCAATTCGACACGCTTCTTTTCCCGGGCAAGATAGCTCGGGTAGAAGGTGGCGAAGAAGTCGAGCAGGAAGGGCTGCCGCTCACGGGCTCCGCGGGAGACGTTCATGTAGAGCCAGAGGTCGAACAGACCCTCACTAATCGTGTAGCGGCGCACCCGCTTGTCCTGCGGATGCTGGCTGGAACGCACGAGGCGCTGATCCGTGAGGCGTCCGAGCAAGGTGGACACTTGCGAGGCCTTCATGCGCATGCGTTTGGCAATGCTTGCAGGCGTTTTGTCCTGATCTCGCATCGTGGCCATCGTTTCGAGCACGGCGCACTCCTGCGAGCCGCTGATGGCCTTCAGCCGGTCCTGGAAGAAAGGCGTGATGCGGTCCATGAGGATGCGGAACTGCTCCTTCACCTCGATGACGGAGTCTTTCGCGATCAACTCGGCCAGCATGACCGTCAGACGTGGGCTGCCGCCCGTCATGCGATACAGCGCCAGGATGCGCGGATGCAGCTCCTCCCACTGGGCGAGCAAATCGTCCCGCTTTTCCCATTCCAAGGTGCGTCGCACGAGCTGCGTGGCCTCGTCCTCACTGAGATGATCGAGATGCTGCACGTCGAAGAAGTCGTAAAACGGCTCGTCCACGCTCGTGAGGCCGGAAAAGCTCTGCGTGGCTGTGCCGATGAGCAGGCAGCCGTTTTTCGACTCCATCAAAAATTTCCGCAGCGCGGCGATCTCGCGCTTGTCCTTGATCTGCTTTGTGAAGACCTCGCCCATGTTCTCCACCATGATGACGAGCGTGCGTTGGCGCTGCTGGTTCGCCTGCCGAATGGCGGGAACCAGCGTATCCACGATCCTGACATCGTCTTCCACCTCGCGCAGAAGCGTGTGGAGCTGCTGCCACTCAGGTTCGTGCGGACAGTTCGTGGCGAGGATTTCCACCAGACCGAGCAGAAAGTCGGCGAACGACAAGGTGCGTAAGCTTTCCTCCGGAAAACGAGCGACGAGGTAGTTCTGCGCCAGTTCCGCATCGTGTGCGATCTCGTCCTCGATGAGTGAGAGCAGGTGCGTCTTTCCCATGCCTCGCAGACCGATGAAGAGCGAGTGATGCTTCGCCGTGCGGCCCGCATTCTTCCGCAGTGAATCCATCGCGTCCTCAAGCATGTGCCGACGTCCTACTGTGACGAAGCGGCGATGCTCCGGAGTCATCAGCCCGGTGCGATAGAATCCAAAATGAGAGGCGCTGGTATTCTCAAGCATAGTGCTTCCTCCACCAAGCTTTCATAATGCCGCTGGCAAAGCCGTAGCGGCCTTCTGCGATTTCGATCACATAGAAATCATTCTCCAAGTCTCGCATGAGCTGGAGAAAGAGCCGTTTTCGCTCATGCACAGGCGGCAATTTGCCCGGTGGATATGCACTTTCGGCGATCTGCATGAGATTCGCGCGGCTGGCTCCTTCATCCTTGCCGGCTTTTTCCACCGTCAGACAGAGATGATTTAACATTTCATGAGCCTGACTCAGCGCGGGCTCCTCGTAATACTTAGCTAGGCGCGTGTAGTAGTGCTGGAGCTTGTCTTGTGCGGCGGTGCTGGTCACAAATCGGCCGAATTCTGTCTCCACATCGGCCTTTTTGAGTTTGCGAGGCTGGTTTCGCCAGGAACGGAAAAGATCCTGAGTGAGCATTTGCAGGAAGAGCGGAATCGGACGGCCTAGCAACTCGCGCAATCTGGACGGGACTTTTTGTTCGAACTCGACCAGCCGAGCCTCCAGCATCTCGCGCACGAAGGTCTCGATCTGCCGTGGTGTCAGGTCGGGCAAGGGTAAGTCTTTGAGATCGTTGATGCGGTCCAGCAACGACATGCCATCGAGTGTTGATGACAGGTTGATCGAGCCTCCCAGGAGCCATCGAACGTTATCCCTCTTCGGCAGCGGATCACACCTCTTATCCCGGAACCACGAGAGGAAATCACGCAGAAGCTTGGGGTCCTCTTTCTTGAGGTTGATCAGCATGTCCGGCAGCTCATCCACGATGATCAGGATGGGGCGCTTCAGTGAGCGGAGTTGCCTGAACAACGCCTCACCGTGATCGCGCCAGTGCTCGCGGTAGTCTTTTACATGCTCGCGGAACTTCGTTTTCACACCGCCATAACCGACTTCCTCCACTTTCGGCAGCCATGAGGTCACCGTCTCCCAGCCCTTCACCAGCGCATGAAATAGATTTGGGTGCTGATCGCGAAAGTTGTCCAAAATCGCGAGGAATAAGTCAGCCGGGTGAGTGAGGTCCTGAACGTTTTCATAAATCACCGAGTAGCCGTGTTGTGGCGTCGCCCGAAGGTGCTCCATCACGCTCGTTTTTCCGCAGCGGCGTGGTGCCTTCAGGATGAGGTGATGGGTCAAAATCGACTCCCACAGTTCCCGGATGAAGTCATCCCGGAAGCGAAGGTCCTCTGCCGGCACGACGGAACCGACGTAGAAGTCTGGAGTGGATGAGATGCGTTTGGGCTGGCTCATGGGAGTGGAAAATAGCCAACAGATATGTTGTGCAACAAATTTGTTGGTCTTTATGAGGTTCATTATGGCCCTGCGTTGGATTCAATGTCCGCTGACGGCAGATTTTGCCGTGAAACCGCTCGGGTTGCGTTTATGGGAGGCGGCTCATGAGAGTCGAACTTGTTAATACTGGCACAGAACTCCTCCTCGGGGACACGGTGAATACGAATGCAGCGTGGATCGGGCAGCGGCTGGCGGCGCTGGGCATCCAGGTGACGCGGCAGACGATCGTGCCGGATGGCGCGATCATCCGGGTGGCGATTGCCGAGGCGGCGCAAAGGTCGGATGTGGTGCTGGTCTCCGGTGGTCTGGGGCCGACGAATGACGATCTCACCCGGGAATCGACCGCCGAGCTGCTCAGTCTGCCGATGGAGCTCAATGAAGGCGTTCTGGAGCACCTCAAGGCCTACTTTGCGAAGCGCAACAAAGCCGTGAACGAGGCCACGAAGCGTCAGGCGATGGTCCCGAAAGGGGCAAGCGTGATGGCGAACCCGTTTGGAACGGCCCCTGGCCTCTATTTCCCGGCTTCGCTGGGCGAGCCGTTGGGCTGGAATGCGCACATCTTTCTCCTGCCGGGACCACCTCGTGAACTGAAGCCGATGGTCGAGAACGAGGTGGAGCCCCGACTGCGGGAGTGGTTGCCGGATGGGTCGTCGCGTCGCGTGCTCTATTTAAAGGTCACGGGCATTGGCGAGTCGGACATCGTCGAGGCGGTGGAGAAGGAGCTGGAAGCGGTACCGGGTCTCGATCTGGGGTACTGCATTCGAAAAGGCGATGTCGATGTGCGCCTCGCCGGCACGCAGGCGGCGGTGGACGCGGCCGCGGACATTGTGCGCGGGGCTTTTGGCGATTGCATCGTCTCGGAGGATCGCCGGATCATCGAAGAGGTGATTGTTCAGCTTTTGACCGATCGCGGTGAGTGGATGGCTACGGCGGAATCCTGCACGGGCGGCACCATTGCCAGCCGGATCACGGATGTGAGCGGCTCCTCGAAGGTTTTTGGCCACGGCTGGGTGACTTACGCGAACGAGGCCAAGCAGCAGCACCTCGGCGTGCCGATGGAACTTTTCGAGAAACACGGCGCGGTGAGCGAGGAAGTCGCCCGGGCAATGGCTGAGGGGGCGCTGGCGGTGAGTGGGGCGAATTACGCTCTTTCCGTTACAGGAATCGCGGGTCCAAGTGGTGGCACGCCGGAAAAGCCGGTGGGCACGGTGTGGATCGGCTTGGCGTCCAAATCGGGCGAAACCTGGGCTTTGAAGCGTTTTTACCCCGGTGCGCGGGATCGCTTCAAGCTGCTGACCTCCCAGGCGGCGCTCGATTTGCTTCGCCGGAGGCTGTGCGGGCTTACGCCGAGGTCATGAGTTCAGCGCCGCCTCTTCGCGGGCTGTTTTATGTCGGCAGGCACCTTCACGGGCCAGTTCCTCGCAGTGGGCCTCGATGCGCATGCTCTTGAGCTGCGGTTTGAAACCGAGTCGGCGGGAGATGCAGTCGTGCAGCAGGGCGATGTGCTCGTCCTCAAACTCCACCACGCGGTCGCAATCGAGGCAGATGAGGTGGTTGTGCTGCGGTTTTTCGAGGAAATTCGGGTCGTAGTAAGTTTGATCTCGGCCCAAGTCCACCTCGCGGAGCACCCCGCAGGCCTGCATCAGGGTGATCGTGCGATAGACGGTGGCCCGGGAAACGGTGCGGTCGATCTTGCGCACCTTGTCGAGGAGTTCCTCAGCATTGAAATGGTCGTCGGTGGCAAACGCGGCCTCGATAATGACATCACGCTGCTTGGTTCGCCGCTGCCCTTGTTGGGCGAGATAGGCATCCAGGCGCTTTTTGACATCTTCGATCATGAGGCTCCCGGTTTAAGACACTTGGCCGGAGGGTGCAAGATGGTTTCCGAGCCGGTGGAGATTCTGGCGCCGAAAATCGGACACTAGGCCTCTCGGGCCGATTTTTTGCCCACCACCTCTTTTTAAAGGTTTTGCCATGTTGACGGCTTGGAAGCCTCAAAAGGCCCGGTTTGGTCAAAAAAGGAGGCCTGTGAGCCATTAATGGTGCTGCATATTTGAAATAAATTCAGAAAATTATGGAAATTTTGCATAACTCCTGTTAATCTTGCTGGATTCCTGCCTTTCAACGAATGCCCTTACCTTTCTCATTCTCAGCACAAAGAACCGCTCCGGTGCCCGAAGCACCGCTCGGCATGGGCAGTGCATACACGAATCCTCACGAGCTCGTCGGCCTCGTTGAGCAGCCAGGAGCCGTGAAAGATCCGGCCTTCGCCACCCTAGCCTTTGGTGCCCCTGGTGCCGCTCCTAGACCCGCTCAGTTGATTGATTTTCAGGCGAATCAGCCCCCCGCGGCCGCTCCATCACCGCTTCCTCCCGCCCGGCCTCAGGTGCAGGCTCCGCCGCTCAATGGCCAGCCCTATCTGACCCTCGGCCAGGCTCCCACGACCCATTTTAATGCCCCCCCTCCTTCCGCCGTGGCGACTGAAACCGAGCGACTATTGCGTGAGGTTGCCGGGCAGGTGGACCAGATGCGGAATGATTTCTTCTCCGCCGCCACGAACATCAGCGCCCTGAATGATCGCTTGGAGCGCCTCGAAAGTCGTAGTGGCACCTCCGCAGCGGCCTCCTCCGAGGTGGCTGCTCTCCGGGCTGACTTTGAAACCTGGATTTCCCAGCATCTGGAAGCCGCCGTTGAGCAATGCATGCGCCGCGTCTGGGCTCGAGCTTCGATGCAGCCGCCGCCCACCAGCCCGGCTCCCACGGCCTGATCCTCACTCACTCTCTCCTCCCGAACCCACCCACACTGCCTATGAACTCCCTCCGCCTTCGCATGCTTTTCCCGCTCTGGCTCTTCGGCTTCTTGCCTGCCATGGGCGCAGCCAAGCTGATGGATCAGCCACTTGACTGGTTTTACGGCGTCACTGGCGTCGTCCTCGGCGGTGGCGTCTTCCTTGCCGCCTACCTCATCGGCGGCTGGGTGTTGAAACCAGCCAGCTCTGTCATGAAAGGCACCACCGCCGTGCTGCGTGGCGTTCCCCCGGATACCCAATCCGCCGAATGGCTGCCCTCCGACTTCTGGAAGCTCCGCTGTGACATCAACATGATCTTCGCCAAGCAGCGCCAAGCCCTCAACGCCGCCGAGCAGCACGCCACGCAGACCGCCCAGCGTCTCCTCAATGCCGAGCGTCTCCTCCGCGAGGCTTTCACCGCCCTCCAGGGTCTCTTCGCCGCCAGTGATGAAGGCGTGGCCGTCATCGACGCCCAGGGCTCCATCATCGCCTCGAATGGCCGCCTCGATGCCTTCCTCGGCAAACCGGTCGAAGAAATCGCCGGACGCGATGCCAGCCGTCTCGTCGCCGCCTTTGCCGAGCGCTTTGCCGATGGCAAGGCCGCCGCCGAGTGGCTGCAATCCGTCGCCAGCAACCTCGATGGCCAGGATCAGATGAACCCCATGATCACCGCCGATGGCGAGGGCGTCTTCAGCATTCGCACCGTGCCGATGCGCACCGATGCGGGCGAAATCGTCGGCCGCATCTGGGTGGTGAAGGATCACTCCCAGCTCCGCGTGCTCGAAAAGCAGCTCCGCGAATCGCAGAAGCTCGGCACCATCGGCCAGCTCGCTGGCGGCATCGCCCACGACTTCAACAACCTCCTCACCACCATCCGTGGCAATCTCACCCTCGCCGAGCTCACCTCGCCTGCGAACCCCGGTGCCGTGCGTGATCGCCTGCAAAACGCCACGCATGCCACCCAGCGTGCGGCGGATCTCGTGAAGAGCCTCCTCGGCTACTCCCGCTTCAGCAATGGCTCCTCCGCCCGCAAGCCCGTCAATCTGAAGCGCCTCATGGCCGATGTGCAGCAACTCCTGAAACACAGCGTCGATTCCAAAGTGAACATCCAGATGCGTGCCGGCATGGATGACTCCCACGTACTCGCCGATGCCACCCAGGTGCAGCAGGTCATGCTCAATCTCTGCCTCAACGCCCGCGACGCTCTTCCCTCCGACAACGGGGTCATCGAGATCGCCGTCGAAAACGTCACCCGCGCCGCCAAAGGCCCTAAGGGCGGCGACTCCTCCGATTTCGTCATGCTCGTCGTTCGCGACAACGGCCACGGCATCTCTGAAGAGAACCGCCACCGCATTTTCGAGCCCTTCTTTACCACCAAGAACGCCTCCAAAGGGAGCGGCCTCGGCCTCGCCACCGCGCAGGACATCGTCCGCGAGCATGGCGGCTGGATCGAGTTCGATTCCGAAATCGGCCGTGGCAGCGAATTCCGCGTCTATTTGCCCCGCACCAGTCAGCTCGAAGAAAATAGCGATCAGCCGCAGGAAAATCTCTCCTCCGGAAACGCGGTCACCGCCCCGATCGGCACGCAGACTACCATCCTCGTCGTCGATGACGAAGCGCCCGTCCGCTCCATCGCCGCGAACATGCTCAACTTCCTCGGCTACCGCGTCATCGAGGCCGCCGATGGCCAGCAAATGCTCGACATGTGCCTGCGCGGCGGTGAAAAGATCGATGGCATCCTGCTCGACATCTACATGCCGAAGCTCAGCGGCCGCGAGGCCTTCAAGCAGCTCCGCGCCGCCGATTGCGACATCCCGGTCGTCGTGTGCAGCGGCTTCATCATTGATCCCGATGAATTCATGATCCTCAGCCAGGGCCACCCGCCGCCCGTGGACATCATGCTGAAGCCCTACTCCCTCGATGGTCTCAGCAAAGCCCTCGCCAAAGCCATCGGTGCCCCCGCCCAGGATCTCGCCACGCGTGCCAGCTTCGGCGTCTCGCAGGCTCAGCCCGTGCTCGTGGCCTGATCCATCGACCGCACACAAGAAGCGAAAGCAGGTGTGGTAGAAAAATTTGGGGTAGAAAAATTTCAAAAGCAGAGGCTTGGGAAAATTTTTCTACCCCCAATCTTTCTACCCAAAAATCACGTCGGAAATGCGGGACACGCCGAAGATTTGATTTGGAGCCGCAAACTCTAAAGATCATTCTGCCTCCATCCTTCTGCCAAAAATCGCCCCCACCGCTTCACCATGCCCGAGACCATCAAAGACCTCCTCCACGCCTCTGAGCCGCGTTCCGGCATCCTCGCCCGCGGCTGGGTGCGCACGAAGCGTGACTCGAAAGCCTGCTCCTTCCTCGAAATCACTGACGGCTCCTGCTTCAAAGGCCTGCAAGTCGTCGTCGATGCCACGCTGCCGACCGCTGATTTGCTCCCGCGCATCCTCACCGGGGCCTCCGTCGAGATCACCGGCGAATTGATCGCCTCACCGGCGGCCGGACAGAAGTGGGAAGTGCAGGCCAAAGAGGTGAAACTCCTCGGTGAAGCCGATGCGACCTACCCTTTGCAGAAGAAAGGCCACACGCCCGAGTTCCTCCGCACCATCGCCCACCTGCGTCCGCGCACGAATCTCTTCGGCAGCGTCTTCCGCGTGCGCAGCAAGATGGCCTTCGCCGTCCATCGCTTCTTCCAGGAGCGCGGCTTTTTCTACGTCCACACGCCCATCATCACCAGCAGCGACTGCGAAGGGGCAGGGGAGATGTTCCAGGTCACCACGCTGAAGCCCAACACGCCCACCAAGCCCGAGCAGGACTTTTTTGGCCGTCCGACCTATCTCACCGTCAGCGGCCAGCTTCAAGGCGAAGCCTTTGCCTGCGCCCTCGGCAACATCTACACCTTCGGCCCCACTTTCCGCGCCGAGAATAGCAACACCACCCGCCACGCCGCCGAGTTCTGGATGATCGAGCCTGAGATGGCCTTCTACGATCTCTTCGACGACATGACGCTCGCCGAAGAACAAGTGCGCTACCTCGTCCAGGCCATGTTCGACGAATGTCCCGACGAGCTCGAGTTCTTCAACAAATTCATCGACAAAGAACTCGTCGCCCGCCTCCAGCAAACCTTGGCCAAACCCTTCGAGCGCATCAGCTACACCGACGCCGTCGAGATCCTGCTCAAAAGCGGCCGCAGCTTCGAAAACCCCGTCGTTTGGGGCGAAGGCCTGCAAACCGAACACGAGCGCTTCCTCGCCGAAGAGCACGTCAAAGGCCCTGTGACCATCTTCAACTACCCGAAAGGCATCAAACCCTTCTACATGCGCCAAAACGACGACGGCAAGACCGCCGCCGCCATGGACCTGCTCGTCCCCGGCATCGGCGAAATCGTCGGCGGCAGCCAGCGTGAGGAGCGACTCGACGTCCTCGAAGCCCTCATGGCCGCCCAGGGCCTCGAACCCGAAAATTACTCGTGGTATGCCGACCTCCGCCGCTACGGCAGCGTCCCCCACGCCGGCTACGGCCTCGGCTTCGAGCGCCTCCTCATGTTCGTCACCGGCGTGCCCAATATCCGCGATGTCATTCCCTTCGCCCGCACGCCGGGCCATGCGGCGTATTGAGACTGGTTCACCGAAAGACTGGAAAGTCGCAAGAGCATCGAATTCAGTCGGGCCGACGAGGAGCGCGGCAGCGTCCTGGAGTGCTCCAGCCCTCTGGAGCTTTTCGCAGGCCAGGGGGCACTCGAAAGCGCTGGAGGCCCACCGCGTCTCTAGGACGCTCCGCGAGTCTAGTGCCGCCTGAGCGTAGGCCGGATGTGTTTGGCGCAGTGGGTATGGTTTCGCCGCAGAGCGCCTTCGCCAAACGATCCGGCTTCTTGGACTACCGCAGCCTCCCGCGCTCCCAAACCAGCCGGATAGTTCGGCGAAGAGGATCGCCCGTGGTTGCGACATCCAGCGTGCCGAACACATCCGGCCTACTTCCCCACCAGCGCCCGGCTGGCCTTCACATCGTTCTGCCACATCACATTCGTCGGATCGGTGGCGGCCAGGCGTTCGCTGATGCGCAGGCTCTGCTCCATCAGCTCCAGCGTCTCCGCCCAGCGCTCTGGTCTGCGTCAACCTGCTGGCCTCCATGAATCTGCTGGAGCTTTTCTGGGTTCCTGGTCTTCCGCAGCCGTGATTCGGGACTCCGGCCAAAGCCGGGTCAAAAACGCCTCCAGAGGCTCCTTCAAAGCATTGCCACCCGCCCAGCACGATCACAGCCACAGCGCGCTGCCTTGGGCTGGCTTTGGGGCAGGCCATCGGCCTGGATGGCACCGCCGGGCTACTTCACCTTCCCCTTCAGCGTTTCGAGGAACTTCAGGTCCCCCGGCGAGACGAACATCCCCTTGCGCACCATGCCGTCGAGGATGTCGTGCGCCTTCCGCCACCAAACCTTTGCGTCGTCCTTGCCGGTCGTCTCTGCGAGCGCAGCGAGGCGCGAGGCAGGCACCACGCCACCACGGGCGTAGTAGGCGCTGTCAGGGTTCGCCTTGCTCATCCGGTCCCACGTTTCGAGGGAATGGCGGTAGTGGGCTTCCGCATCCGCAGGCTTGCCGTGGTCGCGGGCGAAGTCGCCCAGCCTCTCATGCGAAATGGCCACGTCCAACGCGGCCTGGGCCGAGCCGGGGTTGTCAGCCAGCAGTTTCTCGCGCAGTTCGAGGCTGCGGGTGAAGTGGCCGAGAGCCTTGTCCGCGTCGCCGGGCTGGGCGCGCTGGGCGAGGAAGTCGCCGAGCCTGTCCAGGCTGATGGAGACATCGCGCACGGCCTGCGCCCAGCCGGGGTTGTCCGCCAGCAACTTCTCGCGCACTTCGAGGCTGCGGGTGAAGTAGCCGAGGGCCTTCTCCGCGTCGCCGGGCTGGCCGCGCTGGGCGAGGAAGTCGCCCAGATTGTTCAGGCTCACGGAGACATCCCGCACGGCCTGCGCCGAGCTGGGGTTGTCCGCCAGCAGCTTCTCTGCGAGGTCGAGGCTGCGGGTGTAGTGGCCGAGGGCCTTCTCCGCGTCGCCGGGCTGGCCGCGCTGGGCGAGGAAGTCGCCGAGCTTGTTCAGGCTCACGGAGACATCGCGCACGGCCTCTGCCGAGCCGGGGTTGTCCGCCAGCAGCTTTTCGGCGAGTTCGAGGCTGCGGGTGTAGTGCTGCTCGACTTGGGCGGCGCCGCCCGGCTGCCCGCGCTGGATGAGCACGTCGCCCATTTGATTGTGCGTGGCACTGAGGAGGCGGCGGGCTTCGGCGTCCGCCGGGGCGGCCTCGTGCCAGCGCGTGGCGAGGGTGTGGGCCTCCTCGGCATCGGCGAGCGCGGCGACGAGGGTGTGGGCCTCCTCGGCATCGGCGAGCGCGGCGACGAGGGTGCCGTGGTATTTATTCTGGATCGTCTGGTCGAAGAGGAACCACGCGAAGGCGCTGAGCGCGGCGGGCCAGGCGGGGTCGCGCTGGAGCAGCTCGCGGTAGGCGGTGCGGGCGGCGGCGGTGTCGCCCTTCGTAACGTGCAAATCGGCGGCGCTGAGGAGCGGGGCGAGCCGGCCGCGCAGGCGCTCGCGGTCGGCTGCAAGCTGCGCGTCCGCCTCGGCCAGGAGGCCCGCCTTTTCCCTGACGATGAAGGCGAGCGCGGCGTCCGTGCCCTCCTCGGTGAGGATGCGGGTGAGTTCGCGGCCGATGCGCGTGGCTTCGGGGCCGCCCTCCAACTCGGCGAAGCGGGCGACGGCGTCATCAATGCGCGCGAGGCGAGCGGCGTGGGCAGCGAGCGCGGTTTCGCGGAGGCGCTGGCGCTCGTCGGAGGTGGCGGCCTTGTCGGCAGAGGCGAGGTCGGCATCGCGCTGGCGCTCGGTGCTCTCCAGCAAGTGGGCACGAATGTGGGCGGAAGAGATGCGCTGCCGCTCGGCGATGGCGTCAAGGCGCTGAAGGATTTCGTTCGCCGGTATCGCTGGGGAAACGGACGGGGCTTTGGAGGGATGAAGGTGCTTCTCGCGGAGAATCTCGATGTCCTTCTCGAAGCTCGTGTCGTGGAGACGGTGGCCTTGGTAGTCGAAGACCCCACGCATCGGTGCGGGGCAACTGGCCTTCAATTCGGCATAGTGGGCATCCTGCTCGAAGAGGAGAACGATATTTCGCCCGGTCTCGACGGCACGCTCGAACTCGCGGCGCACCCAGTCGTCCGGTGAATCGCAGCCATCGAAACAGCCGGGCGTGACCAGCAGCAGGAAATGGGACCGCTGGTCGATGCCCGCGAGAATCTGCGTCTCCCACTTCCCCGCCTCTATGGTCTCGACATCCAGGAAGACATCGAAGCCGTGGGCTTTGAGTGCCAGTTGGACGGAGCGGGCGAAGTATTTGCCAAAGTCCTTGCGACGATGGCTGAGAAAGACAGTGCGGGCGCTCATAAGTCAGGCGTTTCCGATGGTGAGCAGCGCCTCCTTCACGAGCTGGCGGATGCTGCGGAGATCGCCAGTGGTGGCGGAGATGAAGACCTTGGGCGTGCTCATGGGAGGGCGGATGCTGACCTAGGATGCCCGACTCTGGGGCGATGTCGAGCCTGACAAGGAGGAGTGATGGATTGGCTACGGCCTCGGCTTCGAGCGCCTGCTCATGTTCGTCACCGGCGTGCCCAACATCCGCGATGTCATTCCCTTCGCCCGCACGCCGGGGCATGCGGCGTATTGACCTCGAATGGCTTTCCGCATAGCATCGGCCATGATCTCGCTCCAAGCACTTCACGAACTCCCTCTGCGGGAAAAGCTCTTCGTCATGGAAGCGCTATGGGATGATCTTTCGGCGACCGAATCCGACTTGGAAGTGCCCGCCTGGCAAAAAGAGGTGCTGGATGTGCGGGAGGAGGTCGTTGCGGCAGGCGCAGCGAAGTTCATCGACTGGGAAGACGCGAAAAAAGAGATTCTTGAGGCCGTTCGATGAAGATTCAGCTCCTCGATCTCGCGAAAGCCGATCTCATTGATGGGCACCGGTTTTATGAAAAGCAGGAAGCTGGGCTCGGGGACTACTTCCTGCGAAACCTGTTCGCTGACATCGACCAGCTTCAACTCACCGCAGGCATCCACCGGAAGCCCTACCGGCACTATCACCGGGCTCTCTCGAAGCGCTTTCCTTTCGCCATTTTTTACACCGTTGAGGATGACATCGTGAAGGTGCGTGCGGTGGTGGACTGCCGACGCCGCCCTTCATGGATTCGCCGCCACCTTCGTGGAGCGTGAGTTGGCATCGTGGCTTCCGATCCTTCGAATTGGTTGCCGGAAGCGTCTGTCGCGGCTCGTTTTCACCACATGCGGTTCCGTCTCCTTCTCTTCGCCCTTTGCTCTTGGTCCTTCGCTGACCAGGCGCAGACCGGTCTGACGCTCCAACTCGTCTCCGAGCAAGCCGCCGTCGTGCCCGGCAAGTCCTTCACTGTCGGCCTTTGGATTCAGCATGATCGAGGCTGGCATACTTACTGGCGCTTTCCGGGCATTGTGGGCGTGCCGACGCAGATGAATTGGGATTTGCCGAAGGGCTGGAAGGCCGGGCCGCTCGTCTATCCCGAGCCGGAGAGGACATTGATGTTCCGAATCAAGGCGCAGGGGTTTGATCGTGATGTCATGCTGCGCACGGAGGTCACGCCGCCAGCGGATTTGAAGCTCGGCGATCAAAGCACGCTTGCCCGCAACCCCACATGGATTTTTTGAGGTAATTTGTGTAATCTAGGCTCCATTGAATTCAACCTCACGCTCCCTGTCGCTGGAACTGCCGTATTGGATGAGAACTGGCACAAGCTGCTCGATCAGGAACGTGCGCGTGTCGAACAAAGCAGCGGCGCCTGGAGCACCAGCGTGAGCGAAACAAACGATAAAGCTGATGCGCACCCCCTACACCGCGCAGGTTTGCGTGAGTAAAAGCCAGCGCGAAGCCGACAAGTTCATCGTCTTCACCGAAGACGGCTGGTTCGACACCGACAAGCCGCAAATCATCCAGCGCGACGACGACGGCAGCCTGACGAAAATACTGACGAAAGCCGATGCTTATCTCGGCAATAAGCCGCCCAAAACGCTACCAGCCATTGTGCGACGACAATGGCTGGTTGCTGGATGGAGCGCTGCGTTGCCTAAAGATTGAGCCGCATATTCAACGTCAGAAGTAGCTGTTAACCACATTCACGGACAGCACTTGGGAGTTGTATACATTCCAATCAGCCAGTGGACGCCCATCAGGGCGGTGGTAAAGGTGGGGGCGGCGGCCCTAGATTCTCCCGAATATCGATGCTCATCCCGAGCGCGCCCGAAGGTGCCTGGAATGACATGATCTCATCCTGGCGATCTACCTCCAGCGGCACTGTCAGCTTGTTCTCCTCAACCAGCCTGATAAAATGTTCGGGCGACCAGACAGTGATGCCATTGTAAGTCAGCAGCATGTCCCCAATCCGAAGCCCAATAGACGCGGCAGGGGATGACGGCGGCACATCTCTGATGGCAATGCCAGATCTGTCCTTCAGCCCAAGTTTCCAGCGCTCAGAGGCGTGCTCTTTCAACCAGCTCATGAGCTGCTCCCCCTCTCTCCGCACCTCGGGGTCTTTGTGCGCCAGCAGCACCGGCATGAGGCTGAGCAGGCGCAGGGACACTGTGACTTTCGTCAGCATGGGCGGAGTCATTTGCTGAGCCAGCTCATGCACGCACTCGGCCGCTGTTTTGGCATTCATCAGCTGCAAGTTCCGCGCGGCAGACATGAGCGCGATCAAATACAGACGGCGTATCTCACCGTCGGCGCTCACGGCACTTTGCGGCGAGGCATGGAACTGCTCCCACAGAGACCGTGCCACCCAGTAGTTGGCGCCTCCTGCTAAGGCGCGCATCTGCACCTCCGGTCTTGTGGCGTCAGTCAGCACGAGCTGTGAAGGCCGCGAAAGCACCCTGGCAGGGGGCAACTTCAATGGAGGCACCTCCCCCTTTAAAGAGCGGCTGGCTGCACGAGGCACGGCAACATCATTTTCAGCCACTGCCAGCAGATCTGCACGCAACAGTGCAGCCACCCCTCCATCCGAGGCCAGGTCTGGAGGCACCGGCAAAGGGCTGATCACAAAGTCACCCGGCCTAGGCTGCCCGGGCTGCTGCAGCCATTGCTCACCATGCGAGGCGTCCACCACACTTCTGGCCTGCGTCTCTCCAGTCATCTCCAGCCCGTTCACCAGGTCCCAAAGGGTCACCTCCCCGTCCGGGGCCTTGAATGCCGCAAAGGTTGCGTCCGGGCTCAGGCCAACATGGCATTCTTCATCCTCATATTCGAAGGCCAGCAGCACATCTCCGGTGAGAGAATCCACCACTCCCAAGGACGCATCCCATGCTTCCGATGAGAGCCAGGCCAGCTTGCTCTCAAAACTCGGACGCAGCACATCCCAGATCTTGAGCACATGATCTGCTGAGCCGCTGACCAGCCGGCTTCCATCCGGACTGAAGCACAAACTCGTGACTTCCTGCGCATGCGCCCGCACCGAGGTTATCAGCACTCCCTTGGACGTCTCCCACACCTCAATGGTCCCTTCGATTGACGCACCTGCCAGCATGGATCCATCTGGACTAAATTGAACAGACCGAATCTTACCACCTTTGGCTTGCAAAGTCCACCGTTCCTTGCCGGCCTTCATATCCCAGACCTTGATAGTTCTGGAGTCATACACCCTGGCCAGCAGGCTTCCATCCTGGCTGAACACGATGTCTGAACACCATTGTTCTTGCTCAGGCAGCTTCATGACTTCCTTCCTACTGCCAACATCCCAAATGCTGACCAGCCCAGCCTTCGGAAGGTACAGCATCTCTGGTGTTTCACCTCTGAAGATTCCTCCTGCTGCTGCTGCTATCAAGGCAGGAGATAGTCTTGCTTCCGCTCTGCTGACACCTGCCATCCGGCTACCGCCACCCGCCAACAGCATGCCAGACGGGCTGAACGCCGTGGCACGCCAGGACTCATCCTTCCCCATAAATTCTGCCGTCTCCACGAAGGTCTTCGTGTCCCAAACTCGGACAATCTGCTCCGATGCCGTCGCGAGGCTTTGGCCATCCGGGCTGAAGGACAACCGCTCGACTTTCCACGAGGACAACTCCAGCTTCGCCACCTGCTTGCCCGCAGGCAGGCTCCATATCTTGACGGTGCCATCATACGAGCCGCTGGCCAGGTAGGCACCATTAGGGCTGTAGGCCAGGCATGATACAGGGCCTTCGTGCCCGCGGAGTGTCATCATCTCCGTGCCACCTGCGCCGTCCCACAGCTTGACAGTGTGGTCATCTGAAGCGCTGGCGATTTGAAGACCATCTGGACTGTAGGCGACACCGCGCACATAGCTTAAATGCCCGGAAGGCTGGAAGACCGGAGCGGCATCCACCGCGCTCCACGCGCGGACCCCTTCGTTTTCGGAGAAACTGGCAAAGCGCTGCCCGTCCGCGCTAAAGGCAAGCCCATCCACAGTGGAGTTGTGCCCTATAAAGGCTGTACCGCTGCCGGAATCCTCTTCATTCCAGATCCGCAGCCCGCCATCTCCACAGCCTGCCACGATCTTCCAGGCCTTCGGGCTGCAGGCGATGCTGTAGATGCCCGGCGTCACCTCGAAGATTCTTTTCACTTCCTTGCTAGTCTGCACATCCCAAACAACCACCTCGCTCACATCATCCCCAGATTC
Source organism: Akkermansia muciniphila (assembly GCA_943373155.1). Taxonomy (GTDB): domain Bacteria; phylum Verrucomicrobiota; class Verrucomicrobiia; order Verrucomicrobiales; family Verrucomicrobiaceae; genus Prosthecobacter. The sequence goes on along the minus strand of CALSBJ010000036.1, from coordinate 38,950 downwards.
CGCCTTGGCTGCGGAGACCACATAACGGTCCTCAAACATAAAGTCCACCGCGCTCACAGTATCCAGATGCGCTTCAAGTTTGTGGTGAAGTTTGCCAGCAATTAGATCCCACAGCATGATCGATTTTCCGTCCGACCTGCCCAGAAGCCAACGGCCGTTCCTGCTAAAAACCATGGCCGAGATGGTCTCGACATTCGAAGCGAAGGACATAACTTCCTTTCCCGTGGCGACGTTCCAGATGTGGATCTTCCCCTCCCATTGCGCCGCCAGGCGCGCGCCGTCAAAACTAAAGCTCACGAGATCAGCCCTTTTACCGGTCGGCAATGATGTCCTGAGCAGTCCTGTGTCAGAATCAAAGATATTTACACAGTCCTCATGCGCGCATGCCACCCAGTCAACGCCAAGGCTGGAACTGGACATGTAGGTTGGCTGGTCCGCCAGTTTTGTCTGCATGAGCCTGGCACCATCCACCATGCTCCAGGTCTTGAGCTCCTTGCCCCCTAAGGTCATCAGACGTGTGTCGTCTTGACTAAATTTTACCGAGGTGATGCGGTCCCTATGGTGCCTCGTCAATGGGCTGGTCCACCGCAAGGCCAGTCCAGGCGTGAGGTCCCGCACAAACTCCTGGATGGACTTAAACTCCTTCTTGCGGCGTGCCTCGAGGCCTTCATTCTGCATGCTGCCGCCCAGCAGCAGAGGGTAGTCCTTTTCAAACTGCGGCGTCTCCGCCCGCTGCCTGCCAAGCCCCTGAAAACCGATGGCCCGCCCGGCCAGTATCAGCGCGCTGTAGTGGTCCCCTTTATCACGGGCTGCCTTCGCCCGGGCATGCCATGTCTTGCCCTCGTGAAACTGGGACTGCTCCAACTGCCGCTGGGTCTCCTTCAGCGCATTCTGGGCGTCCGTCTGCGCTTCTTGAGCCCTCATAGTTGCAGTGTTTGCAGATACCCTTGCCTTATCAGCATCTACCTTCTGCCTATAAAACATCACCGCCAGCAGGGAGATCAAAGCACATACGGCGAAGATCAGACCGCGCTGAAAGTTCTGCCGCCGCAGCCCTTGTTTGATCCATCCTATCTCATCATCATGCAGCTCCTGCCCGCGCTCCTGCGGCCAATTCTTGGCGATGGCGAGCTGCGCCGGGCGCAGGCCCTTCCACCGGGGGCCGTCCGCGGTACGATCATGCTCCACATCCCGCCGCCAGCGCAGGAGGTCGGCGGATGCCTCCAGCCAGGTCTTCAGCTCCGCCCAGCAGCGGAACATAGCCTCGTGGGCCACCTCCATCTGCACCTGGCCCTTGGAATGCTCCGAGGCCACCAGCAGGCGCGCCTGGACGAACTCCTCCAGGATGGGGTGCGCCATGGCGGGCACGTCCTCCAGCAGCGCTCTGAGGCGCACATACTCCCCCGCCTTCTCCGTGGCCTGGGCCAGGTGCTTCACAAAGACCAGGCGCAGGGCGGCCATGGCGTCCGGGGTCTTTCCCCTCATGATGTCGTCGATGGCCTTCTGGATGGAGCCCTCCATCCCGCCGAGCACCTCATACTCCTCCAGGGTGATGCGGCCGTCGTTGGAGAAGCGCCGGTGGAGGCTCTCCAGGGTGAAGGCCAACAGCGGCAGCGCATCCCCGTTTGGCGCGTCTTTCATGAGCCTTTCCAACAGGTCGTCATCAAAGACCACATTCACCTTGGCTGCCGGCTTCACGATGACATCTTCCACCTTGTCCCACGGGAAAAGCGGCAGCCGGTACAGGCTGAGGAAGGGCACCTTCAGCGCGGCAGGGTGCCGCTCATACACGCCGGAGTAGTCCGCCCGCAGCGTGCCCAGCACCAGCAGGCTGCCATTGCTGCGGGAGAGCAGCGCCTTCAAGAACGCCAGGAAGCGCGCCGCCACCTCCCCGGCTGCCGGGGTCAGCATTTCCTCACATTGATCCAGGCTGATGAGGATCGTGGGGCCCTGGCCTTGCGGCTGCGCCCGTCCTTGCCCGCCGCTGGCCTGCAGCGCCAGGGAGAGATCTGTGACCACTTCCACAAAACGCGCCCCCGCTTTCTCCACATCCTCCCCCTCTATCTCCACTCGCAGAGTCTTCCAGTCCGGGGCATGCGGCGCACCTGGGGGAAAGGAGGCTGCCACCACCTGCGCCAGCCGCACGAAGAGCGTGATGTCCGCATTGGGAAACTCCCCATGCCTCAGCGTGGGCAGCACGTGCCAGTTTCCCCGCTCCTGCGGGTGGCGCAGCCAGGGCAGCACGCCGGCGCGCATGAGAGAGGACTTGCCACTGCCGGAGCCGCCCTCGATCATGAGCAGGCGCGGCACGCCGCTGCGGCGCATCTCCTGTAGCAGTGCCACCACGGCGGCACGCTCCTGCTCCCGGCCAAAGAAGACGGGCGCATGCCGCTCCTCAAAATACATCAACCCTGGGAAGGGGCAGGCATCCACCTGCCCCGGCGGCGGCCACGGCAGGTGGTGGTGCGGGCCCAGGTGCAGCGCCTCCAGCGCGCGCCACAGCCGGTCAAACGCGGCGTCCCTGCCCGCAGGGTCCGCTGCAGCCGCCGTCGTCATGTCGATGGTCTGGGTGGAGCCCAGCGTCGAGCCCACCTGGCACGGGGAGATGATGATGGGAAAGAGGGAGATGGACATCGCCCGCGCATACCCCAGCTCCACAAAGCACCACTGGGAGCTCAGCCACTGCGGGGAGCATACCACCACCATGGCGCGCGTGTGCTTAAGGCTGGCATACAGGCTGTCCTCCCAACTGGTGCCCGCCTGGATGCCGGAGAGCGGATCACTGTCCAAAAAAATCTGCGTCTCCGCATACCCCTGGCGGAGCGCCCTCTGCCGCACCTCGGTAGCAAAGGCCTTGTCTTCCGTTTTGTGGCTAATGAAGAGCATGTTGCGAAAATGGTCATCTGTAGAGTGATATGCAAGAATCAATCTTCCTACAAAATTCGAAGTCCATTTAGTGATTATGGCCAACTTTGCGTGCCCTTCACCCATTAATGCAGTGGCATTGCGGTGCCCATCGGCATTCAATTCTTCTTCTCCAACCCCGAATACACCCCGAATACACCCCGAAGTCGTTGAAGAAGAACTTCTTCGCCAGCCAGTACATCCAGTGCTTCTCGGGGATCTCCTCGCCTTCGAATCATTGGCTGGTGAGTGGGGGCATGCTTTCGATCTCGGCCATGGCGGGGGAAGCGGGGTTCAAGGTTTTGGAAAGTGGCACGGGTTTTTAACCTTTGCGTCTGACGACGGGGAATGAACAGGATGCAATCCTGTTCCACTTTACTGAGCGAAGCACTGCGGGCAGGCCCCAGAGCAAGAACGGCGCGCTCATTCTCCTTGAATGGAGGCCTGCCTCCATGTCTCCATACGTGACATGCCTTTCCGTCTCCTGCTCTTCGCCCTTGGCTCTTTGCCCTTCGCTGCTCAGGCGCAGACCGGCCTGACGCTCCAGCTCATCACCGAGCAAGCCGCTGTGGTGCCCGGCAAGCCGTTCACGTTGGGGCTTTGGATTCAGCATGATCGCGGCTGGCACACTTACTGGCGGTTTCCGGGCATTGTGGGCGTGCCGACGCAGATGAAGTGGGATTTGCCGAAGGGCTGGAAGGTTGGGCGGCTCGTCTATCCTGAGCCGGAGAGGACCTTGATGTTCCAAATCAAAGCACAGGGCTTTGATCGCGATGTCATGCTGCGCACCGAAATCACGCCACCGACGGATTTGAAGCTCGGCGACTCCGTCACGCTCTCAGGCAAGGCCTCGTGGATGTGCTGCGGCAGCACCTGCCATCCTGGGGCGATGGATTTGAGCCTCACGTTGCCTGTCGCCGCTACCTCGGCGCTGAATGAAAAATGGCATGCCCTGCTCGAAGCCGAGCGGGCGCGTGCCGAACGCCCCAGCAATGCCTGGAAGGCCGAGGCTTCCGAAAAAGGACGCGACATCACCCTCACGCTTCGCCCTGCCGATGCTCGTGCGGCCTTGCGGCCAAGCCAACGCGAGGCGGAGAAGCTCATCGTCTTCACCGAGGACGGCTGGTTCGATAGTGACAAGCCGCAAACCATCACGCTGCACTCGGATGGCACGCTTTCGATCCAGCTCATCAAGGCCGATACCTACCTCGGCGGCCAACCACCCACCACGCTCCGTTGCATCCTCCGCCACGACGACGGTTGGGTGAAAGGCGAAACCTGGCGCTGCCTGCAAATCGCCCCGCTCATCCGGCGATGATTGGAATGGCCAAGAAGGATCGCCAAGAGCGCAAAATCAATCTTAAGACTCCTGAAACCCTCGGTGTGACTCGGTGCTCTCTGTGGTAGCATCCTATCCTGTTCGACCACAGAGGCCACGGAGGAGCACAGAGACCAGAAACTCTATCCCAAAGCCGCTTTTGCGATCTCTGCGTTCTTTTGCGGCCATTCCTCTCTTGAAGCCCTGCATGGCTTGGTGTTTACCCACCGCCACATGACGCGCCAACAAGCTGTGAACGCCTTTCGCTGGACCGCCCTCGCCGAGGCGGTGTCTTACCTCGTTTTGCTCGGCATTGCGATGCCGCTGAAATACCTCTGGCAGATGCCGCTGGCCGTCAAAATCGTGGGTGCTCTCCATGGCGGACTGTTTGTGGCCTTCTGCCTCACGCTGCTGCTCGCCATGCAAAAAGCCGCTTGGCCGCTGGGTCGTGTGGCGATGCTCTTTTTGGCTTCGTTGCTGCCGCTGGTGCCCTTCTGGCTCGATCGTCGCGTGAAATCCTGGGCGGAGGATGCGGCATGAAGAAAGTCATCATTTTCAGCGACGGCGGATGCCATGGAAATCCAGGCCCCGGAGCCTGGGCGGCCGTGTTGCAGTATGGGAAGCATGTCCGTGAGATCACCGGCGGCATCGCCGCCACGACGAACAATCGCATGGAACTCATGGCCGCCATCGAATCGCTCAACCTGCTCAAGGAAGCCTGCGACATCGACTTTCACACGGACTCCGAATACGTTCGCAACGGCATCACCCAGTGGCTCACCGGTTGGAAGCGCAACGGCTGGCGCACCGCCGCCAAGAAGCCGGTGAAAAACGCCGATCTGTGGCAGCAACTCGATGTCGCCAATGCCCGCCACACCGTCCGCTGGCACTGGGTCAAAGGCCACGCCGGCAACGACCTCAACGAACGCTGCGACGAACTCGTCCAGGAAGCCATCGCCAAGGTCAAAGACAGCCATTCATCCGCCGAACTCGCCTCGGCGCTCGCCGCTTTCAAGGCCGCTGAAGGTTGAGGCGGGCTTCAGGCTGCCAAGAGCCGTCTTGAAACTTCAGGCCGGAACCCTAGACTCGGCTCACCATGATCGTGACGACCCAGCAGATGCAAGAGTTTGAGGAAGCCGCGCTGACGCGGGGTGTCTCAGCAGCGGCTTTGATGGAGGAGGCGGGGAAGGGCATTGCCGAGGTGGTGCGGCAGTTTGAGCCGGTGGCGGGATCGCTGGTGCTGTATCTGGGCAAAGGAAACAATGCGGGTGATGCGCTGGTGGCGGCTCGGGAATTGCGAAAGGACGGTTGGAAGGTGTTTGGAAGGCTTTGCGTGTCGGCGGCGCAGATGAAGGAACTGCCGCGTGGGCATTGGGGCGATTGGGTGGAGGTGATCGAGGATGCTCGCACGCGTGACTTTCCTCGCGGGCCGCTGGTTTTGCTCGATGGACTGCTGGGCATCGGTTTCAGCGGGGAGATGAAGCCGGAACTGGCAGCGATGGCGGAGGAGATGAAGGCGCTTCGTGAGCAGCACCACGCCCGAATCATCGCGATGGACCTGCCGAGTGGTTTGGGGTCAAAACATGCAGTGGAGGCGGATGTGACGGCCTGTGTGGCGCACATTAAAGACCTGCTCGTGGAGGATGGGGCGGAGCGAAACGTGGGACGCTTCGCTCTCGTGCCGCTGCGGGAACTGGAAGGAATCCAAGGCGATGCTTCAGCGATGGTGATGACACCGCGCGGCATTCGTCATTGGCTGCCCCATCGGCCGAATGACATGCACAAAGGGAATGCCGGACGCGTGGTGATCCTGGCGGGATCTCGCGGTTTTCTCGGTGCGGCGGAGCTGGCCTGTCGCGGCGCTTTGCGGGCCGGCGCAGGTTTGACGACGCTGCTGGTGAAGAAGGCCTTCTATGATTTGCTGGCGGCTCGCGTGCCGCCGGAGGTGATGGTGAAATGCGTGGATGACTATCGCGAGGCTTTGGAGATGAAGGCGGATGCGCTGGCGATTGGCCCTGGGCTTGGTTTTCAAAGCGACGATGAGGTGCTGGAGGTACTGCGGCAGGCACCCATGCCGGTCGTGGTGGATGCCGATGCGCTGACGATGCTTTCCCAGAATCCCGAGACGATGGATGAGATGAACGGCCTGCCGCGACTGCTCACGCCTCACCCTGGTGAACTGGATCGGCTGCTGGCGAACTATCCCGGCTGGCATGGCATGTCTCGCCGCATGGTGACGGAGATGCTGGTCAAGACGGCACCGAAGCGCACGCTGCTTTTGAAGGGCGCACGCACCGTGATCGCCACGGATGGTGAGGTGACGCTTTTCAATTCCACCGGGCATCCCGGCATGGCGGGAGGTGGCATGGGCGATGTGCTGACGGGTGTGTGTGCGGCTCTCGCGGCCCGTCGCGTGCCGCTACATCACGCGGCGGGTCTTGGCGCTTGGCTTTGCGGGCGTGCGGCTGAGATCGCGGGTCGTGAAGGCATCTGCGCCTCGGATGTGCCGGCTTGTCTGGGCCGTGCGGTGCTGGATTTGAAATCGGGTTGCTGGTAAAAGATCATTCCACCATGAGCCTCACTGCCCGCTTTTTGCTTGGTTTTGCGCTGGTCGCCAGTGTGGGGCTGTTCGTGCTCTTTTCGCAGCTCATTCAGCGGGTGGAGCGTCAATACATGGAGGCCACGGAGGAACCGATGGTGGATGTGGCGAACATCCTCGCGGAAATCCTCGCCTCCCAGGCGAAGAATGGCGTGCTCGATCCCACCATGGTGGAGACCGCGATCCGTTTTGCCCAAGCGCGGGAGTTGAATGCGCAGATCTACAACCGCACCAAGACGCAGGTGGATATGCATGTCTATGTGACGGATGCCGAGCGCCGTGTGCTGTTTGACTCCGCTGGCGTGGAGGAGCCTGGCTCCATCTCCAACCGCCGCGATGTGGTGCTGACCTTGAACGGCGAATACGGTGCCCGCAGCAGCCGGACGAATTCGTATGATCCACTCTCCATCGTGATGTTCGTCGGGGCTCCGATCCGGGTGGAGGGCAAAACGATCGGCATGATCAGTGTGGCCAAGCCACAGCGTGGCGTGCTGGCTTTTGTGTGGGAGACGGAGCGCTGGTTGAAGTGGTCCATCATCTCGACGGTGCTGCTGATGCTCGCAGGCATCTTTTTGGCGGCGAAGTGGGCCACCAAGCCGCTCGAAGACCTCACGCAGCATGCGCTGGCGGTGAGCCGCGGAGAGCGTTCTTTGCCGCCGGATATGCCAGGCCATCAGATGAAGACGCTGGCCACGGCGTTGGAGGACATGCGCGATGCGCTGGAAGGTCGCGAGTATGTGGAGAGCTATGTGCAAAGCCTCACGCATGAGCTAAAAAGCCCTGTGGCGGCCATTTTGGGTGCCAGTGAGATTTTGCAGGATGGCGATGTGCCGGAGGATAAACGCACGCGTTTTCTCGGAAACATCCGCGCTGAGGCTGGAAGGCTTCGCGACCTTCTGGAGCGTCTGCTGCACCTCGCGGCGCTGGAGAAGCAAAAGACGCTGCTCAAACGTGAGCCAGTGAATTTGCAGGAGGTCATCCTCCGTGCCTGGGATCATCTCGCTGTGCTGGCGCAGGCTCGGAAGGTGCATTTTGAGCCGCAACTCGATGAAAGCCTCGTCGTGGAGGGTGATGCGTGGCTGATCGAACTGGCGGTGAGCAATCTGCTGCAAAACGCCATCGACTTTTCACCCTCGGGCGGCCAGTTGAAGGTCAAAGCCTATCGCTTTGAGCAGCGCTGCGTGATCGAAATCGAGGACGAAGGTCCCGGCGTGCCGGATTACGCCCGCGATCGAGTCTATGAACGTTTTTACTCCCTTCCGCGACCTGACACAGGCAAGAAAAGCAGCGGCCTAGGGCTTTGCTTCGTCAAAGAAGCCGCCACGCTGCATGGTGGAAGCATTGATCTCATGCCCGGTGAGGCAGGGAAGGGGACGAAGGCCGTGCTGGTGATGCCGTGAAGGCGCGTTTCTTGACAAGGTCTTCCCGCTCTCTCCATGCGCAGGACATGAAGAACAACTCCCCTCGTCGAACGATGCGCAGCCGTGAAGGTGCGGAGATCGCCCCGCGTAAAAGCATGGGGCAGAATTTCCTCGTCGATGAATCCATCTCGAAGTGGATCGCCGATCAAATCCAGCCGGACGACGCTCCTCTGGTGGTGGAGATCGGTCCTGGCATGGGGGCGCTCACGGAGCATCTCGTTGGCAGGCCAAAGAAGCTGGTACTTATCGAAAAGGATTATCAGCTCGCTCCCGAGCTTCAGCGCCGTTTCGAAGGTCGTGAGGATGTCGAGGTGATCGCCCAAGACGCTACGCGGATCGATTTGCGGCCGTGGTTTCGGCATGGGCCGTTCAAATTGGTCGGCAATCTGCCTTACTCGGTGGGTGGTGAGATTTTGAAGCACTGGCTCACGCCACCTTCGCCAGTGGGTTGTGCGGTCTTCATGCTGCAAAAAGAGGTGTGTCAGCGCCTCGGGGCGAAGCTCGGCGGCGACGGCTATGGCGCTCTCTCGCTGCTGGTGCAGAAGGATTGGGACGTGGAGATGCTGCGCATCGTGCCGCCGGAGGTTTTCAATCCGCGACCGAAGGTGGATAGCGCGGTGATTCGCCTCACGCCGCGTGATCCGGCCTTGCTGCCGGTGTTTGATCGCGTGTTGTTTGACCGGTTGGTGCGGATGGGTTTTTCGCAGCGTCGCAAGCAGCTCAAGAACCTACTGCCCGAGCCGCCGCGAAGCTGGCAGGAACTGGTGGAGGCCCTCAGCGTGGCCGCTTCGGTGCGGGCGGAAGAGCTTTCGCTGGAGCAGTGGGTGCAGATTGCCCGCTGGTATGAAAATCGAACGGAGGCGGATGCCGGGCAGAAGGCGAGCGAGGTCTTTGATGTGGTGAATGAACGCAACGAGGTCATCGGCCAGGAGACGCGAGGGGAGGTTCACAAGCGCAAGCTGCTCCATCGGGCGGTGCACATCTTCGTGATCAACTCACGCGGCAAAATCTACCTCCAGCAGCGTTCGCATCTGAAGGACGTGTCGCCTTTGAAATGGGACAGCAGCGCCGCCGGGCATCTCGATGCCGGTGAGAGCTATGCGGCTTCGGCGATTCGCGAGTTGAATGAGGAGATCGGCATCGAAGTGACGGCCACGGAGTTGGCGGCGGAGATTCCGGCGGGGGACAACACCGATCATGAATTCGTCGAGCTGCGCCTCGCAAAGCATGATGGGCCGATCCGCTGCCTGCCGGAGGAGATCGCCACGGGCGAGTGGTTCACGCCGGAGGACATTGATGCGTGGGTCGAAGCTCGACCGCAGGACTTTGCGAAGGGTTTTGTGACCTGCTGGAAGGCGTGGCGAAGCCTTGGAGGGCATTGAGATCGTCGATGGCAGCTTCGGGAGGATCAATGTCCTGCTGTTGAGATCGCGAGATAGGTGTGGGGCGTCATGAACGACCTCATCGCTATCTCCCTTCAAGCCGCCGGTGTTATTCTCGCCGCAGATTTCGCCGCCGGAATCATTCACTGGGCCGAGGACGCCTACATCCGCGAGGACACGCCGCTGGTGGGCAACCTCATCGGCAAACCGAACACGCTGCATCATCATCTGCCGCGTCGCATGGCTCGAAACTCTTGGTGGCAGAGCAATTGGGATCTTCTTTTGGCGATGGGTCTGCTCCTCGGCGTGGCCGCGATGCTCGGACGGTTGACGTGGCATGTGTGGCTCTTTGCCATGGTGGCCGGAAATGCGAACGAGGTTCATAAGTGGTCGCATCGCACGCGGCGTGAGAACGGTCGGTTCATCTCGTGGCTGCAAGATCGTCGGATTTTGCAGACACCGCAGCATCACGCGGTGCATCACACCAATCCCAAAGAAGTGCATTACTGCCCGATCACGAATCTGCTGAACCCGCTGCTCGATGGCGTGAGGTTTTGGGAAGGGCTGGAGTGGCTGCTGGCGCATGCTTTTGGCCTCCGCCGCCAGCCGGATACCTCCGTGCCAGGGCAGGGGACCGCACCAGCCTGGATCACCGAGCTTCGTCGTGAAGGGCGTCGTGAGGCTTGACGCGGAGGCTGGCTTCGGAGAAAAACGCGGGCCATGAAATTCCCGACCTTCGCCGCTTCCTTCCTTGCCCTCGCCGTTTATGCCGCTGAACCCGTTCCCGTGTTTCAGGGTTCCATTGAGCGACTCGATCCTGCTTTGGATGCGCTGCTGGCTCCTGAGGTGAAAATCGAAGTGTTGGCCTCCGGCTTCAATTGGAGCGAAGGACCGGTTTGGAAGGATGGAGGCATCGTTTTCTCCGATGTGCCGGAAAACACGGTGTTCGGCTGGAAGGAAGGCGACAAGGAGGCGAAAGTCGTTTTGAAGCCCAGTGGCAGTTTGAATGGTGCAGGAGGGCAGGGAAGCAATGGTCTCGCGGTGGATGCTAAAGGTCAGTTGGTGCTTTGCCAGCATGGTGAACGTCGTGTGGCACGCCTGGAGAAGAACGGGAGCTTCACGGCGTTGGCGGATCGCTTTGAAGGCAAGCGCTTCAACAGCCCGAACGACCTCGTCATCGCGAAAAGTGGACTCGTTTACTTCACCGATCCGCCCTACGGCCTCAAAAAAGGCAGCGACCAACCGGAACTCGACTTCCACGGCATCTACTCGGTCGATGCCGCAGGCAAGGTGACGCTGATCGACAAGTCCATCCGCTTTCCCAATGGCATCGCCCTCAGTCCGGATGAAAAGACGCTTTATGTGGCGGTCTCTGATCCGCAGGACTCGCGGGTGATCTCGTATGATCTGACCTCCGCGAATCCATCCGCGAAGGTCGTCTTCAATGCCCAAAGCCTCAAATCACCGCAGCGCAAAGGCGGCTGCGATGGCATGAAGGTCGATGCCCAGGGCAATCTCTGGACCACCGGCCCCGGCGGCGTGCTGATCCTCGACAAAAACGGCAAGCACCTCGGCTCCATTCTCACCGGCCAGGCTACCGCGAACTGTGCCTGGGGCGGTGACGATTTCTCCACGCTCTACATCACGGCTGACATGTTCCTCGTTCGCGTGGCGACGAAGACACATGGCATCCGCTGAGGATCTATCGAGAGCCAGTCGGCTTACAGCTTGGTGTAGCCGACGCTCTCGCAGGGCATGTCCCAGAGCTTTTTCAGTTCGGCATCGAGTTTCGTGATGCTGAAGCTCACGCCGGCCATTTCCTGGCAGGTGACGATGTTGTCCACGATGGTCTGGTGGATCTTGATGCCACGCTTTTCGAGGATGGGCTTGGCACCGCGCAGGAGGATGAGCAGCTCCATCATGTGCGTGCTGCCAAGGCTGTTCACGAAGAAGACGATCTCGTCGCCCGCATTCAAAGCGAGGTCATCGGCGAAAAGAAGGTCGAGGATCTTCGCGGCGAGTTCATCGGCGCTGCACATCGGGATGAGGCCCACGCCTTTTTCGCCGTGAATGCCCATGCCGAGGCCGATGACGTCGTCGGCGAGTTCAAAGGTGGGCTTGCCAGTGGCGGGAATGCTCCCTGGCTTGGTGGAAACGCCGACGGTGCGGGTGTTGTCGCAGGCTTTCTGGGCGATGCGGGCCAGTTCATCGAGCGAATCGACGGTGGCGGCGGCGGCACCCGCGAGCTTCGTAATCGGCACGAGACCGGCCACGCCGCGACGCTTGTGTTTTTCCGAAGGAGGCGCGGAGCAAACGTCGTCAGCGATGATGACTGTTTTGACAGTGATGCCTTCGTCGGCGGCGAGTTCGGCACCGATGTCGAAGTTCATCACGTCACCGGCGTAGTTGCCGTAGAGGAAGAGGACGCCTTTGCCGCGATTCACGGCCTGGGTGGCTTCGAGGACGATGTCAGGAGGAGGCGCGGCGAAGATTTCACCGACGGCGGCACCATCGGCCATGCCTTTGCCGATGAGACCGTGGTAGATTGGCTCGTGACCGGCACCACCGCCCACGAGGAGGGCAGGGGCATCCGGGCGGAGATCATTCATCACGATGGAGCGGGTGCCCACGCGGCGTGCCTTGCCATCATAGGCGAGCACGAGGCCGTCGAAGAGTTCGTCGGCGCACTTGAGAGGGTCGTTGATGATCTTTTTGGCAGGATTGGCGTGGCTCATGGGATGGCGTGGGTTGGGAAAAAGGAGCGCCAGTTTTAGCGGTGCGGCCTTCCGGTGTCAAAGCGCAATCCCCGGTGGGTGTGTCATGGCTTTCCCCGTGCTTGTTGAGCGAAAACGAGCCACCGCCGCAGGTTTAGGCTTTGCGGTCACCTTTTCCGCCAGCGTTGGAAATCAGGATTGCTCGTGCAGGCGATGGATTGGGAAGAGGATCACTTCACCGGAAACACATCCTCGTAAACCTCGCGCAATGGCATCTCGAAGCCGATGGAGGCCAGCTTGAGCACGGCTTCCGCGCCTTCCAGCACCTCCGCCCGCCATTCCACCGCCCGGCGATGCACGGTGACCTTCATCTTGTCCTGCTCGACGAGCACATACTCCTCCAGCGAGGGCAGTTGGATGAAGGTGAGCAGCTTCTCCCGCTCATCCGTGCCGCGGGTGCTTTCGGAGATGACCTCCACAATGATGCTGGGCTTGGTTTTGTAGTTCTTGTCCTCGTCGTCCGGTTCGCACACGATCATGACATCCGGGTAATAGAAGAGCATGACCTGCGCATAGACCTTCACCTTCATGTCGTGGATGAAGACCTTGCAGGATTTGCCGCGCAGGTGGCCGCGAATAGCGGCGGCGATGTTCAAGCTGATGAAATTATGATCTTCACTGGCTCCAGCCATCGCATAAAGATCACCTGCGATATACTCGTGACGCACCTCGCTGGCGGCCTCGGCTTTCAGATAATCAGGTACGGTCCATTTGGGCGGCTGGAGATTGTCTTTCAGGACGGCGTTCATGCTGGATGATAAGCGGGTGCGGTCCTGGACGCAAGCCTTCGGCAGGCAGACCAGCCGGCGAGGCAAGCCTCGACCCCATTTCGCAAGAGCGACACGCCGCAGTGATCGTGAAGCTGGACATCGGCGCATTCCACGCCACATCGGCGCATGCCCGAAACCGATGAGACGCAGGTGCTTTCCGTGTCCCAGCTCACCCGCGAGATCCGCGAGGTGCTGGAGGGTCGCATCGGCACGGTGTGGGTGGAGGGAGAGATCAGCAATCACCGCCTGCAAAGCTCGGGTCATCAATACTTCACGCTGAAGGATGCGGGCTCGCAGCTCTCCTGCGTGATGTTTCGCGGTGCGGCCTCGCGGGCCGGAGCGAGGCTGGTGGATGGGGCGCAGGTGCAGGTGCTCGGTGAAATCTCCGTCTATGAGCCTCGCGGTCAGTATCAAATGATCGTGCGGCAGGTGCAGATGAAAGGGCAGGGAGGTCTCCAGGCTCGTTTTGAGGCGCTGAAGCGCAAACTGCATGCCGAGGGCCTTTTCGATCAGGAACGCAAAAAGCCGGTGCCGCGCTTCCCGGAGGTCGTGGCCGTCGTCACCTCGCCGACTGGCGCGGCCATCCAGGACATGCTGAACATTCTCACTCGTCGTGCGCCCTGGCTGCGAGTGCTGGTGTATCCCGTGCGGGTTCAAGGCAACGGAGCCGAGCACGAGATCGTGCGTGCTCTTCAGGTGCTGAATCGAGCGGAGGAGTTTGGCCTGCCGGTGCCGGATACCATTGTGGTCGGTCGCGGTGGCGGCAGCTTGGAGGATTTGTGGTGCTTCAATGAGGAAGTGCTCGCCCGACAGCTCGCGGTGATGCGCATTCCCGTCATCTCGGCGGTGGGGCATGAGATCGACTTCACCATTTCAGACTTCGTGGCCGATCTGCGGGCACCCACACCCAGCGCGGCGGCGGAATTGCTCGCACCGGATGCGGCAGAGCTTCGTCGCACCCTCGAAAACGCCAGCCGCACGCTGCAAAACCGCACGCTGACCATCATCGAGCACCACCAACGTGTGCTTGATCTCACCGAGAAAGGGCCGCTGCATCGCGAGCCGGAGCGTTTGCTGCTCGAAGCCGAGCAAAGCATCGACGACGCCGAGTCCCGCCTGCGTGACGCCATGCGTGAGCATCTCCGCAGCCTTCAAGATGACCTCACCACGAAGCAGCAGGTGCTCGCCGAGCGTCATCCGCGTGTGCAGATCGTCGAGGTGGCGCATCGGGTGCAAGCGGCGGCTCTCGCTTTGAAACAAGCCGCGAAGCACCGACTCGACCGCCTCGCCGACCGCCTCGCCTCGCGGGATGAAGTCATGCGACATCTCGGGCCGGACTCCGTGCTTTCTCGCGGCTTTTCCTACACCACCACCTCCGATGGTCGCGTGCTCACCGATCCCGAGCAAGCCACCGCAGGCGAGAAAATCGTCACCCGCCTCGCCAAAGGCACGCTCCATTCGACCGTCATCAAGCCATGAACAACGCCTCCAAAGACCCAGCCCGCCATCTCGCCACGCTCTTGGAGCGGCTCCAGCATCCGACGGACTATGAAAAGGCGCTGTACTACTTTTTGGAGGAGTTTGCCGGAGACATGCCCTTCATCACGAGCGGTGAGATGGTGCAGACGCCGATGCTTTATGCGGTGATCCGGCATGTCATCAAAGGAGCTTCCGGTCATCCGCATCCGTTTCAGCCGGCGAAGGTCTTTCGGGTGTCCGAGCACGGCTTCCATCACGGCAGCGGCTCGGCAGATGGCCGGGCGGTGATCTTCTTCCACTTTGAAAGTGTGAACAAAGGACTCGCCGCCATCATTCCCGGCTTCAACGGCCCGGTGGACGTGGCGAGATTCTCGCTGCCCTCGACGCTGCCGGTGGACACGTCGAAGAACTGAGGCGGCGAACGTTCAACATCGAACTTTCAACGTTGAACGTTCAACGGCGAGCCTGGGACGTTGAATGTTGGACGTTCGATGTTGAATGTTGATTCTTCCCCCCGCTCCCGCCAAGATGGAGGCCACATGCTCGAAGTGCTTACCCAACTCCTCCAAGTCCAGGAACGCGACCAGCGCATCCTGAAGTTCCAAAAAGAACTCAAAGACATCCCGCTGCAGCAGGGCCGCGCCAAAACCCAGCTCGCGGGTGATACCGCGGGCGTCGAAAAGGCCACGCAGGCGATGAAGGAGATCGAAGTGAAGATCAAAAGCATCGAGCTCGACATCCAGACCCGCCAGATCAGCATCAAGCGATTGCAGGATCAGCAGTTCGAGACGCGGAAGAATGACGAGTTCACCGCTCTCGGGACGGAGATCAAACGCTACCAAGCGGATGTCACTGCTCTCGAAGACAGCGAGTTGGAGCAGATGGAGGCTCTCGAAGCGGCCAAAGCCGCTCTCAAAGTGGCGCAGGGTAAACTGGCCGAGACTCAGGCTCGCGTGGATGTGGAGCTGAAGGCGCTCGATGAGCGTGCGGGGGGCGTACAGGCCCGCCTGGCGGATCTTCAAGCCGAGCGGAAAAAGCTCGCCGAGCCGGTCGATCCCGACGCGCTGGAGCTTTACACCCGCATCTTCAACAAGAAGTCAGATGCCGTGGCGGCGGTGGAACTCGGCATCTGCAAGGGCTGCCATGTCAAAGTGGTGAGCAGCACCATCCAGTCGCTCAAACAGGCGGCAGGCCTCACACACTGCGACTCCTGTGGACGCATCCTTTACCTCATCGAGTAGGAAATAGATCGCCGAAGGGCATCAAGCCTGCTGTTTCGCCGAAGCTCATGATCGAAATCACCCGCCGGAAGAACTTCATCCCTGTCACCGAAGGGTTGATCGAGTATCTCGACCAGTTTGGCCGCTGCGACGCCTTGCCGACGACCTACAACGACCTGCGCAATTTCTCCGAGAGCTACCCGCTTTTCGACAAAGACGGCAACGCCACCTACTGGAGCAGCGTGCTCTACCCCCGCGAGGTGCAGCAGGAGATTTATCCGAAGCTGACGAGTATCTACTCGCTGCTTCGCACGGGGGATTACCACGCGGTGCCGCATCTGTATGTGGAGCGGGTGGATTACTGCGAGTTTGGCAACTCACGCCCCTTCCGCGTGCGGGTGGTGAATCAATACAACGACAACTACGACCACTTTTACGTCAAGACGGCCGATGCCTCCCGCGTGTATGGCCTGGAGCTGGAGCATCTGCTCTCGCCGAACCGCATCAATTACCTCGTCCATCGCGGCGGCACGCTGGTGGAGGAACACATCGCCGGCATTCCGGGGGATGTCTTCATGCGCGATTACCTCCATCGCCCGGATTTGAACCGCGTGCGCATCGCGAAGGAGTTTGTGAAGTTCAGCGAGCGCTGCTTCATCCGCCTGCTGGGGGACATGCGCAGCTACAACTATGTCATCGACATGACGCCGGACTTTGAAGAGGTGCAGTATCGCGTCCGCGCCATCGACTTTGACCAGCAGAGCTACGAGGGGCGGAAGAGCCTGTACCTGCCGCAGTTCTTCAAAGAGAACAATCCCATCGTCCAGCTCTGCTCCACCTGCCTGAATTTCCCCACCATGAAGCAGTATCAGGAGGAAGAGCGCAGCCTGATCTCCCGCCGCTACATCTCGGAGCACCAGCGCATCGCCACGCTGCTCGCCTGCATGAAAAAGAACGCGGTGGAGCCCTTCGAGAAGGTCGTGCAGCTCCGCGCCGAACTCGGCGAGTATCACCAGACGCACAGCTTTGACTCCTGCCAAAGCATGGGTGACATCGTCGAGCGGAACCTGGAGATCACGCTCGGCAAGCACCTCGCCTGAGCTGCGACCATGCAGCCGAATGCGCGGGTGAGAATGTGGCATAGGTTTTCAACCTGTGCGGCCTGAACAGGTTGAAAACCTGTTCCACTTTCCGCGCCTTTCGGCGGCATGGTCACGGCTGCGCCGTTGCCAGTTTCGCTTTTTGCATCCAGAATCCGGCCCGCTCATGCCCAAGCTTCATCTTCAGCCCGACTTTCCAGCCTTCCAAACACTCGCGGAAAAGGGCAGCCTCGTCCCTGTCGTCGCCGAACTGACGGCGGACTATGAGACCCCGCTCTCGGCTTTCCAAAAGATCCACGACGGTCGCTGCGCCTTCCTTTTGGAGTCCGCGGAGCTCACGCAGCACTCGGGACGCTACTCGCTGCTGGGCAGTTCGCCGCGCATCATTTTCACCGCTCGTGGCAAGGAGATCGAAATCGAGGAGCGCGGCCAGAAGCGCAGCTTCACGACCCAATCCGATCCGCTGACGGAACTCGAAGCGCTCATGAAGCCCTTCCGCCCGCATGATGGTTCGCCGGCGCTGCCGGTTTTCCACGGCGGAGCGGTCGGCTACCTGGCCTACGACATGGTGCGTTTCTTTGAGCCGACCCTGCCAGCACCGCCGAAGGACGAGCTTGGCCTGCCGGACATGGTTTTCATGGTCACGGACACCGTTTTGGTCTTCGACCATCGCACGCGTCGTCTCTCGATCATCGCGAACGTGCACACCGACGAGCATGCGAACCTCGAAAAGGCCTACGAATGGGCCAAGGCGCAGATTTTGGCTGTGATGAGTAAGTTGGAGCGTCCGCTCGCCGCGAAACCGCTCCAGGCCTTCGCCCCCATCACGAATGAGCAACTCCCGACACCGAGCGGCAACACGACCCGCGAGGAATACGAGGGCATGGTGCTCAAGATGAAGGAGTACATCGCCGCCGGGGACATTTTCCAAGGCGTGCCCTCCCAGCGCTTCGAGACGGCCTACAGCGGCAGCACGATCGACCTCTTCCGTGCATTGCGGCATGTGAATCCGAGCCCCTACATGTTCTGCATGGATTTTCCGCAGGGCTTCGCGCTCGTCGGCAGCTCGCCAGAGGTCCATGTGAAGTGCATGAACGGCCGCATCGACATCCGTCCCATCGCGGGCACCCGCTGGAGAGGCAAAACGAAGGCCGAGGACGATGCGCTGGCCGGTGAACTGCTCCACGACCCCAAAGAACGCGCCGAGCACATCATGCTCGTCGATCTCGCCCGCAACGACGTCGGTCGCGTGGCGGAGTATGGCAGCGTGCGCGTGAGCGATCTGATGGTCATCGAGCGCTACTCGCACGTCATGCACATCGTTTCGAACGTCGATGGCCGTCTCCGCCCGGACAAATCCGCCTACGATGTGATGCGTGCCACCTTCCCCGCAGGAACCGTGAGCGGCTCGCCGAAAGTGCGAGCCATGGAAATCATCAACGAGTGCGAGAAGAGCAAGCGCTGCGCTTACGCCGGCGCGGTCGGCTACTTTGGCTTCGATGGGAATCTCGATAGCTGCATCGCGCTGCGCACCTGCGTGGTGAAGGATGGCAAAGCCTATGTGCAGGCCGGCGCTGGTGTCGTCGCCGATTCCGATCCGGCCTATGAGTATCGTGAGACGGTGAACAAGGCCACCGGCATGCTGCGAGCCATCGAGTGGGCGAAGCAGCTCGGTGAAAGTTGATCGAGTCATCAACAACCAACTCACAATCTATTCACAGAGTCATGCACAACGAGCTTTGCATTGGCCTTCGTGAGCTTGAGTTCTTGAAACGAAGAACCCTCCGGTGTTTCCACCGGAGGGTTCCATGGCGATCCAGCAACCAACAACGAATGAGGACCGTTGGCACGAAATGCGGAGCTGAGGAAAGCTGCAAACGTGGTCCTGAGGTTGCCCTCAGGGACGCCTGGAGATTAAAAACTTTTGCCGTCGCCGTCAACCGCCGTGGCCTTGTTTTCCAAAAAGAACCCCTGAGTCGCAAGTTTGAGAGCCTCAACTCCTCGCTTTTTATCAATCTTTTAGCAAAACGAGCCTTGACACCCCTCTGGCGAGAAAAACCAGCATTTCACCCGCTTACTAAACATCTGAACAGTCTTTCAAATTGAGCCAAAGAGGCTCGAAATTAACCCCAACTACCCGCCATGCCTGCCTCCAACCTCCTCGGCCAGCTCCTTCTCATGGGCGTTCCTGGTCCCGAACTCGACTCTGAAACCGCCGCCCGCCTCAAAAAACTCCAGCCCGGCGGCTTCATCCTTTTCGGACGGAACATTCAAAGTCCAGCTCAACTCCGCAAACTCATCGACGACCTCCGCGACATCTCGGACATCGAGCCCTTCATCACGATCGACCAAGAAGGCGGACGCGTTTCGCGGCTTCGTTTGATCGGCGAGGAGCCTCCGAATGCGCAATCGCTGCGCGACAAAGGCGATCCCGAGCTCATCAAACGCCACGGCAAGCTCACTGGCCAGGTGTTGCGGCAGTTTGGCTTCAATCTCGATCTCTGTCCCGTGCTCGACATCAGCTACGACGACGCGGCGGACAACTCGCTCAAAGGCCGCACCTACGGCAAAGATCCGCAGCAAGTCATCACGAACGCGGGTCTCTTCAACCGGGCGATGCGCAAAGAAGGCATCCTCAGCTGCGGCAAGCACTTCCCCGGCTACGGCCCCGCCGAGTGCGATCCGCATGAGTTCCTCCCTGTTATCACGAAGAGCCGCGAGGAGATGGAAAAGAGCGAGCTGCTGCCCTATTCCGCGCTGCTGCCGGAACTCGACAGCGTGATGACCTGCCACAGCAACTACACCGCCTACGATCCGGATCGCGGTCGCTGGCCCGCGAGCCTCTCTCATAACATCGTCACCAAGCTCCTGCGTCACCAATACGCCTTCGACGGCCTCGCCATGACCGACGACCTAGACATGGGCGCGATTTTGAATGAGGTGACCTTCGAGCAGGCCATCCAGGAAGCCGTCCGCGCCGGCAACGACCTCGTCATGATCTGCCACCGCGTGGAAATGGTCGAACTCGCCCGTCAGCATCTCGAAGGTGTCGAGGAGCCAGCCCTTCACGATGCTCTCGTGCGCATCGAGAAGACGAAGAAACGCCTCGTGGCGCCCGACAAGTTCGATCTCGACCGCTTCGCCGCCATCAACCGCGACATCTGGCAACTCCGCGTTGATACTCTCGGCGAAGAAGCTGCGAAAAACCTCAGCGTCGAAGACGGCAAGAGGTCGCCGGTGGAGCTGTATTAAGCCGCATGCGAATCTGCGTGCTCGTCATTCTCCTGCCTGCCATCTGCTTGATGGCGCAGGAGACCTTGCCGGAAACGCGATTGGCAGCGCTGCCAAAGTCCGCGGCCCTGTCGCAGGACACGCCGGAGAAGGTGAAGCTCGGCCGACTGTTGTTTTTTGATCCGATCCTCTCTGCCACGCGAGACGTGGCCTGTGCCACCTGCCATCACCCGCGTTTCGGCTGGGCGGATGGGCGAGCCACGCCGCTCGGAGTTTATGCGACCGGCCTCGGTCCGGAGAGAAAGCCGCTCGAAAAGATGGACGCCTCGATGCTGACGCGGAACACGCCGTCGATTCTGAACGTGGCCTTCAATGGCCTGCGACTCGATCAAGCGCATGATCCGCTCAAGGTGCCGATGTTTTGGGATAACCGTGTCGAAAGCCTCGAAGCGCAGGTTTTGGCGCCGATCCGCTCCCGCGAGGAAATGCGAGGAGAGGTTTGCAGCGAGGCCGAGGCGGTGCCGCAGATGATCGAGCGGCTTCGCGGCGTGCCGGAGTATGCGCGCCTGTTTGGCGGCGAGATCACCGCAGCGAAGGTGGCGGAGGCCATCGCGGCGTTTGAGCGCACGCTGATCACACCGGAGACGCCGTTTGATCGCTTCATGCGCGGGGATCGCACCGCATTGAGCGCCTCGCAGCAGCGTGGCATGGAGGCCTTTCAACGGGCGGGATGCGCCCTCTGCCATGGCGGGCCGATGCTGTCGGATTTCAAACCTCATGCCATCGGGCTTTCCTGGCCGCCTTTGCGCACGCCGACGCTGCGCAACCTGCGCCACACCGCGCCTTACCTGCACGATGGCAGTCAGCGAACGCTCGAGGACGTGCTGCTGTTCTACGACCGGCTTATGGATCACGCCGCCGAGACGCTCGATGGCGGTGACAAAGCTTCGTTGCCACCGCTGGATCCGCTTTTGAGCCGTCTCGACCTGCGTCCCGAGGATCATGCGCCGATCCTCGACTTTCTCGGCGCTTTGAGCACCGACGGTTACGACCGTTCGGTGCCCAACGGTTTTCCATAACCGCCGCCGCCCGGCGTTTCCAGCCTCACTCGATCTCCGAGGCGCACGTCAAAGCTCGCGCAGCCTTTGAGTTCCGTTTCTGTTCCATCGCGCAGCAGTCGCTGCCGCCCTTTCTGTCCCTCGTGTCCCTCCTGCACCCCAAACGGAACTTCCACGCGGTGCTGCGTGAGCAAACTCACGGTGAGCGGCTGCAAGAACTCAAACTCACGCACCACGCCATCGCCGCCGCGCCACTTTCCTTCGCCGCCTGACCCGCAGCGGATCGCAAACTGGCGCAAACGCACGGGATAGCGGCTTTCGAGGATTTCGGGATCGGTGATGGCCGTGTTGGTCATGTGCGTGTGCAGCGCATGAGCACCTTCGTAGCCCTTTCCGGCTCCCGAACCGCCCGCGATGGTTTCGTAGTAGCCGAAGCCTGCGCCGCCGAAGAGGAAATTGTTCATCGTGCCTTGTGAGCAAGCTTGCAGGCCCAAAGCCTTGATCAGGGTGTCCACGAGCCGCTGACTGACCTCCACATTGCCGCCGACGACGGCAGGATCATTCGCTGGATCGCCGGTGAAGGTGGGATTGAGCATCGAAACGGGCAAAACAATCTCCAGCGGCTCCATGAGGCCTTCGTTGAGTGGCAGGTCTTCTTGAAGCCAAAGGCGCATCACATACAAAACGGCGCTGCGCACGATGGCCGTGGTGGCGTTGAGGTTTCGTGGATGCACGCCGCTGGTGCCGGTGAAGTCGATGCGGAGGGCGGGATTGCATTCCCGCCCTGTTTTTTCGAGCGAAACGGCGATTTGATGCCCATCGTCGAGTTTTTCGATGGCGGAGGCTTTGGTGCCAAATGGTTCGATTTGAGCCCGCATGACCTCGGCGCTGCGGTCGAGGATGCTTTGCATGTTTTCGAGCAGCGAACCGTCCGCGAGGACCTTCATGCGCTCGGCTCCGTGCAAATTGGCAGCGAGCTGGGCGTGCAGATCAGCGAGGTTGTCGGCGAGATTGCGTGTGGGATGCAGCGAGGTCGTCAGCAGGGTGCTGATTTCATCGAAGCAGGAGTTTCCGGCACGAATGAGATGTCGCGGAGCAATGACGACGCCTTCCTCGATCAAGCGCGTGGCATGAGCTGGCATCGAGCCGGGCGTGATGCCGCCAATCTCGGCGTGGTGGGCTCGATTCGCGATGTAACCGACGAGTTCAGCATCCGTAGGCCGGATGTGTTCGGCGGGAGGCGTTTCAAAGTCAGACAGGGCATGGTTCGCCGAACTATCCGGCTCTTCGGTCGCGCCACGGGCCGGATAGTTGGGCGATGAAGATGAAGGAGATTTCGGTGCGGATTCCGCCCAACACATCCGGCCTACATCATTTGGCAGTCGGAAAACGGGCGTGATGAGTGTGACATCCGGGAGATGCGATCCGCCGAAGGCTGGATGGTTGGTGATGATGGTATCGCCCGGCTCCATCGTAACAGCCTTCGCGACGGCGCGAACGCATTCGCCGAGGGCGCCGAGATGCACGGGGATGTGCGGCGCGCTGGAGAGGAGTCGCCCATGTGGATCGAGCAAGGCGCAGGAGAAGTCGAGGCGTTCGCGGATATTCGTGGAGATCGCGGTGCGGCAGAGCAGGGCGCCCATGTCCGTCACGATGGCGTGGAAGCGATGGCGGAGGAGATCGCGGGAGAGGGAGTGATGGAGTGTGGGAGTGGTGGAGTGATGGAGGATGTGGCCGAGGCCAGGGCGATGCTCGATGGACCAGCCGGGTGCGACGACGAGGGTGGAGAAGGCGTCTTGGATGAGGGTTTGAGTACGTTGTTCACGCTTTAGCGTGGGTTTGGGACGCTCGTCAGACACGCTAAAGCGTGAACAACGTACTTCTTCGCGGATGATCGTGCGGAGGGAGACCAGCTCGATCTCGCGATTCGCAGGTGGTGGGTAGCCGAAGAGGCGTTGGTAGGCCTCGTGGTAGAGTTTTGGGAGGTCGTGGGCGTTTTGGTATTCGACTTGGAGTGGCGTATCCTGGCCGCGGAGGCGGAGCTCGGCGATGTGCGTGGTGTTGGGATCAGTCTGATCGGTCGGATCGGACTGATCTAAGAAGGCGCAGAGAGGAATGCGGTATTCTTTTTCCTCTAGGCGCTCGGGAATGGCTTCTTGAAGGCCGACGGCGCTGAGGATACCAGCGTGCTGCGGCACGAGGATCGTGCGGATGCCGAGGCTCTCGGCGACGGCGCAGGCGTGCTGTGGCCCGGCTCCACCGAAGGCGAGCAGGGCGTGATCGGCGGGATCGTAGCCTTCGCCGATGCTGATGCGGCGGATCGCATCGGTCATGTGCTCGACGGCGAGGCGCAGCAACGCGTGGAGGAGTTCTTCTTCGCTTTGAGTGCCATCGTGAAGCTGGCGAAGGCGCTCCCGCGCGGCATTCACATCGAGCGGAATCGGCGCTTTGGACGGATCGAAGCGACCGAGCAGCAGATTCACATCCGTGATGGTGAGTGGTCCGCCTTTGCCGTAGCACGCGGGGCCGGGATGCGAGCCCGCGCTCTCGGGGCCGACGGCGAGGCCGTGGTGCGTCATGCGGCAAATGGAGCCTCCACCCGCGGCGACGGTCTCGATGTGAACGGAAGGCGCGAGGAGCTTCATGCCGGCGACATCCTGCGTGAAGCGATACCCGGGACGACCAGCGATGCGGGCTACGTCGGTGCTCGTGCCGCCCATGTCGAGGGTGATGATCTGCTCAAAGCCGAGTCGGCGAGCGAAATTCGCTGCGCCGATGGCGCCACCAGCCGGGCCGCTGAGCAGCATGTCCTTCGGGCGGATGTCGTCGGCGGTTTTGAGGCCGCCCGCGCTCGTCATGACCTGCATCTTGGGCGAAACGGTGCGGATGGCATTCAAGAACGACTGCACCGGACCATGCAGATAGGCGTCGGCGACGGTGCTTTGGGCTCGCGGCAGCAGTTTGGCAAACGCGGCGGTTTGATGCGACAGCACGACATGCGTGAAGCCGCACTCGCGGAGGATTTCGCCGACGCGCAGCTCATGCGCGGGATGCGCGTGGCCATGCATGAGGCAGACAGCGGCTGTGGTGATGCCTTTCGAGAGCGCATCGAGCGCGGAAGCACGCACGGCGGCTTCATCGAGTGGTGTGAGCACCTCGCCATCGACGCTGATTCGCTCCGGCACCTCACACGAAAGCTCGTGAAAGGTGGGTCGAGGCTCATGACGCAAAGCGAAGAGATCCGCGCGGCGTTGATCGCCGATGTGAAGCAGATCGCCGAAGCCTTTTGTGATGAAAAGGGCGATGCGGCTGCCTTTGCGTTCGAGCAGCGCATTCGTGGCCCGCGTGGTGGCGATGCGGAGCTGCATCGGCGGAAAAGCGGCTCCAGGCGGTGTGTTGGTCAAAATGCGTGCGCCGAGTACCGGAGCTTCTTCGCCGGTGAAAAGCTCCACAAGGGCTCCGGCATGCCATTCGGCCGGCGGAGGCGAATCGAGGGTGATTTGGCCGTTTTCGCCGTGAGAGGCGATGAAGCGTGATTCGGGATGCGTGAGGCTGCGGATGGAAAAACCGCGCAAAAGGCCGTTTGGCAGCGGTGGGAGGCCGGAGAGGTTTCCACACCGCCACGTGGCTCGCAGATGGCCGGTGGAGAGGACTTTGCAGCGGGATTCGCGACCTTGCGGGTCGAG
Source organism: Akkermansia muciniphila (assembly GCA_943373155.1). Classification (GTDB taxonomy): domain Bacteria; phylum Verrucomicrobiota; class Verrucomicrobiia; order Verrucomicrobiales; family Verrucomicrobiaceae; genus Prosthecobacter. The sequence continues at coordinate 14,008 of CALSBJ010000036.1, read as the reverse complement.
GGCGTGGCAATCCGTGAAGGTGCCGCCGGTGTCCGCTGCGATGCGCCAGTTCACGGGTTACTTGCCAGCGGAGGGATCGGGGAGCGCTTGGTAGTCCACATCAGGCAGCCAGCGCATTTCTTTGAAGGCATCAATGTAGGGGCCCGTTTGCTGTTCCTTGAAGATGCTGGTGGCGCGCAGCATCCACTCCTGGGCCATTTTCTCGTCCTTCTTGGCAAAGGAGATCGCGGCGTTGCTGAAATAGTAGGCGGGTGTGTCGTCCATGAAGGTGAAGCTCTCTTTGATGAGCTTCTCGGCCTCATCGAACTTCTTCTGGCGTGCTTCGCAGATCACGATGCGGGAAAGAGCGAGGTGACGAATGACCTGCGGGAGCTTCGGGAAATCAGCCACGAGCTTGCGAAAGGCGGCCGTCGCCGTGGGGAAGTCGTGACGGGCGAATTCGAGTTCGGCGAGGTTGAAGGCAGGGCCCGCGTTGTTCGGGTCGAGTTCTTTGGCCTTGAGGAATTGCTCTTTGGCGAGATCGAAATCGCGACGGCGGGGAGCGAGGTGGATGTCCCCGCGCATGGTGAAGATGAGGCCGTTCTTGGGGGAGATCTTTTCGGCTTCATCGAGCTTCGCGATGGCATCGGTGAAGCGGTTTTGCTTTCGCATCTCCTGCACGTCTTGGAAGATTTTGACGAGCTTTTGCTGATCGGCCTCGGAGAGTTGGGCGTCACCCAGCTCCGCAGCGGCGGGAGGGGCGGCTGGCGGCGGATTTTCCTGAGCGGCGGCGAGGAGCGGAAGGGCTGCGGCGAGGAGGGTGAGGAGTTTTTTCATGTGCCGTGGATGGTTGGGTTTCAGAGGAGAGGTTTCAAGTTCCATGTTTCAAGTTCCATGTTTCAAGTTGGTCACAGTGTGGTCGGGCCGGAAGACTTGAAACGAGAAACCTGAAACTTGAAACAGCCTTAGCGCGGCTTGGCGAGTTGCGCTTCGCAGGCGTCGTTGATGAGGCAGAGATCGCCGAGGGCATCCTTGAGTGGGTCGATTTCAGAGGCAGAAAAGCCGAGGTGGAGGTGGCGGCGCCAGCCTTCGGCGAATTCGAACTGGCCGGAAAGGCGGCCCACGGCCCGTGAGGCCTCATCCATGCTGACGAGGTAGGAATCCATGCCCTGGGAGACATCAAGCCAGTGTTTTTGGCTTTCGTGAGCGGCGAGGGATTCGCGTTTGCGGGCGTGGACGGAGGCGGTGTTCACATAGGAGCTGGCCTGGAGCTTTTGGCGGAGCGGATCGCACAGACCGTGAGGCATGGCGTGATACACAGTGACATCGTGCAGGTAGTGCTGTCGGGGCGGATCGGTGACGTAGTTGGGAATGCAGTGGGCAAATGCAGCGGTGACGGCGAGTCGGCTGGCCTGCATGTGGTCCTCCATGTAATCGGACGGTGCGTGGGTGAGCACGATGCTCGGCTGCGCCTCGCGGACGATGGCGGCCACTTTTCGGAGGTAGGTGACATCGTAAGTGAGCTCGAGGTCGTCGCAGATGGGCGGATAAAACGCGGCACCGAGGATGCGGGCGGCCTCGCGGGCTTCTTCGAGGCGTTTTTTGGCGGTCGTGGGGCCATCCATCTGAACGCTGCCACCATGGCCGCTGCACAGATTCACGTAGTGGATGTCCCAGCCGCGTTCTTTGAGCAAAAGAAGGGTGCCGGCGGCGACGAATTCGATGTCATCAGGATGGGCGAAAATGGCGAGGGCGGAGGGCATGGCGGGCGGAGCATGGCACGGGGCCGGAGAAAGGAAAAGCGCCGGGTGAGTTTCTGATTGAGTCACCCCGTCTTCCGGGCTAAACGCCCCGCCCCATGAGTTCCCCAGCCGCCGCCCACACCTACAAACAAGCCGGAGTCGATATTCACGAAGCAGCCTCGCTGGTCGATGACATCGGCGTGCTGGTGAAGCGCACCCAGCGGAACCGCAAGCTGGCGAATCCCTTTGGCCTTTTCGCCGCCGCCTATGACCTCAGCGGTTACAAACACCCCATGATCCTGACCGGCTGCGACGGCGTGGGCACGAAAATCGAGCTCCTCCTGAAGCACGACCAGCTCGAAGCCGCTGGCAAAGACCTCGTCGCCATGAATGTGAACGACGTGCTCACCACCGGGGCCGATCCGATCATGTTCCTCGACTACGTGGGCATTCCGAAGATCCAAAAGACGCAGATCACGCGCATCATCGCCGGCATGACGGAATACCTTGAGGCGTGCAATTGCATCCTCGCAGGCGGTGAGACGGCCGAAATGCCCGGCATGGTGCCTGAAGGCATGGTGGAGCTCAGTGGCTTCGCCATCGGTGCCTGCGAAAAGGAAGATTTGCTCGATCCCGGCACCATCGCTGCAGGGGATGTGCTCATTGGCTGGAAGAGCGCCGGTTTCCACGCGAACGGCTTCAGCCTCGTGCGCCGCATCATCGAGAAGGAAAACCTCACCTTCAGCGAGGACGAAATGCGCCTGCTGCTGAGCCCGACGCTGCTCTATCATGAGCAGCCTGCCGCTCTCAAAGCCGCTGGCATCAAGCCGAAGGCCATGGCGCACATCACGGGTGGTGGCTTGCCGGAAAATCTGGGTCGCATGTTCCTGAAGCGCGGTCTCGGAGCCAAGCTGAGCATTCCGTTCTGGGAAAACGACGTCGTCCAGAAGGTGCTGCGCCACGCCGACAAATCGGACGCCATTGATACCTTCAACATGGGCCTCGGCTGGGTGGCCATCGTGTCCCCCGATCAGGTGGACAAAGCCCTCGCCGCCAGCCCGGGTGCGAAAATCATCGGCGAGATGGACAGCTCCGCGCAGGTGAGCGTGGAGATTGTTTGAGGCGGCAAGACGGGGCCAGCGGCTTGTATGTTGTTCACGCTTTAGCGTGTCCCATACGATCGCACGCTAAAGCGTGAACAACGTACTCCGAGTTGGAGCTGCGCCAATTTTTCAGGCATGGCGTAGGGTTGGTTCACCCGAGTGCTTTGGCCCATTCAGCTTCTTGGAAGCCGACGAGGTGGGTGCCTGTTTTGGCATCTGAGAGCAGCGGACGCTTCACGAGATTGCCATGTGTAGAAAGCAGGGTGAGGGCGTCATCGACGGACATGGAGGGGAGCTTGGATTTGAGGTCCATGGCTCGGTAATCGAGGCCGGATGTGTTGAAGAGGGCGCGGAGATCGCCGCCGCGTGCTTGGAGCACCGCACGAAGTTCGGTGACGCTGGGTGGCGTCTCGCGGATGGGTAGCACTTCAGCCTCGATGCCATGGCTTTTCAGCCAGGTGAGGGCTTTGCGGCAGGTGGAGCAGCCTTGGTAGGCGTAAACCTTCATCGGGGCTTAGGCGACGAGCGTTTGCTCACGAGCAGGGCCGATGCCGAGGAGGCTGATGCGGGCACCGGTGAGTTCTTCCACGCGCTTGAGGTAGCTCTTCGCGAGCGGGGGAAGGTCGGCGAAGTTTTTGATCTGGCTGAGATCGGTCTTCCAGCCGGGGTGGCTTTCATACACGGGCACGCAGGCTTCGATGTCCTCGATGGTGCTGGGCGGGTAGGTGAGCGTTTGGCCACGCAGGGTGTAGGAGGTGCAAATCTGCACTTCATCGAGACCGTCGAGGCCATCGAGATTGGTGATGGCGAGTTCATCGGCACCATTGACCATGACGGCGTAACGCAGCAACACGGCATCGAGCCAGCCGCATCGGCGAGCACGGCCGGTGGTGGCGCCGAATTCGCGGCCCATGTTGTGGAGCATGTCGCCGATGGCGTCATTCTCGGTAACGAAGGGACCGCTGCCGACGCGGGTGGTGTAGGCTTTGCAGACGGCGACGACTTTGTCGATCATGCGCGGCGGCACGCCAGAGCCGGTGCAGGCACCGCCGGAGGTGGTGTTCGAGCTGGTGACGAAGGGGTAGGTGCCGTGGTCGATGTCGAGGTAAGTGCCTTGGGCGCCTTCGAAGAGGAGGTTTTTGCCAGCCTGGATGGCTTCGTGGCAGGCCACGACGGTGTTCGTGATGTGCGGGGCGAGCGTGGCGGCGGCGGCGAGGACTTTCTCCACAGTTTCTTCGACCGGGACGGCTTCAATGCCAGCGGCGACGATGACTTCGTTGTTGCTGATGATGCGCTCGCGGAGTTCGACGGCGAGTTTTTCAGGCTGGGTGAGCAGGATGGCACGAAGGCCGTTGCGCTCGATTTTATCGGCGTAGGCAGGGCCGATGCCGCGTCCGGTGGTGCCGATGGCTTTGGCTCCGCGTTTGGCTTCGCGAGCACGGTCGAGTGCCTTGTGGTAAGGCATGACGAGGTGGGCGGTTTCGCTGATGAGCAGATTTTTGGCGCTGATCTTTACGCCCTGACTGCGCAGCTTGGCCATTTCTTCGAGCAGGCCGAAGGGGTCAATGACGACGCCATTGCCGATGATGCAGAGCTTGTCCTCCCAAAGGATGCCGCTGGGGATAAGATGCAGGATGTACTTTTGGCCGTTGCTGATGACGGTGTGGCCCGCATTGCTGCCGCCTGCGGCACGCACGACGACGTCGGTATTTTCGGTGAGGAAATCGACGATCTTGCCTTTTCCTTCATCGCCCCATTGGGCGCCGACTACGATGGTATTGGACATGGTTTTTTGGGGAGGGGAAATGAGAGGGGGGAACCGATTGAAGGCGAAGACGTGGGGACGCGTGGGTGCTATGGGCACACGCCATTCCCTCATCGCTGATCCGTCATCGCATGATGCTTTAAGCGAGCTGCGAGGCGAAGTAGAAGGCCGCGCCGCAGGCCAGGAGGCCGAAGAAGCCAAGGGCGATCAAGCCAGCTGAGCTGGAGCCTTTGACGACTTTCTTGGGGCCAAAGCCGGTGCGGAGACTGCGGTCATAGGCGACGGCGGCATAGCCTCCGCTGGAGACGGTGCGGGAAGCGGCACGGGCGGGGGCGGCGGCACCAGGGGCCTCTTCATCACCGATGAAGACGCACTCAACATCGCCAAGCGTGAAGGAGCCGCCGTGCTCGAGCTGGAGGGCCTCGACGCGAGCGCCGTTGATCTTGGTGCCATTGGTGGAGCCGAGATCGGAGAAAATCCAAGTGGCACCATCGAAGGAGACTTCTCCATGGTGGCTGGAGACGGAGTCATCGGCGAGGACGAGCTGGTTGTCGTCGGCGCGGCCGAGGGACATGCGCTCGGCGCTGATTTCGAGAAGGCCGGAGGAGCCGCTGGGGGTGGTGAACTGGATGCTAGGCATGGCAGGTGGGCTTTTTAGCAAGGAGAGAGGTGCAAGGCAAGGTGCAATCTGGGGAGGGGTTCAAAGCACGGTGATCTTGGCGGTGATGGGCAGAGGGTCACTGGAGATGTTGAGTTTTTCTCGGTCGAAGGAAAAGGGGCGTCTGCGGGCATCGGCGGCGAGTGGTTTTGATCTCAGGAATGCCGTGAGGGTATCAAAGCGGCCGCGAGTGGGGAAGAGTGAAAGTTTGTAGTTCGGCCTTTAGGCCTTGATTGGGCGGCTTCGGACGGGCTGAAGCCCGAACTACGAACGAGAGGCCTCGGAAGGGCTGAAGCCCCCTGCCCGCAGTGCTTCGCTCAGCGATGCAGGCGGGGAACGACAAACGACAAACTCAAGGCTGCTCCGGCGTGACGCCGAGGCCGGGAGGGCTGGGGTTGTGGGAGATGTCGTCGGGTGTGAAGAGTTGTTTGTCAGGCCCGGCGCTGCGGATTTCGAGTCTACCTGGGCCGTAGGCGTGAAACCAAAAGGGCGTGCCCCAGCGATCGACGAGCTGGCCGCTGCGGAGGGCATTGTGCTGGCGGGGGAAGAGGTGACCGTTCTGCCCGGCGTATTGCGTGCCGGTGAGAGCGGCGGTGATGTCGGCATTGTCGCCGAAGGAGGCGTTGATGCCCGCCTTGTGGATGAGATCGACGAACTCGGCCACGATCTGGAGGTCTTCCTGGATCGATTGGCCGGGAGAATTGAGCAGGCTGGCTTTGTGGTGATTAGCGGCGTCGATTTCTGGCTTCTGATCGGCCTGAAGAGACGTGTAAAATAGGTCCGCTGGTTTGCCGAGATCACTGAGCTGGGGGGCGGGCGGTGGGGCAGGGGGCGTGGTGGCCTTTTTTGGCTCTGGCAGGCGTGCTGGCCAGAAAACGATGACAGCAGCGAGAGCGAGCGCGACGAGGACGAGGATGGATTTCGGACGGCGCATGGTGCGGCGGGGCTCAAGGACGAATCTGAAGAGTGAACGGAACTTGGAGGCGTTTTCCGTCAATGCGGAGGTGGGCGTAGAGGCGGAGGGGGCCTGGCTGGGGGGAGTAAATTTTGAAGGAGAGGGTGGGGCCGCCGCGAAGGTCGTCACGCAGGATGTCTCCGCCAGCGGGGTGGAGCTGGAGGAGAGTCTCAGAACCTTCGTAAAAGGCGTGGAGGTGAGCGAAGGCCTGCAAGAAGGGCTCCAAGCGGGTGACGGGCTGTCCTGCGTCGTCCGTGACGGTGAGTTGGAGCATTTGGAGCTGGCCGCTGCGTAGGAGCAAACCTTTGTCACCGGCGATGCTGAGCTTAAAGTGAAAGCCTCCGGCCTGACTGCTCATGCCGGGCGGGGATGACTGAGCCACTTCGGTGACATGGCCCGCGACCTGGAGATCGGTGGCGGGATACTCGGGTATGCCGGTGCTGGCGGGCGTGAGTCCAGCTCGAATGCGATAGGTGCCGCTGAGTGCCGGGATGAAACTGGCGGTGTAGCTGCCGGGAGATTCGGCAGGCTTGGCGGTGAGATGATGGAAGTCCTCCAAGCGTGGGCCGGTGATGAGGAGTTGAACGCTTTGGGTGTGCATGAGCCAGAGGCTGGATTCGAGGACTGGCTTGCCATCGAGGGTTTCGAGTTTGGCGGTGAGGATGACTTGTTTGCCGGCTTCGGCAGGTGATTGGGGGCTGATGCTGAGGCGGATGGTGGGCTTTTCCGTTCGGGCGTGAACGAAGCTGTAGGGGATGCGGCGGGGGAGGAGTGGCTGCTGGCATTGCGGGCACTTATCGCCGGGTTTGCCGAGCACTTCGCTGTGGGTGAGGCAGTGATGGAGCTCGGCTTTGACGACAGCTGGCTCGAAGCCGCTGGCGATGTCGTCGAGGGCGGTGCGGAGCTTTTCAAAGGCAGGTGGAATGGCGTCGATGTTTTCCGAGAGACTGTTCTGGGCGATCAGATTGACGAATTGGAAGGCCTGCGTGCTCTGTCGCTCGACGAGGGCTTCCGTGCCTGGTTTGAAGGACTGGCGGGCCAGCGCACGCAAGGCGGGGCTGAGCAGGGAAATCTGCGGCGTGACTTCGAGCGGGCGATTTTCCTGGATAAGCCGATCCACATTCGCGGTGGCGAGGCGGATGACATTCCACGCTTCCTCAGCCGTGGCGGGGGCCAGCATGCGCGGCGGCACGGCGACATCTGCGAGGAGGGCCGTGGAGGCGAGAAGTAGGGCAAAGAGCTGGCGTGTCATGCGGAGGGGAATAGACAATGGACAATAGATGATAATGTGTGGAGTTTGCGCGTGTGAACTGGTTTCTTCGAATGCTTTTGCTGCTGGCGACCTCGTGGTGCGGGGCGGCGGAGCTGCGGCTGGTGATGGAGGATGGCGGGTTGCGGCTGAATGAGTCGAAGAGGACGAATGAGGCGGGCGAGGCGTGGTCGGTGACGCGGCTGAGCTATCTGGTGAGCGGTGTGGCTTTGAAGCAGAAGGATGGAACGTGGTCGGAGGTGCCGGAATCGGTGGCGTGGATGAATGCGGCGACGAAACGGGAGGCGGCGGTGTTTTCGAAGGTGCCGGAGGGTGAGTACACGGCGCTGCGTTTTTTTGTGGGGCTGGATGAGGTGGAGAATGGCCGTGATCCGGCTTCACGCGGGCCGGAGCATCCGCTGAATCCTCGCCTGAATGGTCTGCACTGGAGCTGGCAGGGCGGATACATCTTTTTGGCGCTGGAGGGCATGTGGAGCGAAGCGTCGGGGAAGATGAGCGGCTATGCGTATCACTTGGGACGGGTGCCGTTTCGCACGGAGATCGTGCTGGAGGGCGCGGTGAAGGTGGAGAAGGCCACGGAAGTGCGTGTAGGACTGGATGTGGCGTCGATTTTGAAGGGGGTGAGCTTTGCGAAGGATGGCACGGCGACGCATGCGCGTGAGGGCGATGCACTGGCGCTGAAGCTGAAGGCGAATTTGGGCCGTGCGTTCGCTTTGAAGGCGGTGGAGGCCGGAAAGGCGGTTTCGGAGCCGAAGATGGTTTTGAGCGAGAGATTGCCGTTGAGTATCGGAAAGGGCTTTCCGCAGCCTAAACTTGCCGCGGATGTGATTTTGACGAAAAGCCGCGTGGAGCTGGGAAGACGACTTTTTGCGGATGGGAGGCTTTCACGCGATGGGACGGTGTCGTGTGCCTCGTGTCATCAGGCGAACGCGGGGCTGAGTGATGCGCGGAGGTTCAGCGTGGGTGTGGAGGGGCGAATCGGGGATCGGAATGCGATGCCGCTTTTCAATCTGGCGTGGAAGGACTCGTTTTTCTGGGATGGACGTGCGGCGAGTCTGCGGCAGCAGGCGCTGATGCCGATCGTGGACCATCGCGAGATGGATGAGAGCCTGGAGAATGTGGTGACGAAGCTGCGTGACCTGGAAAAGGAGTTCGCAGAGGCATTTGGATCGCCTGGGGTGACGGCAGAGCGCATCGGGTTGGCGCTGGAGGCGTTTTTGATGACGCTGACGTCGCATGACTCGAAGTTTGACCGGTCCCAACGCGGTGAGGTGAAGCTGAGCACAGATGAGCAGCGGGGCTTTGAGCTTTTCATGATGGAGCGTGAGCCACGGCTGGGGCAGATGGGCGCGGATTGCTTTCACTGCCACGGCGGGGCGTTGTTTACGGATCATGCATTTCGAAACAACGGGTTGGATGTCGGTGAGGACACGGGAAGGCATCGCGTGACAGGCGCGGCGCTGGACAAGGGCACGTTTGCGACGCCAAGCCTGCGCAACATCGCGCTGACGGCACCTTATATGCACGATGGTCGATTCACGACGCTGGAGCAGGTGCTGGATCACTACAGCGAGGGCGTGCAACGCACGGAGACGCTGGACCCGAATCTGGCGAAGCACCCCGATGGTGGCCTGAAGCTGACGGCGGAGGAGAAGCGGTGCGTGATCGCGTTTTTGAAGACGCTGACGGATGGCGGACTGGAAGGCCGAATGACGAATGACGAATGACGAATGACGAACCTTAAACTCGAAAGGCGCGGTAGAATCGAGGACGAGTTCGAGTAGGAGGACGAGGACGATTCTGAACGCTACTTCGTGACGATGTCGTCGGGCGTGTGGAGCTTCATGTCGGGGCCGGCGGAGCGGACTTCGGTGTCGAAGGCGGAATTGGAGTGGAAGGACCACGGGGTGCCCCAGGGATCGAGGACTTCGCCGTTTTCGTTGAGGCGTGCGTTTTGCGGAAGGTAGTTGGCGCGGGCGGGATTGGCTCCACGGAGCGCGGCGACGATTTCGGCATTGGTGCCGGTGGGATTGCCGCCGAAGCGCTGGCCGTAGTTGCGCAGATTGAGGGCGATTTCCTCGGCCTGCTGACGCTCCGGGGTGCTTTGGATGCTTTGAAGGTAGTCGGCAGGGATGGCGACAGGCTTCATGGGCGGTGCCTCAATGCGCATCGGTGCCGTGGGCGGGGCGGGTGTGGCGGTGACGACGCTGACCTGCACGGGCGAGGTGATGGGGGCGGAAGCGGCAGGCTTTTGCGCCTTGGCGGTGGTGTTGGAGGGCGCTGGAGGCTTTGAATCGGGCGCTTCGGACTGTGGACGCGCGAGCCACCAGATAGCTGCGGTGGCGAGGAGGATGAGGAGTAGGCCGAGGAGCTTTTTCAAATGACGAATGACGAGTTCCCGAATGACGAGCCTGCTGCGAGGGCATGAACAGGTTAAAAACCTGTTCCACTTTAGGCGGGCTTCATGAAGCCGATGTAGCCGCTGGAGTGGGAGGTGTTGAAGCGGCCCAGATTTGGAAGGACGGCTGAGACGTCGCTCTGGCCGAGCCCATACCATTTCGCCAGCGTGGCGGTGTGCTCATCGACGGAGAGGGTGGGGATCCAGCGGCCAGTGCCAGTGTCATCAGGACCATTGACGGCGAAGTTTGGCAGCGTGCCGAACATTTTGCCGCCATCGACGGCGGTTTGACCACCGACGACGATGTGGTGACTGCCCCAGCCGTGGTCGGAGCCCTGGCTGTTCGAGGGGAAGGTGCGGGAGAAGTCGGAGGCGGTGAAGGCGACGACTTTTTCGGTGATGCCGAGCTGTTCCATGGCGCGCTGGAAGGCAAACATGGCCTCGCTGACCTGGCGGAGCAGACCGTAGTGGGTGCCACCGGTGTTGGTGGGCTGGTTGGTGAAGCCCGCGCCGTCCACCTGGGCGGTATGGGTGTCGAAACCACCGGTGGAGGCGAAGAAGATCTGGCGGTTCATGTTGAACGCCGTGGGCCCGCGGGCGGCGATGAGGCGGGCGATCATCTTGAGCTGGGTGCCGAGGGTGGTGTTCGGGAAGCCGCCGAGGCCATTGGCCTGGACCGTGGTATTGTAGATGCCGGTCAGACCGGTGTTCCAGCGCCAGGGTGCAGAGGCGTCTTGGGGAGGATTCGTGCCGTAACTCCCGGGTGGATCCGTGGGGTCGCGAAAGGGGGAGATGCTGGTGTTGAGGAGGTCACCGGTGAAGATGGCGCTGTCGAGGACGCCGGCGTAGGCCTGGCGCTGGAGATTGGAGTGATTGAGATCGAGGATGGACTGGATGGCTTTTTGGCGGACGCCGTTAACGCCCATGAGGCCGCCTCCGCTGCCCGTGGCATTCATGACGACGGCACCTGCGGTGGAGACGTGGTATTGGGAGACGAGATTGCCGATTTGCAGGGTGTTGGCTCCATTGAGGGAGACGGACATGGAGATGTTGCCCGCGGGATTGGCGACAGAGTTGTAGATGTCGGCAATGCGACCGCCCCAGCCGGTGGCGGGAGGCTGATCCGGGATGGAGGTCTGCCACTGGGTGACCTGGTCACTGTGGGAGAAGAGTTGCGGCGGACGGTAGGCGGCGAGGCCGGAGGTGTAGTTGGCTTTGGTGGTGGGGCGGACGAGGGTGCCGACGTTTTGGACGATGGAGAGCTTTTTCTCGCCCCAGAGGGTCTGAAGACCGGAGCAAGCCGGGTGAAAGCCGTAGGTGCGGCCTTGGTAGTTGTAGAGCGGGTCGGTGCCGAGCGGGCCGGTGCGCAGCGGGAGCAGCGAGCCGGAGGGCAGGACGAGGTTTCCACGACCGGCGGCGTATTGAGCGTAGGTGGTGTTGTCGGTGGGGACGATCCAGTTGTTGGCGTCGTTGCCACCGGCCAAGAAGACGCAGACGAGGGCCTTGTAATCGGTAGGTGGGTCGGCGGCCATGAGGCTGTTGATGAGCTTCATGTCCCGCAGGGTGCCTGCGGCGGCACCAGCTCCGGCGAAAAGGGCGGAGCGGCGGAGGAAGCTGCGGCGGGTGATGATGTTGGGCGTGTTCATGGCGGTGAATGGAGTGGTCAGCGTGCTGGCAGGACTGTGGAGGCGGTTTGAATCAACGCTGGATGGTAAAGTCCGGGCTGGTGAGGATGAGATGAAGGATGGCACGCATGCGATCACGGCGCTCCGTGGCGGAAGGAGTGGTGCTGCCCTGATTGTAGATGATCTGGGAGGCGTGGGCATTGGTGAGGCCGCCGGAGGTTGGCGCGACGGTGCAGTTCGACGGGAAGGTGAAGGTGTTCGCGCCCGTCACGGTGATCGTCCGCGCCGTGCTGGAGCTGTTCACGGAGTTGCTGAAGGTGCCATTCGTGACGCCACTGATGCAAACGTTCTGGACCGTGGTCGAACTGTAGCCATGCGGGCGCACGGTGGTGACGGTGCAGGGATTGCCGGTGGAGATTGAGGAGATGGGCAGGGCGACAAGATCGCGGATGGCTGTCTTGGCCCCGCTGGGCATCTGGTCGGCGGTGAGCAGGAGGCTGAGGCGGTCGATGAGCGCGGCGATGTTCTGATTGTGTGTCCAAGGCACCGTGGTGTTGGTGGGAGCTCCCCCGATGCTGAGGTTGGTGGCGTCATCGACGAGCCAAGGCGCGTAATCGAGGGTGAGGGCACCGTTGCCGGAGGAGAAGCTGGAGAAGCCATTGGTCGTGCCGCTGTTGAAGACGCCGTCGTAAATGTAATTGGCCTGGCGGATGACACCGGTCTCGGCGGTGAGTTGGAATTCCGGCGTGGTAATGCCCTGAGAAGCGAGGGAACCCGGGAATTTGAAATCCGGCAGGAAGTAGTTGAAGACCGTATCCGCATTGACCGGTGACTGATCGAGCGTGCCATCCGTGCTGCCGATCTGGAAGGAGCTGGAGCGGGAATTGATGGTGCCGCTGCGCGTGAGGGGCTGGGAGAGCAACGGGAACTGATACACGCTGTTGTTGCCCTGACCATTGCTCCAGCCGGTGGTAGCGCTGGAAATGAGGAAGGTGTAGCCCTTCAGGTCGATGACAGAATCGACCGTGACGACGACATCGATGGGCTGAGGAGTGGCCTGGGAGCCATAGACATTGAGCTGCACCTGATCACCCACCTTGAGATGGTGATCCTCCTCCGTGCGCATGGTGACGCGGCGGTCGTTTGGCGCAGGGAGTCCGGAAGCGGCGATCTGCATGCTGCCAGGACGGAAGCGAGGGCTCATGAAATTGCCGCTACGGGCCGTGGTGATGACTTCACCGGCAGGAATCGTGAAGGTGAGGGAGTTTCCATTGTCGCCGTTGTTGGCGGGGCTGGGATTCGTAGCGACGGCATAAACGGCTTGATCGAGTCCCACCTCGCCGTCGGCCGTGCCGCTGGTGAAGTCGATGAAGAACTGATTGCCCACTTGCAGCCAGTGATTGCCCCAAGTGAGCGTGCAGATATTGGAATTCGCCGGGATGCTGTAGGTGCCGGTGGCGTAGTTTGTGGCCTGGATGGTAAAGGTCGTGGTGCCGGTGACGGTGGCGCTGTAAGTGCCAGTCCAAGGCGCGGGAATGACTGCGGTGACATCCGCCGGGCTGGCGGTGAACTCGAGCAGAACATTGTTGCCGGTGGCAAGCTTGTGTGGCGTGCTGGTATTGACGGTGATGGTCCGTGTGCCGCTCTGGCTATAGGTGCCGGAGTAGGTGGCGGGACGGAAGGCACGCCCGGCAGCGGCGACGCGCAGGAGCGGCTCCCGCTGCTTGCCGAAGGCCGGAATGGCCACCTGTCCGGGATTGCGTGCTTCGTAATCGAGCAGGATGGCCTTGATCACGGCCTGCATGTCTCCGCGCACGCCATCGCCGCGGTCGTTGAACTTCTGCACCACGCGGTAGAGATAATCGCGCGAAGGATGGCTGGTGACCATGCGCTGGATGAGCTGGCGGCAGATGAAGGGGCCGACATTCGGGTGGTCAAAGAGCTGCTGGTGGGAGGCCTCCAGCTCCTGAGAGGGCAGCGCCTGGTAAACAGGATTGTTGAAGTGGGTGGAATTGTGCGTGGCGAGCGGGTCGAGCGGCACGCCGCCGAGTTCGGCGATTCCGGGGAAGACCTCGTTGTTCAGCACGCGCTTCGGCCCGGTGTAGTGACGGGCAGGGACGACGCGCATCTGGCGCAGCCAATTGGCCGGCGCGTTGAGGCCGGTGCGGTCCACGCCATCGTAACCATCCGTCCAGCCGGTGAAGACATGGGCAAAACCGACGATTTCCCGCTGCGTGTAGGTATCGATGGGGCGGTCATCGGAGGTGAGCATCAGCGTGCCGTCCGGCCACTGGCGGTAAAGGCCGACAGCGAAGAGCTGCTTAATCTCGCGGGCATAGTTTTCGTTCGGGATGCGGCCGACGGCGGGGTCCGGCTTGTCGTTATTCTTCATGTCGAGGTAACGGCCCATCGCGGGAGTGAGCGTGGTGGTCTCGAGGATCTCGCGGAAATTGTCGAACGCACCCTCGGCGAGCTTGTTGTAGAAGTAAGCGAGGGCCTCGCCACGGTTGTCG
>CALSBJ010000035.1:0-61855 GCA_943373155.1 Akkermansia muciniphila | reverse complement strand
GACCTGGAGGATGGGTTCGCTCATTTGTCGCGGTATTGGTCAAAGACGCGGGAGACCTCGCCGAAGCTGCGGCCCTCGCGTTTGGCTTGGAGAGTCTCAGCTTTCATGTCTTCGTCGATCCACCACACATAGGCGTCGAGGGCTTGACGGGTCATTTTGCAGTTCCCGTCCTTCGGCCAGCGCAGCCAGCGGGAGTGAAAGTAGCGGTAGAGAGGCACTTCCCAGGTCGGTATCTCCGTGGCCAGCGCATTGACTTTTTCCTCAATGATCCAGCTCAGGCGCTCCAGTTCATCCTCGGTAGGTGCGGCGCGGTGTTGGTCAATGAGGGTGTCGAGCTCGGCATTCGCGGTCTGGGTGAAATTGTTGGTATTGGTTTTGACCTTCTTTTTGCCGTCGGCGCTGACTTCATGCGCGTTCGAGCTGTGGTAGTGCTGCCAGAACTCGGGATAGGGCGGACGCGAACCGAAACCGGCGAGGATGAGTTCATGCTTCTTTTCATCGCCCTTTTTGAAGAGCTGCGTGAAGTCGATGGACTCGATCTGCAAATCGACGCCTGCTTTGAGCGCCGCTTCTTTCCAAATGACGCCCACTTGGGTGTAGAGCGGCATGTTGCCGATGGTGAGGATGAAGCTCAGGCGCTTCCCGGCGGCATTCACGAGCACGCCGTCCTTGCCTGCTTTCGTGAAGCCAGCCTTCGCAAAAGACTCACGAGCCTTGGCGGGATCGTAGGGGCGTGCTTTGACATTCGGATTGGTGAAGCGCCCGTAGCCTGCGGCGGCGCTTTGCATCCGCGCGGCATCATCCCGGAGCACGACGGAGATCACCTTGTCCATATCGAAGGCGTGATGCAATCCGACACGGATGTTGAGATCCGCGAGCAACGGATGATCCTGGTTGATGAACACGCAGCGCGGAATGCGGGGATACTGATTGTAGAACGAGTAGCGCTCGATGTAGCCATTGAGTAGCTCCGGCACGTCGCCACGCTCATACCAGTAGGTCGCGGGGAGGAGCTGAGCGCTGTTGCTGAAGAAGTCGAGCTTTCCCTGCCGCAGCAGTTCGAAACTTTTGTCCGAAGTGCTGACGAGGCGGTAAACGAGGCGATCCGGGTTGAAGCGGTAGCGGTAGTACTTTCGGTCTCGCGCCCACCAGTCTTTCACTCGGGTGAGGGTGATGCTGCGGCCAAATTGGATGTCCTCCGGTTTGATGTCGTAGGCACCGGTGGTGGGCATTTTCCGCCATTGATACCGAGCGGGGAAGTCATCGGTGAACTCACGAAAGAAGTGCCACGGGTGAGGGTTGATCTGCGCGATGAGAAACGGATCGGGGTTCACCTTCGTCATGGTGATGGAAAAGGTGTGCTCATCATATTTCGTGATCGAGGCGAACTCTCGCTGCACATAGTCGAGCTGGTAGGGCTCCTTGGAGTGCTTCGATGTAGCCATGTGCATGGACATGAAGAAATCCTCCACCGTGACCTTCACGCCATCGGAGTAGGTCGCGGCGGGATCGAGACGGTAAAACGCCGTCTTCCGGTCCTCACTCAGCGCCCACTCGCTCGCGAGTGCGGGGATCCACTGATCCACGTTTGGATGCCGTTCGAGCTGCTTCATCTCGATGAAGTCGTAATGCTCACTGCGGAAGGTGTTGCTGCCATCCGGCCCCATGAAGCGCAGGGTGGGCGGGAAGTTCGGCATGTCGTAGTTGAAGGTGCCGCCCTTCTTCGCCGCTTCATCGCCGAGTTCCGGGTAATCGAGCCCCTTCTCCCATTTCAGGTTCGAGGGCAGGTCAGCGAGCGTCTTGAACTGATAAAACTCCGGCTTTGCCTTCCATTCAGCGCGTACTTCTTCGGTGTTGTCGTAGGGCGGGAAGCGGTCGTCGGCTTCGTGCTTCGGGGAGCATGCCGCGAGAGCCGCAGAGACTGCGAAGAGCAAAAGCAGGCGATGGGAGGCTGCGGGCTTCATTCGTAGGTCGTGAATTTTTTCGGATCGAAGGCCTCGCGCACGGCTTCACCGATGAAGGTGACGAGCACAAGCACGCCGGCCATGGCGAAGAAGGCGCTGCTGACGATCCAGGGTGCGCCGAAGTTATCCACGCCTTCATGCAGCAGTCGGCCCCAACTCGGCTCATCCGGCGGCATGCCGAAGCCGAGGAAATCGAGCGCCGCGAGGGAGGTGATGACGCCAGCCACTTTGAAGGGCGCGAGCGTGACGAGGATGGCGATCACATTCGGCAGCACATGCTGGAAAAGGATGCGCGGAGTGCGGGCACCGAGCAGCCGCACCGCGGCGACATAGTCACGCTCCTTTTCTTTGAAGACGGCGGTGCGAAGGTAGCTCGTCGTTTCCATCCAGCCAAAGAGCGCGATGACCATCACGAGCACGGTGAGTGTGGGCGTCAAAAGAGCGCTGATGATGGAGACGACGAAGAGGAACGGTAGCACGCTCCACACCTCGATGAAACGTTGGCCGATGATGTCCAGCCAGCCACCAAAGTAGCCCAGCGTGCCTCCGATGATCACGCCGATGACGAAAACGAGGAAGACATAGAGCACGGCGACGATGAGCACCTGCTGGAGGCCACCGAAGAGCATGGCGAGCACATCCTGGCCGACGGTGTTCGTGCCCAAGAAGTGCCGCCGTGTGATGGAAGGCTCGGAAGGTGGATAGACAGCCCGCTGCCACTCGGCGTGGGCCTGAGCGTCGAGGGCGGCGGCTTTGCCATTCGTGAAGTCCGTGTAGTCCGTGCGTTTTCCGTGCTCGTAGCGGCCCTTTTCGATTTGTTCGCCCTTCTCATCCCAGCCGCGAAATTCGCCATGCTTCACGCCTTGGCGAAATTGAAACTCCTGGCGCTTCTGCGCGGAATTACTGACGAAAACCGTGTAGGCCATGCCGTCGAAGAGGCGTGAGGAGCCTGCGCGGTGCAGTTTGCCATCGCGAAAGTCGAGCGTCTCAATGCTGGGTGGTGAATCGAGCTTCGTGGCATAGGGGACGAGAGGCATGAGCACCCAATCACCCTTCTTTTGCTCGCGGCAGCGGGTTTGCAGTTCGCGGTAGTCGGTCTCTGCTTCGGAGTCGAAGCCAAAGGTTTTGCCGGGAAGGAGTTCATTGAGCAAAAACGGGAAGTGCAGCTTTCCGCCGTAGCTGACGACGAGGGCACGTTTACCGACGATGAGGCTATCGAGTGAGGCGAGGCCAGCGAGACCGACGAGCACGAGGAAAGACAAATAGCCGCGTCGCAGTGAGCGGAAGCGGCGAAGCTGCTTGATGGTTTGTGGTGCAAACTGCCACTCGCGCTGCTTTCGCAGCCAGAGACGCAGCCCGCAGGCGAGGCAGATGCTGACGAGGAGCCAGCCGAGGACATGACCACCTAGAAACGGCACTTTAAAGACTGGCACCGCGAGACCGCAGGCGTGCTGAATGCCCGCGAGCACCGCGAAGAAGGTCAAACAAAGGCCGGTGGTGCGTGGCGTCATTTGGGGAAGCTGATTTGTTCCAGATCGCGGGCCGAGTGTAGGATTCTCAACACCTCGATGCCGGTGTCTGTCGGGCGGAAGTAGAAGCAGTATTTGCCGAAGGGGTAGCTGCGGCAGCCACGGGCGAATTCAGGGCGTGGTCGCCCCATCGTTTTCCATTTGGCGAGGTGTTCCAACTTCTCCCGAACGCGCAGAATGAGCCGGTCTGCCTGAAACGGGCTGTCCTCGGCAAGGTAATCCCAGGTTTCCTGGAGATCAGCCTTCGCTTCCGTGGAGTAGATGACTTTTGACATGGCTTAGGAGGCCTTACGGGCAGCATAGGCACGGTGACGCTCCTCCAAAAAAGCGTCCCAATCCATCTCACGCCCTTCACCACGATCCAAGGAATCGGCTGCTGCTTGAATGTCCTGACGCAGGGACTCCAGTTTGATGCGATCTGCTTCGCTGAGATTGGAGAGGTCGGGGGCGCTCTCCTCTACATGAGCGATGAGCAGCGGATAGTCCTCCTGGAGATCGGCGAAAAGCTCCTGAACCTCGTCAGGGGCGAGCTGATCGATTTCTCGACGGATGTGTTCGACGGTGGTGCTCATGGTGAGGTGAATTTATCAAGCCGTGTTTGGTTTGTCGAGGCGTGTCCGGTGGGTTTTATTCGAAGCGAACTCGTGGATCGGTGAGAGCCACCAGGTAGTCTGAGAGAATGTTCCCCAGCATGATGAGGATCACATCGAGCGTGAGGATGCCGAGTACGAGGGGAAAATCACGCTCTTCAAGGCTCTGAATCATGAGCAGGCCGAAGCCGTCGATCTGGAAGATTTTTTCGATCAGCATCGAGCCCGCGACGAAGATGGTGGTGATGCTGCCGAGCGTGGTGGCCACCGGGATGAGGGAATTCCGCATCGCATGGCCGATGACGGCACGGCGAAAGCTAGCCCCTTTCGCGATGGCGGTGCGCACATAGTCTGCGGCGAGGTTGTCCATGAGGTTGTTCTTCATGAGCATGGTCATGAAGGCGAAGGAGCCGATCATGTAGCAGACGAGCGGCAGCACGGCGTGATGCGCGACATCCCAAATTTTGCCGAAGAAGCCCAGCGAGGCGAAATTCTCCCCCGTAAAGCCTTCCGTGGGAAACCACTCCATCCGCGCGGCGAGATACACGACGAGCATGGAGCCGAGAAGGAAGCCGGGGATGGCATAGCCGATGAAAATGAGCACCGAACTGACGTTATCGAGTACGGTGCGGTGCTTGATGGCTTTGAGCACGCCCAGCGGAATGCAGACGACGTAAGTGAGGATGAAGCTGCAGAGGCCGTAGAAGATGGAGACGGGCATCTTTTCGAGCATCATGCCGAGCACGGGCTGATTGTAAGTGGTGGAGAGGTGGAAGTAGCCGTGAATGGCACCTTTATAAGAGGGGCGGAAGAGCACCACGCGGCTCTTCTCCGCTTCGACACGGGTTTTCCAACCCTCGAGAGCACTCACCTCGGCGCAAACGAGTCTGCCATCGCGATGCAGCGTGGCGGGCGTGACCTGGTAGGCATTGTTCGGCTTCCACTGCTCCTTCGGCAGCAGCACTTTCAGGGTCACTGGCAGCTCGTTTTGATCCTTTTCAAATTTCACAAACTGCGGCGTCTCCTCGCGTGGCAGCACACCCAGCCAAATGCCATAGGCTTGGAGGTAGGGTTTATCGAAGCCGTAGTAGGCGGAGAGCTCCGCGAGCTGCTCTTCGGAGAGGGAAGCCCCCGCGTTTTTGCTGCCGCCTCTCTCATTCATCGCCATCTGCTGCATGTAGCGCTCCAGCGGACCACCCGGCGTGATACGCGTGATGAAAAAAACCGCCATCGTAGCCCCGATCACGGTCGGCAGGATGAGCAAAAAGCGGCGGATGAAGTAGGCGGTCATTCAGCGGGGGAGAGCGGAGATGGAAAATCTGAGACAGTACGACTCCGGGCACAAGAGTTTGTGAGCGATTGACAGAAAATCGCGGCTCGCGCATGGACGGGGCATGATTCGAGGTGTTTTGACCGGCTTTTTGACTGCCTGCGTGCTGGCGGGCTGCGGCGTGAGCCATGGGCCGGTCTCCGGTGGCACGTTGGCGCGGCTGAATGCCCTGGCGGTGACGCCGGAACAGGGGGCCCGCATCATGGAGGGGCGGAAAATCGCCACGCGCAGCTACCCGCCACCGGGCGGTGTGGTGCGGATGCCGATGCGGATGGATGACGCGGGACTCCCGAGGGTCAAAGTGAGCCTCAACGGCCGTCGCCACGAGGACCTCGTGCTCGATACCGGCGCGACGATGACCGTGCTGGATGCCGCTTTGGCGGTGCGAAATCGCCTCGCTACCGCCCCAAGCGTGAGGCCCGAGATGACGGGCGTGATGGGGAACGAGTCCGGCATGGGGGCCGTGATTGAAACGATGCAACTCGGCCCGTGGCGGCTGGATAACCTGCCCTGCGTGGTGCGTCTGCAACGCAGCAGCGGCGGCCTGGACTTCCTGAGCAGCAATTTTGCGATTTCGGTGCTCGGCTTCCACCTAGCGCAGAAGCATTGCAGCCATCTCACCCTCGATTATCCGCGTCGGGCGGTGGAATTTGGCTTCGGCGGCTTTCGCGGTCCGACGAGCCGGCATCATGCGAAAGCCAGCTTTCGCCTCCAAGCCGGCGTGCCGATGGCCCGGGTGAGCGTGGGCAAGGTGTCGTGGGAGGCGATTGTGGACACGGGTTCGTGTTTTGGCGTCGAGATTGATCAAAAACTGGCCCAGCGACTCGGCTACGGCACGGGCGGGCAGGCCATCTCGGGCAATTTCTTTTTAATCGGTGTCGGCGGCACTTCGACACCGGAAAAAGCTGGCGTGCGAGTGATCACGGTGCCTCGAATGACGGTGCTCGGCTCGACTTTCCCCAAGGCGCAGATTGATGTGATGCCGGGTGCTCCGCGCATCGGTAGCTACTTTTTACAGAACTACCGCGTCACCTTTGATCTGCGCCGCCAGCTCGTGTGGTTGGAATGGTGAACGATGCACAAAGCATTTGCCGCCTTCCGGGATGGTGCGTGATGGTACTCGATTGCCATCATGGACTCACGCCTGGATAAAGACTCCGAACTCATGCTCGACGCGCTGCGAGGCATCGCCGCGCTCATCGTGCTGTTCACGCATGGTTTTGATCTGGCGGTGGCCCAGGCCTTTGGCTGGGACCCGCTGACGAATCCGGCGGCGTGGCGCTGGGCGCGGGCAGTCTTTGGCAATGGGGACTGGTGTGTGTGGTGCTTCTTTGTCATCTCCGGCATCTGCATTCATCGGTCCATCGCTCGTGGGGTGGCGGCGAACACCTTCCGCTGGGGACGCTACGCGCTGGCGCGGATCACACGGTTGTATCCACTCTTTCTTCTCGGGCTGCTTCTCGCGGTGGCGGCGTGGCGTCAGGGGCTGGATTTTGGCGCGAGCGAGGTCAAAGCCGCACCTTGGCGTGAATTGGGTGCGAGCCTTTTCAATCTCCAAATCTTCACCACGGCTTTTCCGGCCTTCAGCCCCTCGTGGAGCCTCAGTTGCGAGGTGCTCTACTATGTCGCGTGGCCTTTGCTGCTGATGCTGGCCGGTGGCAAAACGGGCCGGGCGACCTTTTTTGCCTCTGCTGCTACTTTGGGCACGCTGGCGATGATTCTAGCGCTCTGGCGTGTGTCTCCGAAAGCGCAAAGCAGCGCGTCGGTGGAAGGTCTCTGGGTTGTGACGGCCTTGTTTCCGCTGTGGTTCATCGGGGCATGGATGAGCGGCCGCTGGGAAGCTCTCACGGCAGGTATCACGCGAGGTCGCTGGATGCTTGGTATCGTGCTCTTTGTCGCCTCGGCGATCGTTTCCATCGTGCTGAAGCATCAGCACTGCCCTGGCGCATGGTACAATTTGGCGGCGTTGTCTTCGCTGCCGGGCCTAGTCCTCATGCTGGGCGGTGCGAGGCATTTGGGACTCTCGCAGAGGAAAGTGGAGCCTCTGTGCCGCTGGCTCTCGCAGTTTAGCTACCCGTGCTACATCCTGCATGTGCCGCTGCTGCTGTTGGCGAATCGTGCGGCGGGCCTTTTGATGCCAAAATGCACCGCCGAGCATCCCTTCCTGCGGGTGGGCCTGAGCCTGGGCGTGGTGCTGGCCTTGCTGGCAACTTTTGGACCGGCACTGGAGCGGTTTTTCATGGCCTGGCGCTCACGTGTGCTTTCTGGCGAAACGAGGAGGTGAGTCGCTTTCTCGGTCTGGACTTGCATCGTCGCCGCTAAGCTGGAATTACGCGTGCTCTTCCACCGCCGCCTTTCTCTCAAGACCGAGCGACAAACCCGCTGCCGCAGTCACGAGCAGGCCCATCGTTGGGTTGGTCACGAACGACGTGAAGAGGCTCATGAGTTGGGCCAAGGCAAAAGTCAGGTGAAGTGGCCTGAACTCACCTGGTGCTCTCGCTGATTGGAAGGAACAGACCATCAGCGTGATCCGAAGAAGATACCACGCCACAAAACCGGCCAGACCGAGCTCCGAGTAGGTCGCTGCCATTTCATCATCATAGACAGGCAACAACGGGTTCGGCTTTGGCACGCGGAGAACACGTCGAAGGCTGTCCATGCGAGGATGCGTAACCCCGATGCCATTGCCGAGCAAAGGCGCGTCACGAGCCGCATGGATCAATGTGCCCGCTCTGTAAGTCATGATGCGAGGATTCACACCATCTTGCGCCGCGATCGCAAAAACTGCAGCGACTAGCAAGATCACCAACATTCCAATGCCTCCGAGCATCCGAGTTCGGCGCACCTTGCTCATCAGCATTAGGCACCCCGGCAGCAAAACCATCCATAGCGCCATTTGCGCCACAGCCGAGCGCGAACCGCAGATCAAACCGCAGGTGATGAGCAGCGCCAAATTGATTCCGAGCATCCAGCGTGCCCAAACTGGCGGCGAAGCGCAAAACAGACCGAGATGCAACGCGAAGAATAGGCTTAGGAAGGCGGCAAAGCCTATCACATAAGAAAAGGTTCCCAGTAGCCGGGGCGGAAACTCCATTCCAGCGGCATAGTAGCTCAATAAAGACGGCGCAGGATCCCACCACTGATAGATCGCCACGAAGCAAACCGGGAGCGCCAGCCCCGCATAGCGCAACAAACCCTGTTTCAGCGTCGCTGCCGAATCGTAAAGGCGAGGCATCATCACCACGAGCGGAAGATAAAACAAATACAGCGCCAAGCCGAATATCGCCACCAAAGGCGAGCCAAGATTCGGATGCAGGGCGCTGAGACTCACAATGATCACGCAAATCCAAGTCACCCATCTGCTTCGCTTCGTTATCCCCAGCCGGGAGCGCTTCACCGCGTCGTCGGGAAGCAAAAAGAAGCGCAGATAGGCTCCCGCCAGCAGAAGGTCTTTGAGTGCATAGCTCAATTCCTGCAATCCGGGCAGCAACTGTTTGCGCAGAAATCCTTCGAACAACAGCAGCACCAGTGCGGCCTTCACAGCACCTCGCCAGTTCCAGAATCCCAACGCGACAAGGATGACCGCCATCCCACCGAGGAAAGGCCAGTTGCGATCCGCAGCTAGAACCGCCAGAAAGTGCTCGGCAGCATCGGTCATGGTCATTTTGCAGAATATCAGGGCACGTGCTGCTTGTCTGTAGCGTTTTTTTAATCAGAACGAAGACGAGAATCCAGAAGACAGACACAAACCGCTGCAACCTCGCTTCCCATCCCCACGTTATCGCCCCCCCCACCATGCGTCTTCTCCTGCTCTTTTCCCTCCTCCTTGTCTCCACCGGCCTCTCCCCGGCGGCTGCCAAGCCTAATATCATCTTCATCCTCTGCGATGACCTCGGCTACGGCGATGTGAAGTGCCTGAATCCCGAGGGAAAGATCGCCACCCCCAGCTTTGATCGCCTCGCAGCGGAGGGCATGATCTTCACGGATGCGCACAGCGGATCGAGTGTCTGCACTCCCACCCGTTACGGCGTGATGACCGGCCGCTACGCGTGGCGTTCCAAGCTCCAAAGCAGCGTCCTCGGCGGCCTCTCGCCGCGTTTGATTGAAAATGGCCGCCTCACCGTCGCCGAGTTCCTTCGTCAAAACGGTTACGCCACGGCCTGCATCGGCAAATGGCACCTCGGCATGGATTGGGTGCGCCAAGGCGAGGTCACCGAGCTCGGCATCGAAAACGCCGCGCAGGTCAACAATGTCGATTACACCCAGCCCATCGCCAACGGCCCCACCAGCGTGGGCTTTGACACCTACTTCGGCATCAGCGCCTCGCTCGACATGGTGCCCTACTGCTTCATCGAAAACGATCGCGTGCCGGTAAACCCCACCGAGACGATGAAGCTCGTCATGAACGGCTCTGATAAGATGAGCTTCACCCGCGAAGGCCCCGGCAGCCCCGGCTTTCGTGGTGAGGATGTGCTTCCCGCCTTCACCGAGCGGGCGGTGAAGATCATCCACGAAAAATCCCCCGACGCCAAAAACGGCAAGCCCTTCTTCATCTACATGCCGTTGAATTCACCGCACACACCGATCCTACCGAGCAAGAAGTGGCAGGGCAAAAGCGGTCTTAGCCTCTATGCCGACTTTGTCATGGAGACCGATGATGCCATCGGCCAGGTCATGGCCGCCACGGAGCAGGCAGGCATCGCTCAGGACACGCTCATCATCGTCACCAGTGACAACGGCTGCTCTCCGCAGGCAAACTTCCCATTGCATCTCGAAAAGGGCCACAACCCCAGCTACAACATGCGAGGCCACAAAGCGGACCTCTTTGATGGCGGCCACCGTGTGCCCTTCATCGTGCGCTGGCCTGCACAGGTGAAAGCCGGTCAAAGAACCGCGCAGCTCACCTGCCTGACCGATTTCATGGCCACCACGGCCGACATTCTCGGCCAGAAGCTGCCTGACACCGCCGCCGAAGATAGCTTCAGCTTCCTCCCGGCTCTCACCGGCCAGAAAAGCGAGGCCGTCCGCCCGAACATCATTCACCACAGCATCAACGGTTCCTTCGCCATCCGCGAAGGCAGCATGAAGCTCAACGTCTGCGCCGATTCCGGCGGTTGGAGCGATCCGCGTCCCGGCCAGGCACCCAAAGGCAGTCCCGAAAGCCAGCTTTACGACCTCAGCACCGACATCGCCGAGCAAAACAACCTCCTCGCCTTGAAACCCGAGGCCGCCGCCAAGCTTCAAACGCTCCTCGAATCCCAAATCGCCGCCGGTCGCAGCACGCCCGGTGCTGCGCAGAAGAACGCCGTCGAGGTCGTGATGCGCAAACCAGCGCCTGCTGCGAAGCCGAAGAAGGCGAAGAAGTGAGACAGGAGGCTTTAACTCGCTGATTTGACGCTGATAAAGGCAGGATGGGAACCGTTCCATTCGCCTGCCTTTTTCACCGTCGTGTTTGCTGCTAAGAGGCAAAGTGGCAGAGCCTGCGGCGTTTTTGGGCAGGCTCAAACTTTGACCCTCCGTGGCAAACCGAATGCCCGGCAAGCCGACGAGCACCGAAAGAACCCCATCCTGGCGCTTGTCTTTCTCCCTGCCTCCGCCATCCATGGGCCGCGCATGAGTTCCATAGCCAAACCGCCTGCCAAAAAAGCCGCTTCCAAGGGCGGGAAGGCCGCGCAGGCGTGGTGGACGACGCAGCTCCAGAAGTGGGAGCACCTGTGGAAAGGCCAGACCGCTGAGCAGGCCGCCGCCGCAGCCACGGCAAATACGATGCTGCCGGTGCTCATTGAGGTCTTTGCGGCCTTCAGCAAGCTCGATGGCAGCGTCGAGGAGGAGGACGTCGAGTCCAGCCTCGGTTACCTGCGCTACGATTACCCCGAGGCGATCTACGCAGACATGCGCCGCATCTATTTTGAGGCCTTGCAGCAGCCGCAGGACCTCGCGCAGCGGGCGAAGGAACTCGCCAAATCGCTCACCTCGGAGCAGAAGGTGCTGCTCGGTGTGCAACTCTACCTGCTCATCTCCCGCTCGCAGCAGAATCAGCGGCAGATGGTCGAGTTTTACCTCTTCATGACGAATCTCGGCATCGCCGCCCAGGCGATCGACATCGTCTATCAGCTCAACGCGGGCGACAAACCACCGGAGGAAGGTTTTGCCACCCGCGGCGGTCAGCCGCTCGAAACGCTGCGCATCGCGTCCACCCAGCCCACCGATGTGCTGCTGCGCTCGCTTTCCGCCGAATGCTCCGTGGTGGCCTTCCGCTTCCAAAACATGGTGCTGCTGAAAAACACCGGCAGCGTGGACATCCTCGTCCGCAGCCGCAAGCAGCCTCCGGGAGACTTTTCTCGCCTCTACCCCGGTGAGAGGGTCGTGCTTGGCGATGTCACCATCGACTTCAACGACCTCATCTCTTACTTCAACGCGAAGAAGACGCTCACCGGCACGCAGATCTACCTCACGCTCACCGAGGATGGCGATGCGGAGATCGCCCCGCAGCGCGGCCGCGGCACGCATTTGCGGCTCAGCTTTGGTCTCGGCGTCACCGTGGAAGCCATCCGCAGCACGCAGGCCACGCTGAATGGCACGCTGCTCTCGGCCGGCACCGTCATCGAGGCCAGCATCGAGGACAAAATCATCGCTCATGGCGAGGTGGAAATCGCATTGCGAGATCTGCGACTTCGGGCGCAGGAGTTTGGTGGCCAGTTCCGCCTCGAAGGCAGCCGTAACACCTACCTTGTCTCCAACAAACCCGAATTGCTCGACGAAGGCGATATCCTGCTTTCCGACGACACCGATGGCGAGATCCTCCTGCGCATCGAGTGCAACTACGCGCAGAAGACCGGCGTGCTCGAAGTGCTCCGTGCCTCGCGTCCCATCTACGTCGGCCAGGTGCCGGTGCGTGATCACTTCACGCTCAGTGATGGCGATACGATCACCCTCGGCGAAGGCCAGTTCCTGCGCTGCCATTTTTCGGATCGCATCATCGAAGAGGAGCGAAACACCATCCGCCAGCTCGAGGTGCGTGATTTGCAGCATCGCTTTGATGCCCGCGAGACCGCACTCGATGGCATCAGTTTCCTGGCCCGTCGCGGTGAAATGATCTGCGTCATGGGACCCAGTGGTTGCGGCAAAAGCACGCTCCTCCGCGTGCTCGGTGGCCAGATGAAACCCCGTAGCGGCGAGGTGCTCATGAACGGCATGCCGCTCTACGCGAACCTGCCGAACCTCACGCCCTATGTGGCCTACATCCCGCAGGAGGACGCCTTTGATCCGCTGCTCAAAGTGCAGGAAAATCTCGATTTCAGCGTCGCGGTGCGTTGTCCTCATTTGAAGACCGACGAGCGCCGCAAACGTGTCGAGGCCAAGCTCGCCGAACTCGGCCTCGCCGACATGCGCAAGCGCCTCGCGGGCACGCCGCAGCAGAAATTTCTCAGCGGTGGCGAGCGCAAGCGCCTCAATGCCGGCCTCGACATGATCGGCATCTCGGATGTGTACCTCTTTGATGAGCCGACCAGCGGTCTCTCATCGAAGGATAGTGAGCACGTCCTGGAGATCATCCGCAGCCTCGCCCGCAACAAGATCGTCATTATCTCCATCCACCAGCCGAGCATGCGGCTTTTGAAGATGTTCGATAAAGCCCTCATGCTCGACAAAGGCGGCAAGATGGCCTTCTACGGCACGCCACAGGGCATGCTGGAGTATTTTTGGCGTGTCTATCAAACGGAGACCGGGCAGGGAAAAGCCACTGACACGCCCCCGGAGAGTCTCACGGCCGATTTTGTCTTCGACGTGCTCGAAACGCCGCTGCGAGACATCAGCGGCGATGTCATCCAGGAACGCAGCGCCGATGGCCATCTCGTGGCCGCGCGGCGTTTCCCGCCGAATTTCTGGCGGGATGCCTACCAGCGGCATCTCATCATGGAAAGCATGGCCAAGCAGCAGGCCATGCCTGGCAGCACGAACCTCATCTCGCGACCTCGTGACGATAGCGGCAGCGCCAGCCGCTTCCGCGCCGCGCCGAAGCCGCCGAAGCACACCGTGCGTGAGGAAGGCATTCTCTTTGGCACACTGCTCAAACGCGCTTTCCTCAGCAAGCTGCGCAACCGCACGAACCTCCTCACCACGCTGCTGGAGGCACCGCTGCTCGCCTGGCTCATGTCCAGCGTGCTTAAATACAGCGAGGAGGAGCACTACACCTTCGCCACCGCCTTCCACATCCCGACGTATCTCTTCATGAGCCTCGTCGTGGCCATGTTCCTCGGCCTCACGAACAGTGCCGATGAGATCATCCGGGATCGTTTCACGCTGAACCGCGAGCGAAATCATAACCTGCGCACCTTTTACTATCTCTGCGGAAAGCTCATCACGCTGGCCGCCTTTGCCCTTGTTCAGTGCGTGATCTATCTGCTGATCGGAAACTGGATTCTGGAGATCCGCGACATGTTCTGGGTGCACCTCTGGTGGATGTTCCTCACGTCATTGACTGGCGCCTGCCTCGGCCTCTTCATCTCCAGCATCGTCACCGACAGCCGCACCGCCGTGAACGTCATCCCACTGATCCTCATCCCGCAGATCATCCTCGGTGGTGCCTTGATCAAATACGAGGAGATGAACAAGAACCTCGACCTCGTCTATTCGATGAGTCGCTGGTGGAAGGAACCCATCACTGCCGAGGAAAATCCCAGCAAGCTCAAGGTGCCCTTCTTCTGCCAGTTCATGCCGCTGCGCTGGTCCTACGAAGGCGTCGTGATCTCTCAATCCAAGCTCAATCCGCTCACACGAAACCAGGACTTCCTTGACGAGCGCATCCAGGCTCTTTTGCCACCGAAAGGCGTCGAGCTCACCGATGCCCAGCGTCACGAGCTCGACATGACGAAGCAGTCCCTCGCCGTCGTCTCCGGCCTCTACGCCCGCAATCCCCGCGAGATCCGCAAACGCCTCGGCAACCTGCACGAGGCCGTTATCAGCGGCTCCCTTGATGATGGCATGCTCGAATCCATGCGCAGTGATAGTGATGCCGTCAGCGCCGAGGAAATCTATGTGAACCGCAAGGTGCTCGACCTCGTCACCAAGGCCGAGATGGAGCGTGAGGACTACCGCCGCAAAGCCAGCCCGAACGTCTTCTTCGGCACGCAGAAGGTGTACTTCGGCACCAAGTTCAACACCCTCTGGATCAACAGCCTCGTCATCCTCTTCAACATCGTCCTCATCATCGCCGCCGTGCAGTTCTCCCTGAAACGGCAGCTCACGAAGGTGTGATCCTCGATGCCTGCCGCCGAACCCACACGCCTTGTTTTAAACCACGAGACCTATGAGGCCGTGCTGCAAGGCATCATCCCAGCGGCGAAGAAGGTGCTCTGGCTCGTCACCGCCGATTTGAAGGATCTCTACACCAGCGATGGCGGGAACTTTGTGCCGCTGCTGCAGATCCTGGCCGAGAAACTCGATGAAGGCGTCGAGATCCGGCTCGTGCATGCGAAAGAGCCCGGACCAAGGTTTCGCGAGGATTTTGATCGTTTTCCGCAGTTCCTCGAAAGCGACCGCTTTGAGCGCATTTTGTGCCCGCGCATGCACATGAAGTGCGTCATCGCCGATGGTCGTGTGGCCTACATCGGCTCTGCCAACCTCACCGGCGCTGGCATTGGAGCCAAAGGCCAGCATCGAAGGAATTTCGAGGCTGGCATCATCACCGAGAACAAGACCATGATTCGCGGCGTGATGGACTTTATCGATGCCTTTTACCTCGGCGATCACTGCCTAAAATGCCAGCGACGCGACGTTTGCCCTGATCCCATCGCATGAAAGCACTCATCACCGGCGGCGAGGGCGATCTAGCCCGTCACATCCGAGCGGAACTCGAATCTGCTGGCTGGGACGTGCTCGCACCCGGTCGAGCCGAACTCGATGTGCTTCAACCAAAGGCTTTTTTTGCTCAAATCGACCGCCTCGACCTGCTCGTGAACAACGCTGGCATCTTCCGCGATGCGCCGCTGGTTAAAATGACCGATGAAGACTTCGAGTCGGTTCTCGATGTGAACCTCAAAGGTGCCTTCCTCTGCACGCAGGCCGCCCTGAAACTCATGAGCCGCCAGCGTGAAGGTCACATCATCAACATCGGCTCCTACTCCGCCCTCAGCGGTCCTGCCGGTCAGGCTAATTACGCCGCCGCCAAAGCCGGCCTCATCGCTCTCACCCAATCCACCGCGCAGGAATACGGCAGCCGAAACATCCGCGCCAACTGCCTCCTGCCCGGCTTCCTCGAAACGAAGATGACGCGTCACCTACTCGAAGACGCCGAATGGAAGCAGCGCCTGCTTTCCCAGCACACCCTCGGCCGCCTCAACACCCCGCAGGACGCCGCCCGCTTCATTCATATGATTCACTCCATGCCCGCCATCAGCGGCCAGGTCTTCCAGCTCGACAGCCGCATCCATCGCTGGACCTGATCACTTCACATACTTCTTCAGATCTCGCATCGCGATCACCGTGCAGCCTTCGTCTTTGAGATGCTGCATGTAGGCTTCGAACTTCGCAGGATCGGTGTTCACCCACGGATGTTTGATGTCCGGCACGCCGTGAAAGGTCATCACGGCGATCTTGCCGTCTTTCGCCTGCGCCACGGCGGCTTTGAACTGCTCCAATGTGCTGTCCGGCTTGCCGTCGAAGGCTTGCGGCATGAGCAACGGATTGTCCGTGGCCGGATCGAAAGCCTTCGCACCGCCGGCGCGGGCAAAAAGGTAGCCGCGTTCGCCGAGCAGCTTTGCGGCGGCGTCGCTGGTGGCGTAACCGGGGTAGCAAAAGCTCACCGGACGCGGGATGCCGGCCTTGGCGCACTGCGTTTCGATGAACTCGACATCGGCGGCGAGTTGATCGGGTTTCTGCTTGGTCACGCCGGCGTGTTTGCGCGTGTGATTGCCGATTTCGAAACCTTGATCGTGCAGCGCCTTGATCTGCTCCCAGGTCATGTAGTTCTTCTTATCGATGAGGAACTCGAAGCCCTCCGTGATGAAGAACGTGGCGCCAAACCCATGCTTCTTCAGCAGCGGTGCCACATAGGTCGCCTGACTGGCCACCGAGTCATCAAACGTGAGCACCACCAGCTTGTCCGGCACCGGATCAGCGTGCAGCGAGGTGGCAAACAAGAGGGCAAGGAGAAGACGTTTCATGCGGGCGGAGGGAACGCGGCTGGTGGGGCTTTCTCACACCATGCCCGCTTCGAGACAGAGGTTGGAGTCTAGGCTTTAGCCGATGCTTGGGGGACATTCGAACGATCATTGATCGGCTAAAGCCTGGACTCCAACTTCTACTTCCGCGCTTGTTGAACGGCTTCGATGGATTTGGTGAAGTGGGTCTTCCAGATGCCTTGGAGTTTTTCGGGCTCGGCGCGGTTCAGGGTCTTCAAGGCCTCATCAAACTGGCCGCGACGCGTTTGAATGCGGGCGATGCCTTGGAGCGCGGAATACTCATCCGCGCCGCCGAGTCGGGTTTTGCCTGCGAGAATGGCTTCGTAGGCTTCGAGGGCCTTGGCGTCGTCTTTGAGGTTGGTTTCGCGATTTTGGGCGAGTACGAGGAGCACGGTTTCGCGGGTGCGGAGGTCGCCGATGAAGTCCAAGGCGGCGCTGAGGTCGGTTTCGGCTTGAGGGCCGTTTTTGGCGATGGAGTAGGCTCTGCCGCGAGCGTGAAAGCCATCGCCACGCTTCCAGAAGGGCCACTTGCTGATGTTTTCGGCTCCGAACTGCTTCACGACTTCGGTGGCTTTGAAGTTGGCGAGCAGGTTTTGCATCTGTGCGGTCTTGCGGACGGCTTCGATGGGGATCTGGTCGATGAAGGTGGCTTTTTTGTCGAGCAGCGCGGCTTGTTCGAGGGCGGCGGACTTTTGGAAGTCGGTGAGTTTGCCGGAGGTGAGGGCGAGGAAGGGGGCGGCTTTGCCTTTTTGCGTGGCGTCGCGGTAGGCGATGACGAAGTCGGTGACAATCGGGTCGGCGTCGAACGGATGCGAGCGGCCGTCGTAGAAGTGAGCGAACTTCATGGGCTCGTGGAAGCCTTCCGTGCCGGTGGGCGAGAGGGCGCTGAGTTCTTGGCCGTCTTCGCGGAGGCGCTGGCGGCAGAGGTTGATGTGCCAGGGCAAACTCTGCGTGGGCTTGCGACCGATGATTTGATGTAGCGGGTCGTTTTCATCGGTGGTGACGGGCAGGCTGATCTCGACGGTCCAATGATCGTCGGCGAGGTGCGTGGCGACTTCTGCTTTCGAATCCCAGCCGAACTGCTGCCCGCGTGGTGCTGCGCGATCGAGATCGACGACGTGCCCAGCGGGGCTGATGGCGATTTGGTAGTAGCTGTGCGTTTCCGTGGCGATTTCGAGCTCAATGGCATCGCCATGCCAGATGGCCTGATCGTCTTCGCGGGTGGAGGTGCTGACAGGCTTCTCGCCGCGTCGCTCATCGCATCGAATGCCAAAGACGATGTTGTTTCCCTGCCATCCGGCTTTGAAGGTGGTGCCAAAGGTGGGCACGCGGCCGGTTTGTAGCTCGCGGAAGCGACCGGTGGCTGCAGCGGGGCAGTTTTGCCAATACTCGTCGTCGAGTTTGCCATCGATGACGACGCCCTTGGCATCGCCGACGAGGCGCACGGTGGGCACGGGGCCGCGTTTCTGGCCGAGCTGCTGCGACTTCATGCGCAGGCCTTTGAGGAAGTCGTCGATGAGGGCGAGGCGCTGCTCGTAGATGGGTGGCGGAACTCGTGAGAGTGCCGAAGCGTCGGAAGTCTCACGACTTCCGCTAAGGACTTTCGCCTTCGCTTGGTCGAAGAGGGCGAGCGCTTCATCGGCCTTCGCTTTGTCCTCGTCCATGACCTTCCAGTTGGCTTCACAGAAGGTGAAAAAGCTCAGCATCTCGCTCTCGGCGGGGCCGTAGAAGAGGCGGCAATACTCGTGCAGCGCGGCGGTGGGTTCGTAGCCGGGCCAGTAGGCGCGGGCGGTGAAGTAAACGAGGAAGTGATTGAAGCCGGTGGCGACTTTGTCGAAGTCGTTGCGCACGGTGAGCCAGATGTCCTCGCCTTGCGACATGCCCTTGGTGGCCTTCACGGTGTCGCCCATGGACTGCGCAGCAAAGGCAGGCAGATACCAGCCACGGTCGGTGAAGGGGTAGTTTTCGAAGTTGATGATCGGATTCGCGGTCTTCTTGGCCCACGCGGCACGCAGAGCCTGTGGCGCGGCCTCGCCTTCGGCTTTGTTGTTTGATTTGTTCATTGGCCTGCGACCTCCGACGATGCCGACGAGCACGTTGGGCTCCAGTTGGTCGATTTTCAGCGGCGGCAGCGTGTAGGAGCCGTAGGCGCAGTTCAGCACCTTCGCGTGTGGATGCGTTTTGCCGACTTCTTTGGCCACGCGATTGACGAAGTCCCACACGTAGTCGCTGAGCAGGCCACGCTCATTGCGCTCGGGTGAGTCCTTGCCTTGGCACTTCTCGCATTGGCAAATGGAGGTGTAGCCATCGGGCGGCATGATGGAGACGCTTTCAAGCCGGAAGGTATCAAGCAGCGCCCGCGCATAGCGCACGGTCTCGCGGAAGAGTTCGTCGTTCGAGTAGCAGAGCTGGCACTTCGTGTCGCCGGGCTTGAAGTCGGGCTTGCCGCCGTAGATCGCGAACCACTCAGGATGCTGCGCGAAGACTTCCTCGCGGTTCGTCATGTTGGCCATGCCGTGGGCGATTTGCAGGCGCTCGTCATGGCGAATGCCGAGTCGCATGGCCCACAGCGAGGTGTCAGGCCCGCAAGTGGCAAAGCGGAAGTTGAACTGCCGCAACGCAAAGTCAGGCTTTACGGTTTCATCGAGCTTGGGCAGCTCAATGGTCTTCATTGAGGGCAGCATCTCGCCGAGTTCGCCCGGCAGATACCAGCGTGCGCCGAGCTTCTGCAAAAAAGCCGTCACGGCATTGAAGCTGCCGCGTTCGTCGAGGCCCCAGAGTTCGAGGGTTTCGCCATCGAGAGTGACTTTGCTGCGGTGTTTGTACAAACCGGGATTTGGCAGTCCATACGGTGCTCCGACGATCTTTTCCCACTCGGCTTGCGCTCGCGGAATGTCGCCATTGTGCCTCGCAAACGGCCCCACGGGCTCGAAGTCCGCGTCATCGCCGATCAGCGCCAGCCAATCCGCCCCGCTGGCAATGCGATGCGCGCCGTCTTTGAGCCCCTCGGCCTTCACCGGGCATGAAGCGCTGGCTCCGATGAAAACCTTCACCACCTTGCCCGAAGGCTGCGTGACGAGGGGCAGCTTGGCACCGCTGATTTTCTCGATCTGCTGCCGAAACTCATGCGCGGCGACTCGCTGCATGCGCGTGGGCTTTTCCGCGAGGACGATCTCCGCACGGGGCTGGCCGTTTTCGACGAGGAAGGGCTGGGCGAGAGCGGTGGTGGTGACCAGAAGGCAGATGGCGAGGCGGTGCATGGCGATCAAAAACGAACGCCGGGCGAGTTTCACGCATCACGAGGCATTCGCCAGCCGACGATGAACAAGGTCAGCATGGCTCCACAGGCATCCGCGATGAGATCACGCATGGTCTCGTGAATGCTATGCTGAATGTGTGTGCCGCGGAAGACATCGGAGGCGAGTTCCGCAAACTCCCAAAACACGCCGATGGTGCAGGCAAGCGCAAAAGTGAACAACCAGCATCCTACCAGCGTGAGCTGCCCAATCCATTTCGCCAAGCAATGCAGGCCGTGCCAGGACAGATAGGCCGCTGCCATGCCTCCGGAGAAGTGCATGGAGAAATCGAGTTCGCGCCGCCAAGGCGTGCGGAGCACCAATTGGTGCATGAGAAGCACCAAGACGGGTGCCCACGCGGCTTTTCGCAAAAACAGAATCCAAGCCGCGCCGATGCTGTTCATGCGGCTACTTGTTCCAATCGACCTTCACCTGCTGCTCGCGGCCGTTGCGGTCGTGGTATTTTACGAAGCCGTGCTCGACGCCGAATTCGTGGACGCATTTGGTCACCTTCACGTCGTAACAGCAGTATTCGGCGATTTTGGCGACGAGTCCCTGCTGCCACCATTTGAGGGCATCGAGACCGTCGGCGGTCTTGCCGGTGCCGAGGGTGGCGGCGGCGACGGCATCGAGTTTGATGCGATGGCCAAGGAGTTTTTCCAGATCGACGAGGAGATCGAAGCTGTGGAGCTGATCGCGGAAGTCGAAGAGGCTGTGGCCCATGAGCACCTCGTAATCGAAGCTGATGTGGTTGAAGCCCACGACGAGGTCGGCGCGGCGGAGCTGGTCGATGAGGGCCTGGGTTTCATCCTCCGTGTAGATCATGTATTCCTGCAGCTTGGTGCTGTAGGTGCAGGCCACGGAGATACCCATCAGGTGCTTGTTGCCCCAGCCGCCCACATCGTTGGCCGTGCGGCGAGTTTCGAGGTCAAAATAAACGATGTCGCGGGCCATGCGCTCGAATGGAGGTGCGTGGCTCAGCCGATGCGGTAAACGATGCGAGCCTTATCCATGTCGTAGGGTGACATTTCGAGCTTCACGGCATCCCCGATGACGAGGCGGATGAATTTTTTGCGCATCTTGCCGGAGATGTGGGCGAGCACCTCGTGGCCATTGCCGCGCAGTTTCACGCGAAACATGGTGCCGGCGAGAACGGAAGAAATCACGCCTTCGAGTTCGATGGCTTCCTCTTTCGGCTTTACCTCGGGGGGCGGTTCGGGACGACGCTGCGGGGCGCTGCGGGGAGGAGGAGGGGCGGGCCGTGGCTGATTCCCACCCACGATGCCACGAGGCGGGCCGCTGCTGTTGCCACCCACAATGCCACGAGGTGGGCCACTGCTGCCCGTGCGGGCTGGACCCGTGCCGCCGACGATGCCACGCGGTGGCCCGCTGCTGCGGCCAGGAGGGCCAGAGCGTGAGTTGTGATTCGAGGGGCCGCGGTTCGGGGGGCGATTCTGCATAAGGGAAGATACGAAAGAAAAACTTGGGTTGGAGGATGTACCCTCAAACGGGGATGACAAGGCGGAAAATCGCCAAAGCCCGGCGGTGCTCAGCTAAAGCTGAGGGGCGAAAGGATCACTCTGGCATGGCTGGCCGGGAAGGCAGGGCTAGGGGAACCGGAAAAAGTGGTTGCGTCTCCTCCGAAAGTCTCCACTGTCCGCCCCCGCTCGAATCCCCACCCCTTTTTCCACCCCGTATCATGGCCGTCGTTATCCGTCTCCGTCAAGAAGGTGCCAGGCACCGTCCTGTCTTCCGCATCATCGCCACCGACAAGCGCGTCCGTCGTGATGGCCGTTTCCTTGAGATTCTCGGCACCTATGATCCCCAAAAGGGCATCGAAAACGCCACATTGAAGCTCGACCGCGTGCAGGACTGGGTTTCCAAAGGTGCCAAGCCTTCCGATACCGTGGCCAGCATCATCAAGCACGCCACCAAGGTCGCTGCCTGAAATTAGTCTGGCTCGATTCGACGCCATTTTTTCAAAGAACCCGGTGCCTGTTAAAGGGCCGGGTTCTTTTGTTTGCTCTCTGATTCACCCGTTTCATTCTTTCCGCTATGGATGCCCCTGAAGCCCTTCGCGAATTCCTCTCCTACGTTGTCGCCAATCTGATCGACCACCCCGAGCAGGCCACCATCGCCGTTGGCCCGGGGTCGAATGGAGCCACCAGCTACCGCGTGCAGCTCGCGAAGAATGATGTGCGGCATGTGATCGGCAAAAATGGCATGACCGTGAGCTCCATCCGCTCGCTGCTGAATGTGGCGGCGGAAAAGCACGGCATCAAAATCTCTCTTCGCGTGGACCCGGTGAAGGAGGACGAAGTGATCGCCGAGGCCGCTCCGCTCTCCGAAAGCCCCGCCGCGTGACGGCTGGCCACCCGGTGAAACCACCGCATTGCTGATTGCATGCCTGTGGAGGCAGCGTAGCCATCCGCCGCCATGCTTCACAACGTCTATTTTTGGCTCAAGCCCGACCTCACCGCCGAACAACGCGCCACCTTTGAATCGGAACTCGCTCTGCTTCCGAAGATCAGCTACCTTGCTCACGGGTTCGCTGGCAAACCAGCTCCCACGGAGAAGCGCCCCGTCACGGATCACTCCTTCAGCTATTCCCTCTCGCTGCTCTTCAAGACGATGGAAGACCACGAGTTTTACCAGAAGGGCTGCCCGGATCACCAGCGCTTCGTGGACACCTGCAAGACCTTATGGGAGCGCGTCGTCGTGTATGACAGCTCGCCGTTGAGCTGAGTTTTACCTCTTCTAGTCATGCCTTACACCTTCCCCAAATCGGCGGAGCTCTTCGCCCGTGCCCAAAACAGCATCGCCGCCGGTGTGAACAGCGGCATTCGCAAGATGGAGGCCCCGGTGCCTCTTTACTTCGACCACGGCAAAGGCTCGCGGCTCTTCGATGTGGATGGGAATGAGTACATCGACTTCCAGATCGGCCAGGGCGCCATTTTATATGGTCACGCACCGCAAGGCATGGCCGAAGCCATCTCCGCGCAGGCCTTCAAAGGCACCCACTGGGCCGCGCAGAGCGAGCTGGAAATCGAGGTGGCTGAGCGACTGCAAAGAATGATCCCGGGAGCCGAGCGGGTGCGCTTCAACAACTCCGCCACCGAGGTCGTACTCTCCGCGCTGCGCCTTGCACGGGCTCACACGGGTCGTCCGCTCATTTTGAAGTTCGAGGGGCACTACCACGGCTGGGCCGATGAAGGTCTCGTCGGTTTCGCCCCGCCGCCGGACAAGTGGGGCAGCGAGGATGATCCCACGCGGCTGCATCCCAGCCAGGGCGTCATTCCCGAGGTGCTGAACACCTTCGTCGTCGCCCGCTGGAACGATCCCGAGCACCTGCGCCAGCGAGTCAAAGAG
This sequence comes from Akkermansia muciniphila, assembly GCA_943373155.1. Taxonomy (GTDB): domain Bacteria; phylum Verrucomicrobiota; class Verrucomicrobiia; order Verrucomicrobiales; family Verrucomicrobiaceae; genus Prosthecobacter. The sequence goes on along the minus strand of CALSBJ010000035.1, from coordinate 38,597 downwards.
CATCACGGCCAGATCGCCGCGATCATTTTCGAGCCCGTGCTCTGCAACACCGGCTGCATGCCACCCGTGCCCGGCATGATCGACACCATCCGCGAGCTTTGCGATGAAAACGGCATCGTCATGATCGCCGATGAAACCATCACCGGCTTTCGCTTCGGCGCGGGCTGTGCGCAGACCTTCCTCGGCTTCACACCCGATCTGACCATCCTTGGCAAGGCCGTTGGTGGCGGCGTGCCCTTTGCGGCCCTCGTGGGCAAAGAAGCCTTCTTCGCCAAGATCCTCAGCGGCCAGGTGGTGCATGCCGGCACCTTGAATGCCAATCCGCTCTGCCTCGCTGCCGCGAAGTGGTGTCTCGATCAGGTCATCGCGCTCGGCGATAGCCATCCTGCCGGCGTCATTGACCTCGGTGAGCAATTGATGGCCGGCCTCTGCCAACTCGCCCAGCAGCATGCCGTGCCCGTCCTGCCGCAGGGCTTTGGCCTCGTCTTCCACTGCACCATGCTCAAGCCCGAAGTGCCGGAAGGTCCCATCCTCGACTACCGCGACTACGTCCACCGCCACGACGCTGCACGCTGGGCCCATCTGCGCCGCTGCCTCCTCGAAGAAGGCGTCCGCGCCATCGAACGCGGTCTGTGGTTCATCAGCCTCGCTCATACGCAGGCGGATATCGATGAGGCGCTGGAACGGGCCGAGAAGGCCTTCGCGAGGCATGCGGCGGAGTGGCAAATAGTGTGAGCAGTTAAGTGGACATTTTTAAAGGCATAGAAACGCCTAAAATGATGTTACAGTAGGGAAGTTATGTCGTATAAAGTGGACATTTATGAGGACATTCGAAGCGACGCATCCGTGGCTAAAGTTTGCCATCCGCCTCGGCGACATGGGGCCCGATTTCTGGCTTCTTTTGGGTGAGGCGGGATCGAAATGTGACCACCTTGCCCGGGTGCCGTTGCGGCCGGAAACGGCCCAAAAGCTCCACCAACTCTATCTTGCCAAAGGGGCGGCAGCCACGACGGCGATTGAGGGAAACACACTCTCGGAGTCCGAGGTCCTTCAGGCCGTCGAGGGACGGTTGAAGGTAGCTCCTTCAAAGGAGTATCTGAAGCAGGAGGTGGATAACATCATCGAAGCCTGCAACCGCATGAGCGAGCAACTTGCGCTCGATCAACTGCCTGCCTTGAGTTCTGCGCTGATCAAAGATTACAATGCGCAGGTGCTCAAGAATCTGCCTCCCGAGGAAAATGTCGTTCCGGGAGAGTTCAGGCTGCATTCAGTTCTCGTAGGCAATGTTTACAGAGGGGCTCCGGCCGAGGATTGCCCTTATCTGATGGACCGTCTGTGTGAGTGGCTGAACGGGGCTGATTTTGCGCCGAAGGCAGGCATGGAGGTTGTGTATGCCATCATCAAGGCTGTGCTGGCTCATGTGTATCTGGCGTGGATTCATCCCTTCGGAAACGGGAACGGGCGCAGCGCCCGCTTGATGGAGTTTCACCTCCTGATATCCGCTGGCATCCCTTCACCGGCGGCTCACCTTCTTAGCAATCACTATAACGAGACACGGGCCGAGTATTACCGGCAGCTTGATTTCGCCAGCAAGTCAGGCGGCGACCTTCGTCCTTTCATGCTCTACGCGGTTCAGGGGTTGGTCGATGGCCTTCGCAAACAACTCCATTTCGTCTGGGAGCAACAGTGGGATGTGACGTGGCGCAACTATGTGCATGAGCGGTTTCAGCACAAGAACAGCGCCAGCCACACCCGTCAGCGTCATCTGGCTCTCGATTTGGGTCTGTCGAACGATTGGGTTCAGATCTCTCAGGTGCCTGACCTGACTCCAAGGTTGGCGAGAGCCTATGCTAGCAAAACCTCCAAGACCTTGCAGCGGGACTTAAACCTTTTGAACGAGCTTGGCCTCATCGTGCGCGATGCACGGAAAATTCGTGCGCGTCGTGAGCTCATCTTTGCCTTTCTACCGCTCAAAAAACGTGCTTGATCGACCATCATGCTGATCTCCGAGATCTTTTACTCTGTGCAGGGCGAAGGAACGCTCGTTGGCGTGCCTTCGGTGTTTGTGCGGACCTCCGGGTGCAATCTGCGCTGCCGGTGGTGTGACACGCCGTATGCGTCGTGGAAGCCCGAGGGCAAAGAGATGAGCGTGGAGGAGCTTTTGCAGGCGGTGAAGGCGCATCCGACGCGCTTCGTCGTCGTCACCGGCGGCGAGCCGATGGTGGCGAAGGAGATGCCGCGGCTGCTGCAAAGGCTGCGTGAAGCAGGAAAGCACCTCACCATCGAAACGGCAGGCACCATCGCGCCGGAGGGCGTGGCGTGCGATTTGGCCTCCATCAGCCCGAAGCTGGCGCATTCGACGCCCGATGAAGCTTCGGCAGGCAAGGCCTGGGTGGAGAAGCATGAGCGTCTGCGGCTTCAGCCGGAGGTTTTGCGGGCTTGGTGCTCGAAGTATGACTTCCAGCTCAAATTCGTCATCGCCAGCGAGGCGGATGTGTTGGAGGTGAAGGCCGTCATCGAGTCCATCGGCATCGAAATCCCCCCGGAGAAGGTTTTGCTCATGCCGGAGGGCATCACGCAGGAGGCGCTGAAGGCCCGGCAGATGCTGCTGGTGGACATCTGCAAGCGCGAGGGCTGGCGCTACTCGCCACGGCTGCACATCGACCTCTTCGGCAACAAGCGCGGCACATGAGCCCGGCCTTCAAACGTAAAATCGGCCGCGTGCTCTGGACGCTGGTGCTGCTGACCATCCTCGCGGTCGAGTTTTGGTTTCGCGTGAATCGTGAGCCTGCGCCCCGCGAGCCGGTGGTGGAGGTTCAAATCCTCCAACCGCTCTCCGGTGTCCGTTTCATCGACGATGAGACCAATGACGGCGACAGCTTTGTCGTCGAGCACGACGGTCAAAAGCTCGTGCTGAGGCTCTACTTCGTCGATTGCGCCGAAAAGCGGGAGTACAAGCTCGTCGCCAGTCGCTTGAAGGATCATGCCGGCTACTTCGGCGGCCTTAGCATCCCGCAGACCCTCAAGCTCGGCCAGCAGGCCAAAGCCTTTACCGCCGATCTGCTCCGCTCGCAGGCTTTCACCGTCTTCACCCGCTGGGAACGCGTCTTTGATAGCGACCGCATCTACGCGGTCATTCGCTTCGACGATGGTGAGGACCTTGCGCACAAGCTCGTGCAAGCCGGTCTCGCCCGCATCCACACCAAGGGCGTGAACATGCCCGATGGCCGCAAAGCCAACGACTACGCAAACCATCTCCGCGAGATCGAAAAAGCCGCCCGCGCCGCCCAACGCGGTGCCTGGGGCATGCCGCGGAGGGCTCCCAGCGTCGCGAAGAAGCAGGAGTGACAAGCAGGCGTGCCTTTGGTAAAAGCAGGCATGAATCGCTGGACCAAAGCTATCGTCATCGGGATCGAGCTTGTGCTCGCGGGATGGTTTATGTCGGAGTTTGGAGCGGTTGGTCACGCGCTTACGACAACTCTTCTCTGTTTTTTGAACTACCCGGCCGTTTGCTTTAACCTTCTCTTGCCGCATGTCATCTTTTTGGCACCCCACCCACTCATTATCACTCTTGTAATGGTGGGCTTTTTGTTGGTGACTATTTTGTCGATAGTTTGCGGGATGTTCGGCCGCAAACCCTGAAAAGAATGTCACAACTCAACTCCGGGGGCTGAAAGGCAATACTGGTGGAGACGCGTAGATACACGACAGTTCCTCTCATGCACTCACCGCTGTTTCGTCCCTCGATGGACCGCCGGGCCTTTTTGACGGCCTCGACGGCGGGTTTGGCGTCGCTAGGCTTCAAAGGAGGCGTGCAGGGTTCCACCGCGCCGACGGTGTCGCTGCCCACACTCGCGAAACCGGCCAAATCGACGGTGTTGTTCTTCCTCTGTGGCGGTTCCTCGCACATCGACATGTGGGACATGAAGCCGGGCGCGCCGCTGGAGTATCGCGGTGAGTTCAAACCGATGCGCACCACCGGCGACGACATCGTTTTATGCGAGCACCTGCCGCTGCTGGCCAAGCAGGCGCATCGCTTCGCCATGATCCATGGCATCACCGATGGCGGACGCGCCACGGGCGATCACCACGCCGGTTATTACTACAACCTCACCGGCCACGCGCCCGATCCCACCTTCAAGCAGCAGGGCAACGACCGCCGTCCGTATCCCGAGGACTGGCCTTACATGGGCAGTGTCGTCTCGATGAAGCGCCCGCCGCATCCCACGCTACCCTCGCTCATCACGCTGCCGCACAAGCCCAGCAAACTGCCCTTCACGCGCCCCGGCCAGTTCGCGGGCCGCATCGGCACGGAGTTCGATCCGTTTTTGCTGAATGGCAGCTTCGACGAGCCGCTGAACTTCGCCGCGCCAACCATCAGCATCGGCGGCAGCATGACTCCACAGCGCATGCAGGATCGCCAGGGGCTGCTCGCAGCCTTGAACGGAGCTCGCCGCGAGCTCGATCACGAGATGGCCGTGCAAAACTACGCGAAGCAGCAGGAGCGTGCTTTTGATCTGCTCGCCTCCAGCGGCACCGTGAATGCCTTCGACATCAAATCGGAGCCGCTCGCGCTGCGCGAGCGCTATGGCCAGCACATCAACGGCATGAGCCTCCTCATGGCCCGCCGCATGGTCGAGGCTGGTGTGCCCTTTGTGACGGTTTTTTGGAAGGAAGACGAAGGCCTGCACAAGAAATGCAAAAGCGCCGGCGGCTGGGACACGCATGGGAACAACTTCAACTGCCTGCGCGAAGACCTCCTGCCGCAGTTCGACCAATGCTTCAGCGCCTTCCTCGAAGACCTCGCCTCGCGTGGATTGCTCGATGAGACGCTCGTGCTCGTCACCAGCGAGATGGGCCGCATGCCGAAAGTCGGTGATCGCCGCAGCGGCGGCCCGCTGGGTGCCGGTCGCGACCACTGGACCTCCTGCATGAGCGTGCTGATGGCCGGTGCCGGCATCAAAGGCGGCCAGGCCGTCGGCGAGACCGATGCACGAGCCGAGTATCCGAAAAACCGTCCCATCTATCCCGAGGACATCACGAAGACCGTCTATTACGCCATGGGCATCGACAACCTCGACGCGAAGGACCGACTCGGTCGCACCTACAATCTGCTCGATGAAGGTCAGGCGCTCACGGAGCTGTTCTGAGCCACTTCGGGAGGGCGGTCACGGCGGATTTGGCCTTGCGCGGGTTTGCTTTGGCGGCCAGTCTCCGCGCCCTTTCCCATGTCAGACCCTGCGAAAACCTCCATCGGCATCGATTTCGGCGGCACCTCTGTAAAGCTCGGCGTTTGCCGCGGCGATGAGCTGCTCGTCACGGATGCTCCCATCCCCACCGCGAACTTTGCCGGCCCTGCGGCCCTCATCGGCGAGATGGCGGCCCGTGTGAGCAAACTGCGTGAGACCTACCCCGATATCTGTGCCATCGGCGTGGGCGTGCCAGGCCTCGTGGATTTCGATCACGGCTTCGTGCATGAGCTGACCAATGTCCCCGGCTGGAAGCATGTGCCGTTGAAGGCGATTCTGGGTGAAAAGACCGGTCTACCTGTACTCGTGGAAAATGATGCGAACGCCATGGCGTATGCGGAGTTCCGTTACGGGGCGGGTCGCGGCCTGAAGAATGTCATCGGTCTCACGATGGGCACCGGCATCGGCGGCGGCGTGGTGCTGGATGGGAAGATGTTTCGAGGCAGTGGTTTCGTGGCAGGCGAGATCGGCCAGATGAGCATTCACTTTGATGGCAAACCCGGCCACTACGGCAATCTGGGGGCTCTCGAAAAATACACCGGCAATCAGCAGATCGCCGAGCATGCGGTGCATCGCTATGCCGAAGCCGGTATCACCAAGGACATCGACAACTGCACCCCCAAAATGATCGCTGCGGCTGCTCAGGCTGGCGACGACATTGCCCGTCAGATCTGGGGTGAGATCGCCGACTGGCTTGGCACCGCGCTTTCCAGCATCGCATGGCTTTTGAATCCGGACGCCTTCGTCATCGGCGGCGGCGTGGCCCAGGCCGGCGATCTCATCTTTGATCCGCTGAAGCGCAAGGTGCAGAGCATGCTCAGCACCGTGGTGTGGGAGCGTCTGCAAATCCTGCCCGCCCGCTTCAGCAATGAAGCCGGCATCATCGGCAATGCGGCTCTCGCGGCGGACTCGGTGTAGAGAAGCGCCTCGGTATGACGCCCCTCTTCGTTCCTCCAGATCACTTCCGCGAGCTCGCTCCTGCGGACATCTTTCCCGATCCCGCCCGTCCGCTGGAGATCGACCTCGGCTGCGGCGATGGCACCTTCCTTCTCGGCATGGCGGCACATCACCCGGAGCGTGATTTCCTCGGCGTGGAGCGCATGCTGGGTCGCGTGAGCAAGACGGCGAGGAAGATTGGCGTGAGGCAACTCACCAATGCCCGCATCATGCGCCTCGAAAGTGCTTACACCGTCGCGTGGCTGCTGCCACGAGCTAGCGTGAGCCGGCTGCATCTGCTCTGCCCCGATCCATGGCCGAAAAAGAAGCACGCCGCTCGCCGCCTCGTGAATCAGGCCGAGTTCCTCAATGGCCTCGTGCGTATCCTGAAGCCCGGCGGCGAGTTTTTGCTCAAGACGGACGACCAACCTTACTTTGAAGATGCGCTGCTCAGCCTCGAATCGCGTGCGCATCAGTTTGAGAGGCTCGACTGGCCCGAGGACGCCTTCTTTTACCCCATCACCGATTTTGAGCAAAGCTGGCTCGATGTCGGGCGGGTCATTCAAAGAGCACGCTGGAGGTTGAAGTCGGCCTGAGGTGGCCGCGTCTATTTCCCCTTCAGCTTCTGCCGGGCGTAAGTGATCCAGCGACTGTTGGTGGTGCGGTAGTGGGAGGTGCCACGGCGTGAATGCGTCATGATTTCCTCCAGCATCTTGCGCACCTCGGTTTCATGGCCGCCGCGGGAGTGCAGCAGATTCGCCAGACGGCAGCGCACTTCTTCGCCGGGCCAGCCGGGAAGCAGTTCGCGATAGAGTCGCTCGGCATCGTCATCTTGATCGAGGTTCTCAAGGGCAATGGCGCTGAGGTGTTTCAGGGCCGTCTCATGCTTCTGATAATCTTTGGGCTGAAAGGCATGCACGGTCTCCAGGACTTCCTGCCAGCGACCAGCCTCATTCAGCACGCGGGCGAGGGCCATCAGCAGATGCGGATCATCCTTCATCGGACCGGTGAGGCAGCCGCGAATCTGCTCAATGGCTTCATTGTGGCGATACTGGCGGGTCAGTTCCTCCGCGTAGGCCATGCGATTGTCCACCGTGGGCGAAAACTCCGCCTGATCTGCCAGTCGCTCCAGCCGGCGCTTTTTGAAGAAGGTGAGGAAGCCGAGATTTTCGTCGATGAGGCGGTCCCAGTTCGTGCCGGGCAGGATTTCCATCACGATGTAGGCCAGGGGGCCGAACGGCGGAAACAGCATGATGAACCAAAACCAGTTGTAGGGCCTGCCCGTGCGGTGCGCATGAATCAGGCAGCCGATTTGGAGCAGCGGGATGAGGTAAATGCCGTAGCGGGAGAGCGCGACCATCGAAAATTATCCCAGCCCGTTCGGGATCACGCAAGAGGACTTCGGGCCAATTTGAAGGCTTCACGCATTCCACAGTGGATTTCAGCGGGTGGAAATGATTCACTCCTCCACATGCTCCGAACTACCCTCGTCCTTGTCGCCTTTTCCACCAGCCTTCTCGCCCGTCAGCCGAATGTGGTGCTCATCCTGGCGGATGATCTTGGCTATGCGGACCTGGGTTGTTTTGGCTCCACCACGATCCAGACACCGCACCTCGACAAGCTGGCGGCGGAGGGCGTGAAGGGCACCAGCTTTTATGTCTCGCAGGCGGTGTGCAGCGCCTCGCGGGCTTCGCTGATGACGGGATGCTACGCGAACCGTGTGGGCATGCAGGGAGCGCTCAATCATACCAGCCGCGAAGGCTTGAATCCGTCCGAATGGACACTGCCGGAGATGCTGAAGGAGAAAGGCTATGCCACGGCGGCCTTTGGCAAATGGCACCTCGGCACGCGGATGATGTTTCATCCGATGAAAAACGGCTTCGACGAGTTCCTCGGCATTCCGTACTCGAACGACAACACCAAGTATCATCCCTCACTGGCAAAGGAAATGCCGCCGCTGCCGCTGTACGATGGACTGAAGGTCATCGAGACCGATCCCGATCAGAGCCTCTTCACCCAGCGCTTCACCGAGCGGGCGGTGGCCTTCATCGAGCGGCACAAAGCGGAGCCGTTCTTCCTCTATGTGCCGCATGTGATGCCGCATGTGCCCATCTTCGCCTCGGAAAAGTGGCGCGGGAAATCCGGCGCGGGGCTTTACGCGGATGTCGTGCAGGAACTGGATGACTCGGTGGGCCAGATCGTGGATGCCGTGAGCCGCTGCGGCCTGGCGAAGGATACACTCATCCTTTTCTTCTCCGACAACGGCCCCTTCCTCAGCTATGGCAATCATGCTGGCTCCGCGAAACCGCTTCGTGAAGGCAAGCTGACGAGCTTCGAGGGCGGGGTGCGCGTGCCATTCATCGCCCGCTGGACCGATCGCCTACCCGCCGGAAGCGAATGCGCGGAGCCAATGATGGAGATCGATCTGTTGCCGACTATTGCCGAGCTCGTTGATGGCAAAATGCCGGAAAAGAAGATCGATGGCAAAAACATCCTTTCCGTGCTCGAAGGCGGCACCTCACCGCATGAGGCGCTCTATTTTTACAGCGGCGATGAATTGCAGGCGGTGCGCAGCGGTTCGTGGAAGCTTCATTTGGCGCACCCTTACATCTCCGTGGATGGCGAAGCGGGTCGCGATGGCAAACCCGCCCGTTTTGGCCAGATGAAGCCGAAGTCGATCACGCAAAGCGGCATCGACGGCATCGCGACGCGGCATGGGTATCAGGTGAAACAGCAAAAGATGGCACTTTACGATCTCAGCCGTGATCCGGGCGAATCGGAGGATGTGGCTGCGCAGCATCCCGACATCGTCGAGAAGCTCCAAAAGCTCGCCGCCATCATGCGGGGTGATTTGGGCGATGCCTTGACGAAAACGAAAACGAAAACGAAAGCCACCGGCGCGAGGCCCGTGGGACGTGACAACTAACCCGCACCCTTTCCAAACCATGCGTCTCGTCATCCAACGCGTCTCCGAAGCCTCCGTCACCATCGATCAGAACGTCGTGGGCCGGATCGGTCCCGGTTTGATGATTCTCTGTGGCATTGAGCAGGAGGACACGGCGGAAGATGTGGCTTGGCTGGTGTCGAAGGTCACGCAGATGCGCATCTTCAGCGATGCGGAGGGGAAGATGAACCTCAGTGTGAAGGACATCTCTGGCGGACTGCTCGTGGTGAGTCAGTTCACCCTGCATGCCAGCACAAAGAAGGGGAACCGCCCCAGCTTCATCCGCGCCGCGAGACCGGAACAGGCCATCCCGCTGTATGAGCAATTCATGAGCGCTCTTGAAGCCGACACCGGCCGGAAAGTGGAGCGCGGTGTCTTTGGCGCGGATATGCAGGTGGCCCTCATCAACGACGGCCCGGTGACCATCGTGATCGACTCGCGGGCGCGTGAGTAATCTGTTCGTAGTTCCCCGCCTGCATCGCTGAGCCTGCCCGCATCGCTACGCGAAGCGTTGTAGGCGGGCGAAGCACTGCGGGCAGGGGGCTTTAGCCCGTTCAGGCCCCTGGAATCACGGCCTGAAGGCCGAACTACCAACACGGGGCAGTGCCCGCAACATCCAGCCATGCATGCCCAAGCCACGCGGAGCAGGGAAGGCATGCGTCGGCAAGGTTGAGTCACCACCCAACCCAACCATGAAACGCAACGATCCCATCTCCCACCTCATGAGCCGCAACGTGATCACCGTGCATCACGGCGATCCGATCTCCAAAGTCCGCGCCCTCGTGCGTGAGCACGGCGTGCACCACCTTCCCGTCGTGAGCGGTGACCAAATCGTCGGCATCATCACTTGGAGTGACATTCTCCGCGTGAGCTTTGGCGATGCCTTCGGCACCGATGAACGCACCGTCGATGCCACGCTCGATCACACGCTGACGCTCGAGCAGGTCATGAAAAAAGATCCCGTGACGCTTCCTGAGACTGGCACCATCCGTGAAGCCGCTGAGATCCTCGCCAAGAGCGAATTCCATTCCCTCCCCATCGTCAACGGCGGCAAAGTCGTCGGCATGGTGACCTCCACGGACCTCATCCGCTATCTGGTGGACCAGTTTTGAACTGAATCTCAGACGTTTGACTTGCCGCAGAGCATCTCAACTCAAGGCGGCAAGATGGCGGTAAGCGTGAGAAACGGCGTGCCGAGCTTCCCACCCTCCCTCACTCCACGTTCTGCACCTGCTCGCGGATCTTTTCGAGTTCCGTCTTCGCGGTGACCACATGGTGGGCGATCTCGGCTTGATTGCACTTCGAGCCCATGGTGTTGAACTCGCGGAAGAACTCCTGGAGCAGGAAATCGAGGCTGCGGCCCACCGGTTCGCTGGAGGCGAGGTAGGTGCGAAATTGCTTCACATGACTGGCGGCACGGGAAAGCTCCTCGGAGATGTCCGTGCGGTCGGCGAAGAGGGCGATCTCCTTCACGAGGCGTTCATCATCGAGCGGCAGCGGCAGACCGGCATCCTCCAAACGCTGGCGGAGGAGCTTGCGCTGGGTTTCCGGCACGGTGGCGGCTTTTTCGCGAACGGCGGCCAACAGGCCTTCGATGCGGCTCAGGCGGGATTCCATCTCCTCACGGAGGTGCTCACCTTCCGTCTCACGCATGGCGTTCATCTGCTTCAACGCGGCGGAGACGGCCTCTTCGATGAGCGGCCAGGCCTGTTCAGCAGAGGTTTCCGCCTGCTGAAGGCCCACCACGCCCGGCAGGCGCATCAAATCATGCAGTGAAACCTCCGCCGGGATTGCCAGCTTCTGCGCCAGCCCGTGCAGCGCTTGGTAATACTGCTGCGCGAGGCCGTGATCGACATGCACGGCATTCGCCGAGCTTTCCGTGAGCGATTCAGAGCGCACGGTGACATTCACCCGGCCACGCGAGACCCCGGCGGCCACCAGATTACGCACCTGGCCTTCGAGCTCCGAAAGCTCCCTCGGCAGGCTCACCGCCGCCTCGAGCTGCTTGCGATTCACCGAGGCACACTCCACCGACCAGGACACGCCATCACGCCGTGCCTCGCCCCGCCCAAATCCTGTCATGCTTTTCATCCGGGCAGGTAGAGTGGAAAGGGAGTGGCGGCAAGGATGAAGGCAGGCGCAGGCAGCGCATCTTCCGCACAGCCCTTCCCAAGAACCTCTCGCCTTCATCCTTGCGAAAAGGCTCCTCGCTCGCGAGTATCCGCCCCCTTTCCCGATGCCGCTCACCTCCATCCTCCTACTCGCCGCCACGCTGGCCTTTGCCGCGGCGGTCGTGCAGGCCCTGCGGGCGCTGAAGTCCGGGCGGTGGAAGCACGGAAACGCGCCGCTCCTCCCGGTGGCCGCTGGCTTTGTGCTGCAAACGGCCTTCCTCTACTACCGTGGCCAGGAAGTGGGCCAATGTCCGATGAAAAGCCTCGCGGACATTTTGGTCTTCATCGGCTGGAGTGTGGTTCTGCTCTATTTTCTCGTCGGCTCCGGCTTTCGCCTGTCCCTGCTCGGCGTCTTTACCGCGCCGCTGGTCACGATCATGCTGAGCATCGCACTCGTGCAGGGCTTCCAGCCCTATGCGGTGAAAGGGAAAATCAATGCGCTCGTCGAGCTGCATGCGGCGGTGGCCTTGATCGCCTACGCGGCCTTTGCGCTCGCCTGCATCACCGGCGTCATGTACCTCGTGCAGGAGCGCCTGTTGAAGCAACACCGCATCGGCGGACTGTTTTATCAACTGCCGCCGATTCAGGGCCTTGCGAAGGCCATCCAGCGTCTGGTGGGCCTCGGCCTCGTGCTGCTCAGCACGGCTTTGGGCATCTCCTTTGCTCTGCACACGCCGGTCTCGAACCCGAAGCTCGTCTTCTCGTGGGTCGTGTGGTCGCTGTATGCGGTGATTACTTTTCTGATGTGGCGGCATGTCACCTCGCCGCGCCGCACGGCCTGGCTGGCCGTGGTGGGTTTTGTGCTGCCGTTTATCTCGTTGTGGATCGTGACGCATGCCTGATCCCGCCGACAACATCCGCGCCACCGGCACCCTCGTCTGCGTCGGCCTGAACTACAAAACGACGCCCGTCGAGGTGCGTGAGCGCCTGGCCTTTCCCGAGGCCGTGGTGCCGCAGGCGGTGAAAAACATCCGCGAGCTGCCCGGCTTTGCTGAAAGCGTCGTCCTGAGCACCTGCAACCGCGTCGAGCTGTATGCCTCGCATGAGCTTCCGGACGCGCCGCAAAGCCACGAGGCGCTGCGTGACTATCTCGTGCGTCATTTCCAGCTCCAGCCGGAGCACGCCGAGGCCATGGTGCTCTATCAACTCGATGCCGCCGAGGCCGCGAGGCATCTCTTCCGCGTCGTCAGCGGCCTTGATTCCATGGTGTTGGGCGAGACGGAGATCTTCGGCCAAGTGAAGGCCGCCTACAAAACCGCGCTCGACACCGGCACCACCGGTAAGACGCTCAACAAGCTCTTCCAGCAGGCTTTCACCGTCGGCAAACGCGTGCGGAACGACACCATGATCCAGCGTGGCTCCACCAGTGTCGGCAGCGTGGCCGTCGATCTCGCCGAGAAGGTCCACGACCTCAAAGAATGCCGCGTCATGCTCGTCGGGGCCGGCGAGATGAGCCGCACCTGCGCCCAGAGCCTGCTTTCTCGCGGCGCGAAGAGCATCATCGTGAGCAATCGCAGCTACGACAAGGCCGTGGAGCTCGCTGAGGAGATGAAGGGCCGCGCGATGAAGTTCGATGAATGGGAGCACGCCCTTCATGAGGTGGATGTCATCATCTCCAGCACCAGCGCCCCGCATTTCGTCATCAAGCCGGAGCAAATCGAGCAAACCATGCGCAAGCGCCGCTGGGACCCGCTGCTCATCATCGACATCGCCGTGCCGCGTGATGTCGATCCCGCCGTGAATGCCATCGAAGGCGTCTATCTCTACGACATCGACGCCCTCCAAGCCATCGCCGACGACGGCCGCCGCGAACGCGAACGCCAGCTCGCCCTTTGCGAGAAGATCATCGAGGAGCAACTCGCAAAGTTTGGCTTTGTGGGGTGAGGAGGGTCAAGAAGGTGGCCTTGACGTGCTTGACCGACGCAGTCTTGACGCTTCTCCCGCTTCCTCACTTCGCCTTTTTCTTCTTCGGCGCTCCACCCTTTGGGCTTTGGAAGATGGGCGCAATGGTGCCCTTCTCCCATTCATCGATCGCGGCGACGAGTTCGGCGACAACCTGCGGCTTCTCGGTTGCGAGGTTTTGGGTCTCACCGACGTCGCTGGCGAGGTCGTAAAGCTCGGGAGCGGCTTTGCCGGCGCGAATGAGCTTCATGTTCCCACGGCGAACGGCATTCAGTCCGCCTGGGCCGCCCGTGCGCCAGAAGAGGATGTCATGCGGCGCGGTGGTCTTTTCGCCGGTGAGGAAAGGAAGAAGGTTCACGCCATCGAGATTGCCTGGGGCGGCAGATTCAGCGGCGGCGAGGGAGGTGGTAACGAAGTCGAGGGCGATGACAGGCTGCTCGTAGGTTCCCGATTTGATCTTCGCCGGCCAGCTCACGAGGAAAGGTACACGCATGCCACCTTCATGCAGATCGCCTTTGGCACCACGGAGCGGGGAATTGTCCGTGAAGTTCACGCCGAGGCGGGCGCTGAGATTCGGGCCGCCGTTGTCGCTGACGAAGAAGATGAGCGTGTTCTCGGTTTGTTTCGTCTCGTCGAGCTTCGACATCACTCCGCCGATGGCGGCATCCATCGCGGCCACCATGGCGGCGTAGGTGCGGCGCTGCTCGGGCTGGATGTGGGCAAACTTCTCCAGCCACTCCTTCGGAGCCTGGAGCGGGGTGTGTGGCGCGTTGAAGGACAGGTAAAGCATCCACGGTTTGCCATCGCTGGCATGACGATCGACAAACGCGGCTGCTTCATCGCCAAACTGCTCGGTGAGATACTTCGTCTGCGCTTCATCGGTGCCGTTGCGATTGAGCGGGATGGTGTATTCCGCGCCGCCTTTGTCGCCGGGGAAGTATTGATGGCCGCCGCCGAGAGCGCCGAAGTATTCGTCAAAGCCGCGCTTGTTCGGATGAAACTGCGGATGTGCGCCGAGATGCCATTTGCCAACGGCTCCGGTGGTGTAACCGGCCTGCTTCATGAGGGAAGGGAAGGTCGTTTCGGCCAGCGGAAGTCCTGCGGTGGTGCTCTCCGGCAGCCAGGCGGGGTTGTTCTCATGGCCGAAGCGGTGCTGGTAACGCCCCGTCAGGATGCCTGCCCGCGTGGGGCTGCAAAAGGAGTGCGAAACGTAGCCATTTGTGCATCGCAGGCTTTGAGCCGCGAGTTTGTCAAGATGGGGCGTGGGGATCTCTTGGGAGCCTTGGAAGCCCACATCGTGGTAGCCGAGGTCATCCGCGATGATGACCATCACATTCGGCTTGGCGGCCAAAACAGCACTGGAGGTCGTGACGAGGGAAGCGAGAATAAAAAGAAGGGCGGGATTCTTCATCCCGCCCTCAACGCGGATTCCCGCGTGGCATTTCAAGCCTTCGAAAGGTTCACTTGAAGACTGAGGACTGGCTGGAGTTTAGATGGGTGGCGATGGTGTACTTGTCCTTGGTGTACTCCAGCAGCAGGAGCACCATGTAGTAGGTACCAGGCCTCGGGCGGGAGATCGGCGCCGTCTTGTCCAGGTTGGTGTATTCGTAGCCCTTCTCCAAGGCCTTGAGTGCAGCACTGCCAACGCGTGTGCCCGAGATGGTGCCGCTGGTGTAAGGCCGGGAGCAGGCCCAAAGCTCCAGCTTCAGAGAGCCCGTGGAGCCGCTGCGGTAGTGCTTCACCTTGGCCACCTTCATGTTGACGATGCCTTCATCGTAGTTGGTCTTCCAGCTCCACGGCCCTTGCATCTCAAAGAGCTTCGCGGGTGAGAGCGTGGCCTGGTTGGTGAAGTTCCGGTAGTCTTTCATCACATAGCCGTTCGTGCCGTATTCAGACAGAAGAATGGTCATGTAGTAGCTGGTGCGGGAACCGGGCATCTTGGCAGTGACAGTCTTGTTCAATGGCTTGTAGGAGGTGCCACCATCGAGGCCGTTGAGCTTGAACTCGCCGACCATGATGCCCTTGGCCCCAGCACCGGGGGCATACTTGGTGGAAAAGCCCCACAACTGCACCAAGACCGTGCCGCTGGTGCCGCCGCTGGTCTGGTTTGAGATGCCATCCACATTGATCGTCACCGTGTGGTTTCCAGCACCCACTTTGTAACCGACGTTACCGGTCAGTTTCAGCGTGGCGGCTTGAGCGAGGGTCGCAAACGCCACCGAAAGAAGGATGAGAAGTGTTTTCATGTGCGGGCATGCTAGTTCCTGCATCCTTCCTGCCGTCAATTGGCATTTCATCCTTCGCGCACATTCTCTGAAGCCTCAGAGTGAACCAAAAGCGCAGACCTCGTTCTTGTTCGCCCAAAGCCGCGTGAGGCGGAAATCCGCGCATCGCGGTGGCACCTGGTCCTTGAGCTGCGAAAGAAGGTGATACTCGTCATCGCCTTTGAATTTGATCGTCACGATGAAGTTTCGCATGCGTTTCTCCCCCAGCCATTCGAGCAGGAGATCGATGCTGCGCTGCGGTGCGGCGATGACATCGCAGATGAGCCAGTCCACCGTCTGCGGCGGCTTGTATTTGAAGGCATCTGCGGTTTCGAAGCGAAGTCGCGGATGTCGCATCAGATCGTCGCGCAAAGCTGAGCGGTCGATGGCAGTCACGCGGGCACCGCGATGGAGCGCCACATAGGTCCAACTGCCAGGCGAGGCACCGAGATCGACCACCGTCTCGCCCGCTGCGATCTGCCTGCCGAGACGCATTTCGGACTCGATCACCTTCCCAAAGGCCCGCGAGGGGGCGGCCTTATCCTCCGCCCAGGGGATGAAGCCGCGAGTGAAGGGCGAGAGGATCGCTCGCAGCTCATGCGGCTGCGGCGCGATGCTCACGGAAAGCCAGCCAGCCTCCGGTGAGGTCAAAAAGCACTGCACGAGGGAGCTTTGCGGCGTGAAAGGTATCTCCTCATCATTCAGCGAACGCAGCAGATGGCGGCGGCGCTTTTTCATTCGCTCACGCATGGCGGCGCGGATCAGCTCGCAGCGGTGCAGGCCGGCGCGGCCCTCGCCATACTCGGGCCAGAGGTGCAGATGCCATGGCTGATCATCCGGCAGCACGCCGGCGACGGCATCAATGAGGCGATCCGCCCACGCATTGATGCTCGCGGCCTGCGTTTCGATGGCCAGCGGCAAGGTTTGCCGTGCAAAGGCGAGGTGAGGCGTCTGGGAAAGGTCATGCCCGCTCAACCAGCCGATGCCCGGCAGTTCGCGCAGGTCATCGCTCGGCAGTTCGGCGGCCAGAGCGGTATGGAATTCGGGATCAGAGAAGAAAAGAGTCACAAGAAGAGCGCCACAAACGAACGCGATGGAATGCAGTATTGTCTCCAGCGGCGAAATCGCTTACTTTTTGACTGACAGCCATGAATTCACTCACTTTTTCCGCCGCGGCAGCTGCCGCTTTGCTCCTCGTTAGTTGTGCCCGGCCCGCCTACGAGCAGCGCGGGTGGGCCTCCTACGTGGCGGATCAGTATGCCGGCCGCCCGACCTCGTCGGGAGAAATTTACCATCCCTCAGGCTGGACGGCGGCGCACCATTCGTTGCCCTTTGGCACGCAGGTGAAGGTGAAAAATCATCAAACAGGCCGCGCCGTGAATGTCACGGTGAATGACCGCTTCCCCTACTACCCAGGCCGAGTGATCAATGTCTCCGCCGCCGCCGCTCAATATCTCGGCATCACCCCCTTCCAGTTGGCAGATGTGACGGTGACGGCGAAGACGATTCCAGGTGGTGGTTATGGTGCCCAGCCACTGCAGCAGCCACCCGCGTATTCCGCCGCTCCGCCTCCGAACTACAACGCGGCTCCACCGCCATCCTACGGCAATGCGTCACAGCCCGTGTATCCAAACACGCCCCCGCCGCCGATGAGCAGCCTCACGCCCCCACCGGCGTATTGAGAAGCACAGCCTAGCCATTCACGACGAGACGGCCTTTGAGCTTTGCGAGCAGCTTGGGATCCCCTTCCAGCTCCTCCATCAGGAGCGTCAGCACCTCCAGCGTCTGGCGGCTGATGTGATGCTCCATGCCTTCCACATCCTGGTGAACCGTCGCTGGATCGAGGCCAAAACCTGCCAGCAGTCGCGTCAGCACCTCGTGTCGTCGGGCGATCTCCTCACCCACCTTCCGGCCCGTCTCGGTCAGCACCACGCCGCGATAGCGTTCGTAAACGACGAGCCCGTCCGCATCCATGCGCTGGATCATGTTCGTCACGCTGGCCTGGGAGATCTTCAAATTGCCCGCGATGTCCACAACCCGCGCGTAACCCTTCTGCGCGATGAGGTTATGAATCTGCTCTAGGTAGTCCTCCACCGCGGGCGATCCGAGGTGGGTGGTCAGTTCCTGGCGTTTGGGTGGCGGCATGCGGCCCGTGAAATGCCCCGCAATCGCCCGAACGCAAGCTGCTTCCCGATAGGCCAATTTTCAGTTATCAGTTATCAGTTTTCACTTTCCAATTTTCAATCCGTCATGCTCAGACGCTTCCTCCAGCTCGCCACGCTCTGCACGGCGGCTCACGCCAGCACCCTTCACCTCGCCATCACACCCATGGCGGGGGACGCCCCCCTGCTGCTCGACTCCCAGCGCTATGCCACCATGGCAGACGAGACCTTCGCTATCAGCCGCTGCAGCTTTCTCCTCAGCGGCTTTGCCCTGCAAAAGGCCGACGGCACCTGGCTTGAATCGCCGCACCTCGCGTGGATGGATGCCGCGCAGCGGCGCATGACCACCACGCTCGAAAACATCCCCGCTGGCAAATACAAAGCCCTGCGCCTCCACCTCGGTCTCGACGAGAAAACCAATGCCGCGCCCACCTCGCAGTATCCGGCGGATCATCCCCTCAATCCGAATTTGAACGGCCTGCACTGGAGCTGGCAGGGTGGATATATCTTCCTGGCGCTCGAAGGCACCTTTCGAGCCAACAATGGTGCCACCAGCGGTTTCTCCTACCACCTTGCCCGCAGCCCGAATCGCACCGCGTTGACCTTTGAAGGAGATTTCGACCTCACCGCCGATGCCGCGACCGATTTCGCCCTCGACGTGCCAGCGCTGCTCAACGCCAAAACGCCGCTCTCGTTTATCAAAGACGGCCTTTCCACCCACTCGCATGAGGGCGATCCCATCGTCGCCGCGCTCAAAACCAACCTGCCAGCCGCTTTCACACTCAAAGCCATCTCCAGCAGCCTTCCCGCCATCTCGCGGCCTTCACCCGTGAAACCGCTTTACCTTCCCGCGAAGTCCACGCCCTACCGTTTCACGATGAGCAGCTACTTCCCCATTCCGCCGCTGCCTCGTGACAACCCGCTCATCGAAGAACGTATCGCTCTCGGCCAAAAACTCTTTCACGACACCGCGCTGTCACGCGATGGCACGCTCTCTTGCGCGAGTTGTCATCTCAATGAGAACGCCTTCACCGATCCGCGGCGCTTTAGCCTCGGCGTCGAAGGCCGCATCGGCACGCGGAATGGCATGCCGCTCTTCAATCTGGCGTGGAAGACCCGCTTCTTTTGGGATGGCCGTGCGCCGTCGCTTCGCGAGCAAGCCTTGAAACCCATCCAAGATCATTTGGAAATGGACGAGACCCTCGAAAACGTCGTCGCGAAGCTCGAAAAGACCGCAAAAGCTGATTTCGCCCGCGCCTTCGATAGTGAGGTCATCACGCCCGAACGCATCGGTTTGGCTCTAGAATGCTTTTTGCTCACGCTGACCTCCTTCGACTCGAAATTCGACCGCAGCCTGCGTGGCGAGGCGACGCTCACCGGGGAAGAAAAGCGCGGCTTTGAACTCTTCATGACCGAATACGAGCCGCGCATGGGCCAGAAGGGTGCGGATTGCTTCCACTGTCATGGTGGACCGCTCTTCAGCGATCATCAGTTTCACAACAACGGCCTCTCACCCGTCGAGACCGACACCGGTCGCGAACGCGTGACTCAGGACGAACGTGATCTCTACAAATTCTCCACGCCCAGCCTGCGAAACATCGCTCTCACGGCACCTTACATGCACGACGGGCGCTTTGAGACGCTTGAAGAAGTCGTCGAGCATTACGATCACAACCTCCGCCGCGGTCCCACGCTCGATCCCAACCTCGCCAAGCATCCATCCACCGGAATCCGGCTCAGTGCGGCGGATAAAAAAGCGCTCGTGGCCTTCCTCAAGACGCTCACGGACGAGAAGTATCTGGCGAAGTAGTCCGGTGAGAGCCAATCGGGAGAGACACTTTATTCGCGGTTGTTGGAAAGCGTACGATGCGCGAGCCGTTTGCCTCGGTGTCATGCTTTTCTCTTTTCTAAGGCGTTTGAGTGCCACTGGTCTGCTGGCTTTTTATGTCGCGTGTTTTTGGGTTCCACTGGCTGCGGAAGAGTCCGGAGCAAGGTCACCGAAAACTGGCGGAGAGGAGCTGCTGGGGCCGAGTGAAAAAGACCTGGATGCGCAGCGAAAAAAGCTGGAGGGCATCCGCACGAAAGAGGGAGAAAACTCCTCGACCTACCTCGAGCATTGCTTTGATGAGGTGAGCCTGCTGGCGGGCCTCGGGCGGATGCCGGAGGCGGAAAAGCTCCTCGCCGAGTTGGAGGCCAAAGCAACCGCCATGCAGGCGGCGGCTGGTGTCGGCCGCGCCAATCTTTTGCTCCTGCGCAGTTCCATGCTGAATGCCCGGCTCCATGTCCAGGAAAAGCAGGGTCGGCACGAAGACTACACTCGCACCTGCGAGGAACGCCTTGCGTGCCTTGCCGAGGTGACCAATCCGGAGATTAGACTGGTGGAGCTGGATGTGATGGCGGGCGCGGTTTTTTCCCTGGGCGTATTCATGGATCAGCCCCTTGAGGCCTCGAAATGGATGGCGCGACTGACCCGTCGGCTGAATGAATCCGACTGCCGAGTCGGCGTGAGAAACGCCGAACCGCTGCTGGGCGCATCAATGGTAGCGGAGCAGACCGGAAACAGGCCCGAGGCGATCAGATTCGCCGAGGCGGCCCGGCAGGCGGTCCTGACGGATGTTGCCGGTCATGAAGACATGCTTTTGAAAAGCCTAATCCAACTGGTGGAGATCATGCCGGAAAATCGGGGCCAGCCATATTTGGCAGAACTGAAAAAACAACTTCACGCGTGGCAGAATGAGAGCGATCCCGCGCGGCTGAAGCTGGTGGTGCGAGGCTTCTCCGCCGTGGCATTGGGCTGCATGATGACGTATCACGCGAAAAACGATCCGGTGCTGCTTAAGGAGGCGCGCCAAGCCTACAAAGACAGCCACTCGAACGCGATGCGCTGGCTCTCCGGGGAGAACTCGAAGGAGCGGGCAAGTTATACCTGCAAATATCAATTGGACTTGGCGGTGATGGATTTCATCGCGCGCAAAGGACGCAAAGAGACAGTAGCTTTGGAAAAAGAGCTGGCAGCCGCGGAAAGCACGATGGGGCAGGATGACACGCGCTTGAATGCCTACCGCGACATGCTGGTGGAGATTTATCAGAAGGAAAACAGGCATGAGCAGGCTCTTGAGCTGCTCGGAGGCATGCTGGAGCGCAGCACGCGGCTGAATGGAGAGAAGCATCGCCTGACCGCCACGGCGCACCACTACATAGGGCGTAGCCTGGCGGCACTGGGGCGTAGCGAGGAAGCGGTGAAAGAATTCGAGAAGGCGGCCGCGCTCAGGGAAGCCGTGCTGGGGGCGCGGCATCCGGAGGTGGGGCGCAGCTATTACAACCTCGGAGCGATGCGCGAAGCCGCACAGGACTTCGCAGGCGCGCAGGCCTACTATGAGCATGTGCTTAGGATCGACCAAGAGGCCTATGGCGCGGATTCAACCCAGGCCTGCCACGATGTGATCAGCATCGCGCTGGTGCTCGGCAGGCAGAAAAAGATAGCCAAGGCAGTGGAGCTCATTGATCGCCAAGTCTCCCTCCTGAAAAATCAGAACGACCAGCATTTCTTTGCCCGTGCAGACTTGCGGCTGATCCTGGCCCCGATGCTGAGCGAGAACGGACAGCTGACCGAGGCCAAAAAGCTGCTGGAGACGAACATCGAAGAACTGAAATCCAAGAATCCAGAATTTTGGCCCCTGCTTGCTGCCTCATACATGGCGCTTGCGGAGTATAACTACCGGCTGGACCGCCCTGAAGTGGCGGCGGAGCATTTGAAAATGCAGCTGTCTTTTTTGTGGAGCATCCAGCACCTGAAAGGCGGCTGCGAAGGTGGGATCGCCAGGGCGACCGAGGATTATTCAACGGTCCTCAAGTCTCTCCGTCATGCCCCTGCCGAGATTCATCAGTTGCTGAAAGCCGTGGAGTCTGGCGTGGACCATTGAAGTGCAGGGGCAGCACTCGGGCACTTTGCTGTGTCCGCATCCAGTCCACCACCATTTCCTTAAAAGCGCCAGATTCATCATGCGGCAGCTGTGTGAGTAGCTCCGCATTGGGTGCGCCGTGGCGAAGTGATGCGGTAGCGGTTTTTAAATCATCTTTTTTGCAAGAGAAGTCTCCCTTGAGGGCCTTCGGCGGCTGCGCTTGAGTCGGTCACGCATGGAAGCCTGGATCGTCATCGGCCTGTTGGTCGTCGCCGTCGTCGCCTTTGCCACGGAGAAGATCTCGGTGGATTTGGTGACGCTGGGATTGCTGTGCGTGCTCGTCTTGAGCGGCATTCTGCGAGTGGATCAGGCTTTTGGTGGTTTTGGAGATCGGGTGATCATTTTGCTGGCGGCCATTTTTGTGATTGGGGCGGCCTTGCGTGAGACGGGTGTGCTCGATGCGCTCGGAGGCACGCTGGCAGCCTGTCTCGGTGGTAGGCCGATCTGGCTGATGGCGGTGCTGATGACGGTGGTGGCGGGTGTTTCCGCCTTCATGAACAACACCACGGTGACGGCGGTCTTTGTGGGGCCGGTGATCGGTCTGGCACGAAAGGTGAAGATCCCGCCCTCACGATTGCTGATGCCGCTGGCCTTTGCCTCGATCCTGGGTGGGACTTGCACGCTGATCGGTACCTCGACGAATGTGGCGGTGAGCGGGGCGATGACGAAGCTTGGGATGCAGCCGCTCGGCATGTTTGAATTCACCCAGATCGGCATCGTCACCGTGGTGGTGGGCATTCTCTACATGGCCTTCATCGGTTCCAAGATGGTGCCGGAACGGGATGGGGCGGACGGCCGAGCGAATGACATGATGCGCCAGTATCTGGCGGAGGTGGTGATCCTGCCGAATTCACCGCTGATCGGTCAAAAGGCCTTCGACTCGGATTTTTCGGCGTTGGAATTCCAGGTGATGAAGCTGCGCCGCGAGGGCGTGATGCTGGATGCGAACCCGCACGAGCTTTTTGTGGAGGGAGACATCGTGCTGGTAGCCGGCAAGGTGGAGAACCTCATCAAGGTGAAGAAGATCGAGGGGATCGACATCCTGGAGGATGTGGCACTGCGCTCCGCGGGGGTGAATACGAAGAACGCCCAGGTGGCGGAGGTGGTGCTCACGCCGAGGAGCGGCTTTGTGGGCCAATCGATGCGTGAGAGCAATTTCCGCCAGCGCACAGGCCTCTCGGTGATGGCTTTGATGCGTGGCGATGCGCCGCTGCTGCATCACATGGGGGACGAAAAGCTTCAGGCAGGCGATTTGCTCCTGCTGCAAGGCCCGGCGGAAAGGTTCCGCGCCTTTGAAGAGGCGGGCGAGATGGTTTTGATCAGTCAGCATCAATTCAGCGTGGAGACACGGCGGAAGGGTTTTATTCTGCTGGCGGCCTTTGTGCTCGCCGTGGCGGTGAGTAGCATCTGGCCTGCGTATGTGCCGGAGACGATCGCCTTTGTGATGGTGGCGCTGATGGCGGTTTTCATGCGCTGCATCAAGCTGGAGACGGCTTACGGCAACATCGATTGGCGACTGCTGATCCTCATTGGAGGCATGATGGCCTTTGGTGAGGCGATGAAGGCCTCTGGCGCGGCAGAAATGATCGCCGAGGCAGTCACCTCAGTGATGGCACCGTTCGGGGTGTTTGGCGTGTTTGCGGGTTTTTGTGTTCTGACGGTGGTTTTGACGCAACCGATGTCGAACGCCGCCGCAGCGCTCGTCGTGCTGCCCGTGGCCCTGGAGGCGGCGGCCACGATGGATGCGAGTCAGCGTGCTTTTGCGATTGGCGTAATGCTCAGCGCCTCGGTGAGCGTTTTGACGCCCTTCGAGCCGAGCTGCATCCTGGTTTACGGACCCGGCAAGTATCGCTTCTCCGACTTCATCAAAGTGGGCGGCGGCATGACGCTCGCGATGCTGATCGTGGTGATGGCCATGGTGCCACTGATCTGGCCGTTAAAATAAAAAGCCCGCCAAGTCTCGCGACCTAGCGGGCTTTCGTGAATCGATTGCGGCTTACTTCTTCTTATCGCGAAGGGCACCCGTTTTGAGGCGGAGGCCGTTGAGGCGGATGAAGCCGGTGGCGTCGTCCTGGTTGTAGGCCTTGGTGGGATCGGCTTCCATGGTGGCGATTTGCGGATTGTAGAGGCTGTAGGGGCTCTTGCGGCCAGCGGCGATGATATTGCCTTTGTAAAGCTTGAGCCGGACGGTGCCGCTGACCTTCTTCTGGCTCTCGGTGACGAGGGCCTGCAGGGCGAGGCGCTCGGGTGCATACCAGAAGCCGTTGTACACGAGCTGGGCATACTTGGGGATGAGGCTGTCACGCAGGTGCATGACCTCGCGGTCCATGGTGACGCTTTCGATCTGGCGGTGGGCGAAGTGGAGGATGCTGCCGCCGGGAGTTTCATAGACGCCGCGGCTCTTCATGCCGACGAAGCGGTTCTCGACCATGTCCACGCGGCCGACGCCGTGCTTGCCGCCGATCTTGTTGAGGAGCTTCATGACTCCGAGGGGATCGAGCACCTTGCCATTCACGGCCACGCATTCGCCCTTGTTGAACTCGAGGATGACGGTCTCGGCCTTGTCCGGGGCGTTTTCGGGGAAGACGGAGAGGACGTTGAAGAAGTCCGCATACTTCGGATCGCTGGCGTCGAACCACGGATCTTCGAGGAT
Organism: Akkermansia muciniphila; assembly: GCA_943373155.1. Lineage (GTDB taxonomy): Bacteria > Verrucomicrobiota > Verrucomicrobiia > Verrucomicrobiales > Verrucomicrobiaceae > Prosthecobacter. The sequence goes on along the minus strand of CALSBJ010000035.1, from coordinate 14,354 downwards.
GCCGGCCTCGTAGCTGATGTGGAGGAGGTTGCGGTCCATGGAGAAGGGCTTTTTGGCGCTGGCTTGCACGGGGATCTTCTTCTCTTCGCAGTAGGCGATCATCTCGGCGCGGCCGGGGAAGTCGTTGCGGAAGCGCTCGTCACGCCAGGGGGCGATGATTTCGATGTCGGGAGCGAGTGCGGCGGCGGTGAGCTCAAAGCGGACCTGGTCATTGCCTTTGCCGGTGGCGCCGTGGGCGATGGCGGTGGCACCTTCGGCCTTGGCGATCTCGACCATGCGCTTGGCGATGAGCGGGCGGGCGATGGAGGTGCCGAGGAAGTACTGGCCTTCGTAGATGGCTCCGGCCTGGATCATCGGGTAGATGAAATCGCGGGCGAATTCGAGCTGGAGGTCGTCGATATAGATTTTGGAGGCACCGGTCTTTTTGGCCTTGGCATTGAGGCCCTTCAGTTCGTCGTCCTGGCCGACGTTGGCGCAGAAGGCGATGACTTCAGCCTGGTAGGTGTCTTTGATCCAGGAAAGGAGGACGGAGGTGTCGAGACCACCGGAATAGGCGAGGACGATTTTCTTGCTCATGGGCGTTTGGGAAGGAGGGGCGGCGAGAATAGGGGCGAATGAGGGGGTGTCGAGGGGTTTTCAGGTGGCTGAAAGGGGCGGTTCTCAGTGTCGGGAAGGGAAGGGAGGCAGTGAGGGGCTGGGGCCTCGTCACAAAAGACTTACGAGTCGCGGCTTTTTAATATGAAAATTATATCTGATAATTATATCGCGTTTGAATGACGGAAATTTAGAAACCAAGAAAACAAAAAGCATAAAAATGAGAACAAAATCAGTCCTTCGACTCATGGCCCTCGGTGGTCTGGCCGCTTTGGTGGCTATTTCATCCGTTCAGGCCGATCCCCCTACTAAAGGTGAACCGAAGGGGGCCCCCAAAGGTGAACCGAAAGGGAAACCCAAAGGTGAATCGAAGGGTGAGTCGAAACCGGAATCCCTGCGCAAGCGGAAGGTGCCGGAGCCGTCGAAACTGAAGGACTTCATCCAGGACAAGCAGGCTGCCATCATGCTGGGCAAGGCGCTGTTTTGGGACATGCAGGTGGGCAGTGACAGCCTCACCTCCTGCGCCTCCTGCCATTTCCATGCCGGAGCAGACAATCGGGCGAAGAACCAGGTGAGCCCAGGTTTGCTCATCGTCGATGCCAATGGCAACGCGACGCCGGATTTCACCTTCCAGGTGCGGAAGCCGAACGGCACGCTTCAGAAGGGCGATTTCCCCTTCCACAAGCTGGCTGACATCAATGACCGCAAGTCGAAGGTGCTTTCGGATGCGAACGACGTGGCCTCATCGCAGGGCGTAAATCGGGAGCAGTTCCTGAGCCTGACGTTGGGTGGCCTGTTTGAGAACCGCAAGGTGGTGCCGGACAGTGTCTTCAATGTGAAGGGCCTCAACACCCGCCGCGTGGAGCCTCGCAACACCCCCACGGTGATCAATGCGGTGTTCAATCTGCGCAATTTCTGGGATGGACGTGCGCAGGATCGCTTCAACGGCGTCAATCCCTTCGGCCTGCGTGATCAAGGCGCGAAGGTTTGGAGAGCCAGCAAGCCGAATGATCTCAAGCAGGTGGCGATCGATCTCGATAATTCCAGTCTCGCTTCGCAAGCCGTGGGGCCGCCTTTGAGCGATTTTGAAATGTCCGCCATGGGCCGCACCTTCCCGGATCTCGGCCGCAAGATGCTGAACCGCCGACCGCTGGCCCTCCAACGGGTCCACCGCGAGGATGGCGTGCTCGGCAGCCGCAGCCTGAGCCCTCTGCCGGGCCTCTCGACGGCGACCTATGCGGAGCTGGTTCGTGCCGCTTTCAAGCCGGAGTGGTGGCAGGGTTCGCTCATGATCAAAAACTACTCGCACATGGAGACAAACTTCAGTCTGTTCTTCGGGCTGGCGATCCAGATGTATGAAGCCACGCTTATCTCCGACCAGACGCCCTTTGATGACTATGCCGAGGGCAAAAAGGACGCCCTGAACACGCAGCAAAAGCGTGGGCTGGACCTCTTTTTCGGCCAGGCAAAATGTGCGAACTGCCATGGCGGTGCGGAATTCACGAAAGCCACGGTTGATCACATCAAAAAGGAGCGCCTTGAAAAGATGATCATGGGTGACGATCTCGAGGGCATTTATGACAATGGATTCTACAACATTGGCGTGCGTCCCACGCTGGAGGACCTAGGCGTCGGCGGCAAAGACCCCTTCGGATTGCCGCTTTCGGAGTCGCGTCTGGCTCGTGACTTCGGCGAAAAGACATTCGAGAAGCTCATTGGCGTGAAGCCAAACGAAAAGCCCAAAGCGCACGATCGAGTGGTCGCCAATGGGGCCTTCAAAACACCTGGCTTGCGCAACATCGAACTCACCGCGCCCTACTTCCACAATGGCGGCCAGCGCACCCTGCGGGAAGTCGTCGATTTCTACAATCGCGGCGGGGATTTCCACGAGCAAAACATCGCTGATCTGGACCCGGATGTGGAACGTCTCGGCCTTTCGGATGCGGATAAAGATGCCTTGGTGGCTTTCATGAAGTCCCTCACGGATGAACGGGTGCGTCGCCGCTGTGCTCCCTTTGACCATCCCGAGCTATACATTCCGAACGGGCATCTCGGGAATGACACGACGGTTTACAACGACGGCGCAGGCCGCGCTCGCGATCAACTGATGCTGCTGCCGGCCACCGGCCGAAATGGGGCGGCTCCGCTGAAAAACTTCCTCGAATAGCCGCTATCATCCACTTTCCTCGGAAGGGCACCGGTGACGGTGCCCTTCTTTTGTTTTTGGGGAGGCGGACAAGGCTTCCGCCCACCGGGACTAAAACCGCTCGAAGCAGCCACAAAACCCAATTATTTAAGAAAAGCTGACTATCTCGATACTTTATATTGAAATTATAATCAGTATGGCTAGACTCGACTTAATCCCAAAATTTGATGGAATACCTTCCAGCACCCAACAGACCCGTTTTCCCGCCTTCCACGGCTCGAAACGCGCTTGTGATGAGTGCCCGCGCGAACGCGTGGGCTGGGGGATTTTTGCGGTTTGCGAGGAAAGCGGTCATGGCGATGGGAGGCTTGATTTTGCTTGGCTCGGCGAGTGCGCATAACCTGAATCAGCGGGCGGATTACATCGGATTTGATGATGAAACCCTGGCCCGGATGAAGACGCGGCAGGCCGCCGGTCAGGCGCTGATTCAGACGGGGGATGTGGTGGGCCTTATCATGAAGGCCACCCCTTCGGTGGGCACGCCGACGGGTGCTGGTGGCTACTCGACGTTCTTCGTGCCAGTCGGCACGCAGGTCGTCGGGGCGCAATACGGACGCATCGACAGCAGTGGTAAATTCATTCCGATCGCCATGAAAGGGCAGTCGCTGCTGGCTCTCGGCGATGGTTCGGTGGGGGCGAAGGCACAAACCGGTCTCAAAGGTCTCGAACTGGGTCCGAATATTCTCGGTGTGAAGGGCTTTGCGGTGGATTCGAGCAGCAGTTTGATGCGTGGCACGATGGCGGGTGTGTATTCGGACACCGGCATCTTCTACTCGACGGATCCGAAGACGGCCTGGCAGAGCTGGACGAGCACTGGCGGCCTCGATGGCAACACAGGCACCTCCGACAACGTGCTGCAGAACAACTCGGGCGACAGCATCACGCCCACCACGCGCTGGGATGCGGAACAGCTCATCGGCTTCGGCGTGAAATCGCCCCTCGCACCGATCCTCGATCCCGATGGCCGTGGCAATACGCCTTGGGGCATGGGTAGCGGCGTGGCGGGACCTGAAAGCGGCTACGCCTGGCAATTTGACTACTCCTACTGGAGGGCGAACACGAGTGATCCAGCTCGCATGCGCAATGCCTCGCGCACCGTCGGCCCTTGGAAGCGCATCAAATATCCGGGCAGCATGATCGCGAAGGATCAGGCAGGCTTGCGCAGCACGGCGCTTGGCCTTGTGGGTGTGGATGCCAGCCAGTTTGGTCGCGATTTGAGCCTTTCGAACCCACTGCCCGCGACGACGAGCTGGAGCGATACGACGAGCCCGAAGGCCATTCGCATGGCCTGGGGTAACATTGAGCTCTTCCGCCCGGAATACGCTCGCGTGCAGTTGAAGATCAACGTCGGCCCCGGTCAGCCAAACTCGCCGTTCGACAGTGCCGGCTTCCTGCAAAGCTACGCGGACACCTTTGGCGGTGACGCCGGCGGTGAATACACGAACAAAGACCACCTCTGGCGCTATTACGAGAACACCACCGTCTCGCTCACGAGCAAGCCGATGGTCTTTAAGCAGGCCTCGAAGGGCCTCGTGCAGCCTGGCGAAGTCTTCACCTACACGATCTGGTTCACCTCGTTTGGCAACAGTGCTCTCACAAACGTCGTGCTGGAGGATACGCTGCCTTCCGGCATTCAATACATCAGTGCCAGCCCCGCTCCCAACAGCACCAGCCCGCTGCGCTGGAACATCGGCACCATGCAGCCGAACAGCGTGCGCAGCATCACGGTGACCGCGCGTGCCACTGGCAGCGGCGTGAAGACCAACACCATCTGCGCCACCTCTGATCAGGCACCGAAGGCTTGCAGCACGGACACCATCGAGGTGGGCACCAACGCGCTGCTTTATCCTGACAAGACCGTCGCTCCCTCCATCGCCAATCCCGGTGATCTCGTCACCTACACGCTGACGATGCTCAATGATGGTCCCTGCCCGAACGCGGTGCCGCTGGTGATCACCGAGAATCTTCCCACCGGCTTCACTTACGACAGTTTGGTCTCCGCCAAGATCGGTGGCTCGCCCACCTCGGCGGTCACGATCAATTCCAGCAACACCGCGAAGCCCGTCTTTACCGTTCGAGCGGGCATTGATTCCGGCAAATCGCTCGCGATCACCTTCAAATGCCGCATCAGCAGCACGCAGCCCGCGGGCACCTACACCAACCAGTTCACCTATGAGAATAGCGGCAAGATGATGTCCACCGGGGCGCTGGCTCCCGTCACCGTTGGCAGCGCCCGCATTGGCGATCTCGTCTTCCGCGATTGGGATGGCGATGGCGTGGTGGATTCTGAGGACGATCCGCTCAATGGCGTGCAGGTGCAGCTTTATGCCAGCAACGGCACCACCTTGCTTAAAACCACCACCACCGGGGCGGACGGCAAATACGACTTCGTTGGGCTGCAAGGCGGCACCTATATTGTGCGAGTCACAGCGCCTTCCGGTCACACGGCGACCCATGACCTCGATGGCATCGCCTCGGCCAATCAGGCTACGGTGACGCTTTCCAACAACGAGCAGAAGCTCAATGTCGATTTCGGCTACCGCCCCGGCGGCACCGGCAGCATCGGCGACCAGCTTTTCAAGGATGTGAATGGCGATGGCGTGCTCAATGGTACGGACACGGGCATCACTTCGGTGACGTTGAAGCTTTATGAAGACAGCGATGCGGATGGCGTGATCGACACGGGGGATGCGCTGATCGCCACCACCACGTCGAATGCCAGCGGCATCTATTCCTTCACCGGTCTGGCCACCGGCTTGAGCTACATCGTCGATGCCGATGAGGCGGACGCCGATTTGACCGCCGCTTTCACGCCGAACAGCTTCACCCCCACGACTGATGCGCTTCGTTCGGTGGTCAATCTCACCGGGGTAGTCACCTCCGCCGACTTCGGCTACCGGGCCAACATTCCGCTGAAGATCGGTGACCTCGTCTTCATGGATGCGAACCGCAATGGCACTTATGAGGCAGGCACGGATGGTCCGCTGCGTGATGTTCGCGTTCGGCTTTATCGCGTGGTGAATCGCGTTGCGACGCTGATCAATACCAAAGACACCAATGGTCAGGGGATTTACCTCTTCACCGGTCTCGCTCCGGGGGATTACCAGGTGGAGGTGGATGAGTCAGACGCTGATCTGCCTGCTGGCAGTGGCACGGCGGATCCGCAGCGTGATGTGACCCTCAGTTCAGCCGATGTTCTGACGGTCGATTTCCCCTTCACCGAGATCGAACTGCTCTCCAAAACGGTGAACAAAGCCACGGCAGCGGCGGGCGAAGTGCTGACCTACTCGATGAGCACGGCGCACACGGTAAACACCGCGCTGACGAACGTGAAAGTGGAAGATCCCATCCCTGCGGGCACGACGTATGTCGCCAGCAGTGCGAACGCAGGCGGTACACTCAGCAGCGGTAAGGTCACCTGGAATCTCGGCAGCACAGTGGCAGGTGTTTCAGGAAACAATGGAGCCAGCGGAGCTAGCCAGCAGATCACGCTCACCGCGGTGGCAGACTCGGAAATCTGGAGCAAGGACCCCGCCAAGAACTACGGCACGGGTGCGAGCACGTGGACGGGTGGCGTCAATGACGTGGACCATGCGATCTTCCAGTTTGATCTGTCCGCCATCCCCGCCGGGGCCACGATCACCTCCGCGCAGCTCAGCCTGCTCCGCAAATCGGGCAAAGGCGGCACCGTCGCGGCGCATCGCATCACGCAGAGCTGGAACGAGACGCAGACGACCTGGAACAACCGCAGCACCGGCTTGGCTTGGACGACACCGGGCGGCACGTATGCTTCGCCTGCCGATGCCGTGGTGACCGTTCCAAATACCAACGTCCGCTACTCCTGGAACGTCACGACCATGACGCAGGCTTGGGTCAGCGGCACGCAGCCCAACTATGGCGTCCTCTTGAAAGAGAACAACGAGACGGTCTCCGCGGACAATGAGTTCTACACACGGAATGAGGCCAACGCCTCGCGCCATCCCCAGCTCATCGTGAACTACACGGTTCCCGCCCTGACGAGCAGCATGAACATCTCCCGCTCGCTGATGAATGCTGGCGATCAGGTCACCGTCACGATGACGCTGACCTCCGGCTCCAGCCTCACGGGCGTCACACCGCCGACGAATCTCACGATCAACGGCACGAATGGCGTCAGCGCCACGCGGGTGAGCGGCCCCACGCCTGCCAGCGGCACGGTGACATCCACCGGCACGACCTTCACCTGGGTGTACACCTCGTCCGGCAGCTCGATTGGCAATCTCGGCTTCAGCGGCAATGCGACGAACGGAGCGAACACCTGGCCCACCGCCCAATCACCGAAGGCCATCGTGAGCCCGCCGCTGAGCTTCCAGGTTTCCGTGAACAGTCCGAATCCCGGCGTGAACGTGGTCACGAATACCGCCAGCTTGTTTCACGGCACCGAGCTGCTCGATACAGATACCGCGCTGACCATTCTCACTGGCTGCGTGGGTGATCTGGTGTGGACGGATGCCAATGGAAACGGCAGCCGCGAGGCGTCCGAGCAGGGGGTGAGCGGTATTCGTGTCTTCGCGGATGTCGATGGCGATGGATTCTATGATGTGGGCGAGCCAAACGCGATCACCGACAGCTTCGGCGCTTACCGCATCACCGGGCTCAATGCCAATGGCGGAGTGGCCTGGAAGATCACATTGGATCTCACGACGCTTCCGGCCGATTGGGTCACGACCACCGCGCCGATGCTTCCGCGCACACTGGCGACGAATGGCACGCAAATCACCGATGCAGATTTCGGTGTCAACGCACCGCCGCCGACCACCGCCACCCTGGGCGGCTTTGTTTACATCGACGCGGATGAAAACGGCCTTTTCACCGGCGATGAACTGCCGCTCCAAACAGTGAGCGTGCGCCTCTATCGCGACGTGAACACCAGCGGCACCTTCGACGCGGGCGATCTGCTCGTGCGCACTGCGGATACTGCTTCGAATGGTCTTTATCTCTTCAGCAGCCTCACGCCCGGTGCTTACCTCGTCGATGTCGTCGAGAGCACGGTGCCTGCTGGCATGGATTTTGTGAGCGGTGGAACTGCTGTGCGGGCGGTGACGCTCGTGGCGCTGCAAACGCGCACGGATGTGAACTACGGCTTTAACCACACCGGTAGCATCGGTGACCTCGTTTACTACGACACGGATATGGATGGCGTCAAAGACGCGGGTGAAAGCGGCGTGCCGGATGTACGGGTGAGCGTGTATCTCGATGAGAACAACAACAACGAGGTCGATGCGGCGGAATCCGAAATCGGCGTGGCCTTCACGAATGCCAGCGGGATCTACTCCGTGGGAAATCTGCCTGCAGGTGAGTATGTGGTGCGTGTGGATGAGCAGCATGTCCCAGCTCCGGTGGGCAGTCCGAATGCCGGACAATACAACACGATGCTTCCAACCACTGGCGAAGAGATCGCCGTGACGCTCACCGCAGGCCAAAGCATCACCACGGCTGATTTTGGCTTTGCGGAACTCGGAGCGCTGGAAGGCTATGTCTTCAATGATGCGAACTACAGCACCGTGCGGGATACCACGGAGGCGGGCATCGCCAACATCAGCGTCTCGCTTTCCGGCACCAGCACCGGCGGTGCCACGGTGACTCGCACGACGGTCACGAATGCCAGCGGCGAGTACACTTTCCTTGTGCCCGCTGGCACCTACTCGATCACCTTCAACACCAGCGATACCGATTTCCCCGCTGGCATGACGCAGAACACCACGCCCATCACGCATGATGTGACCATCCAGGGCGGTTGGGAGCTCGAAAACCTCAATTTTGGCCGCGCCTATGCCGGTGCACTCGGTGGCATCGTTTTCGCCGATTCGAATGGCAACGGCGGACGCGATGGCGGTGAAGGTGCGATTGTCGGAGCCGTGGTGGAACTCTTCAATTCCGCTGGAACGACCTTCCTCGACAGCCGCACCATCGGTGCCGATGCCGCTTATCGCTTCAGCGGTCTCGCGAATGGCACTTACGTCCTCAAGATCAACACCGCCTCGCTCACCACGATGGTTGGAGCCACCGTCACGGCTGATCCCGTGGCCCCGCTCGACGGCATCGCCAGCAGCACCGTCACGAATGGCTCGCAGAATCTGAATTTGAACTTCGGCTACCTCGCCAGCAGCACGCCGCCGCCGGTCAGCGCCATCTGCCCCACGCCGCGTGGTCAAAGCATCGGCTCTCAATACATGGTCACCCGGATCGGCCGTGACATCCTCGGCGGCCAGGGCTTCAATCAAGCGCAGTGCATCATGAGCATGTCGCCAAACGGCCGCTGGATCACCGGCGTGCGTTTTGGCACCACCACACGCGGTTTCCTCATGAACACGCTTTCGTATGCCTTTGCGGACATCACGAAGGTCACTTCGACCAATCCGTATGGCATGGGCAATGACGTGAATGACGATGGAAACGTCGTCGGTCATGAAAAATGGACGAGCGGAGCCAATGCGAACGTCATTGCGTGGTATCACAACCGCGTCGCGGGCACCACGCAGCGCCTGCAAACGCCTTTCGATGCCAATCCAAGCATCACCGCCACCCCCTGCGCCATCACGGGTGACAATCTGTATGCCTTTGGCACCGTCGATCCCGATGGTCCGGCGGGTGCCACGACGGCCCAGGGAGGGTATTGGTCGCTGAGCAGTCGCACCTGGACGGCGGTCACCGGCCTGCGTGAAGTGCTCGATGCCTCAGCGGATGGTTCCGTGCTTCTGGTGGTGAACTCGAGCGGTCAGGGCCAGATCCGTCGTGGCAATGTCCAGGATGGCTGGAGCACCGTGGTGGCCACTTTCACCGGAAAACTCAAAGGCGGCAAAGTGAGCCCTGATGGCCGTTACGTCGGCTCCGCCGAGACGATCAGCGGCGTGCCGACGCCGTTCGTTTATGACACACTCAACAGCACCCGTCAAAACCTGCCCCGTGCGGTCGCGGATACGCTTGGCGGCATCGTGGGAGCCATTTCGGATACCGGCCGCGTGCTCGGCACCATCTACAACAGCACCGCCAGCTTTGCCGCGATGTGGGATTCACCCACCGCGAGCTATGTGACCGTCATGAACGTGCTGCGCAACGACGGCCATGTGGCGCAGGACATCAATTACGCCGGCTGGAATATCTACAACGGTGGTGATGGCATCTCCGCCGATGGCCGCACGCTCGGGGTTTATGGGAATAACCCCTTCGCCTTTGAGGATAGCCTGCTGTTCCAGACGGTGCCCTCGCCCACCGAGCGTCTCTGCCTCGGTAACGCGGTGTGGAGTGATACGAACTCAAACGGCCGCAAGGAAGTCGGCGAGCCGGGTGTGACCGGCGTGGTGCTGCGTCTCTACAATGCAGGTGCGGATGGCGAGATCGGCGGCACCGGCGCTGACGCGGACTTTGAAGCGATGCCGAGCATCACGACGACCAGCGCCGGCAGCTATGTCTTCAGCCCGCTGGCCGATGGCAAATACTTCATCACCGCCACACCGACGGGTGCTTTGCCGCTGACCTCCGGCGCTCCAAACCTCAACGACGATGGTGTGGACAATGATAACAACGGTCGCCAGCCCGGTGGCAGTGGCACGTTGATCTACAGCCCTGTTTTGACCCTCAAGACCGGCACCGAGCCGATCAATGATGGGGACACGGATGCGAATACGGAGTTCTCCGTGGACTTTGGCCTCACCACCGGCCTCGCCATCGGTGATGTGGTCTGGAACGATGCGGACAACGACGGCCAGTATGAGGCCACCAGCGGCGAACTCGGCCTCGGCGGTGTGCAGGTGGAGCTTCTCAATGCATCCACCGGGGCTGTCGTGATGACGACGCAGACGGATGACAACGGCGCTTACCTCTTCGGCCTCGGCAATGCGGCCGGAAACTATCGCGTGCGCCTTCCATTCCCGCCGGGCAACGCCTCACTGGCCTCCAGCATCGTCGGCACCACGGACAACGGCACAGATAACGACAACAACGGCGCACAGCCCGGTGTGAAGGGCACGGCGAGCACGTCGATGCAGTTCGCCCTCGCCGCGAATACCGAGCCTGGCAGCAGCGGCGGCACGAACTACGAAAAGACCATCGACTTCGGTCTGCGCGATTGCCCGGCGATCACCATCACGCCTGCCACCCTGCCTTCCGGCACGCAGGACACCGCCTACTCGCAGACGCTGACGGCTGCCAGTGGCACCGCACCTTATGTGTGGAGCCTCGCCAACGGCGTGCTGCCTGACGGCATGAGCTTCAGCAGCGGTGGGGTGCTCAGCGGCACGCCGCTGGAAGTGGGTGCCTTCACCTTCACGGTGCAGGTGGTGGATGCCAAGGGCTGCGCTGCGATGCAAAACTACACCCTGCCGCTCGCCTGCCCGGTGCTGACTTTGAGCCCTGCCACGCTGCCGAATGGCACGGTGGGCACGAGCTACTCGCAAACGCTGAGCATCACCGGTGGTCGTGCGCCTTACCTTTACAATGTGAGCAGCGGCACGCTGCCCTCCGGCCTCACGCTGACCTCCAATGGTGTGCTCAGCGGCCTGCCCATCTCGAATGCTGCCGCCACCTTCACGGTCGGCGTCACGGATTTGAATGGCTGCTCGACGAGCCGCAGCTACACGGTGAAGCCGGTTTGCCCCTCCGTGACGATCACGAATGTCCTGCTCGCCACCGGCCTCGCGGGCACGAGCTACTCGCAGACGCTCGCGGCCACCGGCGGCACGGCTCCTCGCACCTTCAGCATCGCCAACGGCACATTGCCCGCTGGTTTGACCCTCAATAGCACCACCGGCGTCATCAGCGGCACGCCGACCGCAGGCAATGGAGCGGGCGTGAGCATCACCTTCCGTGCCACGGATGCCTATGGCTGCTCCGGCACGAAGGCGCTGAACGTGAAAATCTGCCCGGTGGTGTCGCTTTCGGCCCTCTCAACGACAGTCACGGTGGGTGCCGCTTACTCGCAGACGATCTCGGGCGTGAATGGCGCGGCTCCGTATGTCTTTGGCATCAGCTCCGGCACGCTTCCAGCCGGTCTCAGCCTGAATTCGACCACGGGTGCGCTTTCCGGCACTCCGACGAGCACAACGAGCCAGACCTTTGTGGTCTCCGCCACGGATGTGAATGGCTGCGCAGGCACTCGTAGCTACACGCTCGCTCCGCTTTGCCCGGCGATCACGGTGAATCCCACCTCGCTAGCAAATGGCACGGTGGGTATCGCCTACTCACAAACCATCACCGGCAGCGGTGGCACCGCACCTTACACCTATGCGATCTCTGCGGGCACGCTTCCTGGCGGTTTGACGCTCACGACAGCAGGTGTGCTCGCTGGCACGCCGACCACGGCGAATGGCGCGGGCACCAGCGTGACGATTCGCGCCACGGACACTTACGGCTGCCAAAACACCCGGGCTTACACGATCAAGATCTGCCCGGTGATCTCGCTGCCTGCTATCACTACCACCGGCACGGTCGGCGCGGCCTTCTCTCAAACGGCGGCGGCCACTGGCGGCGTGGCTCCTTACACTTACTCGGTGACCAGCGGCACGCTTCCGAGCGGCCTGAGCCTCAACACGAGCACGGGTGCCATCACCGGCACGCCGAATGTCGAGATCAGTGCCACCATCACGCTCACCGCGACGGATGCGAATGGCTGCCCCGGCTCCCGCACCTACACGCTGTCGATGAGCTGCCCGCCGATCACGGTGAACCCGGCGTCGATCACGAATGGTTTTGTGGGCACCGCCTATCCGACGGTGAATTTCAGCGCCACCGGCGGCACCGCGCCGTATCAGTTCAGTGTGATCGCGGGCAGCTTGCCGGCTGGATTGACGCTCACGAGTGCTGGCGTGCTGAGCGGCACGCCGACGGCCTCGAACGGCAGCGGCACGTCGATCACGGTGCGTGCTCTCGATGCCTTCAACTGCGCTGGCACGCGGGCTTACACAATCAAGATCTGCCCGGTGATCTCGCTGCCAGCCATTTCCTCCTCGATCACGGTGGGCACGAATTACACGGCCAGCTTCGCAGCGAGCGGTGGTGCGGTGCCGTATGTGTATTCCGTGAGCACCGGCAGTCTTCCCGCTGGGTTGAGCCTGAATACGGCCACCGGCAGTATCACTGGCAATCCGATCAACACGACAAGCCAGACCTTCACCATCACCGCCACGGATGCGAACAACTGCTCCGGTGCTCGAAGCTACACGCTGGCTCCTGTTTGCCCTACGATCTCGATTGCCCCGGCCAGCCTCCTGCGGGGCACGGTCGGTGTGGCTTACTCGCAGGCACTCACCGTGACAGGGGGCAATTCCCCCTACACCTTTGCCATCACGAGCGGCACACTGCCTGCCGGACTGACACTGAGCGGGGCAGGTGTGATCAATGGCATCCCCTCCGCCACGGCTTCACCTGCCACGAGTCTCACGATTCGTGTGACGGATAACTTTGGCTGCCAAGGCACGCAGGTCGTGACGCTGCAAATCTGCCCGGTGATCTCGCTGGCGACGCTCAACTCGACGCTCACTGTGGGCACCGCCTACTCGTCGAGTGCCGCCGCCTCGGGTGGCGTCTCGCCCTATACTTATGCGCTGACGAGCGGGGCGCTGCCGAATGGTCTGAACCTCAATACTAGCACCGGAGCCGTTACCGGCACGACCACGAGCACCGTGAGCCAGACCTTCACCATCACCGCCACGGATGCGAATGCCTGCGCAAGTTCCCGCAGCTTCACCCTCGTGCCTGCGTGCCCGGTGATCACACTCAATCCATCCACGTTGGCAGTTGGCACAGCGGGGGTGGCTTACACGCAGACGCTGACGACCTCCGGCGGCATCGCTCCGCTCACCTATTCGGTCAGCAATGGCACGCTTCCGATTGGCCTGAGCCTCAATGCAAGCACGGGAGTGCTCAGTGGTACACCGACGACGGCGAACGGCGCGGGGGTCTCGCTCACGCTCCGCGTTTCGGATAACAACGCCTGCTTTGCCACCCGCGTCGTCACGCTGAAAATCTGCCCCGTGCTATCCCTGCCTGCTCTGACCTCGACGACGCCGGCGGTGGGCAGTAGCTACAATCAAAGCGTGGCTGCCAGTGGCGGTATCTCGCCTTACACCTATGCGGTGACCACCGGAAGCCTTCCGGCAGGCCTGAGCCTCAACACAAGCACCGGAGCCCTCACCGGATCGCCCACGAGTGTGACCTCGCAAGCCTTCACCGTGACTGCCACCGATGCCAATGGCTGTCCTGGCACTCGCAGCTACACCATCACGCCGACCTGCCCAGTCATCACCATCACTCCTGCGACACTTCCGGTTGGTTCAGTGGGTGCCGCTTACTCGCAGGCTTTCATCGCGAGCGGTGGCATCGCACCGTACACTGCCTGGACCCTCACGAGCGGCACACTGCCTGGCGGTTTGACGCTGAATGCGACGACGGGTGTGCTTTCCGGCACGCCCACGGTCTCCGCCTCGCCTGCCACCCCGCTCTCCGTGCGGGTGACGGATGCGAATGGATGCCAGAGTACGCGGAATCTCACGCTGCAAATCTGCCCCGTGCTCACGCT
>CALSBJ010000034.1:0-62574 GCA_943373155.1 Akkermansia muciniphila | reverse complement strand
AGTGCATCCATGCGCCGGCGCTGGGATTTCCCTGGAAGGAGAAGCCGCTGTGAAAGTGGAAATTGCCCTGCGCGTGCTCGCTGGCCTTGCTGGTCATGCTGCGGATGAGGCAGAGGTCATCGGCGTGCCGTGCGATGTGCGGGAAAAGGGCGCTCACATCCATGCCGCACTGCCCATGCTTCTTGAACTCCCACGGCGAGGGAAAGAGCGTGCCGACGTTGTTGAACATCGTGGCCTTCACCGGCAGCGGCATGGGCTTGCCCGCCAACTTCGTGAGCAGCGGCTTCGGGTCGAACGAGTCCACCTGCGACAAGCCACCGCTGAGGTAACAGAGGATGACGCTTTTCGCCTTGGCCGGGAAATGCGGCCTGATGGGCGCGGCGGATGCGAGATCACGAAACGCGAGCCAGCCGAGGCCGAGGGACGAGTGTTGGAGGAAATGGCGGCGGTTCATGGTGATGTGATTCGGGGAGGGTTGGCAGAAGAGTGAAGGCAGAAGAATGGATTCAGATGGTTTTCATTCTTCTGCCCCCATTCTCCTGCCAATAAATCAAGGTTGCTGCTTCGTGGGGCAGATGACGATTTCGCGGATGCAGACTCGTTGCGGAGCTTGGCAGGCATAGAGGATGGCTTCGGCGATGTCTTCGGGCACGAGCGGGCCGCCGATCTGCTCGGCGTAGGCCTGCCAACCGGCTTTCGCGGCTTCATCCGTGGCGTGACTGACGAGTTCCGTGCCGACCATGCCGGGCGCGATGGTGATGAGGCGCACATTTTTCGAGGAGACCTCTTCGCGGATGGTCTCGGTGATGGCGTGGACGCCGAACTTCGTGCCGCAATAGACCGAGTGCGCTCCGAAGGTCTTCCGTCCGGCGATGCTGCCGATGTTCACGATGGTGCCGCTCTCACGGGCGACCATCGCCGGAAGCACGGCATGGATGCCATTCATGACGCCTTTGAGGTTCACATCGATCATGCGATCCCATTCTTCGGGGCTTTGTTTGGCTGGGTCGCCATTGAGCATGATGCCCGCGTTGTTGATGAGGATCTCTGCGGGGCCAAAACGAGCCTCGGCTTCGGCAATGGCCGTCTGGAGGCCGTTTCGATCCAGCACATCGACTTTTCGGCAAAGCGTGTTGGGCAGCTTGAGGGCTTCCATTTGATCCAAACGACGGGCGAGGAGCAAAAGAGGATAACCAGCGGCAGCGAAGGCTTTCGCCGTGGCGGCTCCGATGCCGGAGCTGGCTCCGGTGATGATGACGAGGTGTTGGGTGGTGGTCATGGGTTGAAGTGGAGGCATGGAGTTATGGGATGCGTTTGCCGCTCCAGCAGAGGATGTCGTCGAACTCGACGCGAGTGCCGGGCTTGTTGCCGGCGTTGAGGTAAAAGACTTTGTTCTCTCTGCCGACGTTGCGGAAGTGACCTGTCGCTTTCATTTCAGTGTCGCCGATCTTGGTTCGCATCTGATGACCGGAGTATTCGATGAGCACATCGATCCATTCGCCGACTCTAAACTCCTTGTCCTGAGTGACGAGCACCTGGGACTTCGCCTCGGGTGCCTGCTCGGGCTTGCGGCCTTTGATCTTGATGGGCGCGGGAGCTGCGGGTGTGGCAGCGGAGAAGGCCACATCCAGGCCATGAGCGCCTGCGACGAAGGCAAAGTGTCCTGGATCGACGAAGCGCACCCGGAAGGTCAGCACGCAGTCCTCGAAGGGCTGGACAAACTTCAGCGTGGCGATGTGCTTTTCATTGCCATGCACACCGCTGATGACACCGTCCTTCAGAGCCCACTCGCCATGAAATTTCACGCTGGTGGCGGCGAGTTCGCGGGAGCCATCCTCATGCACGATGAGTTTCTCCGGCCTGATGAATTGACACGCCGGAGGTGTTGGTTCGGCGGCATGAACCGTGAAAGTGGCGGAGAGGAGAGAGAGGATGGTGAGCGTCGTTTTCATGGCACGAAGATGAACTCCTTGAGATTGAAGAGGAGATGGGCGGTGTCGGAGAGCTTGTTGGAATAACTGACAAGTTCGCGAAGCTCGCTCGTGCCCGGCTCGCGGGTGAAGGCGCGGCGGAAGAGTTCGCGCAGGGCTTCCTCGGGCTTTGCTTGGGCCTGAGCACGCGCCCAGGCCTCCGTTTGCTTAATGACCAACGGGCTGTTCATCAGCGCGATGGACTGCGCGGGTGTGGTGGAGACATCGCGGGCACCGCGTGTAGTCGTGGGCATGGGCACGTCGAAAACGGCCAGCAGCGGGCCTTGGCGCGTGCGGTTCACTTTGAAGTAGATGGAGCGGCGCTTGCTGGCGTCGGTGCGGCCTTCGCTGGGGCCGTAAAGTTGGGGATCGAGCGTGCCGCAGGCGGCGAGGAGATGATCGCGGATGATCTCGCCCTCCAGCCGCCGCACGGGTGCGTGGGTGAGCAGGCGATTGAGCGGGTCTTTAGCCTTCGCGGCCTCGCTGGGTGTGGAGTCGAGGCGGAAGGTGCGCGTGGTGAGCAGGTATCGCAGCATGATTTTCAGGCTCCAGCCTTTCTCACGCATCTGCGTGGCGAGATGATCGAGCAGCGCCGGATGCGAGGGCGTTTGGCCGGTGCGCCCAAAGTTGTCCGGTGTGGCGACGATGCCGGTGCCGAAGACATGATGCCAGAGACGGTTCGCGATCACGCGGGCAGGCAGCGGATTGGCATCCGTGATGAGGCTTTGCGCGAGCTGGAGGCGACCGCTTTCCTTCTTCAAATCGAACACGGCACCACCGAGCAGCGTGGGAAAGCCACGCGGCACCACATCTGCAGGCTGGCGATGATTGCCACGCACATAGAGCGCCTGAGCGAAGCCATCGGACTCGATCACTCCAGGTGCGGTGCGCACGGGCGGCAGTTCGTTTTCGAGCGTCCGATAGGCGTCGAGAGATTCGCGCACGTCGGCACGGAGATCGGCGGTCTTGCCACGCAGCAGCCCGGCTTGCAGACAATCCGTGAGAAAAGCCGCATCGGCGTCCGTGAGCTTCTTCTCAGCCCAGCGAGCCATCACGCGCTGGATCGTCTCCGCGTAGTGAGCGGCGAGGGAGGCTTCATCCGCAGGTGAATCGCCTTCCAACAAGGGCGCGGCAGCCAAGGTGCTCGGCTGTATTTCGTCTTTGGCATTCTTGAGCTGACGAACCTCCGCCACATGCCACCAGGAGCCGCGTGTGGCTCTGGCCTCATCTTCACCAGGCGTGTTGTCATCATTGGCTTTCCCGGAGTGGAAACCGGACGTGGTCCGCTCCGTCATCACATGGAAGTAACCACGCTCATTTTTCCAAAACGAGACATCCCAGCTCTGCCAGGACGCATCACCACCGGTGCCGATGGCGAACTGGCCGTAAATGCCGTTTTGCGAGCCGGCCATCGGGAAGTTGTTCGGCACCAGCCGAGCCCATGGCGTGCCCGAACCCGCCCAGTTCAAAGCGAAGCCTGCATCGGGAATGATGAAGTCTGGCGAGGCCATCGCCGCCTCTTCAAAGGCCGTGGTGCCGCCGCTGAACAGGCCCGCTGGCAGCACGCTGAGCACCGCCGTTTCCTCCGTGACGCCGAGGCCGAGTTCACCGGCGGAAACAGCCCCCGCCGTGCCCTGCGCGAGTCGCCAGCCTTTCGGCAAACCTTGGCGGAAGTCGATGATGGAGGTCGTGATGGCTTCGTTGTGCTCGCGGGCTTCGGTTTGCTGCTTTTGCACTTCAGCACGCCAGGTGGACCACTGCTGCGGCTTCTCCCGCAGTGCATTCCACGGATGCAGCGCCGAGGTCATCGGCACGGGCGGCGGTCCAGCCTTCGCTTTCGCGGCGGCAAGGCGCTGGGCCTTCGTGAGCGTCTTGGGATCGACCTTCTCCTTCGGCGGCACGTTTTTCTTTTCACGAGCGGCCGACCATTCACGCAAACGGGCCAGCAGGATCTCCGGCGTGGCCTCGTCCTGCCACTGACGACGCATCGCGGTGCTGAATGCCACTCGCTTCGCCTGCAAAGCCGACTCACGAGTCTTCAATGCATCCGGCGTGTTTAGCGGGAGCTGCGCGGGCCGCGAGCTCGCGAAGATGCCAAACAGAGCGTGGTAGTCCCGCTGGCTGATGGGATCAAATTTGTGATCGTGGCAGCGGGCGCAGCTCACCGTGAGCCCGAGCGTGGCCTTCGTGATCACGTCGATCTGGTTGTCGGTGAACTTCACCAGCTCATCCAGCGAATCGACCGGGAAGAAGCCATGCTCCACCATGCGCAGGCTGCCCAATCCCGCGCGACTCTCCACGATGCCGTTTTTGGCATCCACACGCGGCTGCGGCAGCAGATCGCCCGCGAGGTGCTCACGCACGAGCTGGTCATACGGCACATCGGCGTTCAAAGCGCGGATGAGGTAGTCGCGATACTCAAACGCCCCCGGCACTTCAAAGTCACCCTGGCCGCCGTGGCCTTCCGAATAGCGAAACCAGTCCATCCAATGCCGTGCCCATCGCTCGCCGAAATGCGGCGACTGCATCAAATCATCCACTTTGGCCGCGATGGCCTTCTCCGGGCCGTTTTGCGCCCAAGAAGCCGAAAATGCGTCCATCTCCGCCGAGGTCGCCGGAAGCCCCGTGAGCACCACATGCAGCCGCCGCAGCACCGTGAGCGCCTCCGCATCGCCCGCTGGCTCCAAACCAGCCTTCGACTGCGCTTCACGCAAAAACGCATCCACCGGATGCTTCGACCACGTGGAGCCCGCAGGCACTTTCGGGCTCGAAATCGGCGCAAAACTCCACCACTGCGCCCGACGCGCCGCGATGGACTCCCAGCTCGTATCCTTGCTCACCTCCTCCGCGCTCGGCGGCTGGTCACGCGGGTCCACCGCGCCTTCCGCGATCCATTTCGCAAAGTCCGCGATGACATCTTCACCCAACTTCGCGCCCGCTTTCGGCATCTCCAGCTCTGGCAGCGTATGACGGATGCTTTTGATCAGCAAACTCGCCTGCGGATCACCCGGCACGATCACGGCACCCGACTCGCCACCCGCCTGCCAGCCAGATCGCGTATCCAAAAGCAGGCCGCCTTTCCGCTTCGTTGCTGTGGCATGGCATTCATAGCACTCCTGCGCCAAAACAGGACGAATCCGCTTCTCAAAGAACTCCACTCGATCATCCGCCTGAGCGCTCCCGATCAGCAAAACAGCCAACCAAACGATCCATTCTCCTGCCCCCATTGATGCGCTTCGCTTCCCTCCGGGCAGCCTGTGGCTGTCTGTCTCGCTCCGCTCGGCTCTCCTGCCAATCGATCTCTGAGGAATGGCAGAAGAATGAAGGCAGAAAAATGTTTCTGAAGGATGGGTTTTCACAGCCGAACCTCCTTCTCGATGGCAAGCGAGGCCCGCATCACACGCTGGCCCAGTTTTTCGAACAAGTCCTCCGGCAGACGATTCAGCGGTGCCATCATCGTGATGGCGGCGATGGGATTGCCAAACTCATCGCACACCGGTGCGGCCACGCAGCGGATGCCCTCGATGCCTTCCTCGCAGTCCAGCGTGTAGCCCCGCAGTCGCGCCAGTTCCAGATCGCGCTCCAGATCCTTGCGCTTGCTCAGCGTGTGAGGCGTGAAGCTCTTCAACGCCCGACCGCGAAACCACTCCGCCCGCTTCTTGTCTCCCCACCAAGCCAGGATCGCCTTTCCCGGAGCGCAGGAATACATCGGCACCCGCATCCCCACCTGGCCGCAGACTTGCAGCGCATGCGTGCCCTGGAGCTGCTCCATCACCAGCATCTTCCCGCCGGACTCGATGAGGAGCTGCACCGTCTCCCCCGTGCCATCCCGCAGCTCCCGCAGCGCCTCCTGCGCACACACCACGAGGCTTTTCCCGGCCACCTTCGGCCGCGAGAGATCCAACAGGCGGTTCGACAGCGTGTAAGTCTTGTCATCCTCCCGCTGCGCCGCAAAGCCCATCGCCGCGAGCGTCTTCAGCAGCCGAAAAACCACGTTCCCGGTGATGCCCGACCGCCTCGTAACCTCCGCCGAGGACAACCCCGCCGGATGCTTCGACAGCAGATCAATCACCGCTAGCATCTTCGCCCCCGTCGGCGAGGGCATCGTGTCGAGATCAGCATCGGAAGGACAGATTGGAGCAGCGGCAGTCTTCATTCGTAAATACGGGTGTCCGCGTAGATACGAGTGCCTTAGCCGGATCTTAACGCTAAATCTTCCGCAACACTAAGCCGGCTCGAACAGACAGGAGTGTCTGTTTCACGTGATTCTCATGCGCATCACCCCTCACTCAGATTGTCCCGCACCACGGTCTGGCCCTTCGCCTTGTTGGTGATGGTGAAAGGAGTGCGCGAGGTGTTGTCGCTGATGTTGGCGGAGAGGACGCCTTCTTCGAGGAAGACATGCTCGCGAGGCAAGGCACTGTCGATGAAGTCGCAGCCGCGCACTTGCAGGCGGCCGGATTTGGCGTGTATGAGGGTGCGGGCGGTGTTGCGTGGGTCGAGGCAGTGGATGTGGCAGTCGGTGAAGCTGACTTTGCCACCGCCTTCGATGCGGGCGAGGCCGATGCCGTTCGCGGCATGCACGCTGCCGAACAATCCGCAGGCGCTGAACTGGAGCGGCGCGTTGTTGGTCGCCTCGACGATGATGTCGCCGTAGATCTGCGAGTTCACGAAGCGCGTGCCGCTGTGGCCTTGCATCTCGACGACATGCACCGCCCGATTGCAGGTATCCGCGCCGCCGCCGGTGATCATCGCATTGCCGCCTCCCGCATAAACTGCGTTTGACCCGGTGCAGGCGATGAACTGAAAGCCGGTCTCGTAGTCGATGCAGAAGCAGTTTGTGAGATGCTGCCAGTCGGTGCGTCCGATGATGAAGGCCTTGCCGTGCTTGCGGCGATACTCGGCCGCGCCTCCCGTCGCGCCCCAGAAGGGCCAGAAGTGGACGTTTTCCACGCGACCCACGTCGATGCAGTGATCAATGAAGAGCCCGAGATGCAGCGGCGCGGCATTGAGATTGCGGATGAAATGCCGCCCGGTGTGCCTGCCGCCGAAATCGACCGCTTGATAGGGATTGATGAGCAGGATGTCGATGATGGAGCAGTTATCCGCGCCCTGGAGCGAGGAACTGATCGTCCACGGATAGGCAACGGGTGGATTCGTATCGGTTTGCTCAGGATAAAACACGGCGATGCCCTTGATCGTGGCATTCATATTGAGCTGGATGAACGGCGTGCCGTCGGCCTTGCCCGCGCCCTCGACCGCGAGCAACACGCTGCCGGCGAGTTGAGGTTTGTTCTCGGGATTGTCGCTGCGCCACGGCGTGGTGGGCGGGGCTGTGAATATGCCTTCCAAGGTGACATTGTGCGGCACGATGAGATGGGTGGCGATGAGGTAACGCCCCGGCGGCACGAAGACGGTGCCGCCTCCCGCCTGATAGGCTTGGTTCAGCGCGGTCTGAAAAGCCGCTGTGTCGTCCGTCGTGCCATCACCCGTCGCGCCAAAGGCGCGGACATCGAGGTGATGGCTGGACATCGCAGTGGCAGTATCGGCTGCACGGGTGGACGTGGCGAGTGATGCGCCGAGCACGGCGAGTCCGGCGGTGGTGAGGGCGTGGCGGCGGGTGGTGTTTGTTGGTGTCATCGCGTGATTTTTGGCAGGAGTTATTTGGTGCTGGAGGGTGCTTTCTCAGCGAGGGGCGCTTCGGCTTTTGGCTCACGCCAAAATCTCCCGAATGACATGCCCGTGCACATCGGTGAGGCGCATGTCACGGCCGCCGTGGCGGAAGGTGAGGCGGGTGTGATCGAGGCCCATCTGGTGGAGGATGGTGGCGTGAATGTCGTGGACGCTGACGGGATTCACGACGGCGTTGGCTCCGAACTCATCGGTCTCGCCAAAGGCTGTGCCGCCTTTGAAGCCGCCGCCAGCCATGAAGATTGTGTAGCCGCTGACGTGGTGGTCGCGTCCGGCGGTGGCGGTGACGGCGGGGGTGTGCGGGGTGCGGCCCATTTCTCCGGCCCAGAGGACGATGGTCTCATCCAGCAGGCCGCGCTGATGGAGGTCGATGATGAGCGCGGCGACGGATTGCTCGGTGATGCGGGCGTTTTTCTCGTGGTTGAGCTGCAAGTGGCCGTGCTGGTCCCAGGGGGAGTTGTTGCCGTCAAAGCTGGGGCAGGTGATTTCCACGAAGCGCACGCCCGCTTCGACGAGTCGTCGGGCGCGGAGGGCCTGGGTGGCGTAGAGGCGCTGGTGCTCATCGGTGGAGTCGAGGCCGTAGAGTTTGCGGATGTGCGCAGGCTCGCCGCTGATGTCGGCGATGCCGGGCACGGTGCTCTGCATGAGGAAAGCGGTCTCGTAGTTGGCGATGGCGGCTTCGATGCCTTGTGCGTCGGAGCTTTGCGCGGCGAAGGCGCTGTTTTGCGCGGCGAGTAGAGAAAGTTTGCGACGCTGGATTATGGCTGCGTCGCCAGGGGTGATGTTGTCCACGGGCGTGCCCTTGGCTCGCATGGTGGTGGCCTGATGACTCGCGGGCAGGAAGGAGCTGCCGAAGTTTTCCAGCCCGCCATTGGGCACCCAATCGTTGTTCAGCAGCACGTAGCCGGGCAGGTTTTGATTCTCGGTGCCGAGTCCATAAGACACCCACGCGCCGAAGCTCGGAGCCTGGCCGCCAGTGCGCCCGGTGTGCAGCAGGAGATTCTGTTGCCCATGCAGCGGAATCTCGCCGACCATGGAGCGCACGACGCAGAGATGGTCCGCCACACCGGCGAGATGCGGAAACAAATCACTCACCCAGAGCCCGCTCTGCCCGCGTTGTTTGAACTCCCACGGACTGCCGAGCCAGACGCGATTTCCTTCGCCCTGGGTGCGGCGATTGAGCCAGCTCGTGCCGATGGGCTGGCCCTGATGCTTCTTGAGCATGGGCTTGTAATCAAAGGTGTCCACATGGCTCGGCCCGCCATCCATGAAGCAAAAGATCACGTTCTTTGCCTTTGCCGCGACATGCGTGGCGGCAGTGGCTTCACGCGAAAACAAGCCATTCAATGCGAGCATGCCGAAGCCAGCAGAGGCCTGCTGAAGAAAGCCGCGCCGGGTGAATGCGGGCGGGATGGAGCCGGGGCAGGTGGAGTGTTTCATAGGCTTAGCGGTAATGGATAAACTCCTGGGTGTTGAAGAGGGCATGGGCGAGCTGGGTCCAGGCGGCTTCGTCGTGCAGAAGATCGGGCGTGGTGGCGAAATCTCGGGTGGCGGTGGTCCATTGCTGCAACTCGGCGGGCTGCGGCGGGCGGGCGAAAGCACGGGCAAACATGGCGCTGATGCGTTCCTCGACGGTGGTGTGAGGTTCTTTGATTAGCTGCGTGGCCCAGTGCTTGGCGAGGGCGCTGACGAGCGGGTCATTGAGCATCATCAGAGATTGGGAAGGCACGTTGGTGATGTTGCGCTTGCCGCTGGGGAGCTTGAGGTCGGGCAGGTCGAAGGCGGTGAGAAAGGATGGCGGGGCCATGATGCTCATGGTGGAGTAAATCGAGCGGCGTCCGTGACCGTCGAGCGGGCCGGAGAAGAGGCGTTTTTTCGGGTCTTCAACGGCTCGGGGAGCATTGATGGGGCGACCGTAAAGGGTGGGGGCGAGCCGGGTGGAGACGGCGAGCAGGCTATCGCGAATGGACTCGGCTTCGAGGCGGCGGGTGGGGTAGTAGGAGAGCAGGCGGTTCATGGGGTCACGCTCGCGGGCGGCGGCGGCGATGACGCCAGACTGGCGGAAGGTCTCGCTGAGCACGAGGCGGCGCACGAGCTTCTTGGTGGACCAGCCTTCGCGGATGAACTCGCGGGCCAGCCAGTCGAGCAGCTCGGGGTGCGAGGGCTTGTCGCCGAGACGGCCAAAGTCATCCGGCGTGGCGACGAGGCCGGTGCCGAAGATCCACTGCCACACGCGGTTCACATAGACGCGGGCAGTGAGTGGATGCTCGGGATGCAGCAGTGACTCGGCGAGTTCGAGGCGTCCACTGCCGGGGCTTTTGGCCACGTTGTTGCGACCTGCGAACATTTGTAAAAAGTCCGGCATCACGGGATCGCCGGGCGTGTCCACATTGCCGCGAAGATTGAGCGGCAGCCCGACTTTGGCCGTCTCGCGTTCGTCCATGCTATTGACGGTTCGGGGAAAGGCGATGCCACTTTCCACGCGGCGATAGTCCGCGATGAGTGCGGCGAGCGGGCTGCTGGCATCGGCGGTGTTCGGCAGAATTTTTTGCGTCAGCATCCAATCCAGCAGGGCGACATCGCCGGGCTGTGATGTCTCCTCGCACCAGCGATGCACGGCGGCGGTGAACCATGCGGAGAGCCGTGCGTTGACCTCCTCCGTGGTGGTCGGCGCGGGGCCTTGGTAAAGCGTGGCGAAGGCATCTAGCGTGTCCTGCGGCGTGCCTCCCGCATCGTGCGTGACGATGCCGGTGAGGCTCAGCCAGCTTCGTTTGTCGTGACCCATATCGGCGGGCGGCATGGGCACCAGATCCACGCGGGGAGGAAAGTTGGGATTCAGCGAGGCGGTGGCAAACTCCACGGTGACGCGGGTCACGCTGTTCCGCAGCGGCGTGTCGCCGTAGCTGCGCCAGATGAGCTTCGGGTCGTTGAAAAAGGCGATGGTTTCGCTTTGGAACGCATTTTCATCCACCGTCAGAGAGCCGCCAAACTCACCGCCCGCGAGACGGAGGCTGACGACATTGCCCGCCACGCGGCTCTGCGGCGGCATGCGCAGGGTGCCGGGCAATCGAGAGGAAAGCGCGTGCGTGTGATAACCTCGGGGGAGCAAGCGAGCGACCACGGCCTCGCCCTCCAAGGCGATGAGTGGTGTGGCGTCAGGCACCCAGCCATGCATGAAGCCATCGCCCTCCGCGACCCAGGCAGCGGGAAGCTGAGGCTCAGAAAAATCGGTGAGCACAGTGTAGGCAGCATTGGCCGTGAGGCGGGCGGCACGAGTCTCAGCCCACTCTTTGGCGAGGGCGGTCCAGGTGGCCTCGATGCCGCCTTCGGCCTGGGTTAGCTTCGCCAGCGGATAGGCGATGTCTTCCAACTTCGCCGCGGGCGCATCCCTCACCTCCAGCGGCTTGCGCCAGCTCTCCGGCTGAATGCGGACGGCCTTCCAGAGGGCTGCGAGTTCGTTGCGGATGTTGGCGCGGAGTTCCTTCAATCTGGCAATGGCCACGTCGTTTTTGCCGGGTGCATCGACGCTGCGGCTGGTCCAGCGCGGCACCATGAAGACAGCGCCCAGGGCGTAGTAGTCGCGCTGCGAAACGGCTTCGAGCTTGTGGTTGTGGCAGCGGGCGCAGGCAACCGTAGTAGCGAGGAAGGCCTTGGAGAAGGCGTCGATCTTGTTGTTCACCATCTCCTGATGCACCCCGTTGAAGCCGATGCTGCTGCCGTGCCGATGCTCGCCCAGATGATAAAACATCGGGCCGATGAGGCTCTCATTGATTTGCCCGGCGGCATCGAGCCGTGGCTTGGCGATGAGGTCACCGGCGAGTTGCTCGCGGAGGAGCTGATCGAAGCCGATGTCGTCGTTGAAGGCGCGGATGAGGTAGTCGCGGTATTCGTGAGCACCTTTCGCGGGCGTATCCCACTCGTAGCCATAGGTGTCCGTGTAGCGCACCACATCCATCCAGTGACGGGCGAAGTGCTCACCGAAGTGGGGACTGCTTAGCAACGAGTCAACATAGGCTTCGAGCGGAGAAGACTGTGAGACCATCGGAGGGGGAGACAATGAGAGAGCTTCCGTCTCCTCGTCTGATTTTCTCATGGTCTGATTGTCTGGCATGGGTGGAAGCCCAGTGAGCACAAAGCTCAAACGACGACGCAGCACCTCATCCGAGGCCTGCGGTGCCATTGCGAGTCCGGCGGCTTTTTGCGCGGCTTGGATGAAGCCGTCCACGCTGCCGTTGGTGGCTGGACGCATGGGCTTCAGGCTCCACCAGTCGAGGCGCTTCTGAAACTCCGCCGCCCAGTCGTCCGAGGCAGGCTGTGCTGCGGCGAGTGCATCGCTGCGCGGGTCCACTGCGCCTTGCTGAATCCATTCCACCAGCAGGGCCACTTCTCCGGGCGGCAGCGCCTTCTTTGGCGGCATCTGCAAATCCTTATCGGCATAGCGCACTGCTTTAATAAGCAAACTCTCATCCGGCTTGCCCGGCACGATGGCTTTGCCGCTGTTACCGCCAGCCTGCCAGGCCGCACGCGAGTCGAGACGCAGCCCGCCTTTTTGCTTTTTCTCGCCGTGGCATTCGATGCAGCGCTCCACGAGCAACGGACGGATTTTCGACTCAAAGAACGCGACCTTTTCTGCCGACTCCACACCGGCCGCAGGAGGTGGTGCCATCACAAACTCCAGCCCGCGAGGCAGCGTGGTAAAGACGATGCTGATCGGCTCTTTCATCTCTGGACCGCCAATCACCCGCAGTGCATCACCTGCATTCGGCGCATCCGTTTTCCAAACCGTGACCTGCCCGTGCAAACTCGCCGCGTAGAGATTTCCATCCGGCCCCAGTGTCAGTCCGACGGGAATAGCCAGCCCGCCGCCCGCACCTGCCCACTCAACATTCGTTTGGCCATCGAAGCGGTGAATGCGATTCGCCGCCGTGCTCCAATACGCCCGCCCTTCCGCATCGAAAACCAAGCCCCAGGGTGCCTGCGCGGCGTGCTGCGCCCATGGCTCGCTCATCGTGCCGTCCAGCGCCTCCGGCGCACGCCGCAGCATCTGCGCCACATAGTCTGTGATGAAGAGCCGCCCGCCATGCACCGCGATCTGCGTCATGCCACCGGGCGATGCCAGCGACACATCTGCCTTCCACTCACCGGTCTTGCCGTCATAGCGCTTCACCTTACCATCGCCCTGGCTCGCCACCAGCAGATCGCCCTCATGCCACGTCATGCCCGTGGCCCGAAACAACCGCCCGCCATAGCCCTCCGGCACATCCAGCCACGTCTCCATCTTGCCGCCGTTCCGTGGGTCAAAACGCAGCACATGGCCGACGCCACCCGGCATCCCCGTCGAAATGAGCAGACGCCCTTCCGCATCGAAAAGCATGGCATTCGATGGAGGCAACCCACTGACGACCGTCCCCACATGCGCCCCCGTTTCCGAATCATAGCGCTCCACTTTCCCCGAGCCACTCATGAGCACCAGCATGTCCGCAGCCGAAACGACCAACGGCAAGCCAGCCAGCATCAGCGATGCCGCCAGCAGCCGTCGAAACCAAGTGCGCCCAATCTTCATGATGAGAGTCTAGCCAGCCAGCGCAGAAAAGGCTATGGCCCGACCGTCATAAAATGGTAATATCCTCTTATTGCAATGAACCGCCTCCAGACCGCCTTTTTCCATGAAGTAGCCGATACCACGCAGCTCCTGCAAGCGCTGGAGCACCTGCCCGGGGCTCTCTTCATGATCAAAAACCTCGACTCCCGCTACATCTACATGAGCCGGGCATTGAGGGAGGCCATCAACCTGACGCACGGGCAGGAAGTTGTCGGCAAAACCGACTTCGACCTGTTCCCGAAGATCATCGCCGAGAGCTTCCGGCAAAACGACCTGCTCGTCTTCAAGCACGGCAAGCCATTGATCAATGAAGTGCATGCCGCCAGCTATCTAACCCACGCCCCGCAGTGGTATTTCTCCAGCAAATACCCGCTGCACAACCGGGCCGGAAAAATCATCGGCCTCATCACCATCAACCGCCGCTACAGCGAAGTCATGGGCCACGATGCCGAGCTCAACCGGCTGCTGCCCGCCCTCGAACATGTCTTTCGCAACTACGCCGATGCCATCACCATCGCCACCCTGGCCAAGCTGTGCAGCCTGTCCGAAAGCCAGTTTATGCGCGTCTTCCGGCAGGGCATGAAAATGACCGCGCAGGTCTTCGTCGAGCAGGTCCGCATGTTTCACGCCATCGATGCCATCAAGCACACCGCCCACAGCATCGCCCACATCGCCCAGGACAACGGCTTCTACGACCACAGCTCCTTCGTGAAACGCTTCAAAAAGTTCACCGGCACCACCCCGCTCACCTACCGCCGCGAACACCAAACAAAAATCAAAGCCGAACCAGCCATTGCTTTGCCGATCGGCATCGCAGGTGCATGACTTTGGTTTTAAATGAGATTCAAGGCGCAGGTGCTTTTGGGCAGGCCCAGAGCAGCGTGAGGCCGATAAGCAGGCAGCTCAGGCTATCCATCAGCGTCCACCAGAGCGGCAGCGGGCAGTGCCAATCGATGGAGAGATAGGCTGGTCCGGCGATGATCATGATCCAGCCGCAGACACCCACGAGTGGCTGGTAGCGTATGAGATCCCGCGAGATGGCCAAGAACAACGCAGCAAGTGCGGCACAGGCCTAGCCAGCATTGCCGGAGAGGAAGATGATCAGCGGAGTCATCGGCGGTTGGTATGGGCTGAAGAAAGGCCTGCGCGGAAGATTCGGCGTTTATGTGCCGCCGCTCATGGAGGCTCTCGCCTCTGCGAACTGGAGCGCAACGCAAAAAACAACCGCATGTGGGCGAAGTAGCGTTTGCGGCGAACTGGATCAACGGCGTAGCAACTCCACCCGCACATCCCGCAACGACAGCCCGAGCCGTCCACGGCTGCCTCTGGGCGCGAAGACCTCGGGGTTGAGATTGAAATGGATGAGACGGAGATCGGTGATATTGCCAGAAACGGCGGCTGTTTCCGGAAATCGCTTCTGCATGGCCTCAATGGCCGTTTTCAGCTCGGTGGCGGTGACGCGGATGTCGTAGTGCCGATACTCCGAAAATGGCTGCGCGGTGAAAAGAGCCGAATCTTTGCCCGGATGCATCCACTGGCTGTTCTTATTCAGCGCCGAGTAGAGAAGGGGAATCTGCGTGCCGCCCTCCCAGCCATCGAAATGCACCGTGTCGGGGAACTGGCTCTCCGGGCGCAGGTCGAAGAGACTGGCGGCGAGCCAGAACTGCTTTTGCGAGCGTGTGTCGAGGAAAAGGAAGTTCGCGGTGATGTAGGGCTGCGCCTCTCCCTCGCGAGAGGCCGTGGGCACTTTCATCTCGAAGCTCATCGCCAGCTCCGCGCCTTCTTTGGCAAAGGGCATCGGTGCTTTCGCGAAATCCCACCACCAATACGCTGGCGTGATCGGCAGCAACGAGCCGAGTGCAGGCCGTGGATGATCCGAATCCATCCAGATGCCGATCTCGCGACCATGCACCTGCACGGCGGCGCTGTTTTCGTCTGCCATCGGTCCGAATTGAAAGCCTGTGGGCACTTTCAAACCCGTGAATGCACCCGCATCCCATGCCTGCGCCACGATGGGCGTGGTCTTGCCGTAATTCCCAATGCGCACATAAAACGTCTCGCTGTCTGGATGCACCTCACCGATCACGCAGGCGATGGCGGCCTTGGTGTCGCTGATAGCGGGCTGGTCGAAGAGCGCTTTGGCCATCAGCGGTGAGGCTAGGCTGAGGATCAGGAGAAGGAACGGCTTCATGTGGTGGCGTAAACTTCGAAGAAAGGCTGACAGCAAATGGGGGCAGAAAAATGGACTCTGATATTTGCTGCCCTCATTTTTCTGTCAGCTTCTGATGTGTTGGTTGTCGTCTGATTCGGCTAAAGTCGAAATCACTTTAGGGGCTGCTATCGAGAACTTCGTGAATGCCTTTCGCGATGCCTGGAAAGGCGGTCATGCTTTCCCAATTGAAGATGCACACATAGCGGCAGCGAGGATCGGAAAGGGTTTTGGTTAAGGCATCGCTCCAGGCGTCGGCATCGGCGGAAGGCAGCCAATACTCGCAGGCGGCCCAGTGGGGAGCGTCTGAGCGTGCTAGGTTGCGCTGCACGCCGGTGTCGATTCGTGGATCGGCGGCGTGTTCGTAAAAGCTCCAGGCGGGGCAGGAGTCGGGATTCACCGCTGCATCGTAAAGCAGCTCGCCGTCCTTCCATCCGACGCCGTGGGCGAAGAGCTTCTCACGCGGCACACCGAGCTGCGCGGCCTCGCGACAGAGCGTGGCGAGGTAACGCTGGCAGACATCACGCAGATCGCTCTCGGTGATGCTTCCGCTGGTGCGAAGGCCAGAGGTCTTCACCGCTGCATAGCCGAGCTGCGCCCGACCACGCGAGAGCACCTGCTCGGCATCAAAAGGCCGCACGGGATCATCCGCTGCTGGCTTGGTGAGTCGCTCATTGCCGCCTTCATAATAGTAGGCGCTGCCGCCGATGGAGGTCTCGTGGCCGAGCTTGATGGCGATGAGCAGATGTTTCTTCTCAGCGGGCAACTTGCCATGCCAATCGAGCACGATGGGCACGAGACGACGCAGTTCCGCTTTGCACGCTTCAACAAAGCGCGGACTCGCCAAGTTCGGCTGCGGCAGGACACGCACCTGCTTCCCCCAGTCACGCCATGCGATCTTGATGGCATCGTCGGGCGACCAGCCAGTCCACTCGACGTTCTCGCGGTTTGCTGGATCATAGCCGGGCTTGGTTTCGTCCCACCAGTTCCAGAGATCAGGCCGCGCATCCCACCAGTGCTCCGTGTCGATCTGCACCACCACTGGCGTGCTCGTCTGCTCTGCGGCATCAAGAAATACTCGCAACGCTTTCACCGTCGTCTCCGGCGGTGTGCGGAAGACGGAGAAGATGTGGCTCACGGCTGTCTGCAAACGTTTGTTCAGCGCATTCGGAAACTGAGCGAGCACCTCGTCGAAAGCCTTCCGCCCGAGCGTCTCGGGTTCGCCCTGATACATGCCTTGTCCTGGTGCGCGGTTGAAGACGATGTGTTGCGTCGTTTCAGCGAAGGCAGTGGAGGATAATAAATGGGCGATGAGGAGGCCAAATCTCATGATGAGAGAACGAGCATCAAAGCACGATCTCCAAGTCTCTTTCATTACTTCGGCTTTGCCCACTCTGGCCGTTCCTCGATCACATAATCGGCAACGAGGTACTCCGTGCCGTTGCGGAGGATGTAGAGCTTCACGGGATGGCCGACGCCATACATGTAGAGCCACTTTTGGAAGTCGGCGACGGTCAGGATGCGGTTGTAGGAGAACTGGACGAGGATGTCGCCCTCGCGGAGGCCCATTTTTTGCGCGGGGCTGTTTTCCCAGATGTCTTCGATGGCGAGGCCGCCGTGATGCTTCTTCGCGGTGGGGAAGAAGCGCTTTTCGGCCTCGTTCAGCGGACGCACCGCGAAGCCGGTCCACGGGGATTTCAGGCTTCGCTTGGTTTTGAGGCTGTCGTAGATGTTGAAGCACAAACTGATGGGCAGCAGATGCGTCTCCTCGCTGTTCTCAGCATGACCGGGTTCCGCGGCGGGCTTGAAGCCGGTGTAGAGCGCCGCGACTTCGCCGCTGTCGGCATAAAAGACCGGCCCGCCGATGGATTCGTGCGGAATGGTGATCTTCGCCCGAAACATCGTCGCGGCGAGGCTGTGCTGGTAGCACTGTTTGGTGTTCAAAGCGGTCACTTGACCGTCGATGAGCCTCAAAGCGCCGTTTTCGAGCGAAACGGCCTGTAATTCGCCTCCGGGAGCTGGTTCGCGTTTCGTGGCCGAAACGACGGGCGTGAAGATTTTCTCCGTTTGGAGCTTCAGGATGCCCAAATTGATCGTGGGCTCCACGCCGATGATTTCTGCTGAGTAACGATCCGGGCCAGAAGTGACCTCGAAACGTTCAAACAGCCTCTCGGAGGCTTTTTCGACGAGGTTGTCGTAGTTCGTGAGCACAAAGCCGTCCTTTTCGACGATGAAACCAAGTCCGCGTGCTTCGAGCGGTTGTTTCGTTCCGCCGTAGATGCGCACCACGCCGCGATCCGGCGTTTCGGCGATCAAAGAGACGCTGAGCAGCAATAAGGCGAGGAAGGTCTTCATGGAGCAAAGGACTGGTTGAAGGGATTCACCTCGGTGCCCGGCGTGATGCGGATGAAACCATGCTGTGTGGCGGTGTGGCAGGCATTGCAGGCCTGCACGATGGTGTTCATGCCTTCACGCATGCGTTTCACGTCCTTGGCCGTCACGGCTTCCTGCATCGGCGCATAGGCCGGATGCGCCAGACGGTCGATCAGCACGGCGACGGGGATGTTTTCATACTCAGGTGCGTCGGATTGGATCTTGCGAAGCTGCTCCTGGGACTCGTGCAGGTAAAACGCAGCCAGCTCCGCGTTCCCCGCGTCGGCTGACAAAGCGAGCTTGTGCGTGAGACGCTGCAGATCGCCCATGAGCAGGGCGAGCTCGGGTGTTTTGGATGGTTCTTCGAAGGGGGCGAGCTGCGCTCCGGCTGCCGCGGCCAGCGCGAGGATTTTCCAGTTCATGGCAGACGCTTCCGCATCATGCGGAAGGCGGACAAGAATCCGGCTGTGACGATTCTGATGCCTGGACGAGCAGCATGGTGGCGGGCAGCCAGAAGAGCAGCGTCTCAAAGCGTGGCAGCGTGAGGAGGTGCGCCAAGGATTCTCCATCGAAAAGGAGTGCCGTGATGCCAAACGTGAGCAGCGCCGGCCATCGTGCGTCCTTCGTTTTTGCACAGGAGACGGCACGCAGGATCACGCGGATCATCACCAGCAGCAGCAAGCCGGCGCCGATGAGGCCGCCATGCACATAGGTGGCGAAGAACGCGCCATGGAGATGCCCTTGGAGTTCCATGCATGATGAAGCGAGCCGCTGCTGCCACTGGCCGTGCGTCCCCCACTGGCCAATGCCGACGACTTTCCGGCACGGGGTGTCGAGACTGCTCCATCCAGCCTGGTAGATGGAAAGCCGGCCATCGTAGGGCCGCGTGAGCGCCTTTCCGATCGGTCCAGCCACCGCCACCGGCGCGGTGGCCGGCTTCTCGGCGGGCGCAGGTGTGAACAGCCCGGTCATCGAGTAGAGGACAAAAGCCGCCACGAGCACGAGAGGCGGCCTCCAACCCTTGCGCCAACCACGGATCAGCAGCAGCACCGCATGCGAGGCGAGCAGCGCGAGCATGGCGCCCCTGCTGCCGGAGCAAAACGCCGCCGTGGTGAGCACTAGCGCGGAGGCGGCTGTCCAGGGCGTGATTCGCAGCACGCACAGCCACATCGCGGCGAAGCCGTAGATCAGACCGGTGCAGACCGCGTTGAGCCCGCCATACACCAGCAGGTTTTCGAGCCGGTAGTCCATGAAGTTCATGCCATGACGATGCAGGTGCCATCCCAATGAAATCACCGCCGTCAGCGCCGAAAGATGGCCGTTCCACGTTCCACAGCGATCCAGCGAGGCCTGCACATGGCATAGCAAAACGAGGACGAGGGCCAGCAATGCCACGCTAAAGATACCGAAGGCCGATTCCACGCCACTGCTGAAAAGTGATCGCAGCGTCATCCAGCCGAGAAAGAACCACAAAGGTGCGAACGAAGCCATCGATAGCAGGCGCAGCCCACGCAGACAAAACAAAGCACCGAAAATGAGCCAGCAGGCATGACACCAAGCATTCGGGAACACGGCATGACCCGCGACGAACCCGGTGACGACAACGAGCCGCCGCGTGTCCACGGCGAGTCGCTCAGGTGAGATGGTGGATGATGCAATGATGCGGCTGCGCATGCCTGATCATCGCACGATGCGCAAGCTGCATCAAAACCCGTGCCAGAGTTACGGGTGCTTTTGTGACAATAAACTCACTGCCAAAAACGTCGCGATGCGGCATGCGACGCTGGCGCAATTGAAGCTACTTCATGCGGCGAACTTAACCCCCCTCAGGTTCGCCATGCTCCCAATTCCCCCTTCCGTTGCCACCAACGTCTTCGTTCGCGCGGTCACGATTTATATCTTCGGTCTACTGTTCTTCTTCCTGATGTGCGGCATTGGCCGTGCGCAGACCTCGTTCACCTCCACCACGGCAACCACCGCCTGGAACGCGGCGCGTTGGAACAACACCACCGATGCCGCGCCCTACACTAGTTCCTTCACTGCGAACAACGCCGTTTTGTTCACTTCCGGCACCTACACCTTCGCGGGTATGGGGGCGACGACGAATGTGGGTAACGTCACCGTCGCCAGTGGGGTGACGGTGAACTTTGCTTCTATCGGCAGCACCTATGCCACTGGTGGTGCGGTGCGAACCATTGACGTTGGATCAGGTGGTCTGTTCGACTTGAATGGAAACTCGGTCTCCACGGCAGCAGGCACTGGCTTCATCAAATCCGGACTTGGTGTTTTCGGAACAGGCGGTGGCACATTCACAGGCGGATTCACTCTTAACGCAGGCACAGTCATCGCCCGTGGCACCACAGGGCTTGGCAGTGGAGCCTCGAATATCTTAACCTTGAACGGAGGCACACTCGCCTCCAATAATACACGCACCTTTGACAATACTCGGTTTGGCGGTGGCATCGTCATCGGTGGCGACGTCCAGTTTGGTGAGCTTGCAACCAATGTCAGCTTGGCCAGTAGCTCCGCCAACTTGTCCTTTGCCAACAATGTGAGCTTGGGAAGCAGCACGCGGACTTTCGTCCAAGGCAACAACGGAACCAATACCTTCAGTGGCATCATCAGTAACACTTCCGGCGGCCTCACTTTCGCTGCCAATGCCAGCACCGACGGGCGGTTTGAGATCACTAACGCAGCCAACACCTTCACTGGCGAAATCAAGATCAACGGCGGCGAAGTGCGTTTCACCGCCGATGGCAGCCTCGGCAATGCCGCCAACGACATCATTATCGACGGTGGCCGCTTTTCAAAAGCAAGCGATGCGACAACAGTAACATTGGGCGCTGGGAGATCCATCGCTGTTGGCGACGGCGTCGGAACCGGAATCAGCTCGCCTGGCTCTGGGGTTCTGATCTACAACGGAGTAATCGCTAACAAATCCGGGGAAACAGGCTCCTGGGCCAAGCAGGGTGGCGGCACGCTTGAACTCGGCGGCGTAAGCACCTACACAGGCAACACCGCGATCAATAACGGCACGGTGCGGCTCACGACGGGCAATGACCGTCTTCCCATCACTACCACCTTGACCCTCGGCCAAGCCGGCTCCCCGAATCTCGGAACCCTAGATCTCAATGGGCGCAATCAGCAAATTGCAGGAGTGTCCTCCGTTGCGGGAACCAACGCCGCCGTTAACAATAATATCATCACTTCCATCGCCGCCGCCACACTGACTCTCGGCGGTAGTGGTTCCTACAGTTACGGCGATGGCACTGCCGCAAACTCCGGCACGATCACCGGTGCCATCACGCTGGTGAAAAATGGACTCGGCACACAAACACTTGGCGAAGCAAACAGCTACAGCGGCAAGACCACGATCAATGCCGGTAGCATCGCGGTGAGTGGCGAGAGCGCGTTGGGGGCCAATCCTGCCGTCTTTACCGCAGATCAGATCACGCTCAATGGCGGCGGAGTGAAGGCCACGGGCAATATCGCCTTCAATAGCAACCGAGGCATCACCCTCGGTGCCGGTGGCGGCACGCTGGATACCAATGGAAACTCCATCAGCCTCACGAATGAGGTCACCGGCAGCGGTCTGCTCACGAAACAGGGCGCTGGCACGCTCACGCTGAATTCCGCGAATACACACAGTGGCGGGGTCACGGTGACAGCGGGCACGGTCGCGGTGAAAAACACCTCCGGCTCAGCCACGGGCAGCGGCGATGTCACGGTCACCGGTAGCACGATTCTGGGCACGGGGCGCGTTTCACCAGCCTCGGGTGGTTCCGTGATCTTTGGGAATGCAACGATTCTTTCCGTGGGAGATGCGGGCGATACGAGTGGGAAGAAGCTAATCTTCACGCCTGCGAGCGGCACGATGAGCACCACGTTTCAATCGGGCAGTGTGGTTGAATTTGATCTCTTTAGCGGAGCTGGCTCTGGCGACAACAGTGGCATCGGCACCTCGGCGGATGCCCTGCAATGGGGAGGTACGCTGGCGCTGCAAAGCAATGTGAAGCTTCGCGTGAACAACCCAAACAGCATGACCACCTTCGCCGAAGGAGACATCTGGAAGGTGCTGGATTGGACGACTTTCGGCGGTAGCGCCCCAAGCGGAACCTTTGAGTCTTCGATGCTGGAACTACCCGCGCTCACCGGCCTGCTCGGCTGGGACACGAGCAATCTATATACAGCGGGCACGCTCGGCATCATCACCGTGCCGGAACCTTCGCGAGCGGTTTTGATGCTCGGCGGGCTGCTGGCAGTGGTGGTGCATCGGAGAAGGTAGCCTTCATGGAGATGAACGAAAGCACTCCCCGCCCCAGCATCGTGGTGATGCTTCGCAGCAGATGAATGTGAGTAGGGTTGTGACGCCTTCGTGACATACGAAATAGGTTTCGTTTTTGGCACGCAACCCACGCCTATCTTTAGCCAATCACCTTCGATTGATGGAACACTTCGCCGAGGTGTTAATGCATCATGAAAAAGGACTCCGCCACGCCGAGCATCTCGCAGCTAAGAAAGCAACTGGACAGCCTCCGCACTGCCACGGAACGCGGGGCGAAGAAGATTCTGAAGAAGTGGGCGAAGGACGTTCAATGGCCCGAAATCCTGACAGATAGCGCCTGCAATCTGGCCGCCTACCTCGCGTTGCGGCACCAGGATCTGCGAGTTTTGCAGGACGAGCTTTCACATCGCGGTTTGTCCTCGCTGGGGCGTTGTGAGTCACATGTCATGGCCAGCCTTGATGCGGTGCTGGCGATGCTTTCGAGCGCCGATCAAAAGGAGAAAGAAATACCTGAATGGCCTGAGCCGAGCGCTTTCACGGATGGCTTTGAGCGCATTCAGGATGCGGCCGAGGTGATTTTTGGACCTTCCAATGCCTCGAAGGTTCGGATCATGGTGACGATGCCGGCAACCGCGGCAACCGATCCGGCCTGGTGCCGCAAGGTAATCGAAGCCGGGGCGTCCTGCGTCCGCATCAACTGTGCGCATGACACGCCGGAGCAGTGGCTGGCAATGATCGGTCATGTGCGGCGGGCGGCACGCGCTTTGAAGCGGAAAGTGCGCGTGCAGATGGAGCTTACCGGGCCACGTGCCCGCACAACGGCATGCCGGTTGAAGAATGCCGAGCAGCGGGCGAAACAAGGGGATAAGATTTTCCTCGGGCACAAACAACTGCCCAGTCAGCCCCAGGCTCCCTTCGAGGCTGTTTGCTCGCTGCCTGAGGTGGTGAAAGTGCTGAAACGCGGGACGTATGTGTTTTTCAACGAAGGCAAGCTGGGAGCCATGGTGTTGAAAGCGTCCAAGGAGGGCGTGCTATTGGTCGTGACCCAGGCCCGCATGAAAGGCGAGCGCTTCGGTGCTGACATGGCGATCAATGTGCTGGGAACGGATATCAAACTGGATGCGCTCACAGAGCGTGATCGTGAACATCTCGATTTCGTCGTGAAACACGCGGACATCGTCGGCTATTCCTTCGTCCAGTGCGCCGAAGACATGGTGACGCTGCATGAGGAGATCGCACAACGCAGCGCGTTGCGTTTGATCAAGCGTCCGCTGGCGGTGGTGGCGAAGATCGAGACGGCGCTGGCCGTGCGGAACTTGCCCGACATCATCATGCATGGCCTAGCACGAGCACCGCTGGCAGTGATGATCGCCCGAGGTGATCTGGCTGTAGAACTCGGCCCGGTGCGCATGGCGGAGATCCAGGAGGAGCTGCTGTGGATCTGCGAGGCGGCCCATGTGCCGGTCATCTGGGCCACGCAGGTGCTCGAAAACCTGGCGAAGAAGGGACTCGCCTCGCGAGCCGAGCTGACGGACGCCGCGATGTCCGAACGCGCCGAGTGCGTGATGCTCAACAAGGGACTGTACATCCTGGAGGCGGTGCGGGTGCTCAATGACGTGCTGACCCGGATGGCTGGCCACCAACGCAAAAAGATGCCCACTTTTCGTCCGCTCCGCTCCTGGGAGCATCTGCTCGAATCCTAAACTCCAACTCATCCCACCACGAACCTCCACGTCTCCCGAGCCCTTCCTGAAAAGCTGCATCCCCCCCCGGCTGATCTCGCATTCGATCTACGCTGCACCGGCAGCCTGACCGCATCCCAAATCTGGCAACGTCTTGATCCTGAGATGTGGGAGAGCACTCTCAACCCGGTGACTCTGCTCATGAATGTGCATGACGACCGGCTCCAGGAAGATGCGCGGGAGAGATTGGTGTTCTGCCAGGCCATGCAGCCATGCTCGTGCAGATTTTACCTGGTGAGCCGCGCATTCAGCAGGCGGATCATCATATCGCGCTCGTCGTCGGCGCAGGTTTCGCTGATGTCACCTGTGCCCGCGTTCGCGTCCTCGCTGAGACCGCTGTGGATGCGGGACGGCGTGAACGAAGCCTCTTCCGCACACGCCATCGCACGCGCTCAGGAGGCCATGAAAAACCTCGCGATCACCGACGGCAACGAGGTCGCCGCCATGGCCGCCATTATCCACTACGCCACGGTCCAGATTCATGTGAAACGGCGTCGTCGGCAGACCTCCATGCT
Source organism: Akkermansia muciniphila (assembly GCA_943373155.1). Lineage (GTDB taxonomy): Bacteria > Verrucomicrobiota > Verrucomicrobiia > Verrucomicrobiales > Verrucomicrobiaceae > Prosthecobacter. The sequence goes on along the minus strand of CALSBJ010000034.1, from coordinate 38,187 downwards.
CGGCGGAAACAATCTTGATCCGATCACTCAAGCTTGATGCCTAGACGGAGCACGCGGTAACCGTGATCCATGCTCAGGCGTGTGTGCGCTCGTGTTATGTCGCCACCGATCACAAACACGATGCAGGGCTTTGATCCGTCTAGACGCGGAGCTGACAGGCAACGCGAAGTTCAGACGAGCTGTGAACGGCGGCGACGCAGATTCAGCGCGAGGAAGCCTAGGAGGCCCAAAACGGCCCGCGTGGGCTCGGGGACGCTTTCGATGGTGATGGCGGAACCGGTGTCTTCATAGGCCCAGTCTTTGATCAGGCCGCCGGAGGTGTTGTTGGTGAAGGCAACGCGAATCCAGCCGTAGTAGGGGCCGGTGGAGGCATCGGTGATGAAGCGGAAGCCCATGTAGGCCTCGCTGCCGATCTGGAATTGATTCGCGGCGGCCCCGAGATGCGCGACGGGATCACCTGAGCCGCCAAAGCCGCTGGAGTAAGTGAGTGCTGTGCCCACGACGTCACCGACATTCAGCCGGAGAGCGGGATCGAGATTGCCGGAGGCGAGACGAGCGGGTTGAAAGGCGGCACTATTCGCGACGCCGGCCCCGCCGAAGAAGGGATTGATGTCCCAGCCAGTGATGGTGGAGGTGCTGGTGGCTCCGGTGTCGAGATTGATGTAGATGCCGGTGTAGCCTGTGGGAATGGCGATGTCTTGCAGGCCACTGTAAATGACAGCCGATTGTGCTGGCAGCGCGAGGATCAGGAGAAAGAGGAATGATTTCATAAGGGGCTGCTCGCAGGGTTAGTTCGGTGTGACGGAGACCCGGAAGAAGCGGGCCTTTTGGCCGTCGTTGAGGAAGAAGGGATAACGGACGGTGACGACCTCATACACGCCATCATCCGCGATGACGCTCGGGGTGACGACGCTGGACTGCCAGGTGCTCAGATCAGCGCTGAACTGCACGGTGTAGGTGAGACCGGCGGTGGCTTGATCTTTGCGGCGGCAGAAGGCGGCTTTGAAATCGACGCCATGGGTCGTGTTGGTGATGCTGACATCGGGTTGGCCGCGTTTGGTGATCACGCCGCCGGTGACTTCGAGCTTGCCGGTGTCGTTGGTGCTTGGGTTGGTGCCAAAGGCGAATTCGACAAGATTGTTGAGGCCGTCGCCATCGGTGTCGCCGGTGGAGTCGGTGGCGCTGTTGCGATTGAGGCCGTTGGCGAGTTCAAACTCATCGGTGAGGCCATCGCCATCGCTGTCGGCGGCACCGGCTTTGATGATGGTGTAGTTGTCTGGAGCGCTGCCGTCGGATTGGATGAAGGTGGCGACGAGGGTGTTGCCGTTGATGTCGAGATTCACGGTGCCGACCTGACTGTAGCTGATGTACATGGCGCTGTGATTGATTGATCCTCCATCGGCCTGACCGGACATGCCAGCGGTGTTATAGACGGCTCCAAAGTGGTCACGCGGGCCGGTGAGCGGCTTCATGTAGGCTCCGTTTGGCGGGATGACGGTGCCCGCAACGGTCGCGGTGGCGGTGAAGCCGTTGGCAGCATTGCGGATGACGCCGCCTGCATTCGTGGTGAAGCCGGTGGTGCTGCCGTTGCCGGCATTTTTCTTCATCGCGGCGGTGATGGTGCCAGTGGTGCCGTAGTTACCATCGAGCAGCACGCTGCGCTCGTAGTTGTGACTGTGGCCGGTGAGCACGAGATCGACGCCGCCCGTTTCGAGGATGGGATTGAAGTTCGTCCGCATCTGCACCATGGCGGCCTCCGTGTCGGAGTCATGGCTGCCTTTGGAATAGGGCGGATGATGGAAGAAGGCGATGATCCAGGTCCGCGTGGTGCTGGCGAGGTCCTGCCGCAGCCACGCAGCCATCGGGCCATCTTCGTTGACGCCGGTGGTGGCTGGATTGTCCACGGTCCGCGTGGAGGAGTTGGAGTCCAGGCAGACAAAGTGAATGTTGCCGTAGTCAAAGCTGTAGTAGTGCTCCGTGCCGCTGGCGACGCCGCCCGCCTCACCGGCGGTCGGGAAGGTGAACATGTCGAAGTAAGGATACGAGAAAGGTCCGCCGCCTCCGGGAGTGGTGTTATTGGCGTCATGATTGCCGAGGCATGACCACTGCGGCATTTTGCGGAAGATGGTGGGATACATGGCGAAGTAGCCGGTTTGGTATTCCGAGTCCGTGCCGGAGTTGTAGGCATTGTCGCCGAGTTGGAGGTTGAGATCGGGAACGCGGCTGCCCATCCAGTTGTAGTAGGCGTCACGGCCAGCAGCCTGAGTGGCACTGCCTCGGCCGCAATCACCCACGACCCAGATGCGTGTGTTCGTCGCCGTGCCGGGTGTGGGAGAGGTTCGGAAGGTGTAATCCGCTGCGGTCGGTGCAGGGATCGTGTAGGCGGCGGTGCGGACGCTGGTGGTGTCTGCGGCTTCAGGCGTGAGCGAATCAGAAGCCGAGCCGATGCTGTAATAGTAGCGTGTGTGCGGTGTGAGTCCGGTGAGGCGCACGACGTGATTCGTCTGAGCGGTGGCCTCATCCGTGAACTGATCGAGATTGCTTGAGGACGTGCCGTAGCGCACACGACCAATGACGGACTGACTGCTGCGCCAGCGGACGACGATGCTGTTGTGGTTCGGCATGTTCAGATACGGGCCGCGTGCCAGCGTGCCCGAGGGGCCGAGTGTGACCGTGGCAGTAACGACTGCCGAGGTGGCAGTGGAGCCGAAGTCATCCGTGGCGCGTGCCGTGAAGGTGTAGGTGCCTGCGGTGGCGTTCGCCAAAGTGAATTCAAAGGGCGAGGTGAGGTCTTCTCCCAGCTTGGTCGCGCCATTGAAGAACTCGACCTTCGTGATGCTGCCATCGCTATCGGTGGCACTGGCGACGATGGGGATGCTTTGTCCAGGTAGGAAGCTGGCGTTATTTGCAGGAGAGGTGATCGCCACCAAGGGCAGCGCATTGCCGCCAGCGAGGGTGGTGATGAGATCCAGGTCAAAGCTGAGGTCCGAGCTGGCGTTATCACGCTGATGCAGCTCCACCGCAATGACGTTACTACCCGTGACGAGTGCGGAGGTGGGCAGCGTGAAGGGCAGGTAGGTGGTCTCATCCGTGCCGCTGATGGTGGAGGAGGAGTTTGTCAGGTAGTTGACGGCTCCAGCAGGCATGTTGCTGCGGGCGACTTCGATGCCGTTGAGATACACAATCGCCCCGTCATCACGCAGCAGATTGATCGCCAAGGCAAGCACCTGACTGGCATCCGTCACCGTGAAGGTCTTGCGGAAGTAGTAGGTGATGAATTTGGTGACGCTGGTCAGTCCATCGGGGCCTTCGCGCAGCGTGGTGACTGGAGAGTCTGCGTATCCCAGTTCGGCGGGTCCTGAGGCCCAGGCACTGTCGTCAAATGCCGCGGCACTCCAGGTGGTGCCGAGATCGGTGCCCTGATCGAAATACTTCCACGTCGCACCACGCGGGATGGTCGTCACGTCAGTGAAGGCGGTGGCGTTGACGCTGATGGCGTTTGAAGTGGTGACTCCCGCATCGTTGTCCGTGGCGATGGCCGTGAGAGAGTGTGTGCCGACAGGAACACCGACCCAGGTGAAGGCAAATGGTGCGCTGGTGTCTTCACCGAGCTTGGTGGCCCCGTTGTAGAATTCGACCTTGCTCACGACGCCGTCCGTATCACTGGCCGTGGCGTTGATGGTAAGGCTGGAGGCTGGGACGAGTGCGTTGTTCAGCGGCGAAGCGATGGCTACAGCGGGAGCGACATTGCCTGGATTCGTCACTGTGATGTTCACAGCGGCGGATGTGGTGGAGGCGGCGTCGTTATCGGTGGCTCTGGCGGTGAGCACATAGGCACCTGAAATCATGCCGGACCAAGCGAACTCATACGGTGCCGTCGTGTCCTCACCCAGCTTCGTGGCACCTGCGAAGAACTCGACCTTGGTCACCGTGCCATTGGCATCCGCCGCAGTGGCAGCAAGATTGACCGGGCCGGGCAGTGGGACGGTGGCGTTATTTGCTGGGGCGGTGAGAGCCACAGTCGGCGCAGGTTGTGGGAGTGTGATGCTTACATTGTCGAGACCGAAAATTTGGTCGGGGGAGGAGGCCTGCGCATTGTCATCCACCCAGCGCAGACGCAGGGTGCCGCCCACAGTCCAAGGGCTGGCGAGGTTCACGACGGTGGGTGGCACGTTGGTCACGCCGACGGTGTTTGGCACATTGATCGTGCCACCACTGATCACCGGATTGAGCGTGCTGACGTTGGTCCAAGTCGCACCGCTATCCACGGAGTAGAAGAGCCAGTAACCGGGCAGATCATTAGCATTCGTGGGAGCGGTGAAACGCTGAATGTCGTAGCTGATGCTGAGGTTTGAGATGGCAGCGGCGCTGACATTCGTGAGTTCCACCTGAAAAGCCATCCCACCGAGCGAGGTGGGGGAGCTGCCGAGCATTCGGTTCGCTGAATTGCCTGGTGCGCCAGCATTGTAGCCGTTGTTTCTCGTAGCCGTCGGTGCATCGCTGGCAGTGAGGGCCACGCTGGAGAGTGTCATGAGACCCACGCTGTCAGCTGTACTGGATGGGCCACCGATGATGCCGGTGGCAGCAGTCCATAGCGTGCTGCTCGTGCCGGGGCCATTCCACACGGTCCAGCCGGCGGGCGGTGCGGTGCCTGTGGTGCCCATGCTGGTGAAATTCTGTGTGTAGGTGCTCGTGAAGCTGCCGACGGGAGTCACGGTGATCGCCACGGCGCTCGATGTCGTCACGCCGCCATCGTTGTCCGTGGCGACGGCGGTGAGCGTGTAGCTGCCTGCGGCCACACTCGTCCAATTGAAGGTGTAGGGAGACGAGGTGTCTTCACCCACTTTCGTGGCACCATTGAAGAACTCGATTTTCGAGATGGTGCCATCCGTATCGCTCGCCGAGGCGGCGAGGGGGATGGTTCCGGCCTCAAAGCTGGCGTTATCGGCGGGTGCGGTGATCACCACGGTTGGCAGCAGGTTGCTGGCATTGACGACGTTGATGTTCACCACGCTCGACAGGGTGGTGGCACCGGCATTGTCCACGGCGACTGCGCTGAGTGCATGGGCACCGGAAGGCGCAGCCCAAACAAACTCATAGGGCGCGGTGAGGTCTTCACCGAGCTTCACCGATCCTTGATAAAACTCCACACGGGCGATGGTGCCGTCCGTGTCGGCCGCATCGGCGGTGAGGTTCACCGTGGCTGGGAGATTGATGGTGGCGTTGCTGACCGGTGTCGTGATGGCGACGCTCGGTGCGGCATTGGTCGTCGTGCTAAAGCGGCGAGCCGTGGTGCTGGCGGTGTTGATTGTGTCGGTGACGCTCGCATACCATTCGTAGTGGCTGCCGAGTTCCAGTCCTGTCCAGTTCAGCGTGGCGCTCGTTCCTCCAGTAGCAACATTGGCCGTGCCGAGCGGAATCCAGTCCGTCACCGCGCTTTGCATGTTGTAGGCCAGACTGAACTGGCTGTCCGCATCGGTTTCCAATGTGCCTGCGGCTGGATTGACCGGATTCGAAACACGATAGGTCTTGGCGTTGATCGTGTTGTTCGCGGGTGAGAAGGTGAAATAGCGCAGCCAGCCATCGCCACCATTGGTGCGGCTTTGGTAGTCTTGCAGAATGCTATAAACCGTGCGGCCCTGGAAGGTATCGCTGCGCTGGCCTTCACCCGCCACGTGACCGCAGAGCATCAGGAAGAAGTTCGGGTTGTCCTTCAGGTTGTCATAAATCGCCTGGCCCTGCGTGCTGAAGCTCGCGGGATTGCCCGTGTTCACGATCCAGTGGCTCGTCACGATGGCGCGGCGATTGGGGAAAGCCTTCATCACCGCATCCGCCCAGTCCAAAATGGCCTGATAGCTCGAAACGGCCCGTGCATCGTATTCGAGGTGCAGAATGATGAATTCCAAGCCGCTGGCGCTAAAGAGCTGGTAGTTGTTATTGTTGTTCGTGGGCGATTGATTGCCGCCCCAGTAGCTGCGACCCGCGAAACGACTGGCCCCGAAGAGATTGTTAAAAAACACATTCGCGCCGCCTGCGTTGCCGATGCTCGTCTGATCATGATTTCCCGGCGCAGCGCCCCACGGGATGCCGTAAGCACGCAGCGTGGCCACTTGGTTCTCAATCCGCTTCATCGACTCATCCGCCACTGTCCACTCCGCAGGCACCGCATCGCCATTTTGCACGATGTCGCCCATGTGGCTGACAAACGCGAGGTTCAGCGTATCGCGATTATCGACAAGCCACTGCGTCTGCGCATGGAAAGTGGCCGCGCGGCCATTGTTGCTCAGATTTTCCGAGTAGAACTGCGTGTCTGGAAGCGTGGCGATGGTGAAATCTGCTCCTGGGACTGCAGGCGTCGTTTTGCGGCCATAGAAGGTCACCGTCATCGCATCGCTCTCATTGTCGCTCACCGTGGCGCTCAGCATCGTGCTGCTGCCGATGCCCGTGGCGGCATCCGCCGGCGTGGAAAGCGTGATCACGGGTGCTTGATTGGCGTTCGGCGTGATGGTGATGCTCACTGCGGTAGAGGTCGCCACCGCGCCGCCATTGTCTGTGGCCTTCGCGGTGAGTGAAAAGGTGCCCGTGTCTGCATTCGTGCGGCTCCAGTCGAATTGATAAGGTGCCGTCGTGTCTTCACCGATCTTGGTCACGCCGTTGAAGAACTCGACTTTTGCGATGCTGCCATCGCTGTCCGTTGCATCCGCCGTCATGCTCACCGTGGCTGGCGCCATCGTGGAGTAGCCGTTCGCTGGCGCGGTCATTGCGATGGTGGGTGCGTTATTGGGAGTGAAGGAACGCCCGTGCATCCAGACCGGACTCGCCACCAGTGTGCCCGCAGGTGATCCTGCCACGGAACTCGCAGCTGTGGTTCCCGTGCCTTCGGCAAAACCATAGCGTCCCAACAATCCGGTGCCGGTGGTGATTTCGGCATCCTTGCCCGCCAGAATCTCCGCACTGGTGCGCGCCACATTCCACACTCGAACTTCATCGATGAGACCGAGAAACGTGCCTTCACGCACACCACCCGATGTCATGGCTGTGCCAATGGCAAAGTGCTGGGTGCTGATGGCTTCCGGCACGGCATTGGCAGTCGTGTTGACGCCTGCTGTCGCGCTCGAGGTGTCTTTGATGCCGTTGATGAAGAGCTTCCACTTCTCGCCGTCGGTCGCAGCCCCGTCATAGGTCGCGGCGATGTGCGTCCATTCATTGAAAGGGATCGTACTGGTGCCAATGACCGGATAATTCTGCCCAGTCGTCACACCAGATGCCGCCGCCGCCTCGAAGTCGGCCACAAGGCGGTTCGAGGTGTCGATGCCCAAGAAGTAATTGCAGTTCAAACCCGCTGTTTCGGATTCGCCACGTCCCTTCGTCACCACGGGATAAGCGGTGATCCCGCCATTGCCGGTGGAGGTCGTGGTGCCGTTCCCGGTGCGGTAAATCCAAGCCTCCAGCGTGAAAACGGACGCGCCAAGGGTGCTCGTGGCAGCGCCCATCGTCACATGATTCGACGAACCATTGAAGAACAACGCGCTGTTCGTTTCGGTGGTGAAAACGAAGTCATCAATCGCCAAGCCCTGCTCATTGCCGCTCTCGTTCGTGTCCGTGATGCGCAGCCACAGATCCTGTCCAGGTGCCCAGGAAAGGCCCGTGACCAGCCGTGCCACACCGCGACGATTCGCGGATGCGTTGCCATCCAGCGAGCGCGCTGTCGTTCCCGTGCTCACCGGAGCGGTAAAGGTGGTGAAATTGGAGACATAAGTGCCGCTCGTGAGTGATGTGGCCCCGATGGAGTAATCCACCTGCAACGTATGCGCTGCGGACTGCGTGCTCGCATACCACTGCTCACCAGTGAACATCACCGAGAAGCTGGTGATGGTCTGCGCCGTGCTGTTCACCAGCCGCACGCCATATTGCACCGGCGCGTTTGTGTTACCGAGAGATTGCGTGCTGGTGGCTCGCGATCCCAGCGCTCGATCCGTGCTGCTGGCTGAACCAAAGCTAATTAGCCCGATGTTGTTGGCACTACTAGTGGCGTCAAAAGTCGCCGCCGTGCCGCCCATGGTGCCATTCGTGACGTGGTAGCCCGACTTCGAGGAATACCATCCAGGCAGCGTGCTGTTGTTCGTCCAGGTTACATTGGCTGTGTTGTTGGTGGTGCCTTGCAGTGTGTTGAAGTCCTGGAAGTAAGTGCCACCCGTGTAGCTGACCTGCGCCAAGGCAGAGAGAGGCAGCACAAAGAGTGCCGTGAAGAGAGAACGTGTCATGGTTCGATAGCGGTGGTGATGAGGCGTGTTTGAGAGGGTTTCAGCGCGGCTTGCGCCTCTTCGAGGAGGCGGCTCATGGCATGCGAGCCGCGTTCGAGATTTGGCAGGGCGAGAAGGTGATCACGCAGTGCGGTCCATGCCGCCTTGGCCGTGTCCAGGCGGCCCGCTTGAGTGAGAATGGCAGCCCGCTTCGCCATCCAAGGCTCCGGACGTGGCATCAGTTTCTGAATAGCCTCCACACGTTCCAGGGCCGCATCGAAGCGACCGGCGGCGAGCTCGAACTCCAGCGCCTTCAGCACCAGTTGCGGCACATTTCCGATTCGCGTGATGCCTGAGGCCAGGACACTGATTGCCTCGTCATGCAGGCCCTGCGCGGCCATCGCCTCCGCCGTCTCGATGACAAACTCTGGCTCCATCTGCGTCGCCGCCTTCAAAAACGCACGGTAGTCGTTCAGCGAGGCCTCATGCATCTCTAGCTTGCCCAGCACTCGCGCACGCTCCAGCCGCGCCATTCCCGCGTCCGTATGAGTAGCGATGTAGCGATCCAACTCCTCCCGTGCCGCCTTATGCAAGCCACCGGAAGCAAGCGCCCGGCCTCGGAGATAGCCCAGTTCGCTCTCGTCCGCTCCGTGACGCAGTGCACGCTCCAGATCGACCAGGGCGGTCTTCCAATCCTCGTGCTCCAGATGGATGCAGGCTCGCCGGGTGATCAAAACGGGATCATTCGGCTTCTCTGCCAGTTTCGTATTCAAATCGTCGATCAGATCATGGTAGGTGCCGTGCGCCTGCACGAAGGCGCAGGTGAGGAGCGAAACCAAAAAGCTGATGCAGAGCGAGAGTGATCGCATGCGCGGTCTGTCCGGCACTCTGACTTTTCAACAAGCCACGAAGTTGCCACATTCATCATGGCTACCTCGATACACCACGCAGAGAGCCTGATTCGATGCGCGTGAAGTTTTCGACACATGCTTGAAGACTGAGGAATGAGAAACAGACTCGTCACATCCAACGCGTGACCCAACTCCACCTCATCGACGCCATCGGACCGTTTTTTCGCGGGCACGATGCACGCACGATCAACTGGTCGAAGATCCCATGGCATCTCGTGCCTGCCGACGATGACGCGTGGTGGGCTGGAGTGAAGGCGGAACTGCGGGTGATTTGTGAAAAGGCATCGGCATGGGGCTTCAATGCGGTTTCGCTCGATGATGTGGCTCATCTCGCGGATCACGAGTGGCTGGAGCCGGAGCTGCGGGAGCGTGTGAAGGCGTTTCGACGCGAGTTCGCGGCCTGTTTCTCGATTTGCGCGGACTTTGGTCTTCAGGTGTTTGTGACGATGGATGTGATGAGTTTGACGCCAGCACTGAAAACGCGGCTTGAAGCTGAGAAGGCCAATAAGGTGGCTTTTCTCGCCGAATTGCTCGATTCCTTCCTCGCGGACTTTCCGCAGATTTCGGGCGTGATCGCTCGAATCGGTGAGGCGGACGGAAAAGGCGTTCACGATGAGTTTCGCAGCGAATTGACGGTCAAAACGCCATCGCAGGCTCGTGAACTGCTCAAGTCATTGCTTCCGGTGTTTGAGAAGCGTCAGCGCATGCTGGTGTTTCGCACGTGGACGGTCGGCGCGTATCGCATCGGCGACCTGATGTGGCATCGCGGCACCTTTGAGAGCGTGTTTGGTGGCCTGGAGAGCGAATCGCTCGTCGTTTCGATGAAATACGGCGAGAGCGATTTCTTCCGCTACCTGCCGCTGAACAAGAATTTCTTCCGCACGAAGGTGAAGAAGATCGTGGAGCTGCAAACACGCCGCGAATACGAAGGTTGTGGCGAGTATCCGAGCTTCGTTGGCTGGGAGTATGAGAAGTATGTGCGCGAGCTGCGGCAATCACCGGAGGTAATCGGCTGCATGGTGTGGTGCCAGACCGGTGGCTGGGTGCCGTTTCGCAGGCTCGCCTTTCTCGATGCCGAGGCGCTGTGGATCGACCTGAACACCTTTGTGACCATCCAGATCATGCGTGGCAGGCTTGTGGAAAGTGCGGTGCGTGCTTTTGCCAACGAACGCGGCCTGCCGGATGCCGGTGCGCTGCTGGAACTATTGCGGCTGAGCGATGAAGTCGTGCGCGAATTGCTCTACACGGAGGAGTTTGCTCGGCAGAAGCTCTTCTTCCGCCGTGTGCGCATCCCGCCGCAGCTTCAAGTGTATTGGGGAAACATTTTCATCAATCACAGCATCAAGAAGCTGCTCACGCACTTCGTGAAGGAGCCGGAAGGCGCTTTGCGTGCTGCGGCACGTTGCCTGGATCGCCTGGATCAGATGCTGGTGCTCGCTCCGCAGGCAGGTGTGCCGGTGGCGGACATTCAATTCATGCGGGACACCTTCCGGCTGCTCGCTCTGGCCCGGGAATACTACTTCACCGATTTCACCCCCGAACTGGAAGCCCGCCTACGCGAAGCCAAACGCGACTACAAAGCGAAGTGGCCGAAACGTGGTCTGCATGCCCGCTACCGCGTGAAGCTCGATTTCAAACCCTTTTGGTTGAAGCGTCGCTACCTTAGCTGGGCGTTGGAGTTAGCCCTGCGCCGCCGCCGTGGTTACCGCATCATAGACAGACTCATCACGCTGCACCTGCTGTCGATGATCTACCGCCTCATCGCCTGGAAACGCCCGCACTGGATCCCCGGCTTCGCCAAGGAGAGTGCGATGGGCGTGGATGTGGTGTTCCGGTGATTCTTTACGCGGAAGGCACTTTGCCCATCCAACGAGAGAGCATGCTCGGCAGCGCGGTGGGCCTTGTTTTGGCCACATAGACACCCGCGATGGTGGCGCAGCCGGAGCAAAACCAGAAGACCTGACCGGGTGACCAGCCGAGGCGCATGTTGAGCTCTTTTTGCACGAGGGCAGCACCGGCAATGCCGACCCAGGACAGCCATGAGGCGGCACCTTGCACGCTGCCTTTGCGATCGGCCGGTGGACGATGCTGGAGCACGGCGGCGATGGGCACGATGAAAAGACCACCACCAATGCCGAGAAGTGCGAGAGCCACGGTGAACCAAGCCCGCTCGATGCCGGGAATGCCAAGGATGAAGCCCATCGTGGCCATGCCGATGGCTCCGAGGGGGATGAGGCCGTATTCCACATGATCGCCGCTGAGCTTGCCAGCAAGGATGCTGCCAACGGCCATGCCGATGGCGAGTGCGACCTGGAGGGCGCTGTTTTCCGTCTCGCCGAGGTGAAAAATCTGCTCGGCATAGAGCACGATGTTCATCTGGAGAAGCGCAGCGATGAAGAAGAAGCCGGTGTTGCCCAAGTTGGCCCGCCAGAGATCGCGATCCTGCTTCATCCATCGAAACTCATGCCAAAGCTCGCCGATGAAATTGAGGTTGAGGGGTTTGGAGGGATTGGCGGCAGGCATGCGGGTGATGCCGAGGCTCAGCATCCAGCCGAGAATGGCCAGACCGAGCAAGATGAAGCCTCCGATGGAGGGCTGATGCGCAAAGGTCCGCGCCATCCACGCCGCCGCCAGCGTGCCAAAGATCGTCGCGAGGAACGTGAGCATCTCGATAATGCCGTTGGCCCATGAGAGCTTGGTCGTTGGAACGACTTCTGGCAGCGAGCCATATTTCGATGCGGCAAAGAAAGCGCTGTGAACGCCCATGAGGCAGATCGCAGCGAGTTGCAGCGGTGTTTTGCCGGAACCCAACGCAAAGGCGGCAAAGACCATGATGCCGACTTCCATCACCTTCACGCCGATCATGACACGGCGCTTGCTGAAGCGGTCGGCCATCCAGCCGCCGAGCATGGAGAGCAGCAGAAAGGGGATGGCGAAATACATGCCCGAATCAGAGACCAGCGCATCGAGTTCCTCCTTCGGCAGTTTTTTGGCGATGACGAGGTAGATGACCAGCCAGCGCAGCACGCTATCGGAGAAGGCTCCCTGGAATTGGGTGCCCATGAGGCACCAAAAACCGCGCTGCCAGTTGGCGGGAGCTTGTGAATTGTTCGTGGTCATCGGGGATTAGCGTTGGATTTCGTGTGGGGCGGGGCAGAGGCGGCGGAGCATGGCATGCGTCGGCAGATAAACCAGTGCGATCAAGCCGCCAACCCAAGTGATGAGATAAGCCGTAGGGCTCATCCAACGTTGCGGCTCCGTCTCACTCATGCCGAAGACATAGTTCACGTTGTAGGGGAGCTGGGGATTGGAAAGTGCCTCAGCGGAGCCGGGAGCGGGCAGGAAGAGGAAGGAAAACACGCACAGCAGCGTGGCGGTGGCCGACCAGCCTTTGAAAGCCCGGTGATCGTAACCCAGACGCGAGACGAGCCAGAACAGCAGGAACGGCAACCAGCCATGGAAGAGCGAGAGGCTGCGCAAGAACAGCGGGCGGGCATCATCGAACATGTAGGTCGTCATGCCGGTGAGTCGGTGGCCGAAGATGCCGAAGGCAAAATCCACGCACCAGAGCGCCTGGGGCAGCAGGATACCCACGGCGGCGAGGGAGATGAAGACCGGCTTTTCGGTCCACAGGCCGATGAGCGTCAAAATCAGCGCCACATCACAGAAGTAGAGGAAATTCGTCGGGCCGTATTGCAGCCAGTAAACCGGGATGAGAACCGCCATGAAGGCGGTGTAGGCGAGTTTGATCCAGCGAGGAACGAGCGGGGCAGGGGAGGTGGTGGTGGGCATGGCGGCACGACCTATGTCCGCGCCTCTTTTGGCGGCCAATGCATCGACTGTATGATGCCATTGGTGAGGTCGATGAAGGGTTGAAAGGTTCCCGGAGCCGCGCAGCATCGCGTCATGGAACCAACCACACCAAATCCTCGGGGCCGGACACTCGCCATCATCGGTGCCTGGATGCAGACAGCCTTGGTGATTGGCCTTGTCGGCACGGTCGTCGGCATGAAGGGGGCTTTTGCCGAGCTCGGAAAAACTGGGGCTTCGGATGTCGGGGCGCTCAGCGAGCATATCGGCAAGGTGCTGCTTTACACGATGATTGGGCAGTCAATCGCTGCCGCGGGTGCCGTCTTGCTCGGTATCGCTGTCATCGGGCTGGGCTACCGTCGTACCTGGGCCATTGTGATTCTGGCTTTGGTAAGTCTGAACCTCGTGGGAGTGGCGATTGGCATTCTGAGGATGCTTGTATCGAGTGCTCTTTGACTTAGCTCGCTCCAGTCCGCCTGAACGGGCTGAATCCCCCTGCCCGCAGTGCTTCGCTCAGCGATGCAGGCGGGGAACTACGAACACGATCACTCGCCGCGATAGAAGGCCAGCGTGCGGGCTAGGCCTTCCTGCCAGGTTGTGCGGACTTCGTAGCCGAGGGCGGATCGGATGGCGGAGATGTCGGCGCGGGAGTGCTGGATGTCGCCGGCACGCGAGGGCTCATGAATCGGCACCAGCGACTGGCTGGTCTGGCGATTGATCTCGTTCACGAGGTCGAGGAGCGTGATGGCGCCGCCAGTGGCGCAGTTGAAGACGCGGCCGGCGGCCTGGGCCTCAGGGGCTTCGGCGGCGAGGAGATTGGCATGCACCACGTTGTCGATGGCGATGAAATCGCGGCTTTGCAGGCCGTCGCCGAAAAGGGTGGGCGTCTCGCCTCGCAGCATGGCGGTGCAAAAGCGGGCGATGACGCCGGAGTAAGCCGAGGTGAAGCTCTGGCGCGGTCCGAAGACATTGAAGTAGCGCAGCGAGACAGTCGGCAGGCCGTAGAGCCGGTGGAAGAGCTGGGCGTAGCGCTCCGAGGCGTATTTTTGCAAGCCGTAGGGCGAGAGCGGCAGCACAGGCAACCCTTCATGCTTCAATGGCTCCGGGCCATCGCCATACACGGCGGCGGAAGAGGCAAACAGCACGCGTTTCACGCCCGCATCGCGTGCAGCGACGAGGAGGTTCAGCGTGGCATCGAGATTGATGGTGTTGGAGGAGACGGGTTGGTCGATGGTGGCCGGGACGGAGGCCACGGCGGCCTGATGGAAGACCCAGTCACATCCAGCGATGGCTTTCGAGAGCAACGCGGCATCGCTGACATCGCCTTCGATGACCTCGATGGAGTCGCCAGCCGTTTTCCAGGCGAGGTTATCAAGGCTGCCGGTGCTCAGATCGTCGAGAATGACCACACGCGCCCCTTTGGCGCAGAGTGCCTGGGCCAGATGAGAACCGATAAACCCGGCGCCGCCGGTGATGAGAGCCTTCATGGTGTGGAAAAGAGCCCAAAATGACGGCGAGGAGGAGCATGCGGGCGAGCCCTTTTTGAAAAAAGCCTGCGTGGAAGCGGCGGGATGCCCCGTGCCTGATTTCTCCTTGCCCACGCCGGGCCGGGACGCTAACGAGCACGTTTCCACTCACGCCCATGGCCCTTTCCGACCGTCAGCACACCCTCGCCAAATCCGTCTCCATGACGGGCACCTCGCTTCACACGGGCGAGCAGGTCACGCTCACACTCCAGCCTGCGCCGGAGAATTTTGGCTTCAAATTCCGCCGCGTGGATCTGGAGGACAAGCCCTTCATCCCCGCCTTGGCCGAAAAGGTGCAGAAGGTCGAGCGAGCCACCACCATCGCCGAAGGGGGCGTCAATGTGCATACCGTCGAGCACGTCATCTCCGCCCTCACCGGCATGGGCGTGGATAATGCGATCATTGAGATGGATGCCAACGAGCCGCCCATCGCCGATGGCAGCGCGATGCCTTACGTCGAGCTGATCAAGTCCGCCGGGCTCGCCGAGCAGAAGGAAGCACGCAAGGTCTTCGAAATCCGCGAGCCGATCTACCAGGAGACCCGCGATGGCACGATCCTGACCATCGTTCCCGATAAGAAATTCCGCATCTCCTGCACCAACGTGGGCCCCGATGGCCGCTTCACGCAGTATTTCAGCACGGAGATCAATCCCGAGACTTACGAGAAGGAAATCGCCGCCGCCCGCACCTTCGTCTATTATGAGGACATCGCGCCGCTGATGCAAAAGGGGCTCATCAAAGGGGGCACGCTGGAGGCTGCCATCGTCATCCGCGGGGATTCGCTGCTGTCGAAGCAGCCGCTGCGCTTCCAGGACGAATTCGTCCGCCATAAGATCCTCGACATCGTGGGAGACCTCATGCTCTCCGGAAAACGCATCCTCGGCCACGTCATCGCCGTGCGTCCCGGCCACGGCCCGAATACGGAACTGGCCCGCGCCATCGTGAAGCAATACGACACGATGCGTAGCATGGTCCCCATGGCCATCAACATCCCAAGCGGGGATGCGGTGCTCGATATCAATGACGTGATGAAAATCCTTCCGCATCGCTATCCCTTCCTGTTGGTGGACCGCATCATCGGCTTCGAGGGCGAAACGAAGTGCCGCGGCATGAAAAATGTCACGATCAATGAGCCTTTCTTCCAGGGGCACTTCCCCGGTCATCCCATCATGCCCGGCGTGCTTCAGCTTGAGGCCATGGCGCAGGTCGCCAGCATCGTGTTGCTGCGTATGCCCGGCAATCAGGGCAAGATCGGCTACTTCATGAGCGCCAATAACGTCAAATGGCGCCGTCCCGTGCTCCCTGGTGACACACTCATCATCGAGACGGAGATGACCAAGGCCAAGCGCAGCATCGCCACCGCCGTCGGCCGCTGCATCGTCAATGGCCAGGTCGTTTCCGAGGCCGAGCTGATGTTCAGTGTGGTTGAGCGGTGAGGCGAAGGGCAACGAGTCCCAAGCCCGCGCTTTACTACCTCTCACTTCTCACCTCTCTCTGATCTACTCTTCGCACTTTGCCCTTTGCTGGTGTTCGAAACCTCAACAATCAAAAATCAGCACTCAGCAATCTTCATTCCACGCTCCCCCCCCTGTCATCGACAGCCAATACAACCGCAGATTGAAGAACTCTGATTGCTGATTGTTGAAGTGTCTCCGCCCCAAGCCCCATGCCAACTGTGATCCACCCCACTGCCATCATTGATCCATCCGCCCAAATCGGCGCGGATTGCCACATCGGTCCGTATTGCATCATCGGAGCCGATGTCGTGCTCGGGGATGGCTGCTGGCTTCAGCATCATGTGACGATCATGGGGCCGTCGAGGATCGGAAACGGGAACAAATTCTACGCCTACGGCTCCATTGGTCAGCAAACGCAGGATTTGAAATACAGCGGCGAGCCCACCTGGCTCGAAATGGGCGACAACAACACCTTCCGCGAGTTTTGCAGCGTGCATCGCGCCACCTCGCCGAATGACAAGACGATCATCGGCAGTCACAACAACTTCCTCAGCTACGCCCACATCGCCCACGACTGCATCGTGGGGAACCACGTCATCTTCTCGAACAACGGCACCATCGCCGGTCACGTCATCGTCGAAGACCACGTCATCATCGGCGGACTGACGGCCGTGCATCAGTTCTGCCGCATCGGCACTCGCAGCATCATCGGTGGCTGTGCGAAGGTCGTGCAGGACATTCCGCCCTTTTGCACCGCCGATGGGAATCCCGCCCGTGCTCGTGGCCTGAACATCGTCGGCCTTCAACGTGCCGGTTTCTCCCGCGATCAGATGCGGGCGCTGCGAACGGCTTTTCGCAAAGTGTATCGCGAGGGCCTCAACAACGCTCAAGCCGTCGAGGAACTCCGCGCTGGTGAGCTCACGCCCGAAGCGGCGGCCTTTACTGATTTCGTCGCCAGCACCCAACGCGGCATCATCCCTGGTGGGAAGAATGCCGAAGAGGGTGAGGATTGATATACGTTGTTCACGCTTTAGCGTGTTACTGAAGGCACGCTAAAGCGTGAACAACGTACTCGGCTAAGACCTCAACTCATGCCCGAGAATGGCCAGCGTGCTGATCGCGGCGGTTTCGGCACGCAAAACGAGCGGTCCGAGCGTCACCGGCACAAAACCGGCCCTTTGAGCTTCGGCTTCTTCTTCCGCTGTAAAATCACCTTCGGGGCCGATGAGCACGGCGACGCTCGCGGGAGGGCTGGCGGGCACGATTTGCTTCAAGGTGCGTGAGTGCTCGCTGAGCGCTGGAATGAGCTTCAAAGAGGCTTCGATGGTCGAAACGAGGCTGCAGAAGGTTCGAGGCGCTTCGAGCTTCGGCACGAAGGGCGTGTGGCATTGCTTCGCGCTCGCGATCATGTGCCGTCGCCATTTGGCGAGCTTCTTTTCGGTCTGCGCGGCATCGAGGTGGATCACCGTGCGCTCGGTGATGACGGGCTGTACGCTCGCCGCGCCTAGCTCGACGGCTTTTTCGAGCAGCCACTCGAATGCTTCTGCTTTGATCAAAGCCGGAAAAAGATGAATCGCCGTCGCGAAGGGCTCCACCCGGCTTTCGGAGAGGATGTGGGCCTCCACGATGGCTTTGGTGACCTTGGTGATCTCGCTCACCGCCACGCGACCCTCGCCATCGAAGATCTCGATGCGGTCGCCGGGCTGCTTTCGCATCACGCGGCCGCAGTGCGCGGCCTCATCATCCGTGAGCGAGAGCTGCGGGGAGGTCCAGGAGGAAGCGGGAAGATGGAAACGGGGGAGGGACATCGGGAGGGCAGGATTTCATTCCTGCCGACACTTGGTGAAGGGGGGGGGGCGAAAGAGCACGGAAAAGGGCGGGAATACAATCCCGCTCCCACTCAGTGGCGCATCGCGGCCTCGATGTCATCTGCTTCGATGGGGATGTGGGCCATGAGGTCGATGTTGCCATGCTCGCCGATGAGGATGTTGTTTTCGAGGCGGACACCGAGCTTTTCCTCGCGGATGTAGATGCCGGGTTCGACGGTGAAGACCATGCCGGGCTGCACAGGCTTCCACATATGGCCCACGTCATGCACGTCGATGCCGAGCGGATGGCTGGTGCCGTGTGGGAAATACTTTTTGTAGGCTGGCTTGTCCGGGTCCTGCTTCGCGATGTCTTCCGCTGTGATGAGGCCGAGCCCGAGGAGTTCCTCCTGCATGAGCAGGCCCACCTGCTCTTGATACTCGCGGATGATCACGCCGGGTTTGAGCATCTGGCAGCACGATTTGAAAACGCGAAGCACGGCGTCATAGACCTGGCGCTGCCGTGGGGTGAATTTGCCATTCACCGGGATCGTGCGGGTGAGGTCGGCGTTGTAGTTGCCGTAGTTCGCGGCGACATCGAGGAGCAGCATCTCACCATCCTGGCACTGGCAGTGGTTCGTGATGTAGTGCAGCACGCAGGCATTGCCACCGGTGGCGATGATGGGCGTGTAGGCAAAGCCGCGTCCGCGCTGGCGGATGAACTCATGCGAAAGCTCTGCCTCGATCTCAAACTCGTGCACACCTGGCTTCACGAACTTCAGCACGCGGTCAAAGCCGTCGCGGGTGATGCGAATGGCTTCCTTGAGGGCGGTGATTTCAGGCTCGCTCTTGATGACACGCAGCTCGTGCATGAGCTGGGCCAGGCGGCGATAGTCGTGCAGGGGATACTCTTGTTTGCAGCGGTGGGTGAAGCGCGTCTCGCGGGTCTCGGTGGGGATGGTGGCGCGGGGATGCTCGTTGGAATTGAGATACACATGATCCGCCTGGCACATGACGGAGCGGAATTGCGTCTCGAAGTCCGTCAGCCAATGCACGCGCTGGATGCCACTGCGGCCTGTCGCTTGTTCTTTGGTGAGCTTTTCACCTTCCCACACGGCGATGGTTTCATTCGTCTCACGCACGAAAAGCATCTCGCGCTGCTTCGGATCGGCGGCATTGGGAAAGAGCACGAGGATGGTCTCCTCCTGGTCGATGCCACTGAGGTAAAATTGATCGCTGTTCTGGATGAAGGGCAGGGAACCGTCCGCATTCGTGGGGAGCACGTCATTGGCGTGGACGATCACGACGGTGTTTGGCGGCAGCTTCGCGTAGAGTCGCTGGCGGTTGGCGATGTAGAGATCGGCAGGGAGGGGCTGGTAGCGCATGGGAAGGCGGATTGAAGAGGAAAAATGGGAAATAGGAAATGGGAAAAGCTGGCCGGGGCGACGTATGATGCCGCCACCATGAGATTCTTGATCGTTTTCGGCCTTTTCGCTGCCACAACCGCCGCCCAGATCCCCTCGGCCAAGCCGGTGCCACGCGTGCAGGCCGTGCCGATGCCGCATCACGTCACCTCCTTCCAGCTCAATGGCCGGGAGCTCACCGCGATGCACTTTGATCCGCAGGACATGCGCCCCTTTTGGCATCCCATCCGTGCTTCGCGGGAGGTGAGCCTCACCCGCATGGGGCATCCGCATGATCCGCTCACGCATTCCCATCACAACAGCGTCTGGGTGACGCACAACCTGCTGAACGAAATCGACTTCTGGGGCGACTACGCGAAGAAGCAGGGCCGCATCGTGAATGTGGAAGTCTCGCGTGAAGGTTACGAGGACACGGACGAGTTTGCCAGCATGCGCATGGTCAACCACTGGCTCAGCGAGGCGGACGAAAGTGTGCAGCTTATCGAGGTGCGCCGCACGGAGATCCGCCCGCTCGATGGCGCGAAGAGCTGGTTCATGCTCATCGACCTCGAAATGAGTCCGCCGAAGGGCAAAACGGCCACGTTTGGCGCCTCCGGCTTCGGTCTTGTGGCAGTGCGAGTGGCCAAAAGCATCGGCGTGCATGATGGCGGTGGCCGCATCCTCAACTCGGAAGGCCAGCTCAACGAAGCGGAGGTCTTTCGCAAGCCTGCCCGCTGGTGTGACTACAGCGGCCGTATCACCAACGACGCCGATGGCTTCGGCGGCATCACCTTGATGAATCACCCGATGAACCCACATAACCCGACGGCCTTTCACGTCCGCGATGATGGCTGGATGGGTTGCTGCCTCAGCCTTGATGCGCCAGTGGCGATCGCCGAGGGGCAGAAACTCCGCCTTCGCTACGGTCTTTGGGTTCATGATGGCGTTCCGACGAAGGAACAAAGCGAGGCGCACTGGAAAACCTTCGCCGAGCTGCCCGTCGTCGATCTGAATCCGCCGAAGAAGAAGTAGGGAGAAGCCGATCAGGCCTCAATCGGCTGCACGCAGGGCACGGAAGGTCCGGTGGCCTGGGCAAAGCGGGTCTTGGAGCGGATCATGAGAGTGCCGAGGCAGAAGTCCGCGAGAGGAAAGACCACGTTGAAGTTTTTGTGCATGTACCGGTGATGCAGGAGGTGGTGGCCGTTGAGCCGGCGAAAAACCCAGGGCTTTTCCACGCGGCGCTGCTTGGGCAGGTGCATGCACCAATGGATGTACTCATAGGTGCCGTAGTAGCCGGCAATGGCGATGAAGGCACCGAGGAGGAAGGAGAAATGCCCGGTGAGCCACGCGATGGCAAGGGAAGGCAGCAGGCCGATGAGAATGATCACGGGGCCGTTCCACCAGGCCATGGGGATGGTTTCTTTGTCCTTTTCTTGGATGAGATGGTAGGTGTGATCGGCCTTGAAGACCTGATGATGCACCACAGCGTGGGCTTGGAAGGCATAGCGGAAGCTGCCGACGGGGCGATGCATCACAAACTTGTGGATCGACCATTCAAAGAAGGAGGCAAAAATCACATTCGCGCCGATTCCGGCGGCGCACCAAAGCAGGAGTTCGTTCATGGGGTGGGGTTCGAGGCAGTTACCGCGGGCTGGTTGGGCACCGGGCAGGGGCGGCGATGCTGGGACAGTTCGGGCGGAAAAACCAGCCTTTTATCCAGAAACTTCCGTTTCATGCCTTGCGGTCGCTTGGCCCATGGAAAGAATGTTCGTTGCGTCTTCGTCCCTTTCGCCCGCATGTCTCTCCGCCCCACCCTCGCCGCTCTTTTTGCCCTCGCTTTGCCTGCCGCTGCCCAGCCAGCTACCACGCCTGTTTTTTGGCCGGTGAAGGCTGGCCCCACCCGCGATGGCATCGTGCCTGCGGCGGACGTGGCGAAGTTGCCGCTCGAATGGGATGGGGCGACGAATAAGAACATCGCCTGGCGCACGCCGCTGGAAGGCAGCGGTCACAGCACGCCGGTGATCGGTGGGGAGGTGATCTGGTTCACCGCGGCCACGGCGGATGGAAAGAAGATGTTCGTGTATGGCATCGACCGCCAGAGCGGGAAGATCTTGCATCACATCCTCCAGTTTGAAAACGAGGCTCCCGAGGAGCTCGGCAACCCGCTCAACAACTACGCCGCGCCTTCGCCCGTGCTCGAAGAGGACGCGTTGTATGTCCACTTCGGCACCTACGGCACCGCCCGCCTCGATCCCGCCACGGGCAAGACCGTGTGGCAGCGTCGCGACATCAATGCCCGCCACTTTCGCGGTCCCGGCTCCTCGCCCCTCGTGCATGGTGACCTGCTGGTTTTGACCTTCGACGGCATCGACAAGCAATTCGTGACCGCCCTCAACAAAAAGACTGGCGAGACCCTCTGGACCACGCCTCGCACCACCGACTACGGCGACCTCGACAAGGAAGGCAAACCCACCCGCGATGGCGACATGCGCAAGGCCTACCACACGCCTGCTGTCTTCGATTTGAACGGCACGGAGGTCCTCGTCTCCGTCGGCTCCCGAGCTGCTTTTGGTTACGAAGTCAAAACCGGCAAGGAACTCTGGACGGTGCGTCACGGTGGCTTCAATGCGGCCATTCCGCCCGTGCGCCTCGGCGATCTGCTCATCCTCAACACCGGCTCCGAGCGTGCTCACACCGTCGGCCTCCGCATCGACGCCAAAATGTCCGGCGACATCACCGAGAGCCATACCGTCTGGGATAAAGACAAGCGCAACGCCAGTGAAGCCTGCCCCGTGCTGCTCGATGGCACTTACTACCAGATCACCCGCGGCGGCATTCTTTCCGCCACCGATGCGAAAACCGGCAAGGACCTCTGGGACGACCGCCTCCAGGGTCGCTTCCTCCCCAGCCCCATCGTCCTCGGTGACAAGCTGCTCATCTGCAACGATCCCGGCCAGTGCTACCTCGTGAAAGCCAGCCCGGAGAAGTTTGAAGTGCTGGGCACCAACGTGATGCCCGAGATGATCACCTCCTCGCCGGTCGTGGCGGAGGGGGCTTTGTTCATCCGCACCATTGGGGCACTGTATAAGATCGAGAAGAAGTGAGTCGAGGTCACTTCTTCAACGTGAGCTTCGGATCGGTGAGTAACTGAAAGGTTGCCAGCCGGTCTCCGACGCGTCGTGTGAGGTTGATCCAAACCGGCACACCCTGCTTGTTAGCCTCCAACACGAGTTCTTCTACCAGCTTGTTTTCCGCGTCACGCCACACTTTAAGGCGGTAAAGCTTGGCCATATGTGGGTTCATCGTCTTCGTCTCGTCCTTGGTGTCTGGTATCGAGTGGGTATTACTGAATACAATGATGCCGTTTTTGCTGAATTTGGGATCCTGCTTCCGATAGTGATCCACGACTTGGGCTGGGGTATCCGGACTGGCATCATACTTGCCCTGCCGGTTAAAGATCAACCAATGGGCTTCATCGAAGGGATCACTGTTACTTGCCGTCCATACATGGTAGCATTCGTCCAGTCTTAGCCTTTTGGTTGGAGGCTCCGCAGCGGTGAGTGCGCTTGCGAAAAGAAAGACGAAGGGAAGAAGGAGGTTGGGCAGGGTCTTGCGAGCCATGATCGGCATCTTTTCCAAAAACAGGCGGCCTGTCAAAAACAACCCCGCTTCTCACGAATAACCTCTCTCGCCGCACGTCTTGAGCCTTGACCCTTGTCGGGGGAATCGTAATACACACGTCATGCGTCGTCACGTCACTCTCTTGCTGCCTGCCTTGCTTGCGATCGGTCTTGTCGTGGTCGCCTGCACCACGCCTCATGACACCAGTCGCATCCGCCGGTGGGAGTCACGTTACAATGACAGCGCCCTCGGGCCGGTGACGCCGGATCAATTGCTGGCTGAAGCTCGTGTGAAGCTGGATCTCATTCCGGCGGGCACGGTGGGGCGGCGTTACTACCGGCCCATGGATGTGCGTTACATCACCATCCACAGCACGCAGAACTACACCGGCAATGCTTACAACCACGCCCTGGCCCTGAAACGCGGGGCGCTGCGGGCCACGAAGCGTCCCGGTGGCAATCGCATCGGTTTCCTCACCTGGCATTTCACCGTGCAGCAGGATGTGGCCGTGCAGCACCTCCCTTGTCGTGAGCAGGGCGAGCACGCGGACTTCGACGGCCCTGGAAACAACTACAGTATCGGCATTGAGATGTGTGAGCATCACGGCAATGACATCGGCCTCACCATTGATCGCACGGCCCGACTCGCCGCTTATCTGATGCGGGCCTACAATATCCCGCTGAGCCATGTGAAGGGCCATTACCACTGGCCGCGCAAAGGTCTCAGCGTCCCCAACAAGGACTGCCCGCACTTCCTCATGGATCGCGGTCGTCCGGGGCCTACCTGGCAGTGGTTCCTCGGCCGCGTGCAGATGCACTACAACCGCATGCTTCCAGGGCCTGCGACACCTCTTGGCTGAGGAAGAAAATCTGAAAGCTCAAAGATCAAAGATCAAAGTTCAAAGATGAAGCCTCGCCCCACCTTCTCTCCCTTTTTGATCTTTCATCTTTCATCTTTGATCTTTTCCCTTCTCCTCCCGGCGCAGGACGGCATCACGCCTTCCAAAAGTGAACGCATTGCCACCCTGGCGGATACCCGGATCAAAGAAAGCTCCGGCCTCGCTCGTAGCCAGCGTCATGAAGGCATTTTTTGGACGATGAACGATTCCGGCGGCGAGCCATGCGTCTTCGCCATCGACCTCCAGGGCCGCACGCGAGCCAAGGTGCGCATTCAGGACGCGGCGAATTTCGATTGGGAAGACCTCGCCAGCGGTCTCGACGAGCAAAACCAGCCCGTCCTCTATATCGGCGACATCGGCGACAACCTTCATATCCGTCCCACCGTGCAGGTTTACCGCATCCCCGAGCCAGCCATCGCCGCTGCCGGAGAAATCGTCCCGGAGACCATCAGCGGCCCCTCCATGCACTGGCATCTGACCTATCCCGGCGGCCCGCGAAATGCCGAGAGCCTCCTCGTGCATCCCAAGTCACGCCGCCTCCATGTGATGAGCAAGGCGGAGGATGGCCGCTCCGTGCTCTACGCCTTTCCCGCTGGTGTGGAACCCCTCGCTGAGGCGGATCAAGGCGCTGAAAACAAGCACAAGCCCGTCCTCCTCGAAAAAGTGGGAGAGGTGAGCTTTCCTGGCCACGAGCGGGTGGGGAAGCGGCCCACAGATGATCGTCTCTGCACCGGCGCGGCCTTTTCGCCTGACGGTACACGTCTGGCCGCCAGCACCTACAGCAGCCTCTATGAATGGCAGTTCCCATCTGGCAAACCCACCGCGGAAGCCCTCGCGGCCAAGCCACAGCGACTTGTCCCAGATCTCCTCCGGCAGCTCGAAGCCATTACCTATGATGCGGACAACCGCACTCTATGGCTCACCAGTGAGCACCTTCCCACGCCGCTGGTTCGGGTCACCCGCTGAGGTGGCTATGAAGGGGAAATCAGGTTCGACGAAGGGCGAGGCGTGCCAAAATTTGCTTGCACTCAGTGTGTAAAATAGGGAATTTATAAAAATAAGTTAAATTTCAGATTCTGATGAACTCCAAGTCATCCTTTCGCTCCTCTCCCAATGCCACCCCTGCAGCTCTTGCCGCCATTTTGCTGCTCTCAGGCTTCTGCTCCCTTGTTTACCAGACCGTCTGGCTGCGGGAATTCCGCCTCGTTTTTGGCGGAGCGGCGCCGGCGGCAGCGGCAGTCGTGGCGGTGTTCATGGCGGGGCTGGGCTTCGGCGGAAAATTCTTTGGCGGTTGGGTGGAGAAGGTCGGCAGGCCGTTTCGCTTCTACGCACGCCTCGAAATCGGCATCGCCCTGACCGCGGTGGCCTCGCCAGCGATGCTGGGGCTGGCCCGGACGCTCTATTTGAAGACCGGCGGCACGGCGGGCATGGGCCTCGGAGCCGCCACCTGCCTGCAACTGCTCATGACCGCCCTCGTGCTCGGCCTTCCGTGCTTCCTCATGGGCGGCACCTTGCCTGCCGCGATGAAATTCGCCCAGCGTGACGACGATCCACGCCGCTCGATCACCGCCTTCTTTTATGGCATCAACATCGCCGGAGCCGTCAGCGGGGCACTGCTGAGCACTTTTTGGCTGCTGCCGAGCTTGGGAAATCGCAGCACGCTCCTCATCGCCGTGCTGGTAAATCTCGTCATCGCCCTCGTGGCGGGCTTGATCTCGATGCGGGAGGAAAAAGAGCCGCGTGAGACCGCACCTGTGGTCGAAATCGAGGAAGAAATCGTCAGCGCGAAGGCTCCCACGCCCTTTGTGCTCGCGGCGGCCTTCATGAGTGGCTTCACGTTCTTCGTCGTCGAACTGGTGTGGTATCGCATGTCCACGCCACTGCTCGGTGGTTCGGTGTATGGCTTTGGCCTCGTGTTATGCGTCGTGCTCGCCGGCATGGGCCTCGGGGGTCTTTTCTACTCGATGATCTTGAAAAAGGCCGAGCCGAGCATCGCGGGATTCACCTTGATTTCGGCCCTGCAAGCCTTCGCGGTGCTGCTGCCGTGGGCGCTGGGTGATCGCATCGCCCATTTGGCTTTGGTGATGAACAACAGCCTCCGCTCTCTTGGCCTCGTCGAAATGGCCGCTGGATGGGCGGTGGTGATGGGATTGCTGGCCTTCCTGCCGTCGCTGCTCAGTGGCATTCATTTTCCGCTGCTCGTGTCCTTGCTCGGTCGCGGCAATGTCGGCGTCGGCCGCCAACTCGGGCGGGCCTATCTTTGGAATACGTTTGGCTCCATCTCTGGCTCGCTGCTCGGTGGTTTCGTGCTCGTGCCGCTCATGGGGCTGGTCAATTGCTGGCTCGTGATCGGTCTGCTCATCGCCATGATGTCGGCTGCATCGTTGTGGATTCAGAGCGGCGGCGTCAAAGTCTCGCCGCAGTCCGTTTTGACTCTGCTTGGCCAGAGCAAGCTCGCCACCGCCGGGCTCGCCGCTTGCCTAGCCTTTGCCCTGCTCGCCCAAGGCCCCACTGCCGTCTGGCAGCACTCACCCATCGGCTACGGGCGCGTGAAGGATGATGTCACCACGGCCCTCGGCCTCGAAACGTGGCAGCGTGAGACACGCCGCAGCATCGTCGCCGCCTATGATGGCCGTGAAACGACGGTCGCCGTGGTTGGCGGCACGCAGTATTCCTTTTTGACCAATGGCAAAAGCGATGGCTCCGCCGTGACTGATGCAGGCACTCAGGTCATGCTCGGTATCGTCGGTGCCATTTTGCATCCAAACCCACGCAACGCCTGCGTCGTCGGCCTCGGCACGGGAACGACCTCGGGCTGGCTGGCGGATGTGCCCGGCATGCAGAGGGTAGATACCCTGGAACTCGAAGAAGAGATCCGCAAAGTGGCTCAATACTTCGAACCCGTGACGCGGAATGCCATGAAGCATCCTCGTGTGAACAACATCACCGGCGATGCTCGCGAGTTCCTCCTTACCAAAGGTGAAAACTACGATCTCATCGTCTCCGAACCCTCCAATCCATGCCGTGCTGGCGTAGCAAACCTCTACACCCGTGAGTTCTACGAAAACGCCAGCCAGCGCCTCACTCATGACGGTATCTTCTGCCAGTGGCTGCAAGGTTACGAGGTCGATCCAGATACGATCAACACCGTCATCGCCACGCTGCACTCCGTTTTCCCCAAGGTCGAAGTGTGGTCCACTCAGTCCACCGATATGCTGCTGGTCTGCTCCAAGGAAGACAAGCCCTGGCCGCTCGCCTCCATCCGCCAGCGCATCCAGATGAACCCCATGAAAGAAGCGCTCAACCGGTTCTGGGAAACGGATAGCGCCGAGGGCTTCCTCGCCAGTTGCCTCGCCAATTCCGATTACTGCGCCGCTCTGGCCTTAAACTCAGAGCTGCCGGTGAATTCCGATGACATGAATCGTCTTGAGTTCAGCTTTGCCCTCAGTGTGGCAAAGGCCACCAACTGCCCCTACGACCTCACCAAGGCCGCCACCGCCGTCGCCTGCCAGATGCCCAAAGTCGATGGGCAAATCGATTCGTTGCGCTACGACGCCGAGCGCCTGCACCTGCCCTTGCGTCTCTGGAAATCAGCCACCAGCAGCGTTTTGCCTGGAAATACGCCCGCCCAGATCACGGACCGCCTCGACGTGCTCAAAGCCTACCAAAAGAACGATTTCGCCACCTATTTGAAGGCTCCACCACCCGCCGTCTCCGTTTGGGCTGATCACTGGCGCACTGCACTCGCCAAATCTCAAACCGGCGCTGCCGACGCGGAGACCGCCATCGCTCAAATCGAGTCGGTCATGCCGCTCGAAGCCCAATTCCTTCGCGCCATCACCGCAGACGAACGACGCCAGTCCGTCGAATATGTGAAGCAACTCCAAAAGGGATTCGAAATGCTGCAAAAGTCACCTTGGTGCCAAATCGATCTCGTCGCCAGATCACTCAAATCGCTGCCCATCGTCACCAAGGCACGCTATGGCGTCACCGAGCAGGCCTTGGCAAAACTCTTTGTCACTCTTGGGGAAAAGTATCCGGTCGATATAGCTCTCGGTGTACGCCACGCAGCCCGCATCGAAATGGCGATGCATCTGCCCATCGAGGCCCGGCTTTCCGCCGTGAAGAGCCTTGGCTTGCCCTACCCCTGGCATCCACGTGCCCTCGTTCTTCGGGCGAATGCGTTCCTTCAAACCAACGACCCTCAGGCCGATGAAGCCATGGCCGATCTCAATCGCTTCATCGCCCAAGGCGGCAAGATCGGCGGTGAAACAACCCCTTTCGTGATTCCGTCGATCCTGGAAATGCTCGAGAAAAAGCCTGCCCAAGCTGAGCCGATGGTGCTCAGCACGCAGCCATCGGCCAAGTAAGTGCCTCAAGAAGCGCTGAGGTCTTTGTTATAAAAGACCTTCACGAACTTCATGCCCTTCTTCTCGTCGTAACCGCGTTCGATCACAGGCTGGTCATCCGTGGCAGCGGGTTTGACGTGGATTTCGACGCCCGTGTCGAGCTTCAGCACGGCAGCGATGCGCTTCTTGGCCTTGGTCACATCCTTCTTGGAAATCTCAAAGCTCGTCTCCAGTGCTTGGCCTTGCTCCTCTTCGATGCGGGCTTTGTGTTCGCCGAAGCGGCTAATGGTTTCCGGGTCTTTCAGCACCTCACGCTCGAATTCATCGAGCTGAAAAGTCTCGCGCTGCTCGAAGTAATCGAGCGCGTCCTTCGCTGCGGTGGCCGCTTCCCAGGGCGGCGTGTCGTCCTCCTCGCTTTCGGTGGGCTTTTTCTCCTCCAGGAAGGACACGGCCATCTTCGCATAGGCATTCGTGAGGAAGGCGGCATCCGGCACGGCCTCGACACCGAGGAATTCACGCACCCAGAAGCGTGTGTCCGCGCCGCCGCGATCAAAAGTGAGGATATAATAACCTTTTTCCGACCAGTAATCGAGGATGAGGCAGCCTTTGTCGATCTTATCGGGATTGATGCCCTGCTCGGTGGAAAGGCGCAGGTCCCCATTGCGAGCGGTGATGGTGAGGAAGGGCGTAACGCTGTCCGATTTCAGAATGCAGAGACCGTTCACCAGCTCGCCCTCGATGTGGATTTCCTTCAAAAGCGCGATGCAGAGATCGCCCGCCTTGATGTTCGGATGGTTCGACTTCGCGTAGAGCCGTTTGGCGATCTCGATGCCGCGTTCGAGCAGATTCGCCTCGCCCGCGAAGATGGCTTTGACGCAAGTGTTCACCTCATGCTGCTCCAGGGAGGCATGATGGGTGAAGCGATGCCCGATGAGGTTCTTGAACGGCTTCACAAACAAGGCCGTCAGCGCCTCCTGATCCTTCTCCGCGATCTCAAAGACCTCCTTGGAGGTTTGCAGCGGCTCCTCACGCAGAGGATTGCCGATTTTGGCGAGGACGGCTTGGGTGGCGGTGGCGGTGTTGAGACGGAGCTTGATAGACATGCGGGGCGCGGAGGCTAGCGAGCATGGAGGAGGTGCAAGCTGGAGTTTCGGGGGATCAGCGATCCGAGGTGAGAAGGCAGCTCCCGTCATGGCAAGTGAGTGCGGACAAGGCATGGTCTGTGCCCCTCACCTAACCTCTCCCCGCATGAATGCCGAGCAGATGATGTCCACCATAAGCGGGGAGAGGGACTGCATCGCGCAACTTTAGACCAGAGGCAAAATTCGTATTCGCCGTGCTCTTTTCGCTCTTCAGCATGCTTGGCGGTCCCTCTCCCCGCTGAGGGAGATCAATAGGTCTAGAGCACGATGGCGGGGAGAGGTTAGGTGAGGGGTGGCCTGCGGCTTCTTTTGCGCTGGCGAATGCACGAGCATCCCTGATCTCTCATCCCTCATACGGCATCCACCAGGCTTTCAGCCATTCGGTGGAGGTGCGTTTGAAGCCGCGTTTGAGGAGGCGCTCCTCCATATCGGTGAGGTGGGCGGCTCCGTAGAAGATGGCGAGGCGTTTTTTGCCGGCGGCGAGCTGTTTATCAAGGACTTCAAAGGCCACGCGGTTGCGCTCGCCGACGATGACGGTGCCTTCGCCTTCTTCCACGCCGCTCATGAGCTTCTCCACTTCATCGAATTGGGATGCCATGCCGCGTTTCAGTTCGAGCGAGCCGTCCTTGCTCATCAGGATGCGAAACAAGGTGGCGAGCGCCGCCGCCTCGGAATCTGCCTCCGCATCGTCACCACCGGCTGCCTGCTGGGCTTGCCAGAGCTTCAGGTAGAGCTTGAGGAAGCTCTCCTGCTTCTTTTCGCGGGTGTCGTGAAACTGCGAGGAGGTCATATCGGCATGCACAAAGTTCTTCGCCGCGTAGTCGATGCCTTCGAGCTGGCCGTGGAGCTTCAACGTGTCCCGCATGAAGGTCTGCATCGTGCCCACCCATTGCAGGCTGCCGCTGCCGCCGCCGGGCTTCATCTGCTCCTTTTTGCGTTCGCTCATCGGTGGGCCGACGAGTTCATAAAGGACGGCGTCGTAGTCGCGGAAGCGGGCATTGAGGTCATCGTAGTAGCTTTTATCGGCGATGTGAACGGCTCCCACGAGATCGACGACGACCTTTTGCGGCGATTCAAAGCGCACGACAGCCGTTTCCAGGCTGTCACCTTCATCACCCTCGACGAAGCGCACATAATCGGTGGCTGGCTTCGATGGCTCGGCAGCCCAAACCAGGCCCGAGAGAAGCAGGCAGCAGCAAAGGAGGGCGGTGAGCTTCATGAGGTTTATTTAAAGAGCCGCTCGAAAAACTGCTTCATCTCCTCCCACGAGGCTTTGTCGGCGGATTCGTTGTAGGCAGCCCCTTTGCTGTTGTCATTGCCTGCGGCTTTTTGGGTGAAGGCATGTACAGCACCGGGATACTGGACAAGTTTGAAATCGACGCCGGCGTCCTTCATCTCCTGCTCAAAGGCGGCGAGGTCTTTGGCGGGCACAAAGGGGTCATCCGCCCCGTGGAGGGCGAGGACCTTGCCTTTGATGTTCTTGCCATCCGCCGGGGAGGGGGAGTCGAGGCCGCCGTGAAAGCTGACGATGCCCCTCACCATGGCGCCGCTGCGGGCCAGTTCGATGACGCCGGTGCCGCCGAAGCAATAACCGATGGCGGCGATCTGGGTGGGATCAGCCTGCGGGGTTTTGCGGAGCTGCTCCAGGCCGGCGAGAAGGCGCTCGCGGTAGAGTTTGCGGTCGGTTTTGTATTTCCCGGCCTCTTTGCCGGACTCCGGCGGCTGCGGGCGGATGCCTTTGCCGTAGATGTCCGCCACGAAGACATTGTAACCAAGCTCCGCGAGCATGTTGGCCCGCATTTTCTCGTTTTCGCTCACGCCGGTCCACTGGTGAATGATGAGTACGGAGGGCAGTTTGCCGGTTTTGGTGCTTTCCACGA
Source organism: Akkermansia muciniphila (assembly GCA_943373155.1). Lineage (GTDB taxonomy): Bacteria > Verrucomicrobiota > Verrucomicrobiia > Verrucomicrobiales > Verrucomicrobiaceae > Prosthecobacter. The sequence goes on along the minus strand of CALSBJ010000034.1, from coordinate 7,142 downwards.
CGTGCAGACCTTCACAGGTGACGCCGCCGGTGGTGTATTCGACAGCGGTCGTGGTGATCTCAGCCCGCAAGGCGGTGGCAACGAAGAGGAGTAGGGAGAGGAAGGCGCGTGGTTTCATCCGACGGCGAGCTTAGGCAGGCGATTCGAAGCTGACAAGCATCCAAACAGCCCTTCCCGGCGGACTTTATCCCGTCACAAGGAAAGGCCCGGATTTCCGCTTTCGTTTTGTCCGCCCCCTCTAAACTCCGCTCCCACTCAAAAACCACCACCATGACGCCCGAAGAAGCCAAAGCCCAGCTCGACAACCAGGTCCGCGAAATCATCAACTGGCACTTCTCGCCAGAAACCGGCTGCCCTTTCTGGCTCGATTGGGCAAAGAAGAATTTCGACCCACGCGGCGTGGTGAACAGCTACGAGGACATCATCGCGAAGTTTGACCACTTCCAGGACGAGTATCTCCGCGACCTCCAGCCCGAGGTTTGGGTGCCAAAAGCCTTCGAAGGCAAGCCCTTCAACATTTTCGAGACCGGCGGCACGACCGGCATGCCGAAGCAGCGCATCGGCTGGAATGACTTCCGCGTCGATTATGAAGAATTCAGCCACAAACTGGCCGACGAGCATTTCCCGAAGGGCAAAAGCTGGATCATGGTCGGCCCCACCGGCCCACGTCGCCTGCGCCTCGCGGTGGAGCATCTGGCAAACTATCGCGGCAGCTCCTGCTACTTCGTCGATCTCGATCCCCGCTTCGTGAAGAAGGTCATTTCGAACAAGCAGTTCGACGTGGCTCGCCAATACATGGACCACGCGGTCGATCAGGCCGTGCTGCTGCTGAAGAATCGCCGCATCAGCGCCATCTTCACGACTCCGAAGCTGCTCGAAGCCCTCGCTGAAAAAGTCGATCTCTATGGCGTCGGCATTCGCGGCTGCTTCGTCGGCGGCACCACCATGACGCCTCAGTATGTGCGCTTCATCGTGGAAGAAGTCCTCGAAGGCAAAATCGGCTTCTACCCGACCTATGGCAACACCTTGATGGGTCTCGCCGCCAGCGTGCCGCTGACGCCGGAGGACAATTTCTCCATCACCTACTATGCCCCGCAGCCGCGTGCCGTGCTGCGCATCGTGAACCCGAACGCCACCAACGAAACCGTCGATTACGACGCCTGGGGCCGTGTGGAGCTCACCACGCTGACGAAGGAGTTCTTCATGCCGCGCTTCCTTGAGCGCGATGAAGCCATGCGCCGCAAACCCCGCGCCCCCTACGCTTGGGACGGCGTCGCCGACGTCCGCCCCTTTGGCGCGATGGAGAAGACGATTGTTGAGGGCGTGTATTAACGCTAATCTCCGGCCATGCAGACTGAAACGCTGGCGCAAAAACTCGGCTTCACGACACCGGTGTCGCGTCTGAGGGATGTAGCGAAGCGTTTCGGTCTGGTGACGGAGGATGATCTCGTGGAGGAGGCGGTTGCTCGCGGCTGTTTTCATTTCATGCAGCGCCTCGGGCATCCACCTGCCCAGCGGGTTCCTGAGTCCGATTTCTCGAATGAAGAGTTGTCCATTGCTTTGCTCTCCATCGCCAATCGTTATGAGCCTTGGCTCATTCGCGTTGGTGCGATGCTGCTGGGGCATCCAGGCAATGAAGCGAAAAAGCTGGCCCAGCTCGCTGTTTCTGAGCAAAGCGAGGCCGTGGTGCGCGAGATCGCTCTGGCGGGGGCTCGGTATGAACCGCAGACGCGATTCTGGAGTGAGTTGCTTTCGCTGCTACCCGAAACAGAACCGCTCAAAAGCGGCGTGATGCCTCATCACACTCGTTTTGTCTCCATGCCGGGCCTCATCGGGCCAAAGACCTACGGTGCGGTGAAATGGCTGCGCCCGCAGAAACCCGCAGGCCTCGGTTATGCAGCCTGAGATCGACAATCCCTCCCGTATCCTGCTGGAGTTGGATTCCCGGCTCGATCATAGCGTCGAACTGACCCTGATTGGCAAATCGGCGATCTGGCTCGGCTATGCAGATCCGCCAACGGGCTATGGCGTGACGGCAGATGTGGATGCCGTGGTTCCAGCAGAGCATTCTGAAGTCATGGATCACGATCTGGCCTTCTGGCAGTCGCTGAAGGAGGCGAACGCAGCGCTGGAGCCCTTCGGCCTCTATCTATCGCACATTTTTGAGCAGCACTCGGTTTTCCTGCGTGCGGATTGGGCCGCGCATCGGGTCCGGGTGACGCGTCCTGACACGAATCACCTGGTGCTGTTTCGTCCGGCCACGCTGGACCTGATTTTGACGAAAATGATGCGAGGGGATGACCCGCAGCACATGGAGGAGATTCAGTGGATGATCCACAAAGACCATATCTCAAAACAGGACATGACGGCATGCTTTGCCGCGGCTGTGATACCCGATGACGACCCGGTCTGGCAGGAGCTCTTCCAACAGGCAAAAACCGCCGTTCTCGCCATGTCGTATGAATCCTGATTGCGCCGACGTTTAGCCCGCTCCAAATCATCAGTCTCAAATCAAAAATCATAAATAGATGTCCATCCCCCATCTCCCCGCTCTCCGCAAAGGTCGTCCGTATGAGTCGCTCGATAAGGCTCAGGTCAAAGATCACAAATCCGGCGAAGTGTGCGCCGAAATCAGCCAGGTGAATGCTGGCATCGTGCGCAAGGACCTCGCGAAGATTGGCGAGGCGCGGGCGGCGTTGAAGAAGTTCACCGTCGAGCAGCTCATCGAGATCACCGCGAAGGCGGGCGAGCTGTTCCTCAACGGCACGCTGCCACTGGGTGACAAAGGCCACACGCAGTCGCCGCAGGAGTACATCGCCACGCTTTCCCGCACCAGCGGACTGCCGCATGTGATGGTGAAGCGAAACATGGCCAAGCTGCACTTTGCGCTGACCAACATGAAGATGATCCTCAACGGCCTCACTCGCGGGCTCGACATGAGCGTCATCGATCGCGGCTTTGGCACGCAGTCGGGCTGCCCTGTGTCGTATTTCCCCACCACGAAGTCCCTGGGCCTCGTCATGCCGTCGAACTCACCGGCGGTGAACTCGCTGTGGCTCCCCGCCATCGCTTTGAAAATCCCCGTGGTCATCAAACCGGGTCGTGAAGAGCCTTGGACGCCTTATCGCCTCATTCAGGCCTTCATCGCCGCTGGCGCACCGCCGGAGGCCTTTGGCTTCTACCCGACCGATCACGAAGGCAGTGGCGAAGTCGTCAAACTCAGCGGACGCAACCTCGTCTTCGGCGATGTGGCCATGGCGAAGATGTATGAGGGCAATCCGAGCGTGCAGGTCCACGGCCCAGGCTGGAGCAAGATCATCATTGGCGAGGACAAGATCGAAAACTGGAAGGACTACCTCGATGTCATGGTCGCCTCCATCAGCGACAACGGCGGTCGTTCCTGCATCAATGCCAGCGCCGTGATCGTGCCGAAATACGGCAAGGAAATCGCCACCGCACTCGCCGAACGCCTCGGTCCCGTCATGCCGACGACCTCCGACGACGAAAACGCCCGCCTCGCTGGCTTCGCGAACGTGAAAATGGCCGACTACATCGACGGCGCCATCGATAACGACCTCAAAACACCCGGCGCTGAAGATGTGACCGCGCAGTTCCGCAACGGCCCGCGTAAAACCGAATTCCAAGGCGGCACCTTCCTGCGCCCGACGATCATCTGGTGCTCCGACAACAAGCACCCGCTCGCCAACCGCGAATTCCTCTGCCCCTACGCCAGCGTGCTCGAAGTCCCACAGGGCGAAGTGCTCAGCCGCATCGGCTACAGCCTCATCGTCACCGCCATCACGCAGGACGAAGCCTTCATCAACGACCTGCTCGAATGCGGCGACATCGACCGCCTCAACATCGGGCCGATCAGCACCATGAAGATCAGCTGGGATCAGCCGCACGAAGGGAACATGTTCGAGTTCCTCTACAAGCGCCGCTCGATTGATTGCGCGTGAGTTAAAATCGCCTAGCATCCACCCATGCCGCCACCACCAGCCACCCTCGAATCCGAACGCCCCGTCCTGGAGTTCCCAGCCGATGAGGTGAAAATCATTCGCTGGCCTGAACCCGCTCCCTGGAGCGCTCTCAGGAAGGCCATGACCAGAGAGGATTTTGAGTCGCGTGATTGGAACGAAGGCGAACTCGCCTGCACCTGGAAGTTCGAGTTCAACAATGGCTACGCCGAGGCAGGCGAAGAACGTATGAGACTGAATGAAATCAAATACATGAAGTATTTGCCCCAGGCGTTTGCCTCCAGTCAGCAGGGTGGGGCCGAGATGTTCCCCGAGTTGGAAATCTGGCTGAAAGAGAACCTGATGCGGAAACCCGACTTCTGCGTGCTCACGATGCAACAGATGGTCGAGGCAGATCAAGGAGGCTTTCCTATTCCCAAATTCATGATCGAGGTGGTCTCAGCCCATGACACCAGCCAATACCACGATCAGAAGCTCATTGACTACTTCAAGGCGGGTGTCGAGGTCGTCTGGCATGTAAATCCACGCTTGGAAATGGTTGTCATCTACACCGCACTTGGCGAAGGCGAGATCATGCACGGAGATGACATCTGCACCGCCTCACCAGCATTCCCCGAATTCCAAATCAAGGCAGCGGATGTCTTCGCGGCGCTCAAGCTCTGATGTCTGCCCTCATCCCCTTCGATCATCAGCTGCGCACGCGCCTTGTTTATGGCAATGGCACGCTTTCCCGTGTCGGCGAGCTTGTGCGTGAGTATGGCGGCACACGGGTGCTCGTGGTGAGTGATCCGGGCATCGTGAAGGCGGGCTACACGGAGCGTGCTTCGGGCTTTTTGACGGAGTCAGGCATCGCGGCCGAGATTTTCGGCGAGGTGCGGGAAAATCCGAGCACCGAGGATGTCGATGCTTGCGTGAAGGTGGCGCGGGAGTTTGGCGCGGACTTCATCATCGGCCTCGGCGGCGGCAGCAGCATGGACACGGCGAAGGGCTGCAACTTCATCCTCACCAACGGCGGCCGCATGCACGATTACTGGGGCACCGGCAAGGCCACGAAGCCCATGCTGCCGCTCATCGCCATCCCGACGACCGCCGGTACCGGCAGCGAATGCCAGAGCTACGCGCTCATCTCCGATGCCGAAACGCATGTCAAAATGGCCTGCGGCGATCCCAAGGCCGCTGCTAAGGCCGCCATCCTCGATCCTGAGCTCACCGTGTCGCAACCGCGCCGCGTGACCGTTTGCACGGGCATTGATGCGATCTCGCATGCGCTGGAAACGGCCGTCACGAAGAAACGCAACGCGCTGAGCATGCTCTACTCACGCGAAGGCTTCCGCCTTTGCCATGCGGGCTTTTCGCGAGTGCTGCGTGATCCGAAAGACATCGAGGCACGCGGCATGATGCTCCTCGGCGCCGCCTACGCGGGCATCGCCATCGAAAACAGCATGCTTGGAGCCGCGCACTCCTGCGCGAACCCTCTCACCGCCCTCTTCCACGTCACCCACGGCGACGCCGTGGGCGTCATGCTGCCGCACGTCATCCGTTTCAACGCCCAGCAGCCCGAAATCGCCGCCATCTACGAAAGCTACTTCGATGGCGACCTCGCCGACCGCGTGAGCGAGCTCCTCTGGGAAGCCCAAATGCCCCGCACGATCACCGAGCACGGCGTCAAAGAGGAAAACCTCCGCGACCTCGCCGAAATGGCCGCCAAGCAATGGACTGCGCAGTTCAATCCGCGCCTGCCGAGCGTGGAGGACTTTGTGGAGCTGTATCGGGCGGCGTTGTGAGCCTTTGGCGATTCTTGAGGGAAGTGACAGTTCCCAGCAAGGTCCAAGGAGAGGCACTTGCCAAGTGCCCCGCTGGAATCTTCCGCACAGCCCAAAAGATGACAAAGCACTCCGCGGCCTTCCCTCCTACTTCCCAGCCACCTTCGCCCGCAGCTTCTCCACCAGCGCCCGGCTCCACTTCACGTCGTTCTGCCACATCACATTCGTCGGATCAGTGGCGGCCAGGCGTTCGCTGATGCGCAGGCTCTGCTCTGCCAACTCCAGCGCCTCCGCCCAGCGTTCCTGCGGCTGATAGACCTTGGCGGCGATGAGCCAGCAACTGTAGAAGAGGTCGCGCTGCCACGCGGCGTTGGCGGGGTCGCTGGCGGCGAGGCGTTCGGCGATGTTCTTGGCCCCTATGTAGTTGTGCAAGGCCCTGGCCAGATCGCCCTGTGCCATCGCGAGGTCGCCGAGTTTGTTGAGTGAGACGGAGAGGTCGCGCTGCCACTCGGCATTGGCGGGGTCGCTCTGGACGAGGCGTTCGGCGATGGCCTTGGCTTCGGTGAAGCTGCGCAAGGCCCCGGCCAGATCGCCCTGCTTTACCGCGAGGCCGCCGAGTTTGTTGAGTGAGACGGAGAGGTCGCGCTGCCACTCGGCATTGGCGGGGTCGCTGGAGGTGAGGGCGCTGATGATGTTCTTGCGCTTGGTGTGGAAGACGAGGGCTTCATCCAGCTTGCCATGCTGCATAGCGAGGTCTCCAAGTCGCTCATTCGAGATACCGAGATCGAACTGCCACTGGGCATTCGCGGGGTCACTGGCGGCGAGGCGTTCGGTGATGGTTTTGCTCTCGGTGAAGCAGCGCAAGGCCCCGGCCAGATCGCCCTGCTTTACCGCGAGGTCGCCGAGTTTGATCTGCGAGACGTAGAGGTCGCGCTGCCACGCGGCATTGGCGGGGTCGCTGGCGGCGAGGGCGCTGATGAGGTCCTTGCGCTTGGTGTGGAAGATGAGGGCTTCCTCCAGCTTACCCTGCTGCACAGCTAGGTCTCCAAGTCGCTCATTCGAGATACCGAGATCGAACTGCCACGCGGCATTGGCGGGGTCGCTGCCGGCGAGGCGTTCGCGGATGGTCTTGCTCTCGGAGAAGGAGCGCAAGGCCCCGGTAAGATCGCCCTGCGCCACCCCGAGGTCGCCGAGTTTGTCCAGCGAGACGGAGAGGTCGCGCTGCCACCCGGCATGGGCGGGGTCGCTGGCGGCGAGGCGTTCGGCGATGGTCTTGCTCTCGGTGAAGGAGCGCAAGGCCCCGGCCAGATCGCCCTGCGCCACCGCGAGGTCGCCGAGATTGATCTGCGAGACATAGAGGTCGCGCTGCCACGCGGCATTGGCGGGGTCGCTGGCGGCGAGG